>NZ_JAFCAE010000004.1:0-650123 GCF_028581595.1 Marinobacter sp. DS40M6 | reverse complement strand
GTAACAGGCGCAGACCTGGCCGCCGGCGACGTTGGCCTGGACCTGACGGGCCCGTTTGCCGAAGGGCTGTCGAATGCGGTGGCGGAGATTACCGACGTGGCGGGTAACGCCTCATCGGATAGCAATGAGATTACGTTCACGCTGGATGTGGATCCCCCGGATGCTCCAACGATTGATTCCGCCACTGACGATACCGGCAGTGTGACGGGTGATCTACCGACCGGATCGAGCACCGATGAGATCACTCCGATCTTGAGTGGTAGTGCCGAGGCAGGTAGTACGGTGACAGTGTTCCAGGACGGTAACGCGATCGGTACGACAGTGACGGATACCGGGGGTAACTGGAGCTTTGAAACACCGACCCTGGCTGAAGGTGGCCACAACTTCACGGCCACAGCGACGGATGCGGCAGGGAATGAATCGCCAGTCAGTACCACGTTCGACCTGACGGTGGACACGGTGGCCCCAAATGCGCCGACACTGTCGCTGGCGAACGACACAGGCACAGACGGCGATGGTGTGACCAGCGATGGTACGGTCACGGTCAGCGGCCTGGAACCTGGAGCCACCTGGTCGTATTCGCTCGACGGAGGGGCGACCTGGAGCGAGGGCACAGGCAATGGCTTTGAACTCCCGGCGGGTCAGTATGCCGAAGGAGATGTGCTGGCGCGCCAGACGGATGCGCCGGGCAACACCAGTGGTAACGGCAGCCTTATCGGGGTGAATGTGGACACCACGGCTCCGGTTGTTGGCGATGCCCTTAGTGCTGTTTCGGAAGAGGGCCTGCCGGGTGGCGAGCCGGATAATACCGGTACGCCTGATGACACAGGGAACTCCGCGACCGTGGGCGGCACGTTGTCTATCACGGAGGACACCAGCATCTCCGAGGTCACGGTTATCGAGCCTCCACCGGTTACCTCCGGCGGGGAGGCCGTGTCCTGGCAGGGCGCGTTCTCGGGAGACACCTATACGTTGACGGGTTCAACTGTCAGTGCTGGTACCGTTGCTACCCTGACGCTAACAACGGCGGGCGCATACAGTTTTACGCTGGAGGCGCCGCTGGACCACCCCGGTGACAGTGTTGAAGATGTCCTGACATTGAACTTCGGCGTCAGTATGACCGATGCCGCTGGCAATACCAGTAACGAGGGCGCGCTGGCCGTGAATGTCGAGGATGACATGCCGGTGGCGGCAGACCCGGTGTTATTCAATATCACTTCTGCACCAACGACGGAGAACGGTTCATTTGTCGAGTCGTTTGGCGCCGATGGTGGGCATATTTCCTCGGTAACGGTTGATGGCTATACCTTTGAACTCGACTCGGCAACCAATTCGGTGTCGGCGAGTGGGACCACTGATAGTGTCCTGACGTTCTCTTCGGAGGACTACAACACCACCACTGGAGAACTCACGGTCCAAACCGTTAAAGGTGAGTCGTTGGTGGTCAATATGTTTGATGGTAGCTATGAGTACACGCACACAGGCGTTTCTCAGTTGCCGGTTGAACAAATGGTCGGCCCAGAGGTGTCTTTGGGCGATTCGAATAGCCTCCTGGGATTGGTTGGCGCAGATGCATTGAATCTGATCAATTTCAGCGAGCAACAAGCTTTTGCTGCAACTGATGAAAACAATGACATTGAGTCAGTTACCCTTAGCTTTACCGTTCTCAGCGTTAATTTGGGGCCCTCAGGTTTTCGGGGGGCGGAGGATCTGGCTGACGAGTTCGGCTTCTCCATAGAAACCGACGATCTTGGCGCATTGTTGGGGCTGACCGCGTCTATGACAATTTCAGCCGCGGACGGAGGCGCCCTCGATAACCAGCAGCTCAACGAGTATCTGGGATCCGTTTATTTCACAAGTCCGGTTCTTAGCGTGGGCGTAGCGCCGACGCTCTCTATTGAAGCGACTGATTCCCAAAATAACACGGTGAGTGAGAGCAGTAGCGATCTGTTGGCACTCAATCTGCTGAACGATAACTCGCCCGATTATCTGTTCGAAGGGGATGGTGGAAATAACTCTCTGACTGGTACCGAGGGCTCAGATCGTTCTTATGGCTACGCTGGGAATGACAGTCTCAACGGTCTTGGTGGCTCGGACATCCTGCGTGCCGGCGCTGGCGACGACACGCTCGATGGGGGCGACGGCAACGATATCCTGATCGGTGGCGCCGGCGCCGATACCCTGACGGGCGGCTCTGGTCGTGACGTGCTCCGCTGGGAAGACGGTCATCAAGGGGTAGCTGGTACGCCAGTGGTAGATACCGTGGCCGACTTCAACTTCGTATCGGTGGCCGCCGATGGCGACATACTCGACTTAACGGGTTTGTTGCAGGGCGAAGGTCGGATTGGCTCGAATCCTGGCAACCTGGCGAATTATCTGCATTTCGCTTTTGATGGTACGAATACCACGATCTCTATTAGCAGCACCGGAGGGTTTCTCGGGGGCTTTAATGCTGCAGAGGTTGATCAGGAAATCGTGGTGGAAGGCGTTGATCTGATAGAGGGCGCTGCTACCGATCAGGACGTGATTGCCGCTCTGCTCAACCAGGGTAACCTGCTTGTGGACGAAGCCACGGCTGATACTGACCTGGTAGGAGGGACGACCACGGTTACCGCGGGTGTTTCGGACAACGATGGCGACACGGCTGATACCCAGGTGGAGTTTGACAGCACTGGTGGTACACCACCGGCGCCATCGCCAGGCCAGCCTGCTCCTGTTGTTCAGGTCGACACCTCCGCGTTGCTGGGCGTCGTTGGCGTGGAAGCGCTTGGTCTGTTTAACCTCAATAATCAGGATTTCACTGCGGTGGATGCGGGGGGCAAGCTTCGCTCCGTCGAAGTGGCCTATCAACCAATACTCAGCGTCAACCTTGACGAGCAGAGTTTGACGGCATCATCGCAACTGGCCGATGAGCTTGGACTGCAGTTTCGTGTGGAGAACGATCCAGGCTTGCTGGGCTTGGTCGCTCCCTCGTCCGTGCTGACCATCACGGCGGCCGATGATGGCGACATCGACAACTTCGCAATCAATGAACTCCTGGCCACCGTACGTTTCGAGAATGGCCAGTCCCTTCTGGGGCTTGATATCGATGTGCAAGCAGACTTGCTGGCTGCCACTAGCATCACGGCCACCAATGCCGACGGCCTCACCGACTCTGCCTCGCTTGGCCAGTTGACCTCGGTCGATGTTCTCAAAACGCTTCTGGGCGCCGACGAAATCATCGAGGGTGGCGACGGTAACGATACGCTTATTGGCTCAGGAGAAGGCGAGCGCCTGTATGGCTACGACGGAAGTGACGATCTCTATGGCGGGGGCGGGAACGACCTTATTCGGGGAGGTTCAGGTAATGACACGCTGAATGGTGGCGATGGCAGCGACACCCTGATAGATGGATCCGGCCAGGACACCTTTAATGGAGGTAACGGTGATGACTTTATCTGGGCGACCAGTGATCAGTTTGCGGCAGTTGATGGGGGCGACGGCTTCGATGAGCTGATGCTTGATGGGGGGATCAATCTGGACATGACCGATCCCGGTACGGGGCCTGTTTCGGGAATAGAGCAGATTGATCTGGGCCAGAGTGACGGCTCCAGTACCCTGACGCTTGATAGCGCTGAGCTTATCGAACTGACGGACGAAGACAACACACTGATCGTTCAGGGCGACGAGCAGGACACCCTGAATATCGGCAGTGAGAGTTGGGTTGAGGGTGCTTCGGTCGTGCGTGGTGGTGTGACTTACTCCGAGTATTCGCTCAATGACGCCACTCTATTGGTGCAGGATGGGATTAACGTGGAGGTTTCTTGACGCCCGGACGGAGCTTTTGCGCATTGCTCGTAGGCGTGGCCTTCATCGGGCTGGTGACGCCATTACCCTCGGAGGCCATAAGTCTGGAAGAGGCGGTATACCGAGGAATGCTTAACCACCCTTCCGTTGCCGCAGCCCGTGCCGAGGTTGAAGCAGCCGGTATAAACCTTGATATCGCTGTTGATGGGTACTGGCCGACGGTACAGGCCAGCGCCGGTCCAGAGAATAGCTTGTGGGGTGAAATCGGTTACGAAGTTACTGCACGCCAGACGCTATACGACTGGGGAGAGGTTAACTCCCAGGTAGAGGGCGCGTCAGCGGTGGAGCGCCAGAAGCTGGAGGCTCTCAAGATTGCGAGTGCCGAGGCAGCTCTGGACATCATTGAGGTTTACCTGGATGTGCTGCTCTACGAGTCACGAGCAGAAGCAGTGAAACGTCATATAACGCGGCTGGGGCAACTCGCGGAGCTCAGCCATGATCGTAGCGAACTGGGTTACGTAGGTCGGTCCGAGGCGGGGCGGGCGGAGCTGGAACTGGCCCGTGCTCGGGAACAACTGGCTGTTGAAAGGGGGGCGCTGGCAGACGCCAAATCGCAGTTTCGCGAGCTTGTCGGCTATGCCGCCGAAGATCTTTCTCAACCTGATCCGAAAGCCATCATTGGCCGTTTGCGGCGCTCCGGAGAGCTGGATAAAGCCGTGGCCGAGGCGCCGGAGTACCGGCGGGTCCGCGAAGAAGTTGATGAGGCAATCGCCCGGCGTGATGAGTCCCGTGCAGCGCTGAAGCCTCGTCTCAACCTGGAAGGCTCATTGATGCGTCGCGAGATTGGTGGCCGCATGGAAGAGGACGCGGTGATCGCCCTGCGTTTGCGCATAGATACGTTTCAAGGACTCTCCAATTTTCGTCGCGTGGAGTCGGCAGGCCGTCAGGTTGAGGCCGCGAGGTGGGAACAAAGGGCGACACGCCGGGAACTGCGTCGGGAGCTTACCGCCTGGTTCGAGCAACACGAGGTCCTTGGCTGGCGACTTGAATCTCTTGAGGTGCAGCTTCGTCGCGCTGAAGAGGTTGCTGAGGCATATCACGAACAGTTCGAGGCTGGGCTTCGGGACATTGAAGATTTGCTCCCTATTCAGCGAGACATGTTTGATACCGAACGACAGATCCGTGAAGTCGAGAGCCAGAAGGTCCGTCTTCAATATCGCGTCGCTTCTCGGCTGGGCCGATTGAATGAGGTATTGAGCTCAAAGGTCGATGACGGAAACGAAGCGCTATGACAAGGAAGCAGGAACAGGTGCAGCGTCCGGAAGACCCCTTGAGGGAGGGGTTGGTGGTGCTTTGTCGGCAGCTCGGTGTGACGGCCACGGTGGCTGAACTGGGTGATGGCCTGGCGCTTGAAGAGGGGCGGCTGCCATTGGCGCTCGTCTCGCGGGCGCTGCATCGGGTTGGGGTCGAGGGGCGGGCTTTGGCGTTGCCTTTCGAACAGATGGATTCTCGCCTTCTGCCAGCTTTGTTGATTCAGCGTGACGGCAGTACGGCGCTGTTAGTGGAGTGGCAGGAAGACGACGCGGTGATCCTGGTGCCTGAGAGCGGCGGTGGCCAAGAAAAGGTAACCCGGGACTCTTTGGCGCACTGTTACGCTGGCAGCGCCATCGTCGCGCGGAAGGCCTATAGGCCCGACCAGCGAGCGGGCGATTTCGCCCGAGCACAGGACGAGCATTGGCTTAAGGAGCCGTTAAAACGGCGTTGGCGCACCTGGGTTGAGGTAGGCGTGGCGGCGCTGATGGCAAATGTGTTGGCCATATCAACGGCGATCTTCGCCATGCAGGTCTATGACCGGGTCGTGCCTACCTCCGCTTACGATACGTTATGGATCCTGGCTAGTGGTGTGGCGTTGGCGGTGGTGATGGAGTTCATGTTGCGCAGTCTGCGCGCCCACCTGCTGGATGTAACCGGTAAGGGGTTGGACCTTCAGCTCTCGGGGCTGTTGTTCGACCGGGTGATGCAACTCAAGTTGGCCGCTAAACCTGGCTCCACCGGCGCCTTCAGTTCCCAGATCCGTGAGTTTGAGGGAGTCCGTGAGTTCTTTACCTCCTCGACGGTTGGAGCGATTAGCGACATGCCTTTTGTCGTTCTGTTCCTCGGCGTTATTGCCTACATCGGTGGGCCGTTGGTTTGGGTGCCGCTGGTTGCCGTGATACTGATGGTGTTGCCGGGGCTCTTGGCTCAAGGGCATCTGGCCAAGCTTTCCCGACAGAATCTGAGCGAGGGCGCCGTACGTCAGGGCGTGCTGCTGGAGTCTATAGAAAACCTGGAGACGGTCAAAGCGACCAGGGCTGAGGGGCGCAACCTCCGGCTTTGGGAGCACCTTTCAGCGGATCTCGCTGAGGTAGGCGTTCGGGTGCGCCGGCTTTCATCGATGCTTGGCTACGGTGCCATCATGGTGCAGCAGCTTTGTTACATCGGCGTGGTCATGGTCGGTGTATACCAGATTGGTGCTGGCGAGATGACCATCGGTGCGTTGATTGCGTGCACCATTCTGGCTTCGCGTACGGTTGCACCAATGGCTCAGGTGGCCGGCATTCTCACGCGGTGGCAGCACGTCAAAGTGGCCATGGAGGGGCTCGATGAGCTGATGAACGCGCCGGTAGAGCGTCCGGCGGGACGCGCCTTCGCACACAAGCCTTCGCTGAAGGGCCACTATCAACTGGAAGACGTAACCTTGCGCTATGAGGAAGAGGCTCCAGCGGCGTTGGCCATTTCATCGTTGGAGGTGCATGCCGGCGATCGTGTGGCTCTGCTGGGCGGAAACGGGGCTGGTAAATCATCGCTACTGCGCCTGATGGCCGGGCTGACCGATCCGGATGGTGGGCGTGTGGTTCTGGATGACGTCAATCTGGGTCAGATAGAGCCGGCAGATCGCCGACGAGCGATCGGATACCTGCCTCAGGATGTCGGATTGTTCTATGGCACCCTGCGTGAGAATCTCCTTCTGGACAACGCCGCCCATGATGATGCGACTCTGCATACTGAACTGGAAGCTGTGGGCCTGGGGCCATTTGTGCGCCGTCATCCGCTGGGCCTGGATCTACCCATTCAGGGCAGTGGTAGTGTCTCAGGTGGTCAGCGTCAGGCAATCGGGCTGGCGCGCCTGTTGCTTCAGGATCCTCGTATCGTACTGATGGATGAGCCAACATCCGCCTTCGACCAGGCCAACGAAAAGCAGATTATTGATTACCTGCAGCATTGGCTGGAGGGACGAACTCTGGTGGTGTCGACACACAAACGGGCACTGCTGTCATTGGTGGGTCGTGCTGTGGTGCTGCGGGATGGCCGGGTAGTGATGGATGGCCCGGTGGGGGCGGTGGTTGATGGCAATCTGGTGCGAGCACCTAAGCGGGATGCCGTGGAGAAGAGTGAGGGCCAGGATGGCTAGTCGGGATACTCAAACACTGCGCATTCTGAATGAACTGGGTGATACAAAGGTTAGCCGTCACTATCGGGCCAGCCATCCGATACTTTGGTTCAGTCTATTGGTCATTGCGGTGTTCATTGGTTGGTCGGCCTGGGCGGAGGTTGACGAAGTCACTCGTGGTGAGGGGCAGGTCGTGCCTCTGAGCCGCATGCAGACTATTCAGAGCCTGGATGGCGGTATTCTGGCCGAGCTTATGGTACGCCGCGGTGATCGTGTGGAGCGGGGGCAGCTCCTGGTACGCCTCGACGATACGCAGTTCCGGAGCGCCTACCTCGAGATCGCGAGTCAGATCGCCGTATTGCGCGCATCCATTGCACGATTGAAAGCCGAGGTGCTGGAGAAGAGTGACATTGATTTTCCCGAAACACTGGATCCTGAAGGCGAACTGGTCCAGTCAGAACGAGCGTTATTTCATGCCCGGCGTGAGCGGATGCGTGAGGCGGAGCGATCAATCAACAAGGAAATGAGTCTGGCGCGCCGACAGCTGGAACTGGTAGAACCGTTGGTCGAGCGACGTTCTGTCAGCGAAATGGAGTCTCTGAAACTGGGCCAGACCATTGCCGGCCTGGCCGGACGGCTGGCAGAGCTGCGTAATACCTATGTGCAGGATGCCTACACCGAACTGTCCGCCAAACAGGCGGAGGTGAGCTCCCTTGAACAGAAGTTGATGCAGAGGCGAGATAAGCTTGAACGTACGAACATATACTCCCCGGTGCGAGGCAGAGTTAATGACATTCTGATCAATACCGAGGGTGGGGTGATTCGGCCCGGTGAGCCGATCATGGAAATCACACCTATTGAGGGGCAATTGCTGATTGAGGCCAAGGTGAGGCCTCAGGATGTCGCCTTTGTGGCACCCGGCATGCCTGCCAGCGTGAAGATTACAGCTTATGACTACACCATCTATGGTGACCTCCAAGGTGAAGTAGAACAAATCAGTGAAGACACCATCGAAGAGGAAACGCCACGGGGTAAGGAAGCCTTCTACGAGGTGCTGATTCGCACCGAGAAGGCTTATCTGGAGCGCAACGGTATAACCTTGCCGATCCGCCCGGGCATGGTGGCACAGGTTGACATCCAGACGGGCAAGCGCACCCTGCTGAGCTATCTTCTGAAACCGATTATCAAGGCGCGCTTATACTGAGACGTAAGCGCACCAAGGGCCCTGGGAAAGTCGAAGAAAACCGTGCGTTGTCCTGCCATACTTGGTGAATTTCCGCCTATTCATTTCTAATGTCTAATATCGACGCTTCCCCGAAGATTGATATACAAGCTGCTATCCTATGATGACGTCAAAGGATCAAACGTCCCGACGCTAATCCAACAAAAACGAGGTGAGCAACATGCGAAAGCTATTTCTGGCACTGGGCGCGACCGCGCTGATCGGTGTTTCTCCGGCACAGGCGGATACCAATCTCTCCATTGCCACGGGCGGCACCGGTGGTACCTATTACCCTCTCGGGGGTGGCCTTGCGGAGTTGATCAGTCAGCATATTGAAGGGTACAGCGCAGTTGCCGAAGTCACCGGTGCTTCGGTTGAGAACATGGGGCTGGTTCATCGTCAGGATTCGGATCTGGCGATTGCCCTGGCAGACACCGTCCATCAGGCCTATAACGGTGGCGAACGTTTCAATGGCAACAAGCTGGATGTGCTGGCCATTGCCTCGCTTTATCCGAACGCGGTTCAGATTGTCACCCTGGCGGACTCTGGCATTACGTCGCTGGCAGACCTGGCTGGCAAGCGTGTGTCGGTTGGTGCGCCGGGCAGCGGTACCGAAGTGAACGCCAAGGCCCTGCTGGAAACCAACGGCATGAGCTTCGACGATTTCGACGAGCGTGGCCTGAACTTCAATGAATCTGCAGATGCCATTCGCGATGGCGACATCGACGCCGCGTTCTGGAGTGTTGGCCCGCCAACAAGCTCTATTGTCAGCCTTGCCACCACCCGTGACATTGCACTGATACCTCTCTCCGAGAAGGAAATCGCCAACGCCAGAGCAGAAGTGCCGGTGTTTGCGCCCTACAAGCTGCGTTCCGGTACCTACGAGGGTGTCGATTCGGACATTGCAACGATCGGCATTCCCAACGTTCTTACCGTCAATAGCGCCATGTCGGAAGATCTTGCCTACAAGATCACCAAGCTGCTCTTCGAGAAGGTAGAGGCCCTGAGGGCGATCCATCCGGCCGCTGACGACACCACCGTGGAGTTCAGCCTGGATTCCACACCCATTCCTCTCCATCCGGGTGCCATTCGCTATTACGAGGAAATAGGTGCAGAAGTGCCGGAGGCACTGCGCCAGTAATCGAGAATCCGTCGTTATCATTCGTCGGTTCATGGTTTGCAGGGTCTGTTGCCTGCTCGCGTCACTGCTGTGGGGATTATGGCCCACAGCAGTCGGCGCCCAGAGCAAAGCGGTCTGGCAACTGTCGGTGTCTGATACCAGTCAGACGTCGCTGGTGCAGCTCGGCCTGCCCGAGGGCGGGCGGTGGTGCCTGATCTGGAATCACTCGGTGCAGGGGTTTCCTGTGACGGACTGCTTTCGCATGGAAGCGGACCAGTTGATTCTGGACAGTAGCCACACACCGGACTTTGCAGCCGGCCTTGGCCATACCCGTGGCCGGGGCACACTGACGTCGGATGACGACCACGGCTACCGCATCGTCGATATGCAGGTGCCCATACCCAATAATCGTCTCTCGCTGCGCGTTGGCGCCTTGTCGGTGAATCACCGCATTGAGGTGGATTCGCGCGTGGTGAGTCTAAGCCGTCTGGCAGCTGACAAACTCGTTGAGATTCGAGTACGGCCTGCAGGGGATAAAGGAAGCACGCTTCAATGAGTCAAGAAACGGCCATCTACCTGAAAACCAATGGCGCATGGCAGCCGACCAGAATGAGCGGGCCCAGGGCACTGCTCTGGCTGATCGCACTGATTGGTATCGGCCTATCGCTGTTTCAACTATACAGCGCCGGTATTCAACCGCTGGGACTGTTCTATCAACGGGGCATTCACCTGGCGTTGGTGATGATGCTGTGCTTTCTGCTGTTTGGGCCCCGTCCTGGCCGACCGCGTGGCGCCATAACGGCGTTGATTGATACCGGCTTTTTGATAGCCTCGGGCGCATCCGGTTTCTATCTGGTCTGGTTCCTCGATGAGATTACCGGCCGGGCCGGGTTCTGGAACCAGACCGATATTGTCATGGCCTGGGTATGCACCATCACCTTGCTGGAGGCCAGCCGCCGGGCGGTAGGCACCGGGCTGACGGTGATCGGTGTGATTGCAATTCTCTACGCGATGAGTGGCCAGCGTGGGCCGCTGTCGGAGCTGGGGGAATGGCTGCCGGGCATTCTCAACCATCGCGGCTACTCCCTCGACCGTATCGGTGCCCAGTTGTATCTGGGGCAGGAGGGTATTTTCGGCCTGCCGTTGGGCGTTGCCGCTACGTTCGTGTTCATCTTTGTGCTGTTCGGCGCCATGCTGGAAGTGACCGGCGCAGGCCGCTTCTTCATCGATCTGGCGTTTGCGGCGACGGGCCGTCAGCGCGGCGGCCCCGCCAAGGCTGCGGTTCTGGCCTCGGCCAGCATGGGGTCCATCTCCGGCAGTGCCATCGCCAACGTGGTAACCACGGGCGCGTTTACCATTCCGCTGATGAAGAAACTGGGCTTTCGTCCGGCCCAGGCGGGCGGCATTGAAGCCGCAGCCAGTACCGGTGGCCAGATCATGCCGCCGCTGATGGGCGCCGGCGCCTTCCTGATTGCGGAATACACCCGTGTGCCGTACCTCGACATCGTAAAAGTCAGTGTGTTTCCGGCCCTGCTGTATTTCGCCACGGTGTATCTGCTCGTTCATATCTGCGCGGTGAAGCAGGGCATGAAAGGCCTGCCTGCCAGTGATCTTCCCCAGCTCCGGGAAGTGATGGCTTACGGCTGGTACTTCCTGTTGCCGATCATCATGCTGGTGTACCTGCTGGTGATGGGCATCTCCCCCATGCGGGTCGGGTTTTATGCCGTGGTCGGCATCATTGGTATCGCCGGGCTGAACGGCCTGTACCTTGCCTATAAACAGGGGCGGGCGGACAACCAGCTTGGAAAAGCCCTGACGCATGCGCTGCGTGAAGGCGTTGTAAAACTGCTGCAGGGCCTCGAACTGGGTGCCCGCAACGCGGTCCCCGTCAGCATTGCCTGCGCCATTGCCGGCATTGTGGTGGCGGTGGTTGGCCTGACCGGGCTGGGCCTCAAGTTCTCATCAATGATGATCGCGTTCGCCGACGGCAACATTCTGATGGCGCTGTTCCTGGTGGTCATCGCCAGCTTGATTCTGGGCCTGGGGCTGCCGGTGACTGCCAGCTACATCGTACTGATCGTGCTGGTGGGGCCGGCGTTGACCAACGAGTTCGGTATCCCGCTGTTGGTCGCGCACCTGTTGGTGTTCTGGTACTCCCAGGATTCCAACGTCACGCCGCCTGTGGCGCTGGCCGCCTTCGCGGGGGCGGCGATCGCGGGCAGTAAAACCATGGAAACCAGCGTACAGGCCTGGAAGTTCGCCAAGGGCCTTTACCTCATTCCGCTGTTCATGGTGTTCAACCCCGTGATCATCGAAGGGGGGCCGTTACCGCTGGTTCTCTGGAACGGCTTCATCGCCATACTCGCCCTTGCGGCCTTTGCAGCGGCGCTTGAAGGCTTTCTGTTCACCCACATGAAACCCTGGATGCGACTGGCATTGAGTGGCGCGGTGATCGCAATCTTTTACCCGGACCTGCAAGTGGAAGTCGCCGGTGTGGTCGCGATGCTGGTACTGCTGGCCATGAATTACTGGCACCGACGCCGGGAACTGCATGGGGCTGGAACCCCCGAAACAGAGGAGCAATCACAGTGAGATAGCGCGATTGGGGCTGTATTGATAAATGCAGTGATTAAAAAGTACCACGGTTTTCTTGACGACTGTTATATTGTAGGACAATAATGCAGTTAACAAGAAGCGATCGCCCAGATCGAAAGTAACAGCCGATGAGGGAAAACACGTGAGTACGAAACCATTGATCCTGAGCACCGAGTCCGCCCGCCGGAAAGTGCTGCTGACACTCAAGAAATACAGCTACCTGATCGCCATGCTGCCCCTGGCCCTGCCGCCCCTGTTGTTGGCGGCCGGGCAAGCCACCGGATGGATCAACCTGTTCGCCTGGGGCGTACCGGTGGTCGTCTTCGGCATCATCCCCATCCTCGACCTGCTGCTGGGCAAAGACGCCCTCAACCCGGACGAGGAAGCCGATACCCCACGCATGAACACCGAACGCTTCTACAAGTTCATCACCCTGGGCTGGGTTGCCGCCTTTGCGGTGTTGCTGGTGTGGAGCATGTTCGTGCTGGCGTCCGGCCTGTTCAATGTGGCCGGTGGCATCGGCTGGATCTTCTCCGTCGGCATCGTTGGCGGCCTGGGCATCAACGTTGCCCACGAACTCATCCACAAAGACGGCAAACTCGAAACCTGGGCCGGCGGTTTCCTGCTGTCACTGGTCAGCTACGCCGGCTTCAAAGTCGAACACCTGCGCGGCCACCACGTGCATGTCTCCACCCCGGAAGACGCCTCGTCGTCGCGCTACAACCAGTCCCTCTACAACTTCCTGCCCCAGGCCTATGCCCGCAACTTCATCAACGCCTGGAAACTGGAAGCCAAACGCCTCGAGAAAAAAGGCCATAGCGCCCTCAGCTGGCGCAACGAACTCATCTGGTGGTACAGCATCACCGCGCTGGCCTTCACGGCCTTCACCGTCGCCTTTGGCTGGCTCGGCGCCGTGTTCTTCCTCGGCCAGAGCTTCATCGCCCTCAACCTGCTGGAAATCGTCAACTACCTCGAACACTACGGCCTCCACCGTCGCAAGCTCGAAAACGGCCGCTACGAACGCACCGGCCCGGAACACAGCTGGAACTCCAACTACTTCCTCACCAACGTCTTCCTGTTCCACCTCCAACGCCACAGCGACCACCACGCCTGGGCCAAACGCCGCTACCAGGTCCTCCGCCACCACGAAATAGCACCCCAGCTCCCCGCCGGCTACGCCGCCATGGTCGTCCTGGCCATGATCCCGCCACTGTGGAAAAAGGTGATGAACCCGAGGGTAGAGGCGTACTACGAAGGCGAAGAACACCAGTTGGCATGAGTTGAGTCGAAACAAATACAGGAGGCACACGCCTAAAGGCGTTACCTGGAAAGTCAGATCGGTCCGAGCGGGTATGCCCCTCCCAGACCGTGCATTGCCAGGGATGGCAATGCCGAGCCCCCATGGATGGGTTAACGGCGTGTCTGGGAGGGGCATACCCGCTTGGACCAGCCCCCCCCCAACCATGCAATCAAAAAAGTTTCCAAGGCCCCACAGGTTTTGTGTCTCTGACTGTGGGGCCTTTTTTTGCCCTTGAAATCTCCCCGCAACGCCCGCAAGTATAATGGTTGAATCCTGAACCCATAAAAGGGAGCTCCCATGCCCAAACACTTCGAACAAGCCCCCGGCCTGCACGAAGCAACCGTCCCCGAAACCGAAGGCTACGTCTTCAACCAAACCATGATGCGCATCAAAGACCCCGAGCGCTCCATGGACTTCTACACCCGGGTAATGGGCATGCGCCTCGTCAGAAAACTCGACTTCCCGGAAATGAAGTTCACCCTCTACTTCCTCGCCTACCTCGACGACCGCCAGGCCAACATGGTCCCCAACGACGACGCTCACCGCACCACCTTCATCTTTGGCCGCGAAGCCATGCTCGAATTGACCCACAACTGGGGCACCGAAAACGATGAAGAGTTTGGCTACCATAATGGCAACGACGAGCCCCAGGGCTTTGGCCATATCGGCGTAGCGGTGCCGGACGTATACAGTGCCTGCGATCGCTTTGAAAAACTGGGCGTGGACTTCGTCAAGAAGCCGGACGACGGCAAAATGAAGGGCCTGGCGTTCATCAAGGACCCGGACGGCTACTGGATCGAAATCCTGCAGCCGAACATGCTCGAAAAGCAGCGCCGGGTAGAAGAGGAAGAGTAAACCGCCTGACTCGGCGGTATCAGGCAGTGTCGGGACGACTCCCGGCACTGCTGCGAGAGGCCACGATCACCGCCGCCGTCAGAATCAACGCCCCGGCAATACCGATCACCCCCAATTCCTCACCCAGAATCACCCACGCAAGCATGGCCACGAACAGCGGCTCCAGAGTCACGATAATGCTCGACAGAGTAGCCGGTGTTGTCTTCATACCGCTGAAGAAACTCACATACCCCAGGCAGGTCGGCACCACGCCGATGTAGCCCACCATCAGCCATTGTGAAATGCCCAGGCTCTGTAGCCCGTCAAAACCACCGCTCAGCGCAACGACAGGCAGCAGGATCAGCGCAGCGGTAAAAAAGCAGATGAACGCCGTGGTGAACACCGGTGTGCCGGTGGACGTGTACCGGCTGGTGAGTGTGAAGCCTGCGTAAACCAGCGCGGCCAGAACCGCCACCAGAATACCACCGAGGCGAAGATGGCCAGCACTGTCCATGTCGCTGATCACCAGCATCGCGGTGCCGGCAATAGCCGCGGCCAACGCCAGCATTGTCACCACGCCCGGTTTCTCGCCCAGCAGGGGCGCCGCCATGATGGCGACAAGCACGGGTGCCAGGCACAGGGCAATCAGCGTGGCGATACCTGCACCGGTCATGTCCACGGCCAGCAGGTAGCTGCCCTGATAGACCGCCTGGAAGAAACCCAGGGCCACAAGCGGAACCAGAGCTTTACGGGTGAACTTTGGTGGAGAGGTTGCACTGCGAGCGAGCGCGCGCTGCTCCCTCAGCATCAGCCCAAAGAAGAAGGGTAAAGCGACCGCCAGGCGCAGGAAGCCCAGTGTCACTGCCTGCAGGTCGGAGCCGGAAAACAGGAATTTTGCCACGATACCCGTGGTCGCCCAGAGCAGGGCGGCCAGGGCAATCAGTAATGCGCCTCGGATCATTCAATAACCAGTACGATGAGTTCCTTGGGACCGTGAACACCGTAAGCGAGAGTTTGCTCGATATCAGCGGTCTTCGAAGGCCCGGAGACTAACAGCGCATTGGTTGGCATGCCAGCGGCCCAGTTCTGGGATTGCATGGCATCGTGGAACGTGGTGTACAACTCACTGGCCTTCAGGATCGCAATATGAATGGGCGGCACCAGGCTCATCAGCCGGGGTTCATTCGCCGTCGGCCAAAGAATCAGTGACCCGGTTTCGGCAATGCCGCCCCGGGTAGAGGTGATGCCGGCGTCCACCTCATTGAACAGTGCTTCCTGCCAGCTTTCGATGGGCTCGTCGTACACCAGCAGTTGCGGCAGGTCCTCGCGGTTTTTGGTGGCGCTTCTCAGGGCCTGGCCGATCTCATGTTCCTTGGCAATCAGCAGGGTCTGGGCGCCGCGGCTCTGAAGGATTTCAGCCAACCGGTCAATCCAGCCGGATTCCGTGGTGCGATGCACTTCCCCGTGAACCGATTCGATGGTCCGTTCGAACATGTCCAGCCGTTCAGCGGTGCTCCAGTCCGGACGATCAAGCACTGAAAAATCGCATTCCGGGGCCGTCAGTTCACCGCCGGTGCGGTTGCGCAGGCGCTGGAGAATGGCGTCTCTGGAACTCATTGGCCACGCTCCTTCATCCGTTCGTGGAGGGTTTTGGGCGCCAGTTTTGGCGCGGTTCGGTATTGCGTCCAGGCGCCCATCTTGCCTGGTTGCAGCTTGCGGAATCGTGCGCCCAGGCTGGTGCCAAGGCGATAGAGGCCTGGTTTGGCGTGCATCCAGCTCCAGCCCTTCCAGATCATGGCTTCCACGCCACTGCGCTTGGCACCGTGGCCGCGCACCTTGGCCGGATGCAGCTTGTCACCGTCCACGGATTCCTGTCGCAGCCGCACCAGCAGGTCCGGAATCGGGATCTTAACGGGGCAGACTTCACCACATGCCCCACACAGGCTTGAGGCCGTCGGCAGATGCCGGCCTTCATCAAGGCCCACCATATGCGGCATCAGGATTTTACCAATGGGGCCGGGATAGGTGGTGCCATAAGTATGGCCGCCCACCCGCGTATACACCGGGCAGTGGTTCATGCAGGCGCCGCAACGGATGCAGCGCAGGGTGTCCAGCAGCTCGTCGTCCTGATAGATGGTGGAGCGGCCATTGTCCACCAGCACCACGTGAACCTCTTCCGGGCCGTCCATGTCGTTGGGCTTGCGGGGGCCGGAAATCATATTGAAGTAAGTGGTAATGTGCTGGCCGGTGGCGGAACGGGTCAATAACGCCAGCAGGGCGGTGACATCTTCCAGGTTGGGCACCACCTTCTCGATGCCGGTCACGGCAATGTGGCAGGGCGGTACGGTGGTGGTCATACGGCCATTGCCTTCGTTTTCCACCAGGCACAGGGTGCCGGTTTCGGCCACGGCGAAGTTAACGCCGGAAATGCCCACGTCGGCATTGCGGAACTTTTCCCGCAACTGCAGCCGGGCGTTCGCGGTCAGGTATTCCACATCGTTGGAGAGGTCGGTGCCGGTTTTGTCGTGCAGCAGTTGGGAGATCTCGCCAGTGTTCTTGTGAATTGCCGGCATGATGATGTGCGAGGGTGTTTCTTCCGCCAATTGCACAATGTACTCGCCAAGGTCCGACTCCAGCGCCTCGATGCCCTGTTCCTCAAGGTAATGGTTCAGTTCCATTTCCTCAGAGACCATGGACTTGCCTTTGATCGCCGTCTTGGCGTCCCGCGCCACGCAGATATCGCGCACGATACGGCAGGCTTCATCACCGTCGGTGGCCCAATGCACGGTAATGCCGTTCTCGGTCAGCTTCTGTTCCAGTTGCTCCAGCAAATCCGGCAGGCTGGCCAGGGCCCGCATGCGAATGTTGGCACCCAAGTCCCGAAGGGTTTCCAGGTCCCAACCTTCAAAGGCGGACTTGCGCTTGGTCATCAGACCGTCCATCGCCTTGCGAAAGTTCTGGCGAACCTGCGGGTTGTGGATGGCCGCCCGGGCGCGCGGGTGGAACTCTTTTACATCGATGTGATGGGCGGAATGGTGTGAAGAGCCGTGTGTTGTCTCGCTCATGACTGTTCACCTCCACTGCTGGTGCGTTCCCAGAGGAAACTCAGAATGTGCTGGCCGGTCACCGGCTTCTGGTTTTTCTCAGCGTACCCGGCGATGTTCATCAAACATCCGCAGTCCGTGGTGACAAACTCTTTGGCGCCGGTGTCCACCAGGGTGTCCACTTTCTCGCTGACCATGGCCCCGGAAATTTCCGGATGGCGCACCGCGAAGGTACCGCCAAAGCCGCAGCATTCCTCCGCTCGAACCTGTTCTACCAGGTTGACGTTTTTTAGCTGCCCCAGCAGCTTGGGGCCGACTTCCGCCACACCCATTTCACGGCGGGCGGAGCAGGAGGTGTGCATGGCTACGGTGGTGGGTTCACCCAGGTCATCCAGTTTGATGTGGCACACGTTCACCAGAAAGTCCGTCAGCTCCCATACCCGCCCGGCAATTTCAGCGGCCGCGACTTCATCGGAGGTGTCCTTGAACAGCGCCGGGTAATGCTTGCGCATCATGCCGCCACAGGAACCGGAGGGCACCACAATCGGCCAGTCTTCCGGAAACAGCCCGAGTTGGGCGTGGGCGACTGCGCGGGCTTCGTCGTGATAGCCGGAGGTGTAGGCAGGCTGGCCACAGCACGTCTGGTCTTCAGGGTAGATGACCTGAATGCCTTCCCGCTCCAGCAACTGGATGCCGGCCATGCCCGCGTCGGGATAGAACATGTCGACCAGGCAGGTGCCGTAGAAATAGACCTTGGAAGGTTTGGCCGGGTAAACCTTGATGGGATCAACCATAGTGCCGTCGCTCGCGATTATTATTGTCTCTCTGAGCCACAATAATAGGGCGGGGCCATGGTAGTTGCCAGGCGACTTTATGGGGAGTCTGCGTGCTCGGAAAACGGGTGGGGTGGTAGCTGGTGACTTGGGAGCGGGCAGTGGCAGCCGGCCACTGCCCGAATAGCGTTATTCGACCGTCAGGCGCTCGGCGTTCTTTTCAACCGTGCGCTCACCAATGCCCTTGACGTTGGTCAGGTCGTTGCTGGACTGGAAAGGACCGTTGGCATCGCGATAGGCCACAATCGCTTCGGCTTTGCTCTGCCCGATGCCGTTGAGACTGGCCAGGGTTTCGATGTCGGCGGTGTTGATGTTGATGGTGGCGGGTTCAGCGTGGGCGAAACCGGTGAACAGGCTGAACAGAAGGACCATCATGGCGATAAAGGGGGTGCGTTTCATGCTTGCGTTGCTCCTGAGAGTGATTTTACGTGTCTGATTATTCGTCAGGACGTAAAAGCGGCGGAGCTGGTTGAATAGAAAAGACGGTAACCGGCGGGATGGGGAAGTGCACGGACAGGAACACATTCCTTATGCTCCTGAGCCCGTGGCTGACCCCATGCCTGATCCTTCAGGCTGCGCAACATCCTGTGCGCGTCTTCCCTGTTGTTCGTCCCTGCAGCCCTGATTCCCTGGGCAACTCCCGATCCCTGGAGTTATCTTCCCTGAGCCAGCTTTCCTTGCCAGCTTCTCATCCTTGACGTTAACCATTCTACATGGGAGCCATTCTCAAGAAATCGGACATTCGCTCCCTTATCTGTGCGATATCTCTTACAGATTTGTAATCAAGCGGACAGGTGAAGGTTGAACGTATGTTCATGCATTTTCTGGATTTTCCCGTTTACAGCTCCGGTGCACGATTAAGGGTCTGGAGCACCAGAGTTGACCATTCTGTTGCCCCATTTTTTTACAATAACCGGAGGCCAGTTGGCATCAGAATAAAAACAATATTTAAAACAACAGGTTATTTTTTAAGTTCATAGAATTGCAGGTTTGTGGGTTTGGCGCATCGTAATAGTGCGTTTAGCGGAGTGGCGATTCATCGTGGTGCATTACTGCTGGTTCGAAAGCCCGGTAAGTGGTTATCAAATGTCATTTAACTAACTGAAAAATAAGGCGTGTTTTTCATTCTGGAACAGCTGATGCAGAGGTGTTGGTGCATTTTGGGGCAATAACACCAATCAATCCGAAAAGGATGCACAACATGACGATTAGAAAACACGTGAAACTGGGCCTGTCAGCACTGGCTCTCTCAATGTCTCTTAACGCAGCGGCCGCCGAAGATCCCATCAAGGTCGGCATCCTCCATTCCCTCTCCGGCACCATGGCCATCAGTGAAACCGTGCTGAAAGACACCGTCGAAATGCTCATCGCCAAGCAGAACGCCGAAGGTGGGGTTCTGGGCCGTGAACTGGAAGCGGTTGTGGTTGACCCTGCCTCCAACTGGCCGCTGTTTGCCGAAAAGGCCCGTGAACTGCTGGCCCAGGAAAAAGTGGACGTGATTTTCGGCAACTGGACGTCTGTTTCCCGTAAATCCGTACTGCCGGTGGTTGAAGAACTCAACGGCTTGCTGTTCTACCCGGTTCAGTACGAAGGTGAAGAATCTTCCGAGAACGTTTTCTATACCGGTGCCGCTCCCAACCAGCAGGCCATTCCTGCGGTGGACTACCTGATGAACAACATCGGAGTTGAACGCTGGGTGCTGGCCGGTACCGACTACGTGTACCCGCGCACCACCAACAAAATCCTTGAGACCTACCTGATGGACCAGGGCGTGGCCAAGGAAGACATCATGATCAACTACACGCCTTTCGGTCACTCCGACTGGCAGAATATCGTGTCTGACATCAAGCGTTTCGGCTCCGCCGGTAAGAAGACCGCCGTGGTCTCCACCATCAACGGCGACGCCAACGTGCCGTTCTACCGTGAACTGGGTAACCAGGGCATCTCCGCTTCCGACATTCCGGTGGTGGCGTTTTCCGTGGGTGAGCAGGAGCTTTCCGGTATCGACACCGGCCCGCTGGTTGGCCACCTGGCGGCCTGGAATTACTTCATGAGCGTGGACAGCGATGCCAACTACGACTTCATCGACCAGTGGATCGAGCACACCGGCAACGAAGAAGCCGTCACCAACGACCCGATGGAAGCTCATTACATCGGCTTCAACATGTACATCGAAGCGGTGAAGAAAGCCGGCACCACCGACGTGGATGCGGTCAAAGACGCCATCGTCGGCGTGAGCGTACCGAACCTCACCGGCGGCTACGCCACCATGATGCCCAACCACCACATCACCAAGCCGGTACTGATCGGTGAAATCCAGGACAACGGCCAGTTCTCCGTGGTCTGGGAAACCCCGTCTACCGTGGCTGGCGATGCCTGGTCTGACTTCCTGCCGGGTTCCCGTGACCTGATCGCCGACTGGCGCAAGCCGATGTTCTGCGGAAGTTTCAACACTGCAACCGGCAAGTGCGGCGCCTCCGCTGGAGAAATGGCGGCTGAAGAAGCCGAATAAGGCATAGCAGCCAACAGCGCAATACAGACAACCGGGAGCGGCGATGCTGCCCCGGTTGTCGCCCCCGCAACTCGCTTTCAACCGACAGGACACCATCATGAGCATCCTTCGATCGCTCACATTGCTGTTTATCGCCCTGGTTTCCGTGCTCTCGCTTCCGGCCTCCGCCCAGGAAGACGACCCCGGAACGGCCTTGCTGAATAACCTTGCAGAAGCGCCCGCCAGCCGCATTGAAGAGGCCATCAATGCCATCGTCAGCAGCGGTGATGAAAGAGCCAGGGGCTGGCTCGAAGCTTATGGCAACAACCGCCTGAGCCGGATAGACGACACCGGCCAGGTCGTGATCGTACTGAACAACCGGGGCCGGGACTGGGAAATCGCCAACCCGCTGACCGGAGAGAACATGGGCGAAATGTCCCGCCGCGAGCTGGACCGAATCGCCATCAATAACCGGATACGGGGCCAGCTTGAGGGTATTCTCGCCATGCTGGACCTGAACGCCGCAGACCCTGACGTGCGTGAAGCCTCCGCACAGGACATGATGGGCAAAGTGGACGCTTCCCTGGTCAAGCCGCTGCAAGCGCAGCTGGAACGGGAAGAGAACGCCTCGGTGCGCAGTCGCATTGAAGAGGCACTGGCCATTTACAGAGTGGGTGAGGGTAATCTTGAGGCCGTGGACGTATTGGCCGGCAGTCTTCACCCCCGAGCCCGAGCTGCCCTGAACGAAGCCGTGCGCAGCGACAACCCGGCCCTGGCCGACAAGGCCGAGCAGGCCCTGGCTTCCATCGAACAGAAACTGAAACTCAACCGCGCCGCCGAAACGCTCTATTTTGGCCTCAGCCTGGGTTCCGTGCTGGTCCTGGCCGCCATCGGCCTGGCCATCACCTTCGGCGTGATGGGCGTCATCAACATGGCTCACGGCGAGCTGATCATGCTGGGTGCCTACACCACCTGGGGCATGCAGCAACTGTTGCCGGGCCAGCCGGGCTTGGCATTGATTCTCTCGATTCCCGCCGGCTTCCTGGTGGCGGCCACCGCCGGCATCATCATCGAGCGCAGCGTAATCCAGTTCCTCAAGGGCCGCCCGCTGGAAACCCTGCTGGCCACCTTTGGTATCAGCCTCATCCTGCAGCAACTGGTGCGTACCGTGATCTCGCCCCAGAACCGCACCGTGGTCACACCGGACTGGATGAGCGGCTCGCTGGTGATCAACGACGCGCTCTCCCTCACTCTTAATCGCCTGTACGTACTGGCGTTCGCACTGATCGTCTTCGCCGCGCTGATGATGATCATGCGCAAAACCCGCCTCGGCCTGGAAGTGCGCGCCGTCACCCAGAATCGCGCCATGGCACGCTCCATGGGCATTCGCGCCACCCGCGTGGACATTATGACCTTTGCCCTGGGCTCCGGTGTTGCCGGCCTGGCCGGTGTGGCGCTTTCCCAGCTCACCAACGTGGGCCCCAACCTGGGCCAGAACTACATCATCGACTCGTTCATGGTGGTGGTGTTCGGTGGCGTGGGCAACCTGTGGGGCACGCTCATCGCCGGGCTGTCGCTGGGCACCATCAACCAGCTTCTGGAACCCTGGGCTGGTGCTGTGCTCGCGAAGATCATTGTGCTGGTCTTCATCATCCTGTTCATTCAAAAACGGCCGAAGGGGCTCTTCCCCCAGAAAGGCCGGGCTGCGGAGGGTTAAGGTATGTGGTTGACTCGACCCTTGCGTGAGCGATCCACGCAGATTTTCCTGGGCGTTCTGTTTGCAGCCCTGGCCATCGTGACTTTCCTTCACGTGGCCATGCCGGAAGACAGCGCCCTGTATGTCAGCGCCTACACGGTGACATTGCTGGGCAAATACCTGTGTTACGCCTTGCTCGCGGTGGCTGTGGATCTGGTGTGGGGGTACCTCGGTATCCTCAGCTTGGGCCATGGCGCCTTCTTTGCCATCGGCGGCTACGCCATGGGCATGTACCTGATGCGGCAGATCGGCGATCGCGGCACCTACGGCGACCCCATCCTGCCGGACTTCATGGTGTTCCTGAACTGGCAGGAACTGCCCTGGTACTGGCTCGGGTTCGACATGGCCTGGTTTGCCTTCATCATGGTGCTGCTGGCCCCGGGTCTGTTGGCGCTGGTGTTCGGCTTCCTTGCCTTCCGTTCTCGGGTCACCGGCGTGTACCTGTCCATCATCACCCAGGCGCTCACCTTCGCGCTGATGCTAGCGTTCTTCCGCAACGAGATGGGCTTCGGCGGTAACAATGGCCTGACCGACTTCCGCGACATCCTCGGCTTCAACCTGCGCACCGACGCCACCCGTTTGGGGCTGTTCATCGCCACCGGCATCGCCCTGGCCATTGGCTACGTGATCTGCCGCGGCATTGTTACCAGCAAGCTGGGCCGGGTCAGCATCGCCTGCCGTGACGCCGAAGCCCGCGCCCGCTTCCTGGGCTATCGGGTGGACCGGGTGCAGCTGTTCGTGTTCGTGGTCTCCGCCATGCTGGCGGGGGTGGCTGGCGCCTTGTACGTGCCCCAGGTGGGCATCATCAACCCCAGCGAATTCTCGCCCCTGTTCTCCATTGAGGTGGTGGTCTGGGTCGCGCTCGGTGGCCGCGCGACGCTCTATGGCGCGGTGATCGGCGCGGTACTGGTGAACTACGCCAAAACCGTGTTCACCGGCGTGATGCCGGATGCCTGGCTGTTCGCCCTGGGTGGCCTGTTCGTGCTGGTCACCGTGTTTCTGCCCAAGGGCATCGCCGGCCTTCTGGCCAGCCGCCGCAAGGGAAAACAGGATGAACAGGACACCCCAAACGCCCCATCCACCACGGAGGCGACCGCATGAGCATTATCGAGGAGCTTTCCAACCGCGACCGGGTGTTCGAATTCCTGACCCCCGCGGTCTCCCCCGTGGACACCCGCCACGGGCCCATCCTCTACATGGAAGACGTCAACGTGAGCTTCGATGGCTTCCGGGCCATCAACAACCTCAACATGACCATCGACGACGGCGAACTGCGCTGCATCATCGGGCCGAACGGCGCGGGCAAAACCACCATGATGGACATCATCACCGGTAAAACCGCCCCGGACACCGGTTCGGTCTGGTTCGGTAGCCGCCACAACCTGCTGACCATGAACGAGCCGGAAATCGCCACCCTCGGCATCGGCCGCAAGTTCCAGAAGCCCACCGTATTCGAAGCCTTAACGGTGTTCGAAAACCTCGAACTGGCCATGGCCACCGACAAGCGGGTGATTCCCACCCTGCGGGCCGCCATGAAAGCGGAGTTTCGCGAACGCATCGGCGAAGTGCTGGAAACCATCGGCCTGCAGGACTTGCGAAACCAGCTGGCGGGCATCCTCTCCCACGGTCAGAAGCAGTGGCTGGAAATCGGCATGCTGCTGATGCAGAAGCCGCGCCTGCTGCTGGTGGACGAACCCGTCGCCGGCATGACCGAGCAGGAAATGGAACGCACCGCCGAACTGCTCACCAGCCTCGCCGGCAAGCAGTCGGTGGTGGTGGTGGAGCACGACATGGGCTTCGTGCGCTCCATCGCCCGCAAAGTCACCGTGTTGCACCAGGGCAGCGTGCTGGCGGAAGGCACCATGGACCAGGTCTCCAACGACCCGGAAGTGATCAAGGTGTATCTCGGGGAGGAGGAGGCGTAATGCTCAAGATTGAAAAACTGAACCAGTTCTACGGCGAAAGCCACACCCTGTGGGAGCTGGAACTGGACGTTCCCAAAGGCCAGTGCACCTGCGTGATGGGCCGCAACGGCGTGGGCAAGACCACCCTGATGAAATGCGTGATGGGGGAGGAAACCACCAGCAGCGGCAGCATCCAGTTTGATGGCGGCACCGAACTGACCAAACAGAAACTGGAAGAGCGCTCTCGCCTGGGCATCGGATACGTGCCCCAGGGACGGCAGATATTCCCGCTGCTGACCGTGGAAGAAAACCTGCGCACCGGCCTGGCCGTGCGCAAGGACGGCAGCAAGAAAATCCCCGAGCGCATCTACGAACTATTCCCCGTGCTCAAGGAAATGAAAAACCGCCGTGGCGGCGACCTCTCCGGCGGCCAGCAGCAACAGCTTGCCATCGGCCGCGCCCTGGTGATCGAGCCTCAGTTACTGATCCTCGACGAACCCGGCGAAGGCATCCAGCCCAACATCGTCGCCCAGATCGGCGAAGTCATCCGCCGGTTGATCAAGGAAGACGGCCTGACGGTATTGCTGGTGGAGCAGAAACTGCCCTTCGCCCGCAAATACGCCGACCGCTTCGCCATCATGGACCGCGGCCGCCGCGTCGCCGAGGGCGAGATTGCCGAGCTGTCTGATGAACTCATCAAGAAGCACCTGACGGTATGACCGCCTACAAATCGATCGCCCTTAACGCCACCGACGCGGCCCATGACTCCGGCCACCGCTTCGACGCGGACCGACGCTGGGCCGCCACCCTGGACCTGGCCTTCGACGCCAGACAGGAGCAGGGCGCGCAGGTCACCCGCATGACCCGCACACGGTTCAAGGGTCCATTGCGCGTGCAGCGGCCGTTCTACCCGGAAGGCAAAACCGGTTGCTGCCACGTGTACCTGCTACACCCGCCCGGCGGCCTGGTCAGCGGCGATGCCCTGAATATCAATGTGTCCGTCGGCAGTGGCGCGCACACCCTGGTGACCACCCCGGCGGCGGCAAAACTCTACAAAGCCGACCGCAACGGCGTGGCCTGGGCACAGCACACACACCTGAACGTCGCCGATGGCGGCATTCTTGAATACCTGCCCCAGGAAACCCTCGGCTTCAACGGCTCCCGGGGCGAGCAGACCACCACTATCGAACTGGAAACCGGCGCCAAATGCCTGGGCTGGGAAATTCTCGCCCTCGGCCGCCCGGCCAGCAACCTGCCGTTCGTCACCGGCCACATGGAGCAACGCTTCAGCCTGAACATGGACGGCAAACCGCTGTGGCTGGAGCGCCAACTGTTAGACCCCACACACGCCCGTTTCAACGGCAAATGGGGGCAGGGCGGCGCCACCGTTCAGGCGACCTTGTGGGTGGTTGGTTTGGAAGACGAAGCCGGCGCCATCGAAGCCATCCGTGAACAACTGCCGGCTTCAGCCCACTGGGCCATCACACGCCGGCGTGGCGTTGTGTTGTTGCGGTACCTGGGTAATGAAAGAAACGAAGCCTGGGATGTTTGCCAGCGGGCCTGGGAGGTACTTCGGCCTCTGTTGGCCGGCCAGTCCGCGGTTGTTCCGCGGATCTGGTTGACTTGATGGTTGGTGCGGGAACAGGGCGGGGCGAACCGTCCGGGGCACGCTGTGAATACGTCCATGTACGCTTGACGAAAACATCCATGTTTTCGACATCCCCGGACGGTTCGCCCCGCCCTGTTAAGCGGAAAAATGAGTTAGCGCACTAGCTCGATAGGGTCAGAAACAACTATTTGGAACAACGGAAGTTAATCCAACAGGCAACTCAGAATTCAGACAAGGCAGGAGGGAAGGGGTGCACGGGATCGTAAAAAACATGGATGTTTTTTCCGAGCGTACAGGGACGTATTCACCGCGTATCCCGTGCACCCCTTCCCTCCTGCCGACAAACTCCAGAACCCGAGGAGAACAAAAATGGAATTAACGCCAAGAGACAAAGACAAGCTGCTCCTATTCACAGCAGCGCTGTTAGCAGAACGCCGCAAGGCCAAAGGCTTGAAACTGAACTACCCAGAAGCCGTCGCCCTGATCAGCGCCGAAATCATGGAAGGCGCCCGCGAAGGCCGCACCGTGGCTGAAATGATGACCGCCGGCACCGAAATCCTCACCCGCGACGACGTCATGGAAGGCGTGGCCGACATGGTCGACGAAGTCCAGGTAGAAGCCACCTTCCCCGACGGCACCAAACTCGTCACCGTCCACAACCCCATAGTTTGAGGAAGCTGCCATGATCCCCGGCGAATACCAGCTGAAAGACGGCGACATCGAACTCTGCGAAGGCCGCCAACGCATCACCATTGAAGTCGGCAACACCGGCGACCGCCCGATCCAGGTCGGTTCCCACTACCACTTCGCGGAAACCAACCCCGCTCTCGATTTCGACCGGATTAAAGCCAAGGGCTACCGGCTGGATGTGGCGGCAGGCACCGCCATCCGTTTCGAACCCGGTCAAACCAGAGAAGTGACTCTCATCCCATTCGCCGGCAACCGAGAAATCTACGGTTTCCGCCAAGAAGTCATGGGAAGACTCGACAAGAACTGAGGACAACAGGAGCAGGGGGTTAAAGAAGGCCCGAATGAACTCTGAGGGTCGGGCGGATAGGGCTTTCCAGGAATGTGCGGAGCCATGGATGGCGGAGCCCAAGCGCACATGGATGTGCTTGTAGCGTTTCCTGGAAAGCCCTATCCGACCGGCCCAGGCACCGAAGTTTTAGGCCTCAGTAACCCAGGCACCCAAGCAAAAACGAGGGACAGCATGAAGATAACAAGACAAGCCTACGCCGACATGTACGGCCCCACAGTGGGTGACCGAGTCCGCCTGGGCAACACCGAACTGTGGATCCAGGTTGAAAACGACGCCACCCACTACGGCGACGAAGTAAAATTCGGTGGCGGCAAAGTCATCCGCGATGGCATGGGCCAGAGCCAAAGGGCCGACGACACCGTCATGGACACCGTCATCACCAACGCCTTAATTCTCGATTGGTGGGGCATCGTCAAAGCCGACGTCGGCCTGCAAAACGGCAGAATCGCCGCCATCGGCAAAGCCGGCAACCCCGACACCCAGCCGGACGTCACCATCGTCATCGGCCCCGGCACCGAAATCATCGCCGGTGAAGGCAAAATTCTCACGGCTGGCGGCATCGACGCCCACATCCACTTCATCTGCCCCCAGCAGATCGAAGAAGCCCTCATGAGTGGCATCACCACCATGCTTGGCGGCGGCACCGGCCCAGCGACTGGCAGCAATGCCACCACCTGCACCCCCGGCCCCTGGCACATCGGCAAAATGCTCCAGGCCGTCGACGACATGCCCATGAACATCGGCTTCCTCGGCAAAGGCAACGCCAGCCTGCCAGAGTCCCTCGAACTGCAGATCAAAGCCGGCGCCATGGGCCTCAAACTCCATGAAGACTGGGGCACCACACCGGCCAGCATCGACAACTGCCTCACCGTGGCTGACAAGTTCGACGTACAGATCGCCATCCACACCGACACCCTGAACGAATCCGGGTTTGTGGAAGACACCCTCGCCGCCTTCAAAGGCCGGTGCATCCACACCTACCACACCGAAGGCGCCGGCGGCGGCCATGCCCCCGACATTATCACCGCCTGCTCCAAGGACTACGTACTGCCGTCCTCCACCAATCCCACACGGCCGTACACCGTCAACACCATCGACGAACACCTCGACATGCTGATGGTCTGCCACCACCTGGACCCCAACATCCCGGAAGACGTGGCCTTCGCCGATTCCCGCATTCGCCGCGAGACGATTGCAGCGGAAGACATCCTCCAGGACATGGGCGTGATCTCCATGATCGCCTCCGACTCCCAGGCCATGGGCCGGGTGGGGGAAGTGGTGTGCCGCACCTGGCAGACCGCCCACAAGATGAAAGTGCAGCGCGGCCTGCTGCCGGACGACGAACAACTGGGCGCCGACAACCTGCGCGCCAAACGCTACATCGCCAAATACACCATCAACCCCGCTATCACCCACGGCATCGCGCACGAAGTGGGTTCCGTGGAAGTGGGCAAGCTGGCGGACCTGGTGCTGTGGGACCCGGCCTTCTTTGGCGTAAAGCCTGCGCTCATTGTGAAAGGTGGGATGATTGCCGCGGCCCCCATGGGCGATCCCAACGCCTCCATTCCCACGCCCCAGCCCGTGCACTACCGCATGATGTTCGGGGCGCTGGGTCGGGCCGCCAGTGCCACCCGCCTGAGCTTTGTCAGCCAGGCCGCGCTGGATGCGGGCATTGGCAAGGAACTGGGGCTGAACAGCACCCTCGCGGCCTGTAAAAACGTACGCAGCGTTCGTAAGGGCGACCTCAAACTCAACGACGCCTGCCCACACCTGACCGTGGACCCACAAACCTACGAAGTGCACGCCGATGGCGAACTGCTCACCTGCGAGCCCGCCACCGAACTGCCACTGGCGCAGCTATATCATCTTTTTTAAGGAGCCCGACATGCTTGAGCTGACACAGAGAGTCGGCCCAGTGGAAACCAGCGAAATCCACGACCACCTCACGCTGCCCTTTGAGCTGCGCATGCGCGGCCGCCTGCGCGCCAGAACCGACACCGGTTACGATGTTGGCCTGTTCCTCGACCGCGGCCCCGTGCTGCGAGAGGGCGAATTCCTGCAGGCCCAAAGCGGCGAAATCATCCGCATCCGCGCTGCGGACGAACCCGTCGTCACCGCCCGCATCGAACCCGGCCTGCCGTTGGCACGGTTGTGCTACCACCTGGGTAACCGACATGTGTCGCTGTCCATCGGCAGCGAAGACACCGCAACAGATGGAAAGACCGGATGGGTACGCTTCCCGCCGGACCACGTACTGGAAGAACTGGCCGAACGCCTGGGCGCCACCCTGGTACACCACCAGGCTCCCTTTGATCCGGAGCCCGGCGCATACGCCCAAGCAGGGCATGCTCACGGCCATGGCCATTCACACGATCACAGCCACGGGCACGACCATGACCACCCTCATGCTCACTGACAGCAGCCAGACCGCCGTAGGCGACCTGTCCCTGCTGGGCTTGATGCAACTGGTCAGCCCCGCACTGCCCATCGGGGCCTTCGCCTGGTCCCAGGGCCTGGAAAGCGCCTTCGAACTGGGCTGGGTGAACAATGAAGACCAATTGGGCGACTGGTTGGAAGGCGTACTGGAAGACGGCCTCACCCGCTGCGAGTTGCCCCTGCTCGTGCGCCTGCAAACCGCCTGGGCCAACAGCGACAGCGCCGAATTGGTCCACTGGAACCAATGGCTGCACGCCACCCGCGAGACCGCTGAATTGAGCGACGAAGACGCCCGCCTGGGCTCTGCGCTCATTCGCCTGCTGGGCAGCCTGGAACTGATGCCGGCCGAAGGCCGAATGCCGGAAGACCCCGGCTACGTCACTGTCTTCGCCTGGGCCGCCCACATGCGCCACGTACCCGTGCGCCAAACCCTGCTCGGCTTCGCCTGGGCCTGGCTGGAAAACCAACTCGCCGTCGCCTGCAAAGCCATGCCCCTGGGCCACACCGCCGCCCAGCGGCTGACCGAACGGCTGCGCCCCAAACTGGTACACGCCGTCGACCAGGCGCTGACGCGGGAAGACAACGAACTCGGCCCGGTACTGCCCGGCCTCGCGCTCGCGAGCGCACACCACGAAACCCAGTATTCACGGCTTTTCAGAAGCTGAACAAAAACGATCTTGATTAGAGAAACGGAGAACACGCCATGAAACATTGTCTGAGAGTAGGAGTCGGCGGCCCGGTTGGCTCAGGTAAAACCGCCTTGCTGCGTCAACTTTGCAAAGCCCTAAAAGATCACTACGACATCGCCGTCGTCACCAACGACATCTACACAAGGGAAGACGCGGACTTCCTCCTGAAACACGATGCCCTCCCAGCCGACCGCATCCTGGGCGTAGAAACCGGCGGCTGCCCCCACACCGCCATCCGCGAGGATGCCAGCATGAACCTGGCCGCCATCGACGACCTGCAAAGCCGCCACCCCAATCTGGAACTGGTACTGGTCGAATCCGGCGGCGACAACCTCTCCGCCACCTTCAGCCCGGAACTGAGCGACTTGACCCTGTACGTGATCGACGTGTCCGCCGGCGACAAAATCCCCAGAAAAGGCGGCCCCGGCATCACCAAATCCGACCTGCTGATTATCAACAAAATCGACATCGCCGAACAGGTACACGCCTCCCTGGATGTGATGAACCGGGACTCAAAGAAAATGCGCGGCGAGCGCCCGTTTGTGTTCACCAACCTGTACGACGGAGTAGGGCTGGAAACCATCATCAGCTTCATCCTTGAACGCGGCATGCTGCCAGAAAGGCGGCCGGAAAAAGTCGCCGAAAGCGCCTGACCCGAACCACAAAGATTCAGAACCACCAAGACACGGAGAAACACCATGAACACAGTCACCCGCCTGCTAATCGCCACCGGCCTGATGCTGACAGCCACCACCGCAACCGCCCACACCGGTCACGGCACCCACGCTGAAAGCGGCTTCCTCAGTGGCCTGTTGCACCCCATGCTGGGCCTGGACCACCTGCTGGCCATGGCCGCCATCGGCTTCTGGAGTGTGCGCCAGAATAAACTCATGAAAAACGCGACGCCGGCCTTCGTGATCGGCGGCATGATTCTGGGCGCAGCCCTGGCCTGGGGCGGACTGAGCCTGCCCGGCGTTGAAACCGGCATCACCTTCTCTGTCCTGGTGGCCGGTATTCTCATCGCTACTCTGGCGAAACTGCCCACTGCAGTGGGCGGCACGCTCGTCGGTGCGTTCATGCTGTTCCACGGCTTCGCCCACGGCGCGGAAATGCCGGCAGGCGCAACACTGGCTGCCTACTTGGCTGGGTTCTCCATCGCCACCCTCGCTATCACCCTGGTTGGGCGCGGTTTGGGTAGCCTGATGCTGAAGGCGGATAGCCGATTTAGCCGTGGTGTTGGTGGTGTGCTGGCGGCTGCGGGAGCGTATCTGGCGGCTGCCTGATATTGCACAGTTAACCAAGGCAACCAAAAAAGCCGCCCGGGAAACCGGGCAGCTTTTTATGCATCTGGTTTACTAGATTTTACATCGGACGGGTAGGAAGTTTTCTAAAGTTTAGGCTAGTGTGTAGTCATAAGAAACGGATTCACGCCGCGGTTAAGGATGACGGATGGACCACACACTTCAAAACGCCATTCCAATGGAAATCTGGTACCTGATCCCGTTAGCCATCCTCGTGGCTGTCATCAAATCGCCCTGGTTCAAAGGTAAAGCCGGGGAATCGGTGGTTAACCTGACCGCCAGATTTTCTCTCGACAGAACCCGTTACCACCTCATCAAGAACGTCACCCTGCCCACGGACGATGGTACCACCCAGATCGACCACATCATTGTTTCCCGTTACGGGGTGTTTGTGGTGGAAACCAAGAACATGAAAGGCTGGATCTTCGGTAGCGCCAAACAGCGGTACTGGACCCAGAAGATCTTCAAGTATTCCCAGAAGTTCCAGAACCCGCTGCACCAGAACTACAAACACGTAAAAACGCTGCAGAGTTTGTTGGGCCTTACTGATGAACAGGTATTTTCAGTAGTGGTGTTTGTGGGGGATTCGACGTTCAAAACGCCAATGCCCGAGAACGTGACTCACGGGGGCGGGTACCTTCGCTTCATCAGAGCTCAAACGGAAGAGCGGTTGTCGGATGTTGAAGTTCGCGCAGTGGTTGAAAATGTTGAGTCCGGGCGACTGGTGGCTTCGTCGAGGAATCACCGGAAACATGTTGCCCATGTGAAGGATATTCTGGCAAACAAGAAGAGTGAACCTCGGTGCCCGAAATGCAAGGGGGAGATGGTGAAAAGGACAGTGAAGCGTGGGGTGAATGCAGGGAGCGAATTCCTGGGGTGTAAGGCGTTTCCGAGGTGTCGGGGAACTGTTGATGCTTCGTTATTGCAATAATGAAGCAGTCAAATGATTACCGCTCTTTCGGTGTTCTTTTGTGTCGTAGGCAGTTGATTTAAATGAAATTGGTTCAAGTTTGTGGTGTGGATCATTGAGCGAATTCGAGCGGTCAAATGATTGCAATAATGAAGCGTTCTATCTAACCACTGTTAGATTTATCTTTATGTTGGGAGAGTATAATGGATAAAACAAAAATCAGGATCGATCTTGTCCAAGGAATAATCGAGGCAGAAGGCGATTCTGCGTTTGTTAAATCAGTCTATGATGACTTCAAAGATCGCTTAAACTCCCCGCCTCCAAAACCAATGCAGGGTGTAAAGAAAGAAGAACAAGAAGCACCAGCAGCACCTACACCTAGCAAGAAGGCCACTCCAGCACGGAAGAAAAAAGCAAGTGGTGGAAGTGCATCTGGGAAAATGGTTAATGACCTGGATTTATCCGGTGCTGGCGGGGCAGAAAGACTCAAGGATTTCTTTAGTCAATATAAAATATCAAGCAATTACGAGCGCAACCTAATATTCGTTTACTACTTACAGCACAGGCTCAATATTCAAGGAATAACAATCGATCATGTTTTTACATGTTATCGAGATGTAGGAGTTAAGGTGCCCAGCGCTCTTCAACAATCTCTCTGGGATACATCAAAACACAAGGGATGGCTTGATACGAGCAATGGTGAAAATATAACTACTACTGTCCCGGGAATGAATCATTTGGAGCATGACTTAAAAAAACAAGAGGATGAGCAGTGAAGGAGGATATTGACGAATTTGTCCAACAAATTCCGAATATAACGGAGCAAAAACCAGCCATACTGATCGACTATTTTGTATATTTCATAACGGTCATTCTCAAAGAAGATTCTTCAACTCCAGCTGGAGTAGAGAGGTGCTTTGAGCTGGTTCGAATACAAAAATATTCGAATATTTCCTCTTATTTATCGAGAAATTCTAAGCGATCTAAAAGCACCGCTCCGAAGTTTCTTAAAACGAAAGCAGGTTACCAACTAGAAAGAGGAGCCGAGTTAGAAATACAAAAGACATTACATATTGGTCCAGCTCGGCAGGAAACTAGTCATCTTTTAAGAGGTCTTCTAGCCGAAGTTTCGAGCCAGCATAAGCGTGCGTTCCTGCAGGAAGCTATCGACTGTTATGAAATTGGCGCAAAGCGGGCATCTGTCGTTATGGTTTGGATTCTTACTATAAATCATCTTTATGAGTATATTTTTCATAATCAAAGGTCTTCTTTCGATGGCGCCCTATCGAAGAACAATGATAAAAGAATTAAAATAACGAAAATTTCAAAGATGGATGACTTTTCAGAGATTCCCGAAGGAAAATTTATTGAGTTGGCTAGGTCGGCGGGAATTATATCCAATGATATTCGTAAAATATTGGATGTAAAACTGGGGATTAGAAATTCGTATGCGCACCCATCGAATGTTACGATATCTGACGTCAAAGCTACTGATTTTATTATAGATTTGGTTGAAAACGTAGTGCTGAAGTACGAGGTCTAGTGTCGGAAAAATCTAACAATTTACTGCACTCGGAAAAATTACTCGCTGCGCTCCTAATTTTCCGGTGAGCAAGGCGTTCAGCCTCTAAAGGAAGGTAGTTTGGAATTTATACACGCCATAGAGCTATGTAACTTTTACCCATGTCATAACATCGGTATTGATGGGAGGCTGCGCTCGCCAAATTTGATGGCATTGACTGACCCTGAGGGTATAGGGCGTTCTCAAAAGAGAATTGATAGCTATCCAATAGATGACATTAAAAACGGTAAAGCACAGCTTGGCGCAGTTACTCCCCGCTTGGTCGCAGTGGGAATAGAAGCAGCGCTCCTTCGAAACGATATGAAAATCATCGACGGGTACGGAAGGGAGATTCTTTACAGTGAACCAGGTCGAGCTGAGAAGATCAAAAGGGCTGATATAGAACTCGAGTTTGAGCACTACAGGCGGCAGTACTACCCAGAAAAGATAAGCCGTTTAACATGTATCTATCTTGCCGATAGAACGGATGCAGGAAAGGATCTCATCCATTCTATGCTGGGGCCTGAAGTCGAAATTCTGGAAGTTAAGAGCTCGTTCTGTCTGGGCATTACGAAGGCAGATGTCTCGTGGTATGACCAGTACGCCTTGAATCCGAAACAAGAGTATATCGAGAATTACTGGTCAGGAGTCCAGTTCTCTGAAAGGGAAACATGGGAATATCTTTTTGACGGATGTATCGAAATTGAAGACGAAAGTCTGTTGAGGGTACTCAATGATGGAGCTTCGCTTTAAGAAGCCGAACAAGTCGCTGTTGTCGGACAATTTCTCCACCGCTTCGCGGTTCCAAAATTGCCTCAAAGCTTTGCGTTATGTTTCAGGGAGTCGAGATGTCCAATGATCGTCCCACCAGCGTCAGCGTTGTTGCATGGTTTTTTATCATTATTGGCGCCCTAAGCGTTATTAGTGCAATAGGCTACATAGTCGTTTCGATGGCCAGCGACAACGTCACAGGTAGCGCTTTGGTTGGTGCTCTTCAAATCGTCATCGCGGGCTTTGCTGCTTATGCGGGGTATGGGCTACTTCGAGGTTCGTCGGTTATGAGGCAAGCCCTAGAAATTCTGTCTTACCTTTTGGTTTTGGCGCTCGGGGTATACGGCGTAATCTTGGCTCGTGATTTCTCGTCTTGGGGGCCCTTGGTGAATTCTGGCTTGTACATTGTTCTGTTCGCGTTTGTGATTCGGGGCCTTCGAGGCCAAAAAATGCGGGAGTACGCATCAAAAACATAACCAGTGCATCAAATTCGTTCTGCACTTCCCCCACTTCAATAGACACGCATCGATAACTCCGCCAAAGGAGAAAACCGATGCCTACGATCAACAGGAGAACCGGGACAGATCTATTTTTTTGTTTTCTCTGATGGCCCAGCGCTAAAGTGAGTCACTACCGGAAAATAGATCTGTCGCGGTTTTCGGGACGAGGCCTGCGCTCGGTACAAGGCTCTGCAAGGGGAAATGCATTGAATCAGAAAGGTTTACTCACGGCATGGAATGACGCCAAGGGGTTTGGTTTTATTACGCCGGAGGGCGGTGGTGAACGGGTCTTTGCCCATATCAGCAGTTATAAAGGCGGGGGCCGGCCGATAGCCAATCGTAAGGTGACTTACAGCATCACGAAGGATGGTCAGGGCCGGCTGAGAGCAGAACGGTTCCATTACGCTGGAGCGGCAAAGGTAGGCGCTAGCATGGCTGCGGGCGCCTGGGTGGCAGCGGCTGTTGTGGTGGTGTTTTTCGCCATTCTGGCAGTACTGGTCCATTATGGTTATTTGCCGGTCTCGTTCTTGGCTGCCTACGGCGGGGTGAGTCTGGTGTTGTTCGTGATGTACTGGATCGATAAACGCGCGGCGCAGCGAGGTGCCCAACGCACCGCTGAGAAAACGCTGCATCTTTTCGAGCTTTGCTGTGGCTGGCCCGGTGCGCTGATGGCGCAGCAGGTTCTCCGACATAAGACGCGGAAGGGTAGCTATCAGTTCGTTTTCTGGCTGGCGGTCGTGGCTAATCTTGGTACTCTGGGTTGGCTGCTTGTCGCTCCGGAGGCGATGAGTTGGCGGCAACAACTTGGCTTTGATTTGTCGAATTCTTTGCAGCCGCTTATCTGGTAGCTGAGTGAAAACCGGGACAGACCTATTATTGCTTCTATTTAGACAAACTGGCGCGCTTTTCCGGAGACATTACCTTTTCCCACTCAGCCTCATCGCCCAGAAAACCGGGACAGATTTATTTTCTTGAAAACTAAAAATAGATCTGTCCCGGTTTTGCGGTTTTGGTTGTGGTTCGTCATTGATTCGTTTAGCCCCCCAGGCCCAAGCCCAATATATAGAGACCGATTCCAGCCCAGGTGAGCAGTAGCAGCGCCCAAGGTAGCCATGGGGTTCGATAGCGGATCTCGGATTTTGCAGGATTTTGTTCCGCGCTTTCGGTCGCTGTCTGGTGTTCTTCTTTTTTGCGCTGTTTGTCTTTTTCCCGGGCTTTGGCTTTTTGCTGTTTTTTATACTGATCGATGCCCTTCGCGATACCTTGCGCGATCATTTTTGTCTGCTCCTTGCTTTGCCGGGGCCGCTGAGTCGCCTTTGCCATGGTCAAGGCTTCCTCCTGGGTTTTCGGTGACGGTGCCTGCTTTTTAATTTTTGCCATAGGGCTCGGCTCGGGTTGTTGGTCAATGGGCTATTGTAACGGTTAAGATCGGCTTCGTTTATTCAGCTAGGAGCCACGCCATTACCGTGCCACTGCCTCGTTTATATTCTTTCCGTCGTTGTCCATACGCTATGCGCGCTCGGCTCGGGATCTTGTTTGCCGGCCTGACGGTGGAGCTGCGGGAGATCGTGCTAAAAAACAAGCCGGCGCAGATGCTGGCGGTCAGTCCCAAGGGCACGGTTCCTGTTCTGGAGCTGGCAGGAGGTGACCGTTCCGAGAGGCTCGTTATTGAGGAAAGCAGGGAAATCGTCGAATGGGCGTTGCGGCAGAGTGATCCGAAGGGTTTGTTGAACACTGATTTAATAAGCGCTAATGCCCTGATCGACCGCAACGATAACGAATTCAAACACTGGCTGGATCGTTATAAATACGCGGATCGCCATCCAGAACTCTCCCAGTGGGATTACCAGCAGAAGGGTGAGGTGTTTTTGCAGGCGTTGGAAAGCCTATTAGCCAGGAACCGGTATCTCCTGGGGAGCAACATCAGCATCGCTGATATTGGCATCATGCCCTTTGTACGCCAGTTCGCCCATGTCGATCGGGAGGTGTTTTACAGTCTGCCCTATCCGAATTTACAGAAATGGCTGAGGGATTGGCTGGATCATCCAGTGTTCCTGCAGGCCATGATCAAGTTCCCGTCTTGGCAGGAAGGCGATGATGAGGTGGTATTTCCACAAATAACCGCGTTCGCAAGATCTTAAAAACCGGGACAGATCTATTTTCCCCCTGCCCGTTCCCGCCGAATCAGCAGTGCCAAAGCCAGCGCCGCCAGTGACCCCATCACGGCGGCGAAAGTGATCCCGGTCGTCTTCAGGCTGGTCACGCTCGCCATCAATCCCAGGCCGATCACCGGTACCGAGATAGCGATATAGGCCACGACAAAGAACGTGGACGTCACCGCTGCCTTCTCTCTCACAGGGCTGGCGGCGGCGATGGCGCCCATGCCGGCGCGGAATGAGATGCCCTGGCCCATACCGGCAATCACAGCACCGCCGATGAACAGCGCGAGGGACTGGGTGTATATGCCCAGCGCTATCGGAATCACACCGAGCATCAGGGAAGCGCAGCCCAGAGGTAGGCGCAGCCTGAGCGGCAGTCTGCCCTGCAGGAACTGACCCAGGGTTGAGGCGATGAAGATGCTGCCGGCCACAACGCCGATCAAAAACCGATTGTCGTAGCCCAGGACCTTGCCCATCATCGCCGGGGCGATGGATGTGAAGAAGCCGCACATGGCGAAGCCTGCGAAACCGGCAATGGCGGCGGGAATAAAGACACCGCGGACTTCCGCTGGCACGCTCAGGCGCTGGATGGTCAGTTTGGGACGAGCGGGTTTCGAGACGGTCTCAGGCGCTGCCCAGATGCAGCACACGGCCAGCACAGCCATGGCAATGTGCACCAGAAAGGTCAGGTGCAGTGGCCAGGGTAGGTACTGGGAAAGAGCGCCAGCTAACATCGGCCCTAGGCCCAGCCCGCCCATGTTCGCCGCTGTGGCAAAGAAGGTGGCTTTCTCACGCCAGTGGGGCGGGGCAAGTTCAATGACTGCCACCGTGGCCGTGCCGGTAAAGATCCCTGCGGACAGCCCCGACAGCACCCGGCCGGTCAGGATCATCGCCAGGCCATCGGCCTGCAAGAACACCAGGTCACTGATGATGGAGCAAGCCAGGCCCGCAAACAGCAAAGGCCGCCGGCCTATCTGATCAGACCAGCGCCCGGTCAGTACCAGTGCGGTGATCACACCAAAGGCATAGGTGGCAAAGATGATGGTGATCATCAGGTCGGAAAACCCGAAACTGTTCTGGTAGATCGGGTAAAGAGGCGTCGGCATGGTGGTGCCGAGCATCGTGACACTGAATGTGAAGGCTGCGCCCAGGAAAATAAGCAGCGGAAACAAGCGGTGTTGCTTGGGTGAGGGCATGCAGGGGTCCTGGTCGGCGATCTTAAAAGTTGGTGTGCTCGTTTTTGGTCTGTTCACACCCGATCAATAATCCCACACAACGCATCCAGCCCATCCGTCAGCGCCGCCGATGGCGTAGAGGGTCTCTGTGGTTTCTTCGGTTAGGCAGACGATGCGTTGGGGATAGTTCATGGGGGCACTATACCGTGAAAGTGGGGCTTGACCACTCATGCAAATCCGCGTGATCGCAGACACCCACAGCAAAATGCGCCCTGGCATCTACTCGTAGACGTCTCGCAGGGAAAGCAGCTCAAAGTCCGGGGTAACGCCCAGCCCGGGTCGATCGCTGAGCCACATGCGGCCATTGGCGACCTCCGGGGCGCCTGTGGCGAGTTGCACTGTGTTGTAGTTGTGCAAATCGGTGGTGTTCAACAAGGCTCTGGGGGATGTACTGGCGGCCAGATGCGCATAAGCCGCCGTCGCAATTCCACTGCCCCAGGCGTCTTCTACGGTCATGGGTATGCCGGCATCTGCACAGACGTCGCGAATGATCCGGGAGGGCGTCAACCCACCGAATTTGCTGACCTTGAGGGCAATGGCATCCATGGCGTCGTCCCTGATGCCGCGCTGGAGCTCATTCAGGGTGTTGAAAGCCTCGTCCAGTTTGATCGAATGCCTGGCACGGCGCCGGACCGACAGGCACTCTTCGTAGCTGCGGCAGGGCTGCTCCAGGTATATATCCACATCCTCGACGGCTTTTGAAAAACGCAGCGCCTCGTCGCGCCGCCAGGCGGCGTTGATATCGCCGATCCAGAGCTCATCCGGCTGTTTGAGTTTGTTAAGCCTGCGAACTAGGTCGATATCCTCATCCACTTTATGGCCCAGCTTGATTTGAATGTGGCGGAATCCCTCGTCGCGGTAACGCCGTAGTGATTCTTCCATTTCCTCTGGCTCGGCCAGTGGCACAATCCGGTGCAAGGGCATGGAGGGCGATTGAAGCCCGCCAAGCAAGGTGTAAACCGGAAGTCCGGACACCTTGCCCAGTAGATCCCAGCAGGCAATATCGATGGCCGCTTTGGCAACCGACTGGCCGGTAAGGGCCTGATTCATCCGTTCCTGGATGACTGACACTTGCCGCGGGTCCTGGCCGAGTATTTCAGGAGCGAGCAGGGACAGGCAGGAGGGAAGGCCCTCGGCAAACGCCGGCATGTAGTTGGGGCCGCAGGGGCACACCTCGCCATAGCCTTCGAGGCCCGTGTCTGTTGAAAGCACAACCACCGTTGTTTCGAAAGCCTGGTGAGAGCGGCCACCAGCGAAGGCATAGGCTTTTCCAGTATATTCCAGGCTCGCCGTGTATACGGCCATTCGCTCGATACGCATAGACCACTCCGCTCTGTACCCATCCCTGATCAAGTAAATCTAGTTCAGCTATGTGGGGATAGATAGCAGAGCCGGTCGCCTTGAATGTCACGTTTGGCGACAAACGCTTCGGCGGGAGCCTATTCCTCGTAAATCATCTTCCGCGTCATACCACCGTCGATCACGAAGTTCTGACCGGTCACAAAGCTTGCGTCCGGCGACACCAGGTAGGCCACCATAGCTGCCACGTCCTCGGGTTTGCCGACACGCCCACTGGGGTGTTGCCCATGATCGGTAGCGGAAAGAGGCTGCGGTTCAGAAGGCGCATCAGCCTGCCAGGCAGTGACATCTATCCAGCCCGGGCTGATGCTGTTGGCCCGCACGTCGGGCCCCAGGCTCACAGCCAGAGCATGGGTCAGGGCGAGCAGGCCGCCCTTGGTTGCCGCATACGCCTCGCTATTGGGCTCGGACTGCAAGGCGCGGGTAGAGGCGATGTTGACGATGCTGCCCCGGCGTTGGCGCAGGTGCGGTACCGTGTGCTTGACCAGTAAAAAGGCGCCGGTCAGGTTGACGTCGATTCGCCGTTGCCACTCATCCAGTTCAAGCATTTCTATGGGGCCAGTGTCTGGATCTGCGATCCCCGCATTATTGACCAGAGCGTCCAGTCCCTGGCCCCATCGCGCGGCCTCCTCTACGGCCGAGGCGACGTCGGGCTCGCGGGATACATCCGTGGTGATTAGTAGCAGGTTGTTCGGATCGCCGAAATCCTGTCTGCACGCGCTGATGGCGTCTGCATTCTGGTCCAGGATCACCACTCGCCAGCCCTTGTCCAGGAAATGGGCGGCAATACCCTTGCCGATGCCCTGGGCGCCGCCTGTTATGAGGATGACCGGGGGTTGCTGTGCCATGTGTCTGGGCTCCTTTTGAAAACTGGGACAGAGCTATCTTCTCCCGCGGCCCTCTAAATCTCTACAAACCGCGGCACCAACATCAGCCCGCCACCCACTGCCAACATCTCCCAGGAGCTGCTTGCAAGGTACGGGTACAGAATCATCCCAATGCCGCAGTAACGGGTGACGATGTTTTTGTGCGCCTACCATACATGAAGTGCCCGAATCCGATGCAGGTCCAGATCGGCCAGTGGCTGCAATTGAAAGGAGTGCGCATCCCTTAAATTTTCGTAACCTGTTGAAAGATAAATAAAAAATAATAGGTGGAGCAGCGTGTATTTCTGGTATTCTCAAATGGTTCATAAAACTGGCAAGTGCCTGATGGGAGGATGGAGAAGATGGTCTCCTTCCCGTCATACCGGGCAGATCAGACCACCTGAACAATGGGATTTATATCAATGAAAATGAAATCACTGCTCGTTTTGTTATCTCTGAGTGCCACCTCATTGGGGGCCGTTGCGGGTGACACAGCTGACGCCGCGCTAGGCGGCGGTATTGGCGGAGCAATGGGGGCTGCCATCGGCAACGAGGTAGGTGGCAGAGATGGTGCTATTCTCGGCGGTGCCCTCGGTGCGGCAACCGGAACAGCCATTACCACCAGAGATCATAGAAAATACGATCGCGACCATGATCGCCATCGTCATGACTACGATGATCGCCGGCCTTACCGGAAGTCTGGTGGCCATTTCTGCCCACCGGGCCAGGCGAAAAAGGGCAACTGCTGAAACGCTACACGCCTTGCGCTGCCATTTTGAACTCCAGCGCCATGTTGTACGCGGCTCCACGCAAACATATGACGTGGTGCTCTCGATCATATATATCCATCTATCTCTCCCTGATGCTTCTCGCCACCTGTTTGTAGCGTGCGTCTTTTCCTTTGACGACAATATGATGAATAGCGGCTCGGTCAAAAATGTAGATATGCCCAAGACCGTGGGGCTCGCTATAACCTCCCAGTATGTCGAATGAATCGAGCGAATCTTTATAAACCGCATGGTCGGGTATATCGAAGGCTTCCCGTTGCTTGGATGTTCATATAGCACCCAGATAACAAGCGCAGCGACAGGCCTTATTATGCATTTGGATAAAGCAAAGAAGCGTATCGCAAAGCAGGTCAAGAAGGGCTTTCATGGCTATCCGTTGGTTTCGCTGGAATACTTTGGTAAAGCGCCGGATTCAGCCACCGAGGTCGTTGTTTCATTTACTGAGGAAGAGGGTGCCGATCCTCAGAAGCAAACGTTTGTAAGCGGCGGTGATGCCCGGGAAGATGAAACAATCCAATCCACCCTCGTGAAAATTATTGAGCGGGCGGATGCCAAGACGGTGACCGAGATCGAGGGCATTTCCACTCTATAATTAAAACAGACGTGTTAGCGCCATGATGACTTGTTCATGCAAGCACAGAGCCCCTCAGAGGTAATCTTGGCGAATAAGCATCTTTTGGAAAGAGTTACTTGGAGTTATCAGCCCATTTCGAAAAATATCTATCAAACAAGAGCTATCAAACAGACATGACGAGAAAGACATTAGGCTTAACCCGGAAACCCATTAAAGACGCCAAACCAGTGGCTGAGGAAGCCGAAGCTAAGGTTGAGGTTGAGGCTGATCCACAAAAACGTTTTTTAAACGGTGTGGCTATCAATCCAACGCCGGGGATTCGTTTGGAGTCAGGTTCAGAAAAACTCACGGTGCGTGCGATGGATTTGATCACGCCGATTGGAATGGGGCAGCGAGGTTTGATAGTTGCACCGCCGGGGTCTGGAAAATCGACGATCTTAAAAGATATTTGCCAGGCGGTGGGGAAGGCGTATCCCGAGATTAAACTTTACGCGTTATTGATAGATGAGCGACCCGAAGAGGTCACTGATTTCAGGCGTAGCGTCCCGGCTGAGGTACACGCTTCTTCTTCGGATGAAAGCTATGCTCATCACGTTCGCGTTGCCGATGAGCTTCTTGATATCGCCCGCCAACAAGCGGGCGAGGGTCACAACGTCATGATTGTGATTGATTCTCTCACGAGGCTTTCGCGTGTGCATAATGCGGAGCGAAAGAGCAGCGGTCGCACTATGTCTGGCGGGGTTGACGCTCGAGCGATGGAGATCCCGCGGAGGTTGTTTGGCGCTGCACGAAACATCGAGAATGGCGGGTCGCTGACCATTTTGGCAACCGTTCTGGTTGATACCGGCAGCCGTATGGACCAGGTTATATTTGAGGAATTTAAGGGCACGGGGAATATGGAGCTGGTTTTATCAAGAGACGTTGCGAATCAGCGAATCTTCCCCGCGCTGGACATTTCGAAAAGCAGTACACGCCGTGAAGAGCTGCTGTTAGATCCGAAATATTTAGACAAAATAAGAGCTTTGCGCCGGGCGCTCAGCGGTCTCAAACCCCTAGAGGGCACAAGAAGGCTGGTTGAGCTGCTTGAGAAGTACCCCACAAATGCCGAGCTTCTGAACAGCATCCCCGGAACGCACACCGATTGAATCTGCGATACGAGGTCAGGCCCGCGAGAAAGCCGCAAAAGTGATCTCGCTGGAATCCTCGCATGTCAGGTTGGCAATGATGGTCTTGCAGCTGGCCAGATCTTTTATTTCGGTTATTTGGGTAACCTGGGCCTCTTTTCTGGGGTCATTGAGGGATTAGGAGGGCGTAAGCATGCAAATCGGAGTGATCGCAGACACCTACAGCAAGATGCGTCCCGAAGCCCTGGAGGTTTTGGAAGGCTCGGATCTGATTCTTCATCGTTCAACGCGCAATCAGGCTGGTTCGCCAGTTTGAGCAAAACCAGCCAGTCTCCACATAAGGCCATCGAGTGCTAAACGGAACACGAATTAATGGCTAATGGACAGTTTCGGCAGCTTCACGTGGAAGAAGGACTTGATTTTGGCTTTGAGTGACACTGCCATCTGCGCGATATATTCGCTTCGTTCCTGCGATGCAAGCTTTGTGTAGTAATCAATGTCGATAGTGCCCTGTTCGTTCAGTTTCGGAGCCTGATAAGTCATGGTGGTGTGTCCTGGTTCGATAAGTGAGTATCTTCTACAGGACTTATGGTAATGAGTGCGAGGCTCTTGAAAAAGCGATCCTTTCTCATCAGACTGATGAATTAATCTCATCAGTCGAGCGAAGTTATGCGCCACCTGCCACCCCTGAATGCGCTTCGGGTATTTGAATCAGCGGCTAGACACCGCAGCTTTGTCGCAGCTGGCAAGGAACTTTTCGTGACGTCATCGGCGGTCAGTCATCAGGTGAAGACACTTGAAGAATATTTAGGGCTTTCACTGTTTGATCGAAGCAGGCGAGCGGTGACGTTGACCCCTGAAGGCGAGCAATATCTCTCATCGGTCAGGCATGCGTTCGATGAGATTGAAATGGCCACCCAACGACTGACCGCGAACCAGGAATCCAACGTGGTCAAGATCAGTGTTGCCCCCAACTTCCTAACCCGCTGGCTGATGCCACGCATGGCTCGATTCCAGGCCCTGTACCCGGATATTGAGCTGGAAATTAATGCGTCCATGGGGCTGCTGGATTTCGATCGCACCAGTACCGATATGGCGGTTTATTTCGGGAATGGTGAGTGGGACGATATTGAAGTGCATTTCCTGCGCAAAGTTATGCTGGTTCCGGTGTGTAGCCCGCGGCTACTGGACGGTGAGTTGCCGCTGGAGAAGCCTGAAGACTTGGCTAAACACACTCTGATTTATGTCAGCAAACGGAAGTGGGAGTGGGAGAACTGGCTGGAACAATCAGGCGTGGATTTTATATCCGCCCGGGGCAGCTTACAGATGTCCAGCGGGCAACTTGCCACGGCGGCGGCCCAAGAGGGCCTTGGAGTGGCGCTGGCTGATAGCACCCTGACGTCCCGTGAGATTAAATCGGGGAAGTTGGTGGTGCCTTTCGACATCCAATTGGATACGAATCGGGCCTTCTATCTGGTCTACCGCAAGCAACGTCCGCTGACCATCGGAATGAAAGCCTTCAAGGAGTGGCTGATGAGCGAGATATAGGGAGCCCTCGGGCCTGATTCTGGGAGGAAAACCGGGACAGAAACGGCTTAAACTCGGGGCGGCTCAGATGAACGTCCAGGCCAAGACCCGCGTAATCTTATTTCCCTGCTTCATCTCAATTTCCCTTATATCGACTGCACCAAGCTTACGAATCAACTTCTTTGCGGGCTTAACATTGTCGGCTTTTGAAACTAGGCTGGTAAACCAGCGACATTGAGTTGAATACGCCTGGCTTTCTCTTATCAGCTTTTTCAGAAACAGCTGCTCACCCCCCTTGCACCAAAGCTCTGCTCCCAGACCGCCAAAATTCAGAGTAGGGGATTCGGATTTTGTTTTTTGTTCACCGCGACTGCGAGCAAGGTTATTGAGTTTTAGCCGGCTACCTTTCATCGCGTCATCGAGAGATGCATGGAAAGGCGGGTTGCATACGCTGACGTCAAAGAACTCACCAGCTTGGATGATCCCTTCGAACATGTGGTTTTTATCGTGCTGGGTGCGGAGCGTGAAGCGACCTTGGAGTGCGGGGTTGTTGGTGATGATTGTGGCTACGTTCGCAAGCGACTCCGTATTGATGTCGCTACCGACACACTGCCAGCCGTAAATTTGGCAGGCCAGTAGCGGGTAGATGCCATTGGCTCCCGTCCCTATATCCAGCAGCTTGATGCTGGGCTGATCAAGCCCGGGCAAGTCAGCGATGTAATGGATATAGTCGGCCCTGCCCGGGATTGGAGGGCAAAGTGCCCCGTCCGGAATGTCCCAAGCGACAATGTTGTAGTATCGGTTTAATAACGCGGCGTTGAGAGTTTTTACGGCCAATGGGTCTGCGAAATCGATGGAAAGGTTGCCATGAGGGTTCGTTTTCACATGGGGGGCTAGTGCCGGGTGGGTTTCTACGAGAGCTGGGAGGTCATAGCCCTGATTGTGCAGATTCCTCGGGTGTAGATCCTTGCGAGCAGGCTTTGTGGAAATCGGAACAGGATTATTTTTTTGGTTCATAAGCAGGGGGAAGCTGTGACAGACCTATTTTTCGGGGCTTTCGCGTAGGTTCTCTGTGTAGATGAATTGCGAACAGGCGTATACGAAAGTCATCGGGTGGCAAAGTTGCATGCTATCACTCAAACGGTTGTTACACATTTCTGCCAGTGAAACATGCACTCCAGAAATACATGTTCTAACCTGGTCGACAAGAGTGTTGGTTGTGCGAGTCAAAGTGTTCAGACTGAGCTTGCAGTGCATGAAGCCAAGCAACCATGGGAAGAGGTTACGGCAGTTCTGTACCTTGAAAATAGGTCGGATGAGCCTCTGACCGTCAGCATTCGGTTAATCGGGTAACCTGGTTCGCTTTCCCGGAGTCATCCCCCGCTCCCACTCAGCTTCGTCTCCTGGCGCCGGAAGAAACCGGCCAAACTCGATCATCTGAGTGGCTGGAATGTCCTGCAGGTAGATCCACACGTCCTCAGCAGTTATGCCCGCAATTCGGGCTATCTCTTCAAGCATCTGGCTCATCAGGGCCTGCTTGACCTCGGTATTGCGGCCTTGCCGGACCAGGCCGTGCACATACACTTGGGGCGCGGTGTTCACGCTGCCACCGACAAAGTGATCGCCCTCATCGGTAGAAAAAAACAAAACCTGGGCAAAGAAACGGGGCGCACCTGTTTGTGTGCTGTGGGCCGTTGTTATGGCCTCCGCGATCTTTGATTTCTGCTGCTGCGACAGAGAAAGATTCGCGACCGTGACGGTATAAGTGGGCATGGGGGAATCCTACCGGGAGTGACATGTATTTACCTGTTCTGGCCGACATTGAGAATCAGGTGGTCTTGTTTCACTATAGCAATGCTTACCTGCATGGCCATACGCACGGGCCGGGTTGGCGTCATTGGGGAATCTGGAGGGCGTAAGCATGCAAATCGGAGTGATCGCAGATACCCACAGCAAGATGCGTCCCGAAGCCCTGGAGGTTTTGGAAGGCTCGGATCTGATTCTTCATGCCGGTGACGTGGGGCGGGACGAGGTTCTGGAAGCGCTGGAGCAGATCGCCCCCTTGGTTGCGATCCGTGGCAATATCGACAAAGTAGGCCGGGCAGCGACCCTTCCGGATGTTCGGGATCTGGAATTCCTCGGCCACGCCTTCCATATGCTCCACGATGTCAAAACCCTCCAAATCGATCCGCAGGGCCGTTACCGCGTGGTCATAGCCGGCCATTCCCACAAACCCCGTAATGAATGGATTGGCGATGTGCTTTATTTCAATCCGGGTGGCGCCGGGCCCCGGCGTTTTACTCTGCCGATCACGGTGGGGCGGCTGCAGGTGAGTGAGGGCGGTGTGGTTGGTGAGATTGTTGAACTGCCGGTTTGATGAGTTGGAAGAACCGGGGCAGATCTGTTTGATCGCGCGGGTTGATTCCTTCCTGATTATTTTGGAAACTCCGCTAGGTATTGCAGCGGCAGGAGCCAGTGAAGGCGATCCTGCGCAAAGATGGACAAATCTCCCTCAAGGACAGAAGGAGCAAAGGAATGAGCAAGAAAGTTGTTTTATTAGGTGATGTGGGTACTGATCACTCCGGGTTCCCACCAACCCCGGTAATCGCCGGTTCCTCCGATGTGTTGATTGATGGCAAACCTGTTGCCCGCGTTGGTGATCCCCTCGCACCACATTCCAAACCCAAGCATCCGCCTCATCCACGGGCTATAGCAGCGCGGTGGTTGGTGGCCAGGTTGTGTATGGTGCATCCAACCCATTCTTCGAAGTAGACCCGCGGATGGTCGGGTCTCGCGCTTCTGCCCTTACTTCGGTCTGATCTTGTTGTTTCCACCCGGTCGGATGGCAGGGGTAAAGGCGGATTCCATTTTAAAGCTGATGGCACCGCCGGCAAATTAAGCCCCAGATCACAATCCCGTCGCTTTGATATTTGGCTCTGAAATCGCCGAAACGCCGATGCGCTCGGCCAGGTAATCGCAAAAGTGTTGGGCGACGTCCTGACCGTCAAGGTCTTCGGCGATGGTGATCTTGTTTTGCTGGTTATCAACCGCAATAAGCTTGAAGTGTTCCACTTTGTCCACGCCCTGGCCCGTGCTACCCGTGCGCTTGATTGCCAAATGCCTAACCTGATTCATGGCCAGCTTGCGGCTGCGTACAGGCAGATAGAGCCAGCTTCTTAACGTACGAATTCCGTGGCGGTCGATACGAACGACCAGGCGGTTGAAGGGCAGGTACAAAGCCGCAGCACTTGCGGCGATGGCCACCAACACAAAGGGGATGGTGAACAGACCCGCTAGCAAGCCAAAGCCCCCGCCCGAGAAAGCGGACATCAGCATCATTGAGCTGGCAAAGCCGAAACCGCCGGCAAAAAACCAGGCGAATAAGGTGAGCACTTTATTGCGGAACATGGGGAAGCGCATTTTTATCTGATGGCCATAATCCTGGTAGTGCATGGCCCGGGAAAGGCCAGGCAGATCCAACCGCCCCGACTGTATGGCTTCTTTAGCGGCCCGTGATTTTTCGTCGCGTAAGGCGCGCACTTGCGCACTGATATCATGCCCTGCACTTTGAGAACGGGCATCGCCTTTGAACGCCGGAATGTCGTACTGGCGCTCCAGATCCACGCCCTCGATATCCGCTTTTACGGACAGGCGCCAGAAATGGTATTTGCTGGAACGTTTAGCATCTGCCTCTGGCAAGTCTTTCGGCAAGTCAAAGCTAAAAGCAAGGCGTACACCGGGCCCTGCAGCTTCAACTCGCGGCGTTCCGCGCTCGGCCCAGAGGATTCTCTCTACGCGGGAGCGGTTTTTCCCGGAGCCGGAGACGTAGGTATAAATGCACTCCAGCGTCACGGTGACTTCTGCACCGGGAGTTATCAGGTCCTGGGCCCGAAGCCGGGGCACAAGAATTGTGCCACCCATCTGACCACCAATGGCTGCCGGATAGGGGGTCATGACAAGCTCGACTGTGCCGTAGTGACGATATGCTCGGGTCATGGTTACCGCTTTCCACAATAGCCCGAGGCCCACTGCAGGAAAAAGCAATGCCATTAAAACCGTCCAGAGGCTTTGATCCCAGGCTTTGGGTAGGGTCCACAGTAGCGGCGTGCTTATGGTGTTCCACACAAGGGCTACTACCCATATAAGCAACAGGGTGCGTTTACGATCAGATCGGATGTGGGGGCTTTCCCAGCCCTTGCGGCTTTGCCAGTTGGAGTTTTTGGGTGCCATTGGTCCTTCTCGTTGCGGACAGAAAACCGGGACAGATCATTGAGCTTTTTCGTTAGCCAAATGCACTTTCAGCAGATTACATCCTAAATTGGATCCATGTTCACAGGCACGCGTCAATAACTTTAACCCTTTCTTCAGGTTCTTGGTCACTCCTTGACCGGAGGCATACATAGTTGCCAAGAAGGAACAGCCAAGCATAGAATTATTTGAGCACGACTTTTGAAAGTATTCTAAGGCTCGTTGGTAATCGATAGGTACGCCTCGGCCATGCAGATAAATTGCACCCAGCGCATCGCAGCCTATAGTTAGGTCCCTGTCACAGGCCATCTTATTGTAGTGAAGCATTTTTTGGATATCACGCTCCACGCCTAAACCTTTGTAGTAAAGACCGCCTAGATTGTTACATCCCCAAACTGCCTCATCGTTGCACGACTTCTCGTAGAGAGATTTTGCTTTTCGAATATCTTTTTCAACACCTCTTCCCTCTTGGTAAAAATAGCCTAAATTATTGCAGCCCTGCAGGGCGCCCCTTTCACAGGCCAAATGATATATATCCCTTGCGGCCGAATAACTCTGATCAACTCCCGCGCCGTTCTCGAACATGAAGCCAATGTTGACGCAGGCTTCAAGATCATCTGCTTTACATGCGACATCATAAAACTTTATTGCTCGCACGTAGTCTGAATCAACACCAAATCCAGTCATATAAAGCCAGCCAGCCCATTTGCATCCATCAGGATGCCCGAACTCGCAGGCTTTCTGGTAGAGGTCAGCTGCTTTCTTTCCATCATCGTCTAGGTAATAGTCGCTTGCTGCGATAATGCAATTTTCTAATCCACCTCCATCACAATTCTTTTCTAAGAAGAAAAGTGTTTGTTTCTCATTCGTGGAGAGCCGAGCCAGGTCATCGCAGGTGGCCTTTGGAAAAGTATCACATAGGTATCTGTCGAATAAGCTTGTGTTCGAGAGTTCTGAATCTTTAAAGAAAGGAAAAAGAATAGCGATGATCAGAAATATTGCAATGCCGCCTATTAGTGCGATTTGATGGCCCGGATTATGCTCGATATCTAAGAGTTCGTTGAGTCGTGTTTTTGAAATTAAACGAACACACCATGATGAAAGGCAGTAAAGCCATGCCCAAATGGATGTTAAAAAGGTGGAGTAGAAGAATATGGAAAATATACTGAAAACCGCCACCAATTCCACAAGCGATGGAGCTGGTTTTCCAAGAACAAAAAGATAGGCCTCAATGGCGAACCAGATAATGCCAGCAGTGATAAGTGCATCGAATGCCAGTAAAGCTAGCTGGTTCCATATGCTTGATATGGAGCTAAATTTATTAAGCAACCAACGCGTTTCAAATAATGATAAGTAATCAGAAATTACATTAAGTATCAGGGCATAAATGATAAGGTCCTTGGTGTCAAGATATACCCCAATTCGGCCTTTCTCTTGGAGGATGTCGCCCAGTAAAAAATACAATATAAATACTGTAATAAAAGATGCAACAGATGACCTTAGGAAACAAGCCCAGCTAAGATGTCTTCGGCCAAAAACAGCGTCGAATAATAGACAGAACTGCCTCAGCCAAGTGGACTCATAGCTTCCCCACAGCCAGAGTGACAAATGTTCCTTACTTTCTTTGGATAAATGTTTAGAACTAAACCAACTCACTGTTCCGTAAAAGCTGACAGCGATGCCCAGGGCGTAGGCCCAATAATTCGATATTTCAGAAAAATTAAATGTACTCAGATCAATGCTCATCGGTCGCGTTTGCCTATCTGGTTACATATGATCGGCCTAAGTGCAAGAAATAGCCGCTTAGAGCTATAGCAACCCTCATACATCCAGCTTGAGGACCGGCCATATTTGGACGAGTCCACGACCGTAGGATTCAGCTTAATTTACCTTATGGAGCTTTGCATAGAAAAAGCCCCGCCTAAACGGAAAACCGGAACAGGCTCCCCCTGCTGAGACGGATTCCTCATATCCATATACCACTCGCGTATAGCCCATAATTGCACCAAATTTCCTGAGGCCTTGTGGCACAAGGCTTATGGGCACTTAACCCTAGGTTCCTAACAAACTTATCCACAGCTTCTGTGAGTAAAGTACGTGGCAATACCGGTTTACCAACGAGCCGGTACTGACCAGAATCCTCGCCCTTACGTTTTTGAATGCCTGCTCACTAACGGGCCAGGGTATAACGGGAGCCTCCATGAAAGCTGTACTTGATGCTTATCTGAATACGTCGCTGGTTCTGCGCATTGGTATTGCGCTTGTTCTTGGTCTGATTGTGGGACTGGTGGGCGGGCCCGCGGTGGCCGAATGGCTGGACCCTCTGGGAGAACTGCTGCTTCGGTTGCTGAAGTTCCTGGTTGTGCCGATTGTCCTGTTAACACTGATGGTGGGAATCAATCAGGCCAATCTTGGCAGTATGGGACGTGTGGGCCGGAAGATGCTGGGCTTCTATGTGCTGACTTCGGCGTTGGCGATCACGGTGGGGCTGGGTGTAGCGTCTGCTTTCTCGCCTGGCAGTGGCCTGGAATTGACGTCTTCGGAAAGTGTCGAAGTGCCGGAGAATCCGGGCTTTATCCAGGTACTTCTGAACATTGTTCCCACCAACATGGTTGAGGCCTTTGCCGAGCCGAACCTGCTGGGGATTATCTTCACCGCGATTGTTTTTGGCATTGCTCTGTTGAAACTGCGGGAGTCAAAGGCTCACGGCGAAGTCGCTGAGCGGGTGTATGGCGTGGTTTCTGGTCTGAACGAGGTCACCATGAAGGTGATGGCCGGGGTGCTCCAGTATGTTCCGATAGGTGTGTTTGCGATTGTGGCCAGCACTGCAGGTGAGCAGGGCATGAACACGATACTGGCCCTCGGGGATATGGTCATGGTGTTGTACATCGCCCTGGCGGTACAGCTGGTGGTCTACGGGGTTCTTATGCGTCTTAACGGCGTAAACCTGATGGACTTCGTTCGCGAGGCCCGGGCTCCGGTCGCCACGGCCTTTGCCACCCAGAGCAGTTCCGGAACGCTGCCCCTGACCCTGAACGCAGCGCGGCGTTTGGGTGTTCCCCAGAGTATCTATGGCTTCAGCTTGCCGCTGGGCGCCACCATCAATATGGACGGAGCCGGCATCCGCATTGCCATTTCTGCAGCCTTTGCGGCCAATGTGATAGGGGTGCCCCTGGACTTTGTCACCATGCTGGAAATCGTTCTGATCGGCACTCTGGCCTCCATCGGTACGGCCGGTGTGCCGGGTGCGGGTATCGTGATGATTGCTACGGTGTTTGCCCAGGTGGGCCTGCCCATTGAAACCGTAGCGCTGCTGGTGTCCATCGATGCCCTTGTGGGTATGGGGGCCACGGCGATGAATGTCACCGGGGATCTGGTGTGCACTTCAGTGATTGCCCGTTCCGAGGATAAATATGAGGCGGCAGAGGCAGGCTCAAGCCAGGCGGTGCCGCAGGAACAGCTGTCCTAGGGGCAGCGTGTCAGTGGGAGCCGAGCATCGGCTGACTCACGTTCATGCGGCCCCTTTCATGCTGGTCATCTGAGCGACATAGGCGGTGATAAAGGCTGTTTCCTGAAACACCTTCAACCCCGTATCGGCAAACGCAATCGGCAGCGGGTTGGATGCCAGGGTAGATTTGATCATTGCCGGGGGCAGCAAGGTCACGGTTAACTCAGTATCGGTGATCAGTTGAATGGCCGCTTCCAATTTGAAGCTGATGGCACCGCCGGCAAACTTACCTTTCGGCATCCGCTCCTTGATCGCGACACGGGTGACCCCGTACTCGGCCATTAACTCCGCAAAGGCCGCCTGGAACCGCTTCAGGTCTTCACGGCTATGATTTTTCGGCAGTGACAGTTTGCGCACCTTGCACTCCGGCAGGTTGAACTGCCCTCTGTCCATATTCAGCAAACACACCACCGCATCGCTGCCCGTCAGTTCAACTCCGCAAACAATCATAGCCATTGTCCTCTGTGCTCCAGTTGTGATCAGCCACGAATGACTTTACCAGCATGCACTTGTCCGATGTGGTTCTTGGCAAACTTTTACAATTGACTACATTTCGCTATTTCATTTTTGCAGTAAAAACATAAGCTTGTGCCGTTGGTCTGACTGACCTTGTCATAACCAGTCTGCAGCAGGCGTTCCTGGTTGGCCGGATAGGGTTCCGTGTAGAGGGGAATCTGATTATCGACGAAGAGATCGACGGTTGCAGCGCAAACGCATAGTTCAGATTCTTGCGCGCTAAGTACCTGGAATTCTCTCGGCCGGCAGTTTCTGTCGGCCTTTTCAGCTCCGAACTCTCAAAGCACGTTTTTGTTGCTCGGCCACAGTGGCCGATGTTTCCTTGGCGAGTAGTTACAAAAATCCTAAGGCGCCGAAACGAAGACTGATTTATGTTTCACGTCGGATGGATTTAGGAAACGAAGCAAGGATGTTTGAGAAATGGATTTGAGCCCGGTCTACCAGCTCCTTATCACTCTACTCTGGTACCTGTTGCCCCTTGCAATCATGCTGGGTGTAATCAAGTCGCCCTGGTTCAAAGGTAAGTTTGGCGAGTTTCTGGTCAACTTCTCCGCACGGTGGTTACTGGATAAATCCCGCTACCATCTCATCAAGAACGTTACCCTCCCCACAGAGGACGGCACCACGCAGATTGACCATGTTCTGGTGTCGGAATTCGGGGTCTTCGTTGTCGAGACAAAAAACATGAAGGGCTGGATATTTGGTGGCCCTCATCAGCGCTTCTGGACCCAGAAGATTTTCCGCTCCAATCACAAGTTCCAGAACCCGCTGCACCAGAACTATAAGCACGTAAAAACGCTCCAGGCATTGCTCGGGTTAAACGACCATCAGGTGCACTCGGTGGTGGTGTTTGTGGGGGACAGCACGTTCAAAACACCCATGCCGGAAAACGTGACTCAGGGGCTGGGGTATGTTCGTTATATCAAGTCGAAGATTGATCCTTTGCTTAGCCTGGAGCAGGTGGCGGAGGTTCGGGAGAAGGTGGCAGCTGGTCGCCTCAAGGCATCTTTCGCCACCGACCGGGCCCATGCTCACCATGTGAGAAATTTGGTTGCCGAGCGCTACGCTGAAGCGCCTCGTCGGCCGAGTAGGGGACGCCTCAAGTTCTTGGTTTTTCCAGCCTTGATGTTGGGCGTCGGCGCGATCGGAATGAACGCCTATTGGAATTTTGCTTCGCAGGAGATGGCAATAGACACAAAAAGGGTGCCTGAGCACAGGGTTGAAAGCGCACCGCAGCCCACTCGTCACAGACCTGAAAGCGAGCCCAAAACCGATTCACGGACGGTGGAGCCTGAGCCTTCGTCAAGTGCTGTTATTCAGCGTGTTCATCAATCTTCCTCCGAGTTTCTTTTGGCGCGGCAGGAATGTAACTCCCTGATTGCGGCTGCTATTGGTAGCTCGGATCCGCGCCTTCTAAGAGACAGGGACAAGGCGTGTGCTCGGTATAAGGTTTTGCGAGGGGAAGAGCATTGAATCTGAAAGGGTAGCGCCCCTGGGCAAGTAACCTAGTTCAGTCGATAGAATGGACGATCATAATCGAGACTGGTTGGCCGCTGGTCTGGCGAACTGGTTGTGCCTTCTCCTGTGTAGAGAATATTGTTGTTGATGTAAACGACATTGTACTCGTCGATCTCGAAGTCGGCGCCATTGAACTGAGTCACATGCGACGTGAGTTCGGTAGCGGTGAGGCCGGAACTCAGTAAAACGTCTTCACCGAGTGTGAAGTTGCCTGATGAGGTAGGATTTGGAGCTTCCGGTAACGGGGTGGTGCAAGCGCTATCGATGTAGTTCTCGATACTTGTGGCAAATGCGCTGCGGGTGAAAGAGACCGTCACGATATTGTAGTGTGCTTCGCCCTCCACGTGCCCGCATGGTTTCTTCCAGGTGCCCTCGAGTACCGTGACTTGATCGGGTGGCGTCACGGGGTCGCTATCGTCGTTCCCGTCAGACGAACCTGAACCGGGAGTGGTATTTTCGTTGGTTTTTTCCAGATCGCTCCCACTTCCGCCGCCTCCGCAACCGACCATTAATGCCGAAATAAAGGTGCACGCCAAAATCCTTTTCATCGTTCTGTTTCCTTACAATGTTATCTAAATAGAATATTGTTATATCATTGTTGCATAAGGTGGATGGCCGCGATAGACCTGGCTCTCTCTGGAGAGGGCGGCATACTCTCCTGTTCATCCAGGATGAGCCGAGGTGTTCCGATCTCCGGCTTTCGGAGTCAGCGCCACTGCTGGCTATAATGGCCTACCTCAAACCGTTGCAGAAAACGTTATGCCAATCGAAAAGATTAAGTGGTCAGACGCTGTTGTGAATAAGTTTCAGGTGTTGGTGATTCCATTGCTGTCGTTAATCGCCGGCTGTACCAACATGGCCGGCGATGTCGCCAGAACCATTCATCCGGCGCCGTCGTCTGCTCTGGATGAAAACACGCTGTTTTCCGTTGCCAGTGAGTTCTTCATCGGGAAGGACTATGAGTGTGATGCCAGGCATGATCTGAGTACGCTTCGGTGTGCCAAAGAACTTCGCGATCTATATATTCACCAGACCCAAGCGGTGGTGCAGATTTATCCCGGCGACGATGTGGCGTATCCCCATACTTTGGTGACGTCTCGATGGGATGAAGGGCTGATTCCGGGTGAGTTCATTTCCAGTGAGTTCACGAATCCCGATGTGACGGCGTTTTGTGAGTATCTTCAGGCGCAGGCGGTGGGGAGTTGCCGATTGTTGACCGAACACGGCTCTGCCCGGGGGCCGGAATGATCAAGCCGAGTTGCTACAGCTGTCGGAAAAAATTTGACCCATCCGAACTGAGGCTTTCCTACTCAAAAAACTACTGTGAGGGCTGCGGCGTTGGGCTGTTTGGTGACGACTATTTTCGTTTCGCCAGAAAGCCCGCTCCAACGGCCCGGAAGAACCTGGCTGTTCATGTGGCGGTGCTTCTTTCTGTGGTTGCCGGCTTGTCGTTATGGCTTTTGATGGGTAGGGCGTGACGGCTCCAGCCTATTTGTAGATCTCCCGCAAGGACAGCAAGGTAGAATCCGGAACAACGCCAAGTCTGCGAATCAGATCGATAGTTTCCTTTTTTGAAACTTCGTGGTATGGTTTCAAAAAAGGAAACAAGGAACGTTTGTGCACATTATTTCAAGAAAACCGTTTAACGATGCTGGCAAGCAGTTTCCCAATGATCGGGAGGCTCTGGTGAATACCTACACCACGTTGCGAAATGGACGGTTTGAAACACCTGAGCAGCTGCGCAAGGTGTTTCCGTCCCTGGACAATTTTAAATACCGGGACAAATGGTGGGTTATCGACATCGGCGGTAACAATCTTCGGCTGATTGCCTTCATTGAATTTCGTGATAATCGCATGTACGTAAAACACATTTGCAGCCACGCCGAATACGACCGGCTTACTGACAAATACCGTCGCAATAAGGAGTGAGGCTTATGTTATCGCCTACTTTTGTTGAGATCAGAGAAGCGCTATCTCAGGTGCCTTTTGTGGCACACATTGAGACTCAGGACGACTATGAGCGAGCGTTGGAGCTGATGGACCAGTTGGTGGACGACTACGACGCCAACAGGCTTCTCATTGAGGTTCTGTCTGTCAGCATTGAGCGCTGGGAAGACCAGGCTACAGAGTTTTCCGACTTTAATGCCGCTGTTGCTGAAACGGACAGGGGGATTGCTGTGCTGAAAACCATGATGGTTCAGCACGGTCTTGGGGTTGCTGATTTGCCGGAGTTGGGTTCAAAAGGCAATGTGAGCAAAATTCTCAATGGTGCTGAAGGAAAGAAGCTGACCCGCAAACACATGGAGGCCCTAGGCAAGCGGTTTGGGGTGTCTCCGGTACTGTTTTTCTAGGATGCCTGCATATTCAAGAGCCCCTTTCAAACTCCGCCCGTACCAACGGGAAGCCGTCGACGCCACGCTGAATCATTTCCGCAGATCCGATGAGTCTGCCGTCATCGTGCTGCCAACCGGCGCCGGCAAAAGCCTGGTCATTGCCGAGCTGGCCCGTCTTGCCCGGCGCAAGATTCTGGTGCTGACCCACGTCAAAGAGCTTGTGGAGCAAAATCACGCCAAATACCAGAGTTATGGGTTGGCCGGCGGCATCTTCTCCGCCGGGCTGAAGCGCAAGGAAAGCCACCATCAGGTGACGTTTGCCAGTGTGCAGTCGGTATCGGCGAATCTGGATCAGTTCCGGGATGAATACTCGTTGGTCATTATTGATGAGTGCCATCGGGTCAGTGGCGATGAAACCAGCCAGTATCAACGGATCATCGAGTTGCTACGGCAACAGAATGACGCCCTCAAAGTGCTTGGGCTGACCGCTACGCCCTACCGTCTGGCCATGGGTTGGATCTATCGCTATCACTACCGGGGCTTTGTTCGCGGCTCTGTTGACGAGCAGGACAAGCCCTTTCAGCACTGCATTTACGAACTGCCGTTGAGCTATATGATCAATCGGGGGTATCTCACCCGGCCCGAGTTGGTGAATGCGGCAGTGGCGCAATACGATTTCTCCGCGCTGGCTCGGGACCGCTTTGGCGAGTATGCCGAGAAGGACGTCAACCAGCTGCTGAGCAAACACAAGCGTGTGACCCGCGCGATCATTGAGCAGGTGATGGAACTGGCCGCTGAGCGCCAGGGAGTGATGATCTTTGCGGCCACGGTGGAGCATGCGAGGGAGATCACCGGTTATCTTCCTGAATATGAGACCGCTTTGGTAACTGGCGCGACCGATCAGAAAGATCGGGACATGCTGATTCAACGATTCAAACAGCGGCAGTTGAAGTACTTGGTGAACGTATCCGTGCTCACCACGGGCTTTGATGCGCCCCATGTGGACGTTATTGCCATTCTTCGGCCTACCCAGTCGGTCAGCCTGTATCAGCAGATCGTGGGCCGTGGTCTTCGCCTTGACGAGGGCAAGCAGGATTGCCTGGTGATTGATTACGCGGGCAACCACGTGAATCTGCATCATCCGGAGGTGGGCGAACCGAAACCGAACCCGGACAGTGAGCCGGTGCAGGTATTCTGCCCGGGCTGTGGCTTTGCCAATATCTTCTGGGGCAAAACAGACAGTGAAGGCCGTGTGCTCGAGCACTACGGGCGCCGTTGTCAGGGGCTTCTGGAGCCTGTGGACGGAGACGAGCCTGCTTCGCAGAAAGGTCGCCTTGAGCAGTGTGATTACCGTTTTCGCTTCAAGGAGTGTCCCCACTGCGGTGGCGAGAACGATATTGCCGCCCGCAACTGTCACCGATGCCAGAAAGCCATTATCGACCCGGATGATCAGCTGAGAGATGCGCTGAAGCTCAAGGATGCCATGGTGATCCGTTGCGCTGGAATTGCACTCAGTGTTGATGGAAACAAGCTGAGAGTGACCTATCACGGCGAGGACGGGGAGGAACTCAGGGAGTCGTTTGATTTCAGCAAGCCTGGCCAGCGCACCGTTTTCAACAAGCTGTTCGGGCGGCGTTTCGCGAACGGCCGAGCGCCGAAAACATTCAGCAAGGCGGAGGAAGTACTTGAGAGCCAGGCCTTGTTGCCAGCGCCGGATTTTGTTGTTGCCCGCAAGCAGAAGCATTATTGGCAGGTGCAGGAGCGGATTTTTGATTATCGGGGTAGCTATCGTAAGGCGAATGAGGTGTAAAACCGATGGTCCGTAAAGCCCTGACCTTCTATATCGAATTGACTGAAGTGCACGCTGCCGAACCGGGGGGCGTTAGCGCCTGGTTGCGCGCACAAGGTCGTGATGCTCAGAGCTCGAAGGTCATGGCCACTTCCGGCGCCTGGATGAAGTGCCCCTGAAAATGGCGGATGCCACGGTCCCAGAACCACGTCAGAGCCTTGGCGTCTTCGACCCGGGTGGCTACGATTGGCTGGCTCGACCCGAAGACCCCGGTAAGCTGGCGAAGCATGTTTTCCAGTTCAGCCGTCTGCTCGGCGCTGGTGCCATACTTTGGAGCCAGCTTCACGAATTCCACGGTCGGCAACTCTTTCAGCAGTTCAATCGATGCCGGGCCGGTCTCAACGTGCTCGATGATAAGACCACAGTTCATGCCGTGCAGCACGTTTAATACCTGCTTGGCCTTTGCGACGTCTTTGATCACGGTTGGGCTGGACAATGCGAGGTAAATGCGGCGTTTGCCTTTGATGCTCGCGTTGCGCATACCGCTGCTGAGAAAGGGCATCATTCTGGCTACATCCGCCATGGGGGACGCGAGTTTGATCGCCACGGAGTAACCCGCTGCGGCTTTTCCCGAAAGCTCTGAGAGTCCCTCAAGCGCGTGCTCCACGACCCAACGATCGAGATCATGCAAGGTGCCATGATTTCCCTCTGTCAGCTGTGGCAAGAACTGGCCGGGCAGATACAAGGCATCGTCTTCATCCACTAGCCGTACCAGGGCTTCAAAGACAGTATCTCCGGAGTTCATATTCACGATCGGCTGGTAGTGCAGTTTGAAGGCCTGGGCATCTAGCAGTTCCCGAATGCGATCATCCAGTTTGCTATGATCGGAACGCTCCGGCGCCCGCCGCCAGACCACCCGAGCGTTGTCCGCCTGCATGGCCTCACAACAAGCCTGCTCGACTTCCATCAGGGCCTTGTCTTCATTCACCGCTTCTGTAAGAGGCAATACGCCCATACTGACGGTAACGGAATTCGGCGGTTCACCCAGGGACCATGCCGGGCTGTTCAGGCGTTGGTGAAACTGGTCCAGATAGGCACTTGCGTCCTCGGCTACAGGCGCGGTTATTTGAAACAGGAAGCTGCCGCCGCCCAGGCGACAGCCGGAATCCCTGGCACCCAATTGGTCCGCGAAGTGGTGCTCCATGCGGGCAGTTAAACTGGCCAGTGCGCGTGCGCCATGCTGTGCGCGCAGGTACTCCTCGCGGTCGATTCCCACCTGGACCAGAAACCGCGCCTGGTTGTTAGGCGAGGCCTCAAGATAAGCGAGGGAGGAGGCCAGTTCGGTCAGAAAAAAGTCATGGTTCTGCAAGCCCTGACGTTCTTTGCGTTGACTGACCAGGTTGATGCGCGCCGAGATGCGTTGAGCCTGTGCCAGGTGATGATGCAGCGCCGCCAAGAATCGTTGATTGTCGAGTGGTTTCTGGAAGAACTCATTGCCCGCCATGCTGTTCGTCTCGAGGTGGTCGGCTACTGCCTGCGACGCTGACACAAACAGGATGGGGATGGTGAGATATCTTGGGTCCTGGCGCAGCGCGCGGGCAAGTTCCAGACCTTGAACTCCCGGCATTTCGTGGTCCAGCACGATGGCGTCAGGTTGGAACTGTTCGATGCGCTCGAGAATTCTCGCGGGCTGGGAAAGGCCTTCTACTTCGTAACCTTGATTGAACAGTAAGTCTTGATAGTAGGCGAGCAGGCCGCTGTCGTCATCCACCCAAAGTACCCTTTGCCTGACACTGGTGCTGAGTAGCTGATCGATCCGCTCCTCCAGCGCGTCCATATCCAGGGGTTTGGTGATGTAGCCATCTGCGCCGGCCCGCATAGCCCGCATACGTGCGACGAGGTCATTTCGGGCTGACATCATGATCACCGGGCTACAGGCATCCACCTGATGCTTGAGGCGGTCAAGAAGCGTTATTCCCTCCAAAGCGCCGTCGGGGAAGCTGATGTCCAGAAGAATCAAGTGGTAGTAGTCGTTTGCTTGTTGGCTAAAGGCGTTTGGCGTGTCGAACGTGTCAACATCAAAGCCCCGTTGTTCCAACCAACCCTGCAGAAAAACCGCCTGGTTGCGATCATCCTCGATGACGGCGATTCGGTGATGGTTTATGACAGTCACAGCCGCCGGGGCCGTTTCGTTCGGGGTGGCGGTATTGATAGCCTGGTCAATGGCCCGCTCCAGAGCCTGGAGCGAGGCTTCAATCTGGTCACGTTCTATGGGAGTTGCTACCGGTTTATTCAGCACGTGCTGCAACTGGCTCTCGAGGACCTGTGCACTTTCGCTGATGGCAGAAAACTGGAACGTAGTTCCGCTGCCCGACAGCTTGTGGGCACACCGATCCATGAGCAACAGTGTTTTCTTGTCCCAATTGACATGTTGCAAATGGCTCCAGGAAGCTCTCAGTTCCTTTGCGCGGCTTGGAAGGTTTTGAGCATACTGCTGTCTGAGCTCCTGATAATTTACTCCCAAGTTGGCGCCTACCATTCATGAACCTCATCTGCTGTTGGAGGAAAATCAGAGTGTGGGTCAGATTTCGAATTAACGGAGAGTGTTGTTACCTGATCATAGCTTGCTGAAAAAAGTTCCGCGACCTGTTATCAGATGGAAGTGAACCGAGGCAGTTTTGATGTGCCTTCACTGAAGTCAAGGCCGCCACTGGGTAGAATGGCGGACTTTGAACCGTCGAAGAGAACCTATCCTATGCCAATCGAAAAGAATCAGGTGGTCCTGTTTCACTACAGTGTCCGTGATGAACAGGGCAACGAAGTTGAGAATTCCCGTGGTGGCAAGCCGAACGCCTACCTGCATGGCCACGGCGGTGTTATCCAGGGCCTGGAAGAAGCCCTGGAAGGTCGCGAGGCTGGCGATACGTTCAGCGTTACCGTCACTCCTGAAAAAGCCTACGGTCCGCGCAAGGCCGATGCCGTGCAGCGCGTGCCGGTCAAGCATCTGATGGGGGCCAAACGCTGGAAGCGGGGCATGATCGCCCAGGTGCAAACCGAACAGGGCCCGCGCCATGTGGTCGTCGCCAAGGTCGGCCTCAAATTTGCCGATGTCGACACCAACCACCCGATGGCCGGTAAAACCCTGACCTTCGATATCGAAGTGATCGAAGTACGTGCCGCCGATGCGGAAGAGATAGCGCACGGCCACGCGCATGGGCCGGGTGGGCATCACTGAAGATAAAAGGGGGCGTAGATGCAAATTGGTGTGATCGCAGATACCCACAGCAAAATGCGCCCCGAAGCCCTGGAGATATTGAAAGACTCTTCAGCTATGCGGCAGAAGCCGATAGTCTTTCAGAACTACCTCTTTCATTTGCAGCGCATACTGTGTGGCAAATCCCGGATACATCGTCGCGTTAAACCCATCCTCGGTGAGATACCAGCTTTTGCAGCCGGTGTTCCAGTTGGTTCGTGACAACCGTTTTTGTATCGCACGATTGTGACTTTCCTGTGCGCTCTGGCGCACGTCCAATCCTTTCAGGTCAAGGCTGGTGATGGTGCGCACGGCTTTAACAATATAGTTAATCTGCGACTCCATATACACCAGAGCGGAGTTATGCCCGGGACCGGAGTTGGGGCCGAACGTCAGGAAAAGGTTGGGGTAGCCGGCAACATTGATGCTTTTATAGGCCGATGCGCCCCTTTTCCACTCGTCGTTCAGTTGCCGGCCATCCACACCGGTAATCGGAAACGGTGTGCCGGCGTTGCTTACGTTGAAACCGGTGGCAAAAATCAGGCAGTCGAACTGGTGCTCGATGCCCTCAACCGTGCGCACTCCGTTTTCATCGATCCGGGCAATGGGCCAGGTGATCAACTTGCAATTGGGTTGCTGTAGGGCCGGGTAATAGTCGCTGGATACCAATACCCGTTTGCAGCCCAGGCGGTAGTTTGGGGTTAGCTGGCGGCGAAGCCAGCGATCCTTCACTTGATTGCGTAGGTGCCACTTGCCCAGCCGCTCCGCCAGGCGAGTGAGGGGTGAGTTCCAGATCACCCCAAGAGCCATGGATTCGTGGGCGAGGTAGAGCGCCTTGCGCAATGCGTTCTGGCTCAGGGGCAGTTTTCGAAACGCCAGCTTCTGCCAGTCCGGCGTTTCGAAATCTGGCCGTGGCATGACCCAGGGTGGTGTCCGCTGGAACACGGTCAGCTTGTCGACCTTGCCCACGATGCTTGGCACGATCTGGATGGCGCTGGCACCGGTACCGATTACCCCGACACGCTTGCCTTCAAGGTTGTAGTTGTGGTCCCACTGGGCGCTGTGGATTTTTTTGCCTTTGAAGTCTTCGATGCCTGCAATATTCGGAAAGCCCGGGTTCGATAACGGCCCCTGGGCCATCACCACGGTTTTTGCGTAGTAGGTTTCTCCGCCCTCGGTGGTGGCCTCCCATACGCCCCTGTCCTGATCCCAGTTCAGGCCGGTGACGTTGGTGCCAAAGCGAATGTATCGGGCCAGGTCAAACTGGTTCACCAGATGGTGGATGTAGCCCAGGATCTCGCGAGCACCGGAGAAGCTTCGGGACCAATCCGGGTTTGGCGCAAACGAATAGGAATACAGGTTTGAGGGGATGTCGCAGGCGGCACCGGGGTATTGGTTATCCCGCCAGGTTCCACCTACCTGCTTGTCCCGTTCCAGTATGACCATGTCATCGATGCCTTCCTGCTGCAGGCGAATGGCGGTGCCGAGGCCGGCAAAACCGGCCCCGATGATCAGGGTGGTAACCACAGGCGTCGTCTGTGCGTCAGTCATGGTGTCAGGCCGTCGTCTGGTAGGTGATTTCGCGCACCCAGCTGGGTACAGTGGGGAAGGCTCGCCGGGGGATGGCGTCGGTCACTTTGACCAGGGCGTCGATCGGCTTGTGGTAGAACCGGTTACCCCGATCCACCACGAAACGCCCGTGGTATTTGATGATCTGGAACCAGGGGTTGCGCCGGCCGTCTTCTGAGCGGCCACCAATCTTTTCGAATTTCTGCATGGCTGCGTACAGTTTCTCTTCCGGCAGGCCCATTTCGATGATGTTGTCGCGCATCTTGTTCAGCAACGGAAAGTAGGAGGCGATACCGAGGATCAGCCGGGGGTCCATCAACTGGGCCACCATACGCGCCAGTTCCCTGTAGGTTTTTCCATGGCCTTGCATTTCCATCACCGTGAAGCCAACGCCAAGGTGCCGGGACTCGTCGTTGTTGATCAGCTCAAAGGCCTGATGGCAGACGGGGTCGTCCACGGTTTCCAGCAGGAACTTGCAGAGGGCACCATCAAGCGCAATCTCCAGCATGGGGACCACGGTGCCCAGCACGTACACGGGCTGGTCGTCGGCAAAGCGGTCCAGCCACTCGATCACCAGGCGCAGGTTGTTGTTGGGCTCGGGCAGCTCGTTTTCTTCCAGCATGCCCCAGCGTTTCATCAGCGCCATTTCGGCGTTGGCGTGGCGCTGTTCTTCGGCGTGGAAATAGGTGTAAATTTCCCGCAGCGTGTCATCCGGTGCTTTCTTGGCCATGGCTGCGAAAGCGCGGGCACCTACATGTTCGATCCACATCAGGTCGGCCATGAAGGCTTTCAGTTTGGGCCACTGTTCGGCGGTTATCAGCTCGGCTCCCGGTGCGTCCCAATCCACGTCGGACAGTGACCACTGGGAGCTCTTGATCTTCTCCAACATCTTGTCCAGGTCGATTTTAGCCATGGAGTCTACCTCTCGTTGTCTCTTCTTCGGTTACGCTCCCGGTCCTACTGACAAAACGGTTCAGCAAGCCTGTGCCGACGGCGTAGCCGCTTGGCAGCAGTCGTTTCAGGCGCCAGATCAGTTTTGCGTCCAGTTGCGGCATCACATACAGCTGGCCCCGGTCCAGGCCATTGAGGGTGATTCTGGCCACCTGTTCGGCTGACATTCCGAAACGGTCCATCAACCGGTTGAACAGGGCACCGGAATCGCCAGTGATCCGGCCATTGGCGGCAATGTTGGTTTTCACCAGGGTGGGGCAGAGCGCGGTGACCTGAACGTTGGTTTCGGAGAGCTCCGCGGCCAATGTTTCCGAAATCGCCAGGGCGGCCGCTTTGGTGGCGTTATAGGGCCCCATCAACGGTGCCGCGGAGAAGGCCGCAGTGGAGGCAACATTGATAATGCCAGCGGCTGGCTGGCCCTTCAAAAGCGGCGTGAACACGTGGCAGCCGTGGATAACGCCCCACAGGTTGATGTTGATGGTCCAGGTCCAATCCGCGATTGGGACGTCGCCGATCTTCTGGCCGCCGATACCGATGCCGGCGTTGTTGATCACCAGGTTCAGGGGTTGCGGCAGTAGCTCCTGAGCTTGCTGGGCCAGTGCCTCAACCTGCGCCAGATCGCTAACGTCGCAGGCGACAGCCCAGGCCTCGCCGCCTTCTGCCCGAACCTCCCGGGCGGTCTGCTCAGCCGCTTGCAGGCTGATGTCCGAACAGACGATGAGCCCCTTGCGACGGGCCAGCTCCAATGCGAGGGCTTTGCCGATGCCGCTTCCAGAGCCTGTGATGACAGCCCGTGACTGATGGGTGAGTCTTTGCTTTTGAAACATTGCCGATTCCGCTTATCAAGTTTCAAACAGGGTCGCACGAGACGGCCGAGCTTTTTGGGCCGTATGTGATTCGAGAGAGGACGATTTACTTGCGGACTGTTACCAGATTGCGAACCTGGCCGGCGTTGGAGAGCGTGGTCCAGAGCCTTGGGAAAGCGTAGGCTGGCGCCTGATGCGGTTCTTGAAAGGTCAGCACATTGCGTTGTCTACCGCCCCGAAGCCCAACTGCCACGGGCCAGGTCCATGGCCCGGTTGACTTCATCGGCAGGGATGTCGCCCGGCTCGCCTTTTTCTATCGGGTCATAGTGGAACACGTACAGTCGGGAGACGAACTCGGCTACCGGTAAGGAGGCTTCGCCGAAGAGTTCACCGTGGCCATGGGTGGAGGTGATGACGCCCTGGCCCCAGTTCTGGCCGCTGTCGTTGTTGGGGTTGAAAAAGTAGACGCGCATGGTCTTGTCGGGGTCCATGGCGAGCCGTTGGATGGTGATGGCGTGCCAGCCGAGAAAGCGCGTGGCGCTGTCGGTCACCGCGATACCGGCCGGCTGTGGATTGATCACGGGAATGTTGCCGTTATAGAACGGGTGATAGGCGGCGTAGAAATCCCGGACAAACCCTTCGAAGTCCTTCAGGCCGCCGGTGAAAACGTCCACGGCGATGCGAAATCCGTGGCCAACGTGGTCGCCGTGAAACTCGGCGTTGACCCATTTGTGGGGATCCTCTCCGCGGCCAATACTGCGCCGCCCCATTTCAAAATAGATACGGTCCAGATGCGGCACGGTCAGCAGGGATACGGCATCGACATCCACGGGCGGTTCGGTTGCCAGTCCGGCGCCAAGCTCCTTTGAAGAAATGCTGTTGCCTTCGAAGCGCATAACGATCTCATCGTCCCGCGCTGCCCAGGCAAGGATGCGCAGCAGTTCTGCCGGCATGTTGTACGCCCACATGGACAGGGCGCGGGTGGACTGGCAGGTCGGGTAGTTGCCCTGGCCCACGCCCAGTGGCCGCCCCAGCACGTTGAGTACGTCGGCAAGCAAAAAACATTCGGGGGAGTGGCTGCTGCCGAAGACCGTCGCGATCTTCTCGGCTGCGGCGTCACAAAGCGTCATGCGTATCTGGCGCCACAGGGATGGCGCTACCGGTGGCGAGTAAAGAATGCCCCGCTCCAGCATCATGGCCAGGCCGTAAGTGCATTGACTGGTTTCCGGAAACACGGCGTCGTCGATCAGGCGGTGAATCAGTGCAGGGTAGCAGTGGAATGCATCGGCACCGGTGTAGCTCAACCCGAGGGCTGTGGGGATCAGGGCGTTCCAGCGCCCGCGCAGGTAGCGTATGAACACCGGCATGTAGGCCGACACCAGGCCGGTATTGTGCATGGCCTGGGCAAAGGCGATGGCTTCCTGCATCAGGGCGGCATCGTCCATGTCCGCCAGTCGTTCGGAATAGACTTCAAAACCGGGGTCTTCACGGCAACCTTCAGTGGGGCTGAATACGGCGTTGATCAGTTGCAGGGCGTCATCGCCGACTTCTCCGCCCAGGGCGTCGGGTTTTTCCAGGCAGACGGCAATCTGGGTCACCATGTGCTTGACGCCCTCAACCTGCACCGGGCGCTGCTCCAGAATACGCCAGACTTCGGCCACCAGGTGCTCCAGCAGGTTTTCATATCCCAGATGCTGGAGCAGGTAGTGATACAGGTTCTGCACGGCATGGCCGAGCTGATCGGGCCGCAGCCGGTCGCTCTCCTGCAGGTCATCACTGACCACCAGGTCCAGGTTCATCGCCATCACCTGGGCGAGGAAATTATGGGCATGTTCCGCCGAGATAGAAGCGTGGACGTAGTCGCCTTTGGTGACCGCCAACAGGCGAACCTGACTCAGGCATTCGACCAGTGTTGCGGTGGGCTCCCCGTGGCGGACCGTACGCGCAGCCAGGGAAGGCACCAGTGTCTGGGGGTAGTCCCAATCGCTGCCACCAAAGAACCCGGCGGATTCAATGGCCGGAACGCGTTCGTAGATTGCGTCCAGCCCTTCGGGGCTGAGCACCAGGGGCCTTGCCGCATCAATTACTTCGAATACGGGCGAAACGCCCTCGATCGCGTTGATTGCAGCAAGGCGGCTAACGGCGTCGTCAAATGCATTTACAAGTTCCGTTGGCGCGCGGCTGTTCTGGTTTTCGGTGTCTTTTTTTTGTCTGGCCATACAACCATCCTTGAGCCAACCTCGGACTGTGTCAACCTGGACTGTCGAAAACATCCGTGCCCACCGGTTGGCTGAAGCCAGGAACCTGTTGGTCCACCATTTCGGATAGGATCAATGGCTGATGATTGGTAAACAGGCTGACGTTAACCTACATATCATTGTGAGCAAGAGATCCGATAAAGTGACGCCCACCCCCACAACAAAAGAAGAGCAGACACCTGATGGCTGAATCCTTTGGTACTGAGCTGGTTGAACAGCTCCAGCGAAATATTGGCGATGCCTTCCTGGCCGTGTCAGGTGAGGATTTGGACTGGGGCGCGCTTGTCGTACAGATGCTTGGCCAGTTGTTGGTCTCTGTAATCTATCTTGGGGTGTTTTTCGGGATCTATCTGGTGGTGACCGGTGCTATCCGGCTGGTCTTGGGCAAGCAGCGGGCCAAAACACCTCTGTTCATTCAGGTGCGAAGCACTCTGCGTTATCTGGCCGGGTTAGGGGCGCTGGTCTTCATTCTTGCACAGTTCGGGACGTCTCCTGAGGTTCTCAAGGCGATGGCGAGGGCGGGCTTTATGGCCCTCGGTTTCTATGTGGCCTGGCTGGTTCTGGCACGCCTGATCAAGGACAGCATGGTGCGCTACAAAATGGATCCTTCGATTCGTCAGCTGGTCGAGAACCTGTTTTCGGTGGTCGTCTCAGCGCTGGCTGTGGTGACGGTGCTCGCCCAGTTCGGTTTCGATGTGGTTTCGATTGTGGCGGGGTTGGGGATCGTCGGTATCGCCGTTGGCTTTGCGGCGCAATCAACCCTCTCCAATTTCATTGCCGGTATCACCCTGCTGATTGAGAGGCCGTTCCGCATTGGTGATTGGGTGACCATCAACGGGCAAGACGGCAAAGTGGTCAAGATTGCCTTGCGCACCACCTGGCTGCGCACCCGGGATAATATCTTCGCGATGATTCCAAACGACAGTGTGGCGTCATCCGACATCATCAATTACAGCGCAGAAGGGGTCACCCGCCTGAATATCCCGGTGGGCATTGCTTACAAAGAATCCGCGAAGGCCGCGAGGGATGTGCTGATGCCGGTTCTGCTGACGCACCCTGAAGTTTTGCAGGGTGCTGGTATGGAGCCCCGTGTTCTGCTTAAAAGCCTGGGCGATTCTTCAGTGAACCTTGAAGCCAAGGTGTGGATTACTCCCGATAATCTGGATGTGCAGCCCAGAATCATGGCTGATGTTCTGGAACAGATGAAAGAGGCGCTGGATGCCGCCGGCATTGAAATTCCTTTCCCTCATTTGCAACTGTTTATAGATGATGCAAAAGGGCTCAAGCCGGTTCTGGAGCCCCTCTACAGCAAGCGGGAAGCTAACGGATAACTCCTTGATCCCTCCTCTCTCCCACGACGGGTGACGTGAACCCTGTTATGACAATGGTGACACTCTCGTGATCATTCCGTGATGACCTGGTCGGCCCATGCAGCGCACTATTTGTTCAGGCGGGAAACACATGCTGAATGGTTGCCTGCCGCTCCGAACTCATAGATGAAAAGGAAACAGATATGAACACGATGCTAAACGGTGCCCGCATTGCAGCTCTCGCCGCCGCCTTCGCGACTTCAGGATTGGCCTATGCCGCTGAACCACCTGCCGGCTCCAGCGGTGCGGCGGTCTCCGGCAGCGATAAAGTGCATTGCTACGGGGTGAACTCCTGTAAGGGAACGGCCGACTGCAAAACCACCGAAAATGCCTGTAAAGGACAGAACGCGTGCAAGGCCCAAGGCTTCAAGGGGATGTCAGCAAGCGAATGCCTGTCGGAAGGTGGTGTGATTGGCGATCTGGGCTGAGTAGGCCAGATCAAATGTGTTTGTCCGGAGGCGCGTTCCGGCGCGCCCCGGGTTTTCAACGGGAGATTTAACGGATGATGAATCACTCTGCCAAAGCCAAACCGAATGGGCTGAAGAACAGTCTCCGTGAGCCGTTCCAGGGTTTTGGGCTGGGTTTGCGCCCGCGTCATTACAACAGCTTTCTTGCCCAGCCGCAGGCGGTGGATTGGCTCGAGGTCATCTCCGAAAATTACATGGTCCAGGGCGGAAAACCGCTTGCGATGCTCGACAGGATTCGCGCCGACTACCCAATCGCGATGCATGGTGTGTCGATGTCGATTGGTTCTGTATCTCCCTTAGACCATGGCTATCTGCAGCGCCTGAAAGCGCTTGCGGACCGTGTCCAACCGATGTGGGTTTCTGATCACTTATGTTGGACCGGTGTGCACGGCACGAACCTGCACGATCTTTTTCCCTTACCTTATACCGAAGAAGCCTTGCGACACGTTGCCGCGCGCGTTCGCGAGGTGCAGGAAACGCTTGGGCGCCGTCTGGTGCTGGAAAACGTTTCAAGCTATATCGATTACGCCAGTTCAGAGATGAGCGAGTGGGCGTTTCTGACCGCCCTTGCGGAGGAAGCCGACTGCCTGCTGCTACTTGATGTAAACAACATCTACGTAAGCGGTATGAACCACGGCTTCGACCCGCGTGACTTCATCGACGGCGTACCAGCGCACCGCATCCAGCAGATTCATGTGGCCGGGCACTCAAACCTGGGTGACGTCATCATCGATACCCACGATGCGCCGGTACCCGACGAAGTGTTTGATCTCTACGCCTATGCATGCCGTCGCTTCGGGCCGGTCAGCACGATGATCGAGCGCGACGATTCAATTCCGCCGCTGGAGGACCTGATCGTGGAACTCGACCGGGTGAGGGCCGTGGCAGCTCGTCACACCCCTGTGTGGGATCGAGAGGAGGCATACGCATGACTGATTACGCCCCTCGTTCGTTAGCCGATCTGCAAGCGGGACTGCAAAACTATGTTTTGGGCGATGGTGTTTCGGACGACATTCTTTCCGAGCTGACGGGCGGTGCTTCTGACCAGAGTAAGCGGCGCCTGCATATCTACCATTCTGGCTATCGCTCGCGGATGAACGAGGCGCTCCAGTCTGCTTTTGAGCAGACCTGGGCCTATCTCGGTGACGACGCATTCGACGCAATTTGCACTCGCTACACCGAGACGAATCCATCGCACTCGCCGAATCTGGGCGACCATGGCCGCAACTTCCCACGCTTTTTGCAGCAAGCTTTGTCTTCCGATCCGGAAATCGCCGAGCTGGCAACCATGGACTGGAGGCTCCACAGCGCCTTCGATGCACCGAATGCCGCCATTCTCACCGGTGAGCAATTGGCAAATGTCGGCGAGGCGCAGTGGGCATCGCTGGGATTCGTCTTCCACCCGTCCGTTTCGCTCGCTCAGTTCGAGTGGAACGCACTGGAAATCTGGCATGCGCTGGATCAGAAACAGACGCCGCCCGTCGCCGAAAAGCTGAACGAGCCGGTAGGGCACCTGTTCTGGCGCAGCGACCAGCGAAGCTACTTTCGCACACTTGAGTCGGATGAGTATGCCGCACTTAAGGGCCTGCTTGAGGGGCTTGGTTTTGCACAAGTGTGTGAGCAACTCGCAGAGGGCTATCCGAATACCAGTATTGACGCGTCGATTGGCACCTGGCTGGCGCGTTGGCTGGCGGATGGGCTGTTGTCGGAGGTCAAGCCGGGGCCTGTTTGAGTGACACCGAAACCCTTATCGGCGTGCTTTGGCCGACCGTAAAATTCAGGAGTCTGACATGTCCAAATCCAAAATCTCACAGTCCGAGATCACCGAAACCAACACCACTCGCACCATGACCGCTGCTGCCATGGCACTCGCCCTGGGTTCTGCGATCTCCATCGCTGCCGTTCCGGACGTTGCCCACGCGGAGGGCATGGAAAAGTGCTATGGAGTTTCGCTCGCCGGTAAGAACGACTGCGCCGCCGGGCCGGGCACTACCTGTGCGGGCACGTCCACTATCGATTATCAAGGGAATGCCTGGACGCTGGTTCCGAAAGGCACTTGCGAGGAGACCGCATCCCCGACTTCACCCACAGGCTTCGGACAACTCGAAGCCTTCGAGGAGAAGTAGCAATGCTGCCCTCACGGGCAGGCTTGGGCCTGAAACCAGAGCACTTTCGGAACATTCTGGAATCGGGCCCAGACATTGGTTTCTTTGAGGTTCATGCCGAGAACTACATGGTTCCGGGTGGCCCTATGCACCATTATCTGGGGAAAATTCGTGAGCACTACCCGTTGTCATTGCATGGGGTAGGGCTCTCGATCGGAGCCGACGCTCCCCTGGACAAAACACATCTTGATGCGCTGGCGGTGCTGATTGACCGTTATGCGCCGCAGGTTTTTTCTGAGCACCTGGCCTGGTCGAGTCATGGTGACTTCTTTCTCAATGATCTGTTGCCGCTGCCATACACGGCCACCACCCTGAACCGTGTGTGTGACCACATCGATCAGGTGCAGACGCATCTGGGTTGCCGCATGTTGCTGGAGAACCCGGCGACCTATCTGGAGTTCTCGACCTCGACCCTGTCGGAGACCGACTTCATCAGCGAAGTAATACGCCGCACGGGCTGTGGCCTACTGCTCGACGTCAACAACGCTTATGTTTCGTGCATCAACCATCACCGCGAGCCCGGGGCTTATATCCGTGCATTACCGCTTGACCGGGCGGAGCAGATTCACCTTGGTGGTTTTGCCTCCCAGGCCGATGCCAACGGCGACCCGCTGCTTATAGACAGCCATAGCGCACCCGTTGCGCAAGACGTGTGGGCACTCTATACCGAAGTACTTGAGCAAATGGGGCCGACTGCCACGCTGATCGAACGCGATAACGACATTCCACCATTTGACGTTTTGCTGGCCGAGGTCAATCTCGCCGACTCGTACCTTGTTGAAGCAGGAGGCCAACGTGAGTGAGCAGACAGTATTCGCCAGCGCATTGCTTGATCCGGCGCAACCCTGCCCGGACGGGTTACGGGCGTGGAACGGTTCCGATCCGAACCAGCGCTTTGCGGTGTATCGCAACAACATCGTGGTATCACTGATTGATGCACTCGCTGCCACGTTTCCTGTTTGCCAACAACTGGTTGGCGAAGCCTTCTTCCGCGCCATGGCCAGGGTGTTTGTGGTGGCGCAACCACCGCGTTCGCAAATCCTGACCTTCTACGGGCGCGAATTTCCGGCCTTTATCGACACCTTTAGCCCGGCATCATCAGTACCCTATCTGGCCGACGTGGCCCGGCTCGAAAGACTACGACTCGACGCATTCCATTCTGCCGATGTTGAGTCGCTTGGCACGGAGGACATAACCGGAGTGCTGTCTGCTCCCCATCGGCTACCCGGGCTTCGCATGGATATCCATCCCTCGGTGGCGGTGCTGCAATCACGGTTCGCCGTGCTTTCGCTATGGGCCGCGCACCAGCAGGCAACCCCTGAACTGGCCCGTGTCGAGCCCCTGCAACCAGAATCCGTATTGGTGCTGCGTTCCGGGCTGGAAGTCCAGTGCATCGATATCGCAGAGGCCACCGGCGTTTTTATGGATCGACTGATACAGAAGGAAACGTTGTCGCAGGCTGAACAGGACGCCAAGGCATGCGAGCCCGGTTTTGATCTTGTTGCAGCGCTGACCCTTATGCTGCGCTGGCAGATCATTACCACCCTTTACCCCGGAGATGATCATGGAAAACTCGACTGAAACCTCAGCTGGCAAGGGTGTCCTGCCAGGCTTGATCAATCAGGCAACCGCCCTTTTCGGACGCATTCCGGACACGCTGATCGCAATGATCGCCCGCTTTTCGATTGCCGGCGTGTTCTGGAAGTCAGGCCAGACCAAAATTGAAGGGCTGGCCATCGACGTTGTCTCCGGTGAGTTCAGCCTGGGGGTACCACGGTTGTCGGACAGCGCGCTCTTTCTGTTCAAGGAGGAGTACAGTCTGCCGTTGATCGCCCCCGAGCTGGCGGCCTTGATGGCGGCGTTCGCCGAGCATCTGTTTCCGATTCTGCTCTTGTTGGGACTGGCTACGCGTTTCTCGGCGCTGGCTCTGCTGGTGATGACACTGACCATCCAGATATTCGTCTATCCCGGTGCCTGGCCAACGCACGGGGTATGGGCGGCGGTGCTGCTTTATCTGATGGCTTACGGGCCGGGTTGGTGTTCAATGGACCACTTCATCGCGGCACGTTACCGGCGCTGAAGTGCATCCAAACACTTTTTTCCTATTTCATATATCATGGGTGTTTAGTTGTTGGATAAGCCAACAGTTAACGTGGAGAACACCATGAGCAAGAAGCCCGAGAAAGTGACATTAACCTCTGCCACCATTGAAGAGCAGACGGCAGCTTTTTTAAAGGCTGGTGGGGCCGTTGAGTACGTAGGTAAGGGTAAGAGTGGCCAAGAAACCTCAGCGGGCCCGAAGCAGATTAGCGTGAAATAGTCACCGGGGCAGATCTGGTTCTGAAGCGCAGGGATTAAAGCGTTAATGAAAGTCGTAAACCCAGTCCTTGTTTTTCTACTCTCTATGATCTTTGCAGTCTCTGGTCATGCAAAGATTTATAAATGGGTGGATGAAGACGGGAAGATTCATTTCAGCGATCGGGAAGACCATCGCGTTGAGCAGGAAGTTGTCAACGTGAAGCCTGGCGCGTCGAAATGGTCGCGTTTTGATATCAAGATTAAAGCCGTCGATGTGGAGCTGAGTGAAGAGGAAAATCAGCAGATTGTTGATGGCGTGAACAACGTCTACGAGTTCTTTGACCGTGTGATGTCCTTTGATATGTACAGGACGGTTCCGGTCAATATACTGATGTTCAAGGATAAGGCTGAATACCGGAATTACCTTGTTCGCAGGAACAAAGGTCTGGCGGTTGCTTCATACGGCCTGTATATATCTTCCGAACACCAGATAGTCGTCTATGTGCAGGAAAACAGAAGCCGCACCTTTGAAACGATCAAGCATGAGGTGAGCCACGCGGTTGTCGATACCATCGTTCCTTATGCGCCGCTCTGGTTGAATGAGGGGCTTGCCGAGCAGATGGAAATGCTGGAACGTGATGAATCGGGCCTGTACTTTGAACGTCATCAGGAAAACAGTTGGGTGGTTGCTCAGGCCCGTGAACAGGGCCGTTTAACGGGCATTTCACAGTTTCTGAAATTATCCAGTTATAAGTGGCGCCATTCAGAGCTGTCGGGGCATGGGAGTTTGAGGGCTCAGTCCGGTCAATTCCTGAGTTTCCTGCTCTCCAAACCGACCCGCCGCAACTTCGTGGTGCGGCTGATGCACAACTTCAACCGGGGTGACCGCACTCTCGCATACTACCTGGTGGATGATAATTACATCGGCGGAGTCAGTATGTTGGATTTGGACTGGCGGCGTTGGCTGCATGAACAGGGTAACGACATCATCCGGTTTTAACCGTCGGTCGTTGCTCTTCATCTTTGAAAACCCGCAATGAGAGGACTCACTATGCCTCACGTTCGTTTTACCCACCTGCTCGGTTTTGCGTTTCTTGTTGCTGCTCTCGCTGCCTCTGCCGCTCATGCTCATCACGGTTGGGCCTGGGCCACGGACGAGGAATTTGAAATCACCGGTACCATCCAGTCAATGCGCCTTGGTAATCCCCATGGCGAGGTCACGATAGACGTTGATGGCGAGGCATGGGTTGTGGAAGTCGGCCAACCCTGGCGTAACGACCGTGTCGGGCTCAGTAAAGAGATTTTGAGCGTCGGCCGGGAAATGACCGTGCACGGTCACCGTTCCGCCAAAGAGGGCGAACGGTTGGTCAAGGCCGAGCGGATTGTCATCGATGGGACGAACTACGACTTGTATCCCGGTCGTGATTCCTGAGCCTGGGAATGATTGAGCCGGCGCTGGTCTTTGTTGAAAACCTGGCCTTTGTATCGGCGCTGCGCAATTCCACCCTCGCATACCCGCTGATCAACGCCGGGCATATTCTTGGTGTTGCCCTGCTGATTGGTGGAATTGTGCCGCTGGATCTGCGTTTGCTGGGGCTCTGGCGCCGCTACCCTGTGATGGTGTTTGTCGATGTGCTTCGAGTCACCTCCGCGTTTGGTTTGGGGTTAGCGGTGGTCTGTGGTTCGCTTCTATTCGCCACAGCGGCGGTGGACTACGCCGGGTCGATGTTGTTCCGGGTCAAGATGGTGGTTGTCCTGTTGGGAGTGTCGAACGCGTTGCTACTTGCTCGGGTGTTAAAGCGCCGGGATATACGGAGCCTCCCAATGGGTGCTTCCATGCCTTTGCCCTTGAGGGCAGGTGCCTTGATGTCTCTGGTGTTCTGGATGAGTGCGCTGACTCTTGGCAGGCTATTGGGCTACTTCTGAGCAGGCGGGTAGCGACAGGAGTTGCCGCTACCCGGTGTTTCGAAGGCTAGCTGAATGCAGGTTCAAGAGGTTTACTGCCAGCAACCCGTTTCATCCACGCCATGTCCAGTGGAACAAGAATGTTCACTGCGAACAGCACCCAGCCCAACGCCTGCAGGCTCTCCGCAAACCACAGCATCAGGGCGAAAGACAGCAGGGCCCAGCTGACATCCACAACCATCATCAGGTTGAAGTATTTCTCCAGCCACCGTGCGTTCATGGCCATAGCAGCCATATCCACGCACCAGAGCAACATCACTATGCCCGCCACCAGATAGAAGGTTGCACCTGGCCCTCCCGCTAACTGGGCGATCGGCTCTGCGGCCAGGATCAGTGCCAATGCCAGTGGCGTGGAGAGGAAAACATCGCTCAGGACGATCTGTTTTACGCTGAATTGACGGACGAAGTTTTTCATAGGATCACCTCAATCGGGTTTCACAATGTGTTGGACTACGCTACAAAGCATCTACCTGGGCGGTGATGGGCACAATTACCTGTGAGGTAATGGTGCAGCACACCCTTGAGGAAGATAATCGCTGAACACTCGAATATTCACAGGAACTACCATGAGCGCCTTCGGTACGCTTTTTAGAGAAATGCGGCAGGGTAAACGGTTGAGCCAGATGGATTTCGCCCTGGAATGCGAAGTATCGGCGAAGCACATCAGCTTTCTGGAAACGGGCCGAAGCCAGCCCAGTAAGGGCATGGTTCTGCATTTGGCGCAGATGCTTCAGACGGATTTGGCGGCGACCAACCGCCTGCTGTCTGCGGCGGGTTACAGCCAGGTTTACAGCGATCAGGATTTGAACGCGCCAGGCATGGCAATGATCAAAGAAGCGCTTGATCACCTCTTGCAGGCGCACCTGCCGTACCCGGCGGTTGTCTTTGATCACGAGTACTATCTGGTGATGGCCAACACAGCCATGCAGGCGATGATGGTAAGAATGATGGAACTGGGCGCTCACTTTCCCGCAAGGCCGAACTTTCTGCTATCGCTGTTGGACAACGAGGGCATGAAACCCTTTGTGGGAGATTGGGAAAACATCGCATGCCACATGCTGCAGCGGGTCTACCATGAGCATCTAGCCGGCCCCTTCCGGGACCAGCCCAACCGATTGCTGGAGCATGCCTTGACTCTGCCCGGCGTTCCGCAGAACTGGAAAAGCCACGTGGTGGAACATCTCGACTACCCGGCGATTCCTTTTACCCTGAACCTGGGAGATCAGCAGCTTAGAATCTTTTCGACCATTGCAACGATAGGCACGCCTTTGGATGTCACCGCACAGAACTTGCGGATCGAGCATTTTTTCCCAATGGATGAGCGTAGCAAGGCTTTTTGGCAAAGCTGAAACGGGCTGCTGCCAGGGAAAAGACTTCCGGGCCGGCGAGGTAGATGCGTTTGGATCGTGTCATGGGGAATCAACTGGTCATCAAAGGCCGAAAGATACGTGTTTCCTGTTTTATCCTACCGCACCGTCTTTCCAGTGGCATAATTCAGCTTGTTAATAATAACCACGGAGCGACGGCATGTCTCTGGCTGAAAAAATCTGCCTTTCAGCGGCTTTCCTGTTTTTTATGACAGGCCTGCTTACCGGCATTTGGAAATACCGGCATATGGCGCGGAGTGAGGACGCTACCTCGCCGGTATATGTGGATATCGCTCACCGCAGTTCGCTGCTCTACAGCTTTGCGGCGCTGCTGCTGGCGGCGTTTAGCGCTCATAGTGTGCTGGCTGATTGGGTTAACACGACTGCCGCCGTGGCTGCACTGATGTTCTTCGCTTTTGCAATTGGTACCTATGTGATTCACGGCCTGCTTCAGGATACAGACAACCAATTGCGCCGGCCCCACCGCCTGGGTAAGCGGCAGTTGCCGTCCTGGGTGACCGGGTTCTTCATGCTGTTGCTGATCGTCGGGGAAGTCGGCGGGGCGCTCGTTCTGGGTGCAGGCGCAATGCTGGGAATCTGGCAGGGTTAAGTAGGAGATATTCACTGCACCGCCTTGCGAACGTTCGGACTCGTTAAGCTCCAACGCACTCGATGATTTCAAGCGACGCAGGCAGGCCTATCTGTTTTCCGGCACTAATGAAGTCGGTGTAGAAGCGATCCACATACTTGAATGAGGCGACTTTACAATGAGAGCTTTGGGTCCATTTGCTATGGTTGGCCACCAGCAAGCGTGACCGGGTGTTGGAAATGATGGCCCGGCTGACTTCGGCCTCGCGGATATCAAAATCCATCAGGCCATGCTGTGGGTCCATGCTACCGGTGCTGATGATGCCAAAGTCGGTGATGAAGGAGCTGAAAAATCCGGTCACTTCCGGCCCGACCACATCATGGTGGTTGTGCCGGTATTGCCCACCGGAAACGATGACTTCGATGCCGGAATTGCCGGAAAGCGCAGAGGCCACACTGAGATTGTTGGTCAGGATGCGCAGTGACTGATGATGAATCAGCGCTTTCGCCACCAGTTCGATGGTGCTGCCGACTCCCAGGCTGACGGTGGCGCCTTCAGGAATATCCATTGCAACCCGCTGAGCCATCTGCTGCTTGGTGGCATGATGATGGATCCGCGCGTTTTCAACGGGAGAAACCGTGGCACTGGCCGGTAGGCTGACGCCGCCATAACGACGACGTAGCACACCCTGTTCGCACAGTTTGTTGATGTCTCGGCGAATGGTTTGGGTGGTGACTCCAAAGCGTTGGGCAATGTCTTCAACCTCGACATGCTTCTGCTCGTTCACCCAATCCAGAATGCTTTTTTGCCGATCTTTGGCGCCCATCAGATTAGATACTCGGTCCATTACCCCTGGCTTGATCACACAGGATGTGTTTCGGCCTGCGGCAGGTCGGATTCGGTCCGTTGCCTCAGCCAGTTTTCGGCCATTTCCGCGAAGCCCAGCCCGGAACGCTGGCTGACAACGGCGGCCGGCCGATGGGCCATCCCGGGCAGATGCTTGCGAATGTTTGCCACGCCAACACTTAGTGGAAAACATCGAAACATGCTTTCGTCATTGGGTGCGTCACCAATGAAAACTGCGCGCTGTTGCAACGCCTGCAGATCCAGTCCCAGCACTTCCTGCCCTACACGCACGGCCATCGTGGACTTGTCAAAATCGCCGAGCCAGACGTTGAGGTGGATCGAGCTTTGCCGAACGTTGAAGCCCCGGCCAACCAGAGCATTATGAAGAACCGCTACTTGCTCTGAGCTTAAAGACTGCTGCTGGTTGTAGTCGACCGCTACATCGACATAGCGGAAGGCCTGGTCGCTGGCGAGTTGTGGCTCGAAGTCCAGATCCAGTGCGGCGACTGCAGTCAGTATGGCCTCTTGGTCGCGCTTATGGCTGGCTGCGTCGTTCCAGTAGTGCCAGCGGACCGTCTGGGGGGCGGTCCGCTCGGCGTAGAGGGCGCCGCCTTCACCAATTACGGCAGTGACCGGCCACGTTCTGATGATCTGGTCGCACCAGCCGGCGCAACCCCCGGTCACCGGAATCACGCGAATACCAGCCGCTGCCAGCCGACAAAGGGCCAGATAGGTTTCTGGCAGCAATTGACCATCGGTGGTCAGGGTATCGTCCACGTCGGTGAACAATACGTCCGCTTGGCCAAAGTTAAAGCTGTTTGTCATGGACTGGGTTTTCCGCGTCAGATAACTTTCTTGCGCAAGGCGCTGGTTAGTGCTTCGCCCAGAATCACCAACACCACAATAGCGAGCAGAATCGTGGCCACCGTCTGCCAGGCAAACAGGTCGATAGACCCTTGCAGCAGCACTCCGATGCCACCGGCGCCCACCAAACCAAGCACGGTGGATTCACGGATGTTGATATCCCAGCGCAGGATGATGATGGCAAAAAAGGCTGGCATTACCTGCGGCACGATCGCGTACAGCACTACTTTCATTTTGCTGGCGCCGGTTGCCTGCATAGCTTCGACGGGGCGGCGATCGATCTCCTCGATAGCCTCGCCCATCAGTTTACCAATGAAACCGATTGACCGGAACATAACCGCCAGAATGCCCGCAAGTACCCCAGGGCCGAAAATGGCGACGAACAGCAGGGCCCAGATGATGGTGTTTACTGAGCGGCTGGACACAAGAATAAACCGACCGAGCCACAGGGTGGCCTTGTTCGGCGTGGTGTTCTGCGCCGCGATATAGGACACCGGCAGGGCAATGAATATCGTGAGCATGGTAGACAGGGTGGCAATGTGTACGGTTTCCAGCATGGCCGCGAAGATGGCATTCCAGGTGCTGAACTCCGGTGGCCACATGCGTGCGCCCAGGTTTTGGATCTGGTTGGGGGCGTCCCACACCCAGGGCCAGAAAATGTCGATGTCACGCACCGCCCAGACAATCGCAATCAGGGTTACCAGGTAGATCCCATAGCGGGTCCACTGTTCTTTCCGGTCGTAGCGGGACCAAACACGGTCAGTCAGTTTCGCAGCGTGATCTACCATACTTTCTTCCTCACCCATCCGCTTATGCCTTCGCTGACCAGAATGATGCCAATAATCATCAGCAGAATGGCAAAGGCGAAGTCGTAATCGTAACGTCCGAACGCATTCATCAGTGTGCCGCCAATACCGCCTGCTCCGACAATGCCAACCACCGCGGAAGCGCGCAGGTTGCTGTCGAGCTGGTACATGGATAGCCCAATCTGGCGTGGCATGATCTGCGGAAACACGCCGTAGATCAGCATCTTCAGATATCCTGCGCCGACGGAGCGCATGGCTTCCACCTGGCCCCAGTCGATTTCTTCGATTTCTTCGGCCAACAGTTTGGCCACGAACCCGATGGAATAGAGTGTCAGGGTCAGGATGCCTGCCATGGGGCCAAACCCGACGGCCGCCACAAACAGGATGGCCACGATGACCGGGTGGAAGCTGCGGGAGATAATGATGATGGCGCGCCCCAGCAGATAGACTGGCTTCGGAGCCACGTTTTTGGCAGCCATCACCGCAATAGGTATCGACAGAAACACCCCAAGCAGGGTTGCCAGGAATGCAATCTGGAAGCTTTCCTTGAAGCCGGTCCACAAGAGTCCGGCACGCTCAAAGCTGGGAGGAAAGGCTCCACCGAATATTTTGGCGGCTCGGGGCAGGCCCTCGGAAATTCGCGCCCAATCAAAGGGTAGCGTGGAGAAAGCCCAGTAGAGATAAGTCAGGGTAACGGCGATCAAGCCATAGCGGAGCCAGGGGTTGGCTATGAACGGGGGCTTCTTCCAGACCCTGCCCGACGTCATGTCGGTTGCAGTTCTGCTGGTGGTCATACGGTCGCCTCCTGGGTTTGGGCGCCGGCCTCAGCCGCATCCTCGTCCGGGGACTCAATGCCGCCGTAAATGGCATCCAGCGCATCCTGGTTGAAGTCCTTGGGCGAACCGTCAAAAATCATCTGACCGTGCCGCATACCCACAATGCGATCCGTGTACATTCGCGCCTGAGTGACGTTGTGGATGTTGATCAGCACCGGCAGCGACATTTCGCTGGCCAGGGTTTGGAGCAGGCTCATGATCTGCTGAGAGGTTTTGGGGTCCAGCGACGCGGTTGGCTCATCCGCCAGCAGAATCTCCGGCTCCTGCATCAGTGCCCGCACTACGGCTACCCGTTGCCGTTCACCCCCGGACAACTGGTCGGCTCGATTATTGGCGTAGTGGGCGATACCCACGCGCTCCATCAGGTGGAAGGCGCGATCGATATCCGATTGAGGGAAGCGGCGGGTCAGGGCCTGGAACAGTGACACATAGCCCAAGCGTCCGGACAGCACGTTTTCCATGACCGTCAAGCGATCAATCAGGTTAAACCCCTGAAAAACCATGCCGATACGCCGGCGGGAATGTCGCAATTCGCTGCCGCGAAGATTGACCAGTTGGTGGCCATTCAACTTGATCGAACCCGATGTGGGCTCAACCAGCCGGTTGATGCAGCGCAGCAGTGTGCTTTTCCCCGCGCCCGAAGCGCCGACGATGGAAACGACGCTGCTGCCGTCAACCTCAAGATCCAGGCCTTTTAGCACCGGCTCATTGTGCCCGTATCGCTTTACCAGGTTGGTAATTTCTAACATGAATTCACTCCGGCCAGAGCTTCCGGCCATTGGCCGGAAGCGCCTGTTGCTCTTATTTCAGATTGTCGGGCGTGTACTGAACGCCGTTGGACGCCTGGATGGTGCGAATTACGCGCCAGTTGTCCTTGTAGTTGATGGGGATGAAGGTCTCGACGCCCTCAAACTCTTCGCCCAGCTCGGTGCCGGAAAACTTGAAGCTGTAAAAGGCTTCACGAATTTTCTCGACCAGCTCGGGATGCAGGTTGTGGGCGTGGTTATAGGAGGTTGTCGGGAACCGGTCGGACTCCCACACCAGACGCACATCTTCCTCGTCATAAAGCCCACGCGCGGCCATACGCTCAACCACTTCCGAGGCCACAGGGGCCGCGTCGTAATCCTTGGCCACTACGCCGAGCATGGACTGGTCATGGCTGCCGGAGAAGGTGATTTCATAGTCGTCACCTGGTACCACGCCCATTTCCGGGAACAGGGCACGGGGGGCCTGGTTACCGGAGTTCGAGGTAGGGGAGGTGTGTGCGACGCGCTTACCTTTCAGGTCGGTTATTTCATGGATGTCGGAATCGACGTGGGTGTAGACCTGAAGCGAGTAGCCGAACTGCCCGGAGTCTGAGCCCATCAAGGCGAAGGGCACCGCACCGGCGAGATTAACCGCGAAAGGCGTTGGGCCGGTAGAAAAGCCCGCCACATGCAAACGGCCGCTGCGCATGGCTTCCACTTGCGCGGCGTTGGATTGCACGGCGAAGAAGCGAACATCCTTGCCTGTCACTTCAGACAGATGATCGATGAAGGGCTGCCAGATGTCGGAATAGATGGCGGGGTCTTCAACCGGCGTGTAGGCAAAGATCAGAGTGTCGGGATTCACCCACTCTGATTTGTCCGCTGGCAGGTCAGCAACCATATCGCCGTTTTCGTCGCAGTACTTGGCGTCTAGCGAGCCTCGTTCGCAATCCGCAAATGCCTGACCGCTGAAGCCGACCAGCAAGGCGGATGCCGCCAGAGTCACCGACGGGAGAATACCGGGAAACACTTTCTTAGACAGGTTCATTCTTTTTCTCCATGTGGAGCGGTCCATGCCTGAGGTTTCTCTGCCTCGCATTGAACATCCGGGAAGGACCAGCTCACTCAGCTTGTTATTATCAGATGTTCAATTGAACATTCAGCATAACAGTAAATGAGCATTAGACAAGGTGAGAGGCATCGGAACACTTGGATCGACACCGTAATTAGTGTTCAATTGAACATCATCCATATCGAGGACGATCTTCTCTATGCCCGACACTTTTAGCCTGGTAACTCCGACCGACATTGTCTTCGGGAGAGGACAGATAGCCCAACTGAGCGACCGGGTGACAAGGTTGGGCAAGCGAGTACTGATCGTTCATGGTCGCCATCCTGATCGACTTGCCAGGGTATTCGAGTCACTGAATGCCGTTGATATTGTCCAAACGATGTCTGTGCATAAGGAACCAGATTTACAGACACTGAATGCTGCCATTCGGCAAGGCAAAGCATTGGGTGTCGATCTGGTCATCGGCATTGGTGGTGGTTCTGTCATGGATTCAGCGAAGGTACTGGCTGCGATGCTGTCCAGCCAGACCGAGTTGATGAGCCACCTGGAGGTGGTCGGAGAGGGGCTGCCGTTATCCACCCAGCGCCTGCCCTTGATCCTGATTCCAACCACCTCGGGAACGGGGGCAGAGGCGACCCGAAACGCGGTCATTGATATTCCGGAAGCTCAGCGCAAGGTGAGTCTGCGGGATAACCAGTTGCTCCCTGACCTTGCCCTGATAGATCCTGCGCTGACCGACCATTGTCCCCGGGGTGTTACCTTGCACTCAGGGCTGGATGCCATTACCCAGGTCATCGAGCCGTATCTCTCGTCACGCTCCAATCTGTTCACCGACATGTTGTGCAAAGAGGCGATCCCAAAAGGCCTGGCCGCGTTAAAACAACTGATGGATGGTGAGTCTGAAGAGGCGCGTGACGCCATGGCTCAAGTGAGTCTGTTTGGTGGGCTTGCACTTGCAAACTCGGGACTGGGTGTCGTTCATGGCATTGCCGGTCCGTTGGGAGGATTATCTGGTGCGCCCCATGGTGCCCTCTGTGGTGCCTTGTTGCCGGCAGGTATAGCCGCCAACCGCGATAGCGTGTTTGAGGCGGAGCATAAGGCTCGTATTGATCGGGTAGTTGGCTGGATTGCAGACATATTTGAGGCGCCCGCGGATCAGGCGCTACCACGTTTTCGTGAATGGATCTGTCAAAGTGGCTTGCCCGGGCTGGCATCCATTGGAGTGACGGAAGAGCACATTATTGCCGCCTCACAGTCGGCTGCAAGCTCTTCTTCCATGAAGGCCAACCCCGTTGTGTTGCCAAGGTCAACCATTGAAAACATCATGCGCGAGTCGTTTTGAAAAGTGAGTTGCTATCAAAACGTTCAACACTTCGGCTAACATCCGTTATCAAGCGTTAAGATAACAACAAGAAGGTAAAAACAGTGATGTTGCTAACCGGCTTCGGGCTTGGCTGCCTGTTGCCCCTGTTTGTGATTACGTTGCGAGACTTCCGGCATTTGCTGGTTGGCCAGTTGTTCCTGCTGGTGATTGTTGGGTCTGTGGCGTTCCTGGTTGATCCTTTGATTCCAACCGAATGGCGCTGGATCACTTCCGACCTGCAAACCGCGTTGCCCGCCTTGTTCTGGCTACTGTGTCAGCTGATTTTTGCGCCGCGCCCGCGTTTGAAGTCAGTGTGGGGCGCGATGGCGCTATACAGCTTTCTGGCGCCAGCGTTGGCGCGGCCCTTCGTAGAGCCCGGTGACGCGTGGACTCCGGCGGTGTTCTTCGGATGGCGGCTGGGCCAGTTCTTCGAGTACGTGGTGCTGCTGCATGGCCTCAGTTTTGTGATTCGGTACTGGCGAAACGATCTGGTGGAAGCCCGCAGGAAGGCCCGTCTGGCCTTTTTGTTGATTGTCGGCAGCGCCGTAGGCGTGGCGACGGTCAGCCTGAACTTCGGGCTTTATCATGAGTACATCCGCGGGATCATCACGGGGCTGGCGGCTTTCGCAACCCTGATCTGCCTGGTTACGGCGCGGGAGGGAATCATGGATCTGGTGGGCAGCGATCGGCCTGCCGGTTCGCCACAGCCGCAGCCCAGACCAACTCCAGAGACAGAGCCCCAGGAGGCTAACGAGGCACACTTTGCACAACAGGAGCAGGACGCCTCAGTGCTTTGCCGAACCATGGATGCCGGCTTCTATCGAACAGAGAAGCTGACTCTCAAAAAGCTGTCGGAAGCCACTGAGATTCCTGAATACCGTTTGCGCAAGGTGATTAACCAGGCTTTGGGTTATCGAAACTTCAATGACTACATCAACCAGCTCCGGGTAGCCGACGCCGCTGAACGTTTGCGGAACGAACCGGGCACACCCGTGCTGAACATCTCTCTGGACGTTGGCTACCGTACCCTGAGCTCATTCAACCGGGCGTTTCGGGATATCCAGAACGCCACCCCAACAGAGTACCGTCAGCAGTGCCTCGGGGCTGACATCAGCTGATCAAAACCTGCAATTTCCGGAATTGCAGGTTTTGCACAGTGCCCTTCTTTTCTCCTCTCAAACCCCTGGTGCGCGGGCCGTTGCAGAATTTGCACAGGGCGTGAGGCTTTCTGCACATCGGTTGTTCTCGCCAACGTGTCGCATCCTGCTTAGTGTCGTTCGGGACACCGCGTTCTTTTTGGGAACGCCTGAATAACAACAACACGATCAAGCAGAGGTTACGATGCGCCAGGCCAGAACGTTCAAGAAACTATTGTTGGTGACTGCCATTTCAAGTGGGTTCCTACTCGCCGGTTGTGATGGGGACGATGGAGAAGACGGCAAGGCCGGAGCCGATGGACAGTCCGCCGATGTCGTTGCCCAACTTGCAATGACCACGTCTGGTTTTTCCATTCCTGAAGACGCCATCCTTGTAGCGCCGGATGCTGCAGACGGTGACGACATTACCGAGGCACTGTCCGTGGCGTTGTTCGATTTGCCGGAGGATGCCCTGGTGGTTCTGCCAAAAGGGCGGTTTGTGGTGACCGAGAGCATTGTCATCAACAGTGCCAGTGGGCTGACCCTCACCGGCTACGGCATCAACGAAACTGCGCTGGATTTCAGCACGTCCAATGGCGACGACGCGTTCCGCTTCCAGGGCGGGAACGGTATTACGGTGCGGGACTTCGGTGTGTACGAGGCGCCGAAGAACGGCATCAAGGCCACCAACGTCAACGGCATCCATATGACTTATACCGCCACGGTCTGGGAAGGCGAGTTGGAGTCGGCCAACGGCGCCTACGGGCTGTACCCGCTGAAAAGCCAGAACGTGCTGCTGGAGAACAACTACGCCTTCGGGTCGGCGGATGCGGGCATCTACGTGGGGCAGTCCGAAAACATTGTGGTTCGGAACAATACCGCCAAACAGAACGTGGCCGGCATTGAGATTGAAAACTCCACCATGGCGGATGTGTACAACAACATCGCGCTCGCAAACTCTGGCGGCATCCTGGTGTTCGACTTGCCAGGGCTGGATAAGGCCTACGGCGGCAATGTTCGTGTTTTTAACAACCAGGCCTACAACAACAACGCCGATAACGTAGGCGCTGGCGTGGTTGGCACGGTGCCACCGGGAACCGGCGTCCTGGTGCTGGCCACCAGTGACGTGGAAATGTACAACAACCAGATAACGGACAATGACACCACGGCGGTCGCGATCACCAGCTATCTGCTGGTTGATGATGACCTTGCCAGTTACCCGGCCAACTACGGCGCCACCATGGGCAATGGTTGGAGCCCGACACTGAAGAACGTCTACCTGCATAACAACACCATTGCCCGGAACGGCGATAACCCGCGAGGTGCGCTACTTCAGCCGGTTATTGATGGTTACTCCTCGAACATGAACAGCAAGGGGGCGCCGCAAACCTTTCCTGCGATTCTGTATGACGGAATCGGTGAACTGCTGTCGAATGCCGGAGAGTTGGCTGGCTTCAATGCCCTGGTTGGCGCCGAGGCGCAGGCCGATGGGGTGAACTACGACCCTTACGGCGCAGGCGACCAGATTTGTGCCAACAGCAACATCAATGGCAACCCGGCGCCAGACTATGACGAAGTGAATACCGGACTGGTCTATCCGGATGATCCTGCCGACGTAACCATGGTTGATGGCGATGGCAATCCTCTGCCCCACCTGTTAATCGATCAAATGGTCAACAACACCTACTTGAACTGCGTCCAGCCGCGACTGGCGCCAGCGGTGGTGAACTTCCGCAACAACATCTACGGCTGCACCGGGGATGATCTGGCCGAAGCGGCCTGCGCGCTGTAAGGGAGAGTCTCCAATGAAACACAGTAATAGAACGATTGCGGCGGGTGTGGTGACGTCTTTTCTTCTGGCTGCGTGTGGCGGCGGAGGAGGTGGTGATTCGTCGGACGATAGTGGCTCCAACCCGACTGGCAGCGCACTGAATGCCGGTGCTGGTGCGCCGACAGGAGCAGAGGGCAGCTGCAGTGCAACCACGAATGGGGTGAACTGGGACGCCTTGATGACGGAGGTGTGCCCGAAGCTCTCCGACTACAATCTGTTTACCGATGCCAGTGATCCAACGGCCGGGCCGACCCGGGGCGGGGTGCCTTATGATCTCTCCACGGCGTTGTTCTCCGATTACACCAGTAAGTACCGTTTTGTGTTTGTGCCGGAAGGCAAGACCGTGGGTTACAACCCATCAGAGGCGCTGGATTTTCCGGTTGGGACGGTCATTACCAAGACTTTCGCCCTACCGGAAAATACCGCCATGCCTGACGGTGCGGAGCTGGTGATCGAAACCCGCCTGTTGATCCACCGGGTCGATGGCTGGATGGCATTGCCTTATTACTGGTCGTCAGAGTCCGAGGCGACACTCGCCATTGCGGGGAAACGCCTGACCGACCTGACCACCATCAACAACCAGGGACAGACGCTCACCTTTGATTATGCGGTGCCCAAAGCTGCGGACTGCAACTCCTGCCACTCCATTGTGCCAGACCTGGCGGGGCCGGATGACCAGCGTGAGCAGATTTTTCTGCCCATTGGCCCCAAGGCCCGTTATCTGAACAAGGATTTCAGCTACCCGGACGGCACGGTCTACAACCAGCTTCAATACTGGTCGGAAGGCGAACTGCTCACTGGGTTACCGGCGGATTTCAACAGTGTGGAACAGGCACCGGTGTTCAATGACGAAACCCACATCCCGTCACTGAGCGACGCAGAACTGAACGACAAGGCCAGGGCCTACCTGGACATCAACTGCGCCCATTGCCACCGGGCAGACCTCACCCTGCCGGCCGACTATGCCGGCCCCGCAGGCAGTAGCGGCGTGCAGTTGGAGTACAACCGCGTCTACGCTGACTCGCCGGGCAAATTCGGAGTCTGCAAGGACCCGGTGGCCGGCGGCAAAGAGGGTTATCCGTACGACGTGATTCCAGGCAACGCGGATGAGTCCTACCTGCTGTTCCGCATCGAAACGACAGACAGCCGGCACAAGATGCCCGAGCTGGGCCGTAGCACAACGCATCAGGAGGGTGCTCAACTGATTCGCAGTTGGATTGACCAATTGCCCAGTGCCAGTTGCTCGCCGATGCCGTAATAGCGTCCCACCCTGGCGGGTTTAGCCGGGAATCCGGTCAAGAGAGTTGGTTTTGTGGCGGGTGAGGCTTATGCTCGTCACACATTTCTTATCCGGGAGTCGCTTTATGGGTCTGGCTATCGCATTGCATGTTCTCTCTGCCGTGATTTGGGTTGGCGGTATGTTTTTCGCCTATATGGCCATGCGGCCAGCAGTGGTGGAGGTCATTGATGCATCGCAGCGCGGTGCTCTTTGGTGTCATACGCTGTCCCGGTTTTTCCGCTGGGTATGGGTGGCGATCATACTGTTGCTGGTGACCGGTTACTGGATGGTCTTCAGCGTATTCGGTGGCATGGCGGGAGCCGGCTGGCATGTCCATGTGATGCAGGGGCTGGGGATTGTGATGATGCTGCTCTATTGTCACGTCTATTTTGCCCCCTTCCGGCGGTTGAAGCAGGCCGTTGCCAATCAGGACCCACAGGAAGGCGGGCGCCAGGTGGGACAGATCCGCAAGCTGGTGGGCACCAACCTGATTCTTGGGCTGATTGTCGTGGTGATTGGTGCTGGCGGGCGCTATCTGTAGGCCTATCTGGTAGCGGATAACGCCTTGTGCTGTTGCCCTGTCGTCTTTTTTCTTTGCGGACTGCACGGGGATTTGCAAGAACTCATGGCTTTCCGGGATGATTTGTTGATACACGATAAATCATCCTGGAGAGTGTGATGAACGAAGCCTGGCTGAAAGCCCTACCCAAAGCGGAGTTACACCTACACCTGGAAGGGGCGCTTGAGCCTGAACTGATGTTTGCACTGGCTCGGCGCAACGGCATTGAATTGCCGTGGAGCGACGTTGACGTGCTGCGACAGGCCTATTCCTTCAATAACCTGCAGGAATTCCTGGATCTTTATTACCAGGGTGCCAATGTGCTGCGCACGGAGCAGGATTTCTACGATCTCACCTGGGCGTATCTGCAGAAGTGTCAGGCGCAGGGCGTTGTCCACGTTGAACCTTTCTACGATCCGCAAACCCATACCGAGCGCGGGATTCCCTTTGAAGTGGCCATCAACGGCATCAGCGGTGCCATGCGCGATGGGCGCGAGCAGTTGGGCATTACCGGTGGGCTGATTCTCAGTTTCCTGCGGCACCTGTCTGAAGATGACGCCTTCCGGACACTTGAACAGGCGATGCCATTTCGTGATCAGTTTTTTGCGGTGGGGCTGGACAGTGCCGAACAGGGCCATCCACCCAGCAAGTTTGAGCGGGTGTTCGCCAAAGCGAGGGCTGAGGGCTTCCTGGCGGTTGCCCATGCCGGCGAAGAGGGGCCGCCTGAGTACATCTGGCAGGCCCTGGATCTGCTCAAGGTAAACCGTATTGACCATGGGGTCCGTGCCGCGGAAGACCCGAAGTTGTTGGACCGACTGGCGGATGAGCAGATCCCGTTAACGGTTTGCCCGTTGTCGAACATCAAGCTGCGTGTGTTTCAGGACATGACCCACCACAACATTCTGGACCTGTTGGAGCAGGGTTTGAAGGTTACCGTGAACTCGGACGACCCGTCCTATTTCGACGGTTATGTGCTGGAAAACTTCGTGGCTCTGCGTGATGGCCTGGGGATGACAGAAGAGCAGGCCCGCCGGCTGGCGCAGAACAGTATGGACGCTCGGCTAGCTCCGTAGATGCAGCTTGTACAAGGCAGTATCGATATTCGGCAAGATGCGAGAATCTGTCCTACCATTGAACAGTCAATCCCGCGTTCAAGGAATGAGTCATGAGCATGATCAGCAGCACACAACGTTTATTGCTTGGTTCGGTTCTTGCCTTCTCGATGGTTGCCGGGGTCCATGGAGCGACACCCGCCCCTGAAGGCGCGTCGGTGTATTTTATTACACCAACTGATGGCCAGACCGTGAGTTCTCCAGTCACCGTGAGATTCGGTCTGGATGGGCTGGGTGTGGCGCCAGCGGGCGTGGAACGTAAGGGCACCGGCCACCATCACCTGCTTGTGGATGTAGACGATATGCCGGCGATGGACCAACCGGTTCCGTCCGATGATCGTCATATTCATTTTGGTGGCGGACAAACCCAGACGTCCCTGGAGCTGTCACCGGGCGAACACACCTTGCAGTTACTGGTGGGGGACCACCTGCACGTACCTCATCAGCCGCCTGTGATGTCCGAGAAGATCACCATCACGGTGGAGTAGTAACCATAAATGGCTCAGAGGCAGGCCAGAACGCTGTCGCCAATTGCCACCTCGCCCCCTTCAATCACTCGCGTCGTTATACCGCCATGCCCACGCATGGCGTTATAACCGCCCGGCCCAAGGGCGGTCTCCATCTTGCTGCAGGGGTGACACAGGCCGGTGTATTCCAGCACCACACCCCCGATTCGGAACGTTTTGCCTTTCAGGGCCAGGAGGTTCAGGCCAGAGACCACAATGTTGCGCCGGAAAATGTCTGGGTCAAGAGCATCCCGCCCGAGGCAGGAGGCAATGGCATGCAGGTGCTCTTTCTGGATCAGGGTGACCTGCCGCTTGCTGGTCTCGCGGCCCTCGAATCGATCGCCTTCCAGGCCTTTGCCCGGCGTGATCATCACGTTATCGAGTATTGTCATGGGCTCATCACGGGCAGGGCGGATGCCAATCCATTCAACCCGGCCGCTCTGAGGAAGGGTGTCGAATAAGGTTTGAAGCGGGGTTGGTTGCGCCATGGGTGCCTCATGTGAGTTCTGGTCAGTTTGGCCCTGCCGGTACTGATTGTAGTTCAGGAACAGTCAGTCCTCCCTGCCTGGGAGGCTCTTGCCTAAATCAACCCGGCTCGGATCATGTCGAACGTGTCCAGAATGCGGGCCACATACTGGTCTTTCGGCCGAAAGCTGCTTTGGGTGCTGAGCGATACGTCCCGCTCCAGGTGATCCAGCAGCTTGTGCAGGCGACGACGATGAAGGCCGAGTGCCGCCTGCACGGGGTCGGAAATAACGCCAGACAGCGCTGCGAACGCTGCCAGGGCGGCCATGACCGCGAGCATGACGCCGGCGGTCGTTGCCAGCGACGGCTCCGGTGGAAAGACGCTGTAATACCACGTGCCAATGGTTTCGCCGAGGATAAAGTCCCGTGCGGCCAGGGTCTTTGCAAGCATGGACGCCAGCACCACTCCGAGCCCTATGCCCCCAGGTGTAAACTTCTGGAATGCAAACGCGCCCAGCACGGTGCATGAAATGCTGTTGGTGATATCGGCAGAGGCCGTCCGCGTTACGCGGTACTGACGAAGAGCGTCGGCAATCACGGGCTCTATCAGTTTGATAAAGTGCTGGTGGTCGACTGGCTCAGAGCTGTGGCGCTCGTAAACCTCCTCCAGCGCTTCCACCAGATAGTCTTCCAGCAGGTGGCCCGTTGGTTGGCCATTGTTCAGCAGGTTGGCCTGAATAAGGCTCGAGATGTGCTGTTGTACGCGAGTGGTAAAACCAGCAGGCACACGATCAGCCATTCCGTGCAGCCATCTCAGACCGGCTCGTTTGCGCGTTGGAATTTTTACCAGGCAGGCAAGGGCGTAAACCGGCGCCCAAAGCAGATTGATCGGCGCCCGCAACATGTCCCAGCCCAGTGCCATCCGGTTGGTTGCCACAGCGCCGGGATAGTGGAAATGTCGGTCGATAAACGCCGGCACCCGCGCCCGGCAGTCGGCGAAATACCGTTCAATGCCCGAGCCTATGGCCAGCTCTATCTCTGCTTCGGAGATGGTCTGCTCGGGTGGTATGGCAATGGGCATAAGTGACAGGTGCAGTTACCGGTAAGTGGGACGGAGTCGTTTACAGGCGCTCACTTTATCAGGAATCGTTACGGTTTCCTGTTAACGCCCTGATCATCCGGTAGAGAAACCCCAGAACTTCCCTAAATCAGAGAAACTTAGTACCTTGCGGACATTCCGAACAAAAACACCAACAGGATCATCGTTATGAAAATCCGTGCCGCTGTATTGGAAACGATAGGTGCGCCACAGCCTTTCGACGAAAACCGACCGCTGACGATTGAAGAGCTGGAACTGGATCCACCGGGCGATCATGAGGTGTTGGTTCAGATACGGGCAGCGGGTTTGTGCCATTCAGACCTGTCTGTGATTGACGGCAACCGGCCAAGGCCCGTGCCTATGGCCCTGGGCCATGAGGCGGCAGGCGTGGTCAAAGCCGTTGGGGCAGGGGTGACAGATCTCAGCCCGGGTGATCACGTGGTCACTGTCTTTGTTCCCAGCTGCGGGCACTGCAGCCCCTGTGCCGAAGGTCGCCCCGCCCTGTGCGAACCGGCGGCCGTCGCGAACAATGCCGGTACGCTGGTTGGTGGCGAACACCGGCTGCATCGGGCGGATGGTACGCCGGTGAATCACCACCTGGGCGTCTCGGCGTTCGCCGATCACGCAGTGGTGTCCCGACATTCACTGGTACGGATTGATCCTGATCTGCCGTTTCATCATGCCGCCCTCTTTGGCTGTGCCGTGCTGACGGGCGTGGGCGCCGCTATCAACTCGGCCGATATCAAAGCCGGTCAGACGGTCGCCGTTATCGGGCTTGGCGGCGTGGGCCTGAACAGTGTGTTGGGTGCGCTGGTAGCCGGGGCAGGACAGGTCATTGCCATTGATCTGGATGAAGACAAGCTTGCGATGGCCAAGAGCCTGGGCGCCAGCGCTGGCATCAACGCGGCGGACGAAGATTGCGTGAGCCAGGTGAAAGCCTTGACCAACGGAGGCGTTGATTGTGCGATCGAAATGGCGGGTTCTGAAAAGGCGCTGGAGTTGGCTTATCAACTGACTCGTCGTGGCGGTACAACCGTAACAGGTGGGTTGGCACACCCTGACAGGAAGGTGTCGATTCAACAGGTGAGCCTGGTGGCAGAGGAACGAACCCTCAAGGGTAGCTATGTGGGAAGCTGTGTGCCGGTGCGAGATGTGGCCCGCTACGTCAGCCTGTTTCGCCAGGGACGGTTGCCGGTCGACAAGCTACTGAGCGACACCCTGACCCTTGATGAGATCAACGAAGGCTTTGAGCGATTGGCAAACGGCAAGGCCATTCGCCAGGTCATTCTTTTTGACGACCACTGACGCCAGGCTGCCTCCATGGAACGATCTGACTTCCCCGTGTTTTACCCCATCATCACCCGATGGATGGATAACGACATCTACGGTCACGTCAACAACGTGACCTACTATTCCTACTTCGATTCGGTCATCAACCGCTATCTCATTGAAGAGGGCGGTCTTGATATACACAACGCACCGGTAGTGGGTTTTATGGTGAGTTCCAGCTGCCAGTTCAAGAAGCCGGTTGCCTACCCTGATGCCCTTGAAGCCGGCGTTCGGGTTGCCAGAATTGGCACCCGTTCTGTGACCTACGAAGTGGGGATTTTCATGGAGAACGAAGCCCAGGCAGCCGCACATGGCGAGCTTGTCCATGTGTTCGTTGATCGAGCTACCCAGTCATCCACATCGATTCCTCCAGGGATTCGGGAAGCCCTGGAGCGAATTACGGTGTAAAGGCCGTTCTCGGGAAGGGCGACTGATTCAGGCGTCAGGCGTCCAGAGGCCCTGCAGTTGCCCCAGCAACGAAGAGCCAACCCCCTGGTTCCCCAGGAAGCTCATGATAACCGGGACAAACTGCTGGATCATTCCGCTGTCCATACCCAGAGCTGTAAAGGCCGACCGCACGCCGTCCATCGACGATATATTGGAGAGCAGGCTTTCGCTCAGGCTGCTACCACCGCCCAACAGGCTGGACAGGCCCGAGGCTTTGCTGGTGAGGGTGCTCATTGAATCCTTGCCCAGCTGGTTTTTTGCAAGCTGTAACAGGGCGCCGGTGCCACCTGTCGCCTGGGCCTGCGTGACGCCGAGCTGATTCTGGAGTTGGCCGACCAGTTGCTGGGCTTCACCGCTGACTTCTGATGCCGAAGTCATTGCTTCGGTGCCGCTGGAAAGCGCGTCGTTAAGGTCGAAGGCGTTAACGGTTGGGGCGAGTAGGTAGATGCTTGAAACCAGGAGGAATTGCTTGATGGTCGCGTTCATGGAGTGATCCTGAGGGATGTGTGGTCGAAGTCTGTCTCCTTTAGATGGTGGCGAACGGTGTTTAATAAAAGTGTGGGAAACCGAGACATATCTGCATGTCGGTTTGGTGTTGCCTTCTCGCTTCTAAAAAAGGGAGGGCAGTGAGCCCTCCTCCGTGCGTTCAGGCAAAGTCGTATTCACCGCCCTTCTCGAGCGCCTTTTGGTAAGCCGGCCTGGCGTGAGCTCTCTCAACCCACGCATTGATATGGGGCCGGTCTTTGCCAACGATACCCCGTGCTACTGAGGCTTCCAGTGGAAAGCTCATCTGAATGTCCGCCGCGCTGAGGTTGTCCCCCAGAAACCAGGTGTTTTTTGCCAGGTGAGCTTCGACGAAATCCAGGTGTGTTTTGATCATCGGGCCGATGAAGGTAGCAGTGGTTTTATCGGCAATGCCTTTGGCCACCGGCTTGATAAAAAACGGCATCGGGCTGTTTTTTACCTTCTGGAACACCAGGCGCATTACCAACGGTGGCATCAGGGAGCCTTCGGCGTAATGCAGCCAGTAGGTATAATCCAGCCACGCCTGGCCGCCGGTTTCCGGCAACATGGTGTCTTTGCCGTAGGTGTGGGCCAGATACTCGATAATAGCGCCTGACTCCGTTACCACCAGATCGCCATCGGTAATCACCGGTGATTTACCCAGCGGGTGCACTTTTTTTAGGCTGGCCGGTGCCAGCATGGTTTTAGGGTCACGCTCGTAACGCTGGATTTCGTAGGGCACTCCCAATTCTTCCAGCATCCAGAGAACGCGTTGTGAACGGGAATTGTTGAGGTGGTGAACGGTAATCATGCAGTGACTCCACTGGTGTCAAAAGAATGAGCAGGTTAGCAGTGTAGTCTGCAAATAGCTTTTTGGATCACCACGGGTTTTGCTTCGAGTCGTTTTCCAGTGAGTGTTCTTGCACAAGGCAGTTTTCCGAGCTAGATAAGGATAACAATAATATTGCGAGAGGCATCTGTAGTGGATGCATGTTGGTATCCTGATAGTTAGATAATCATTCGATGAAACATACATAGAGGAAGGATTTCTCATGAAAACATGGTTATCGATCATCGCTATTAGTAGCTTAATCTTCACGGGGTTGGCGAATGCGGCTCCCCAGAGTAAACCCAACGGCCCCTGGCTCACCGACGAACAGAATGTGTCCTTGGCTGCGTTACGAAGTTATGCCCAGCTTTGGCATACGCTCGAGCAACTGGATCGGTCGGCCAAAGGAGAGTTTGTCCTTTCGAGCGCTCCTCGCCTCAGTAATACTGGCCGGGAAATCCCCGTGGTTACCATAGGGAGCGGGCCTCAGCGCATAATGATCATTGCTCAGCAACACGGCAACGAGTATGTCGTGAGTGAGGCTATGGTTGATTTGGCCAGAGATCTATCCGACAACTCGAGGGAATCGAGAGCCGTACGGGATGCGCTCACGCTGACCATCGTACCCAGGGTCAATGTCGATGGGTTTGACGCAAGTGTTGAAGATGCTTTCGGGAATACGCCACCGTGGCGCCAGAATTACGATCCATCATGCGTATCCGGGCCTTGTCCTGCTTTTTATCAGCGCGGACGCGGTTATGACATCAACCGCTATCATTCGTTTCTTGAGGATGGTCCGGAGGTCGATCCATACGTTGGTGGCCCCAATCCTGTGCCCGAGTCGGTTGCCATGCGCTTGTTGTTTGACGAATTTCAGCCTTCGGTGGTTATCGATTTCCACCACCAGGGCTCTTACGTCGATGCCGACGGCAATTTGATCACCGGATCGACGCTATGGCCGAATGCCACATCGGCGGCTGAGGCGTTGGGTGTGGTGGACCAGTTTGAGGCTGGAGTGGAACTTGCAAAAAAAGTGGTCACGGTTATGGCCACAGAGCTCGACCAGTACGGTTATGCCAACATCACGCTCTATCCCGGTACCACAACGCCCGGAATCGCCCGTAACGCGTATGGATTGTTGGGTGCCGGATCGGTGCTGTTCGAAATGCGTGGGGGTATTGGAACCAAGGGCAACGGGTACATTACCAAGACTGCGTACAATGCTGCCAAAGCCGTTGTCGCCGCCATGGCCGACGGCACTTTGTTCGACGCGGACATTACGATCGCGGAAAGCCTTCCCCCCAGGGGACCGGGAATTGGCGCGCCTAACGAGGAGGGAGGAGAAGTAGAGTAACAAGGTAAACCCATGAATGGGTTAGCCTCATCCCCACATATAGGGGATGAGGCTCCAGCCATATGATCATAACGATTGAACCTGCCTCGCTTTTTCGTTACATCTACCCTTTCGTTCCATCTGAAATCAGTCACCTAATTTGATAGGTCAGGAGGTCGGCAATGTCGGAACCATCACTGAAGGAACAACTCAACACCGCGGTGAAAGACGCGATGCGGAACAAGGATAAGACCCGGCTTGTCACCCTGCGTATGGCGCAGGCGGCAGTCAAACAGATTGAGATTGATGAGCGCCGTGATTTGAGCGACGAGGATGTCCTCAAGGTGTTGGACAAGATGCTCAAACAGCGCCGCGACGCCGCCAGTCAGTACGATGAGGCGGGGCGCGAGGAGTTGGGTGACAAGGAAAGAGCGGAAATGGTAATCATTGAGGAATTCATGCCTGCGGCCCTGAATGAGGATGATCTGGACGGCCTGATTCGAATGACCATCAGCGCTACCGATGCACAGGGAATGCAGGATATGGGCAAAGTGATGAACGAGCTAAAGCCCCAGGTGCTTGGCCGGGTTGATATGGGCCACCTGAGCAAGAAGGTGCGGGCAGCACTGGCGGGCTGATGGTAACCCAGGTTCGTGACGCACTGGTAAACGAGAAAGGACCACTATGGCCGACAAAGAACTGCGCCCCAAATCCGATAGACAGGCCATCGACCAGTTTATCAACGAGGTTCGCACACTGCCTAAACAGGGTGGCGGGCAGGCCAGGCTGATATTCGCGCTGGATGCCACCGCCAGCCGGGAGGCAACCTGGGATGAGGCGTGCCACTTGCAGAGTGAACTGTTCATGGCGACCCGGGATTTGGGTGGTTTGGCTATCCAGCTTTGTTACTACCGCGGCTTTGGCGAGTTCAAGGCCACAGGGTTTGTGACGGAGACCGGTCAGTTGTTGAACCTGATGAACGGCGTTTCCTGCCTGGGTGGGCGCACCCAGATCAGCCGGGTGTTGGCTCATGCCGTGAAGGAAACCCGGGAAAAGGCCATAAGGGCGGTGGTGTTTATTGGCGACTGTTGCGAGGAACCGGTGGACGAACTGTGCCATACCGCGGGGGAACTGGGGATGCTGCGAACGCCGGTGTTCATGTTCCACGAGGGCGCCGACGCTCATGCCAGAGCAGTGTTCCAGCAGGTGAGCAAGTTGTCTGGTGGCGCCTATGCCCCCTTCGATCGCAACAGTCCGCAGGTTCTCAAGGATCTTATGGCTGCGGTGGCGGTCTATGCTTCCGGGGGAGCCAAGGCCCTGCAGGATTTTTCCAGCCGCAGCTCTCCAGAGGTCAAGCGCTTGACCCAGCAGATCAAGTAGCGCTTGTTTCAATCCACGTTCAAGCCATCGATGGACCGATGAGTTCCGGGGTATCTGAGTGCCACTAACGCTTCTGGTCATAGCACTGTCGGTTGTTGCGTGGGTCTGGCTGCGCAACCAGCCGGCCAGCCAACGTAAGCCGGCGATGATAAAGCTGGCCTTGATGGCCGCTATCGGGATAGTGGTTCTGATGGCCGTTACCGGCCGCTTGCACGCCTTATTCGCGTTGTTGGCGTTTCTCTATCCACTGCTACGCCGGGTGCTGCCATCATTGTTGACGGGGCGCATGGCGGGGGCCGGAACGGGAGATGCAAACGCAAGTTCGGGCAACCAATCCCATGTCTCCGGCGACATTCTGGAAATGAGCCTGGATCATGACTCCGGCACCATGAGGGGCAAGGTCCTGAAAGGCCCCATGGCCGGGCGAGAGCTGGCGGACCTGGGCGAAAGTGAATTTCTTGAGCTGTTGCGATACTGCCGGGCGCACGACGAGGACTCCGCCCGGCTGCTGGAAAGTTATCTTGACCGCCGGTTTGGTGACTCATGGCGTGCTGACGATGAGGCCAGCGCTGGAGGTGAAGAATCCGAAGAACAAGCCAATGCTGGCGGTCCACTTACCGAGAGCGAAGCACTGGACATCTTGGGGCTGAAGCCCGGTGCAACACAGGACGAGATCATTCAGGCCCACCGCAGGATGATGCAGAAAGTACACCCGGACCGCGGTGGGAGTAACTATTTGGCCGCCCGCATCAACGAGGCCAAGGCGTGTTTGTTGGGCTGACGGCTTCTGTCGGATCTAGGCGATCATTGTGCCAGGGGAACGTTACCCGATGTGTTAAGTGCAAAGCTGAGCAACCAACGATTCCCACGTTCAATCTTCGAAACCCGGTGTTGGTAGAGATCTGGTCGAAACAGGTATACCCGGCCAAACAAGTTGAAAATGTTCTTTTCGCAGATGAACTCACCGCCGGCTTTGGGCTTTACCAGAACACAATTGAGTTTGTACAGCCGGCCTTCGGAAGTCATGTCCAGGTGCGGTCCCACCTTGTGACCTTCCGGGTAGCGGACGAGGTACAGGTTCAGGCGTTTGGAGCGGAACAAAATCCGGGTTTTGACGTTTGCGGGCATTGAATGTGCGTTCTATCTTGGGAGGGTTGAGCTGTTAGTTTGTGCGGTTTGTCGGGCAGCCGTCAACCGTCGCTCCGAATCGTAACTTTCCTGCTACCAAAGTCCTGGCAGTTTCGTGATTTCGTATCATGTACAGCAAACGGGTGGCTCTGGGAAGGTGGTGTTTAACCAACGAACGGGGGAGATCGTTATGACTCAGTACCAGGGCAGTTGTTTTTGTGGCGCTGTTAAGTTTCAGGTATCTGGCGCACCCGAAGCGATGGGATATTGTCACTGTGATTCCTGTCGTCGCTGGTCGGCCGGGCCGGTGAATGCGTTTTCTCTGTGGCCATACGACAGCTTCGAGGTGTTAGCGGGTGCCGATCACATTGGCGAATTCCATCTCACGGAACAAAGCTATCGCAAGTGGTGTAAAAAGTGCGGTGGTCATGTGTTTACCGATCATCCGGCGTTAAGTCTTATGGACGTCTATGTTGCCAACCTTCCGGACCTGGCGTTTGAGCCCGCGGTCCATGTGCATTACCAGGAATCGGTACTGCCGATTCGCGACGGGCTACCAAAGATGAAGGATGTTCCGGCCGAGATGGGCGGGTCAGGCGACACTTTGCCAGAGTGATTTGATGAGAGCGGGGCGGGTGGCGCATCGAATTTCCACTTATGCCTATATATCCAATTCAATAAGCATGCTAAAACGTCTCGCCCGGTGCTCGCTCGCTTTTTTCGGGCGCCGGGTACTCTTCCATTCATCGAGATTTCAGCATGTCAGACAAGTTCTTCTACAAAGGCCGGCAGGACGCGCGCCAGCACCACACCGCCCATGGTGGCTTCCAGACCAAGGCCAGTCAGAAGAGTGGCAGCAAGAAGTTTCCGCTAACACTGGTGGTTACCAGTGAGGCGCGCAGGCAGGAGGTCGAAGCTCAGGTGGCGGAAGCCAATCTGCATGCCAACATTACAGTGGATGCCCGCGAGGGTGCGGTTGAATCCATCACCGAACTGACCGCACTCCTGAACAAAGTGACGACTGTGACTACGGCGAAAATGCCTTCCCGCAATGATCCTTGCCATTGCGGGAGTGGTGCCAAGTTCAAGAAGTGCTGTGGTTGACCACACGTTTCTCAATCGCTCTGTTTCAGGCCCATTTCCCAGAAATCGATTTCCAGCCGGGTGGCGTCGCTGAATATCCGGGTAAGCTGCGCGAACCTGTCGGGGGATACATCCGCCAGTCGTTCATCCAGCCACTGGATTTCCGCGTGCATGGCCTGCTGGAACTCGTCGCTTTCATACATGGCGATCCAGGCGTCATACGGGTTTTTGTCTCCCCGAATGGTTTCTGCCCGGTTGTTCAGCCAATTGGCGATTTCCCCGTAGCCCACCATGCAGGGTGAGAGCGCAACATGCAGGTCGAGCAAATCGCCGCGGTTGCCCGTGTCGAGCACATAGCGTGTGTAGGCAAGGGTGGCGCGCGCTTCCGGCAGGTTGGCAAGTTCTGCTTCTGAAATGCCCCATTCCTTGCAGTAGCTGATGTGTAGGTCCAGTTCTACATCCACGATGGCCTGCAAGCCTTCCTTTGCCTGGCGGAGATCCAGCAAGGTTGGGCTTTTGTAGGCCGCCAGGGCGAAGGCGCGGGCAAACTGGATCAGGAACAGGTAATCCTGCTTGAGGTAGTGCTGAAACGCTTCGGGAGCGAGCGACGCATCGCCTAACTGCTTTACGAAACTGTGTTCAATGTAGTCGCGCCATTCTGTCCGGCAAGCCTTCCTTAGGTCTTCGAACTGATACGTCATTGTGAATATCCTTCGTCAGATTGAATGTGTTTGGGTCAGGCAACTCAGCGACAAATCCTTTTCCAGCCGATAGGTTTCAAAATCCTGCGCCAGAAACAGTTGGCCCTTGTAGTGCTGCATGGCTTCGGTCGCCAGTTGGTTGATGTGGGGCGCACCTCCCGGCCCGGACTGGTAACGTGAGCTGAAATGGGTCAGCACCAGGTTGGGCAAGTGAGCTTGTTGGGCGAATCGGGCGACCTGTTCAGCGGAGCTGTGTTGTGGCCAGGGGCCGACCCGGTCGGCCACGTCCTGGGTATAGGTGGCTTCGTGGATCAGCACGTGGGTGCCGTTGCAGGCATCGGCCAGCAGGTCTGGGGTGTCGTTGTCGCCGGCGACGATCAGGCGGCGGGCCGTGCGGGGAATGTGTGTGTAATCGTCACTTCTGAGCAGGCGGCCATCCTCCAGCGTTATATCGTTGCCTTTCTGCAATTCGCCCCAGCCGGGTCCGGGCTCGATGCCTTCCGCGCTTAATTTGTCCCGCAGTAGTTGTCGCTCCAGGCTTTGCTCGGTGAACACATAGGCGCGGCAGTCGACACGATGGGACAGTGCCACATTGGTAACCCTGACGTGCTCATCCTGCCACTGGAAATCCGATGCTTCGGAATCGATAAAGTTTAGCGAGTAGCTGAGGCTGGAGTCGCTGTTTGCGAGCACTGCGCTGATGAAGCGTTGTACCTGGATGGGGGCAATGACGTCCAGCGGTTCCGTGCGGCCAAGCATGGAGGCGCTGGTGAGCAGCCCTGGAAGGCCGAACGTGTGATCGCCGTGGATATGGGTGATGAAGATGGCGCGCAATTGCACAACCGAGTAGCGGGTGCGAAGCAACTGGTGTTGTGTGCCTTCACCGCAGTCGATCAAATACCAGGGTTTGGGGCCGGCGTGGCATAGGGCCAGCCCGCTCACATTTCGTGACCGTGTCGGGGTGCCGGCGGATGTGCCCAGGAAGGTGAACTCCATTGTTAATCCGCCCATTGCCAGGGTGGCGCATCCAACAAACCCTGCCCCAGGACGATGGTTTCGCCAAGGTCCTTGTTCAGGGCGATGGAGTTACAGTCGCCATCCTGTTCCAGAGTTGCCACCAAACGTGGTGCGTGGGAAACGACCCACACCTGGGTTTCACGTGATGCTCGATTGATCAGGCGCCCCAAGGCAGGCAGCAAATCCGGGTGCAGGCTGGTTTCCGGTTCATTAAGCACCAATAGTGACGGTGGTCTTGGCGTGAGTAGTGCGGCTACCAGCAACAGGTAGCGAAGCGTGCCGTCCGACAACTCCGCCTGGTTTAAGGGGCGCAGCAACCCCTCCTGCAAAAACTGCAGTATGAAACGGTTGCCGGAGTCTGCCTCAAAGTTGATGGTTGCCCCGGGAAAGGCATCCTCAATGGCATCGTACAACGCCGCCCGGTCGCCAATCTCGTGGATGGTCCGCAGAGCCGCGACCAGGCTATGGCCGTCGTGATCAAGCACCGGCGTTCGCGTACCGATTTGGGGCGTGCGGATGATGGACTGGGGATCGGTTCGGAACTGGTCGTAGAAGCGCCAGTTGCGGATGGTTTGCCGGACAGCATGAACCTCGGGCACAGCCACCGGATCGCTGATTTCGTTGAGGATGCTTTCGTAGGTGTTGAGGTGGGCGTTGTAGACTTCCCATTTACGACCGTTGCGCACTTTCACCACAGGCCCGACCCGGTCAATCAGGCAACTGCTGGGACGGCAGACGTCTCCCGCCCAAATGCACTCGCGCTTGATTTCCGGGTCAAACTGAAACATGGACGGGTCCTGGTAGCCCGCAAACCCCTGAGGGGCGGGCATACCCAGTGAGATGGCGTAGCCGAAGTCTTCACCCACGAAGCCGAGTCTGAGCCGGCTGTTCTGTTTTTTGGCAGAGCCCTGTACGGGATCGACACCGTCTTTCATGCCTTTGGTAAAGGTCTCCGGCCCTGCCCAGAACGTGTAATCCAGCCCGCCTTCCTGCGCGATCGACGAGATTAAGTTGCCCTTTGCGGTTTCAGCCAGTAACCGCAGAGACTTGTAAAGGTTGGACTTGCCGCAGCCGTTGGGCCCGGTTACCACATTGAGGCCGGTCAGGGGCGCGACGATACTCTTAAGGCTGCGGTAGTTGGATACGGCAAATGCGTTGATCATAATCTCAAGATCACTGAGTTTGGTAAAAAAGTCTCGTTATCTCAAGCGCTCTCAGCCGCTTGAATTCGGTTTCGGCCGCTCTCTTTGGCTTTGTAGAGTGCCGCATCGGCGGCAAAGACCAATTCTTCGAGACTGCTCTTGTCATCGGGAACGATGGTGGCGCAGCCCACGCTGACGGTGATGCAATCTCGCGCCGTTGAATGGTCGTGCCTGATGTCCAATGCTTCGATGGCAACGCGGGCATTTTCAGCGACCTGTATCGCACCATTTTCGTCAGTATTGGGGAGTATCAGAATGAACTCTTCTCCCCCGTAGCGTGCCACCATGTCGGTTGAGCGCTGCAGTTGCTCCTGCAGTGTCTCGGCTACCCGGATCAGGCATTCGTCACCCATCTGGTGGCCGTAATTGTCGTTGAAGTGCTTGAAGTGATCCACATCGAGCATAACCACAGATAGGGGCTGGGGCTGCCTTCGCAGGCGCAGCCAGGTGTCTTTGAGGTAGGCGTCACCGGAACGCCTGTTAGCGACGCCGGTCAGGCCATCGCGGTCGGCCAGGCGTTGCAGTTCTTCATTGAGTTCTTCCAGCTCTGCCGTGCGTTCAACCACTTTCTCTTCCAGGAGCCGGGAATGGTCCTGTACCTGAGTGTAGAGCCGGGCGTTTTCGATGGCGACAGCCGCCTGGGCGGAGAGCAGTTGAATCAATTCCACCCGGTCGTCGGTGAAGACGGCGTCGGTCAGGTTGTTCTCCATGTAGACCGCCGCCTCAAAACGTTCCCGCACGATGATAGGGACACACAGTACTGATCGTGGATGCAGGTGAATAGTGTAGGGGTCGTTCACAAACGGGCCGTCCGCCATGGCATCGTGCAGGACCACGGCTTCGCCCCTTTGAAACACCTGGCTGATCACGCTCATTGGCAGGGCGAGGGCCTTGCCCTGACGATCACTGAGTGTTGAGTGGGTGGGGATTTCAACCTGTGGTGACGGCTGCTCTGGCCGGATTATGGCCTCGACACTGAACGCACCACCGGCCCGGACAATCAGGCAGCCCCATTGCCCACCGGCATTTTCCAGCAGAATCGCCAGGGTTTTCTGCAACAGCTGGTCCAGCACCATCTCGCCGGAGATCTCACGGGAGGCTTTCATAACCGATGCCAGGTCGAGACTGGCCAAATGGCTTCCTGGTGGGCTGAGGTGGGCCTGAACCCACTGACGAAGCACCGGGAACTCGTCCTCCAGCTGTTCTACCTTGCGTTGTGCGCCCCAGCGGTTGTATACCCCGTGGGCACCACGGAGATAACCCTCGGCTGAGCGCCCTTTACCCAGTGCCAGCAGGTGCCGTGCGGCTCGCTCAAAGGCAGTGGCCTCATCGCGCAGGAAGCCGTTTGCCCGTGCCGTGTCGATGGCCGTGTCATAGAGCTCCAGTGCGGCGTCGTGCCTGCCATCCAGGCGGGCGAGTTCTGCGGTCATCAGAAATTGAAGGTGGCGGAAATTCGCTTCGCAATTGTCCGCCCAACGGGTCATGCGCGCCAGGTCCCGTTCAAGGCGTTCTCGTGTGGCCTGTTGGTCAGCCCTGTTCATGGTGGGGAATAGAGTCGTGAGGGTGAGGTTGGCAACAATGTAGAAACGCACGAGCTGGGGCAGGGACATCGCGGACTTGATTAGCTTGTCCTGCTTTCTGACAAAGTGCAGTGCCTGTTCGTAGTTCCCGTAGAGCAGGTTGATCTCGGCACTGTAGATCTGATGATTGGCAATGCCGGTCATGAACCGGCGCGTACTCATTGCCTCGAGACACGCCTGGTCATCAAAATCATCGGTGCTCAGACTGGCCGGTGAGTGGGTGGTGCCAAGAAAATTGCGCTGCATCTGCAGGAAGAGGGAACCGGAGTCCAGCGAATCCTGGTAGGCGCACTCGCGAACGATGTCGAGGTTTTCCTGATGCAACTGGCTAGCGGTTTCCAGATCCATGCCCGGGTCCCAGATCACGCAGTCCTGGGCACTGTAGGCCAGATAGAGCAGGTCGCCGGATTGATAGCCGGCTTCGATGCCCTTGCGGAACCAGGGCGTGAGCGTTGCCCAGTGGTTGCTCCAGTGATGAACGAACATGGCGTATACATAGATAACGCGCGCCCTCAGGCTGAGGTCATCAAGCCGTTCATTGATGGCCAGGCCAACCTTGGCGTACTGATAGCCCAGGGCGGGCTCGTCCAGCTCACCACACAAAAGCATGCCGTAGGCGGCATAGGCAAACGCCGATTCCGGGCAGTTGCCCCGATTCAAAGCCAGGTTAACCGCTTTCAGCACCAGGTAGCTGAACAGCTTGCTGCCGGAGAGAAACGCGGCAGCAAAGATTTCCATCAGCAGACGCATGGCGGTCAATGTGGCTGGGTCTTCGATGACAGGAGCATCAACCAGGTCGGTGATTTCGCGGCCAGCCAGGTTCGTCAGTACCCGTTGGCGTTCGACATCGATATCGTGCTGGCTGGGGTGTTCGGTGAAATTGACACCCAATAGTGCCAGCCCCTCAATGGCAGCGTGAATAGACGCCTCCATTCTACCCAGCGTGGCATTCTGCCGGGTACGTATGGCGAGAATGTCGGCGCGATGCAGCCGGGAGTCCGCATGGTCCAGCATCTGCTCCAACCAATGGTCGGCCTCGTCGGTACGCCCGGTGAGGTAGAGGCAAAGCTGTATCTCTGACGCCAATGTGGCCATCAGTGAGGGCATCTGTGACCAGGCGTCGTCTGGCAGCAATTCCTCGGCGACCTGCAAGTAGTCGAGTGCCTGTTGATAGGCCGAGGTTTGTCGGGCGCGACTGCCGGCACGAAGGTTGAACTCGGCCAGTTGAAGGCGTTCTGACCCGGACTGGATCAGCGCGCGCCCCTGATTGAGATGATTCACGATATCAATCAATTGGTCATCGGCGACCTGCCCGCCGCCGTGTTGTAGCATCAGGCGCCCGACCGTTAGGTGTACCCGGGGGAGCTCGTCGGTTGCAATGAGGTTGTAGGCAGCCTGCTGCACCCGGTCATGCTGAAAACGGTAGCTGGGGTTGAGCACCCGCTCTTCGTCCTGGTGTCTCGCCAGGCGATAATCACTGTGTAGCGGCAGCACGGTGTACTGTTTCAACGCCGGCAGAAGGGCCCGGGCGGTTTCAGCAACGGTATGCTCGTAGATGGTGGCGAGCGTTTGCAGGGTAAAGGTATTCCCGATGCTGGCGGCCAGTTGAAGTACGTTCTGCGTTTCGTCCGGGAGCTGTCGCAGGTTATCCAGCATGAACTCAACCACGTCATGGCTGGTTTCATCCCAACTGGCCCTGTCGAGCTGCCAGTGCCATTGGCCACTGCCCGAATCTGACCAGATTGCCCCCTGGGCATGGAACTGTCGCAGCAACTCGTTGGTAAAGAAGGGGTTGCCCTGGGCGCGGTGAAACAGCATCTCGCTCAGTGTGCGGCTCGTTTCCGGCTCGCAACGCAGGGCATCGGCCACCATTTGGTCCACTGACGATTCATCAAGCGGCCCCACAGGGATCTGATGAATTCGCCGATGGTTGTTGAGGTCATCCAGGAGCAATCTGAGCGGGTGCCCAGGGCCGACTTCATTGCTGCGATAGGCGCCAATCAACAGCAGGTGGCTCTGGTCCCTGGAGGTGACTATACGGCGTATCAGGTCGAGGGTTGGGGTGTCGCTCCACTGCAGATCGTCCAGGAACAGCACGACCGGATGGCCTTCGCCGGCAAACACTCGCAGGAATGCGGTCAGTACCAGCTGCAACCGGTTACGGCTCTCTGAGGGTGGCAGCTCGGTCACAGGGGGTTGTTCGCCGATAATCAGCGCCAGCTCCGGTACCAGGTCGATCACCAGGGCGCCGTTGGGCCCCAGCGCACCAAGCAGTTCGGTGCGCCAGCAGTCAAGCTGGTTGTCGGGCTCTAGCATGATTTGCTGCACGAGGGCACGAAAGGTGGCTGCCAGTGCTGAGTAGGCTTCGCTTTGCTGGAACTGGTCGAACTTGCTCTGGACCAGGAAGCCGCGTTCACGGATCTGGTAGCGATCAATTTCGTTGACCAGTGCCGACTTGCCAACGCCGGAGTAGCCGTGAACCAGGCAGAAACGGGATCGTCCCTCCACCGCTTGCTCGAACAGGCTCAGCAACTCCTGCAGCTCGCGCTCGCGGCCGTAAAGTGCCTGGGGAATCAGAAACTTCTGCAGATGATCCTTTTCACCCAGTGTGAAGGGCAGCAGTGGCAGATCCTGTTCTATCGACGTGGCGCAACGGGATAGGTCGTGCAGCAGGCCCAGGCTGCTTTGATAACGTTCTTCCGGGGATTTGGCCAGAAGCTTCAGCACAATGTCTGAAAGGGCCTCGGGTATGTCCTCAAACACGGTGTGAGGCGCCGGAGGCAGACGACTTATGTGGCTGTGTACCCACTCCAGGGTATTGTTGGCTGTAAACGGAGGTTGGCCGGTCAGAAGTTCAAACAGCAGCAAGCCGAGGGAATAGTAGTCCGAGCGGTAGTCGAGGCTCCGATTCATGCGCCCGGTCTGTTCCGGCGACATGTAGGCCAATGCCGCCTCGGGCTGATTGGGCAGCTGTTTGGCCTGCCGCTCCTGCCCCAGCTCCGATGCTATATTGAACCCCGACAGCACCAGTGCGCCACTTCTTGAGTCAAACAGGACGTTATGGGGTGTCAGCGACTTGTGCACGATGTCCTGTGCGTGGATGTCGCTCAGAATCTGTACCAGGGCCTGGGCTATTTTCAGCGCCTGGGGCAGGGGCAAGCGTCTGTTACGGCTCTCGGCCATTACCGAGGCAAGCGAACGCTCACAGGGATCGGTGACGAGCGCCAGGTTCCCACTACCGTGTGGCAATATGTCATGAACCCTGCGTACGCCTTTCACGCCGTCGAGCCGTGAAGCAATGCTGGCTTCGTGATTGAGCGTGGCCACCTGCCTGCGGTCGGGATATTCGGTATCAAGGGTTTCAATGCAGACGTCTGCACCGTCCGAGAGTCGCCGTGCGCGATAGGCCGCCCGGCCTGCTTTTCTCCAGAGGCAGAAGGAGATTGTGTATCCGGGCAGCTGTAATTCGCTCTGCATCAGGTGCCGCTCCTGGGGATCACGCCTGGCAATGGAACACTCGATCGAAGGTGGCGCTGAAGTCCTCTTTGGCGTTGTCCAGTAGGGGTTGGCCATGGCCACAGAGAACGTGTTTGAAGTTCAGTGTTTTGAGCCGGTTAAAATCCTCGGCAGCAGGTTCCGCCGCCTGCAGCCAGACTGGGCCAATGTTGGCGGGTGTGAAGAAGCCCATCTGCTCCATTCGCTGTCGCGAGGCGTCGCAGAAGTGCTCGTCGGGTTTCAGCCAGTTCTGCAGGGCGTCACAGGCTATCAGGATGCCGCCATCCCGCTGGAGGTGGAGTACGCCTTCAGGAAGTTTGGTAGTTTGGAACTGAAATAGCGATGCGTCACTCAGGGGCAGCGTCTGGCCGAGGACGTTTGCCTCTCTTTCAGACCCGCTTTGGTCCTCCGGTTCCAGACCTGGCATCACCCAGTACTGCGCCTGGTAACGGTCAACATAGAACGCATCGTCACGCCCATGCAGAGCGCCAAGCCGAATCACGTCGGTTACTTTTCCCAGTCGGTCCAGTTCCGCCAGGCCGTCATCATCAAGGCGGACCGTATTGATGAGGATCAGCCGTTCACCGTCACGGACGATGGTCATGTTGCGGCTGAATTGCCAATCCAGGTCCATAAGGACGGTTTCCATGGCACCACTGACAAAAAACAGATCCGGCAGGATCTCTTCGATGGCATTGTGTGCCAGGGCTGGCGGGAAAGACGGCATGAGAGCTCCTCAGTCTTTATCATAGTTATAGCGGCCGACGTAGCGATACTCTCTGGCGTATTCGTTCAGATAGGCGTTGAGGTATCGCTTCTGGGCCTTGTTGAGGCGTCCGTTCCGGATATCGTCCATGGTTTCATCAACGTTGCTGCTGTCCAGCCGTCTGAGGTGAAAAAGCGTCATGTCCCTGCCTCCAAAAAAGCCTTTGAGGAAGTGGTGCAGAGGCCTCGCCTCGGACATATCAAACACGGCCCCGTAGAGGGCCGTGTACAGCGGCTGTTTTGCCAGCAACGCCCGGTCAAATGTTGGGTAGTCTCCGGGTGGTGCCGCGAACGTTGGGTGCTCATCAAGTTGATGAATGGGCTGATTGGCCAGTGACTCCAGGTATTTGCCATCCAGTCCGGCCTGGCGGCCTCCCTCCAGAACGATGTTCAGGTAACGACGGCTTGGTCGGCAGTCGTTGTCGATAAATTGGGGCATGCCCACATAGGTGAGAGCAAAGACCTTCGGGGCCATTGCCGCGCTAGGGTTATCCGGCTCTACCTCGATCTCTATGCGGTTATAGCCATGCCCGTAAGCTTCGGCCTGATCCAACAGAGAAAGCGCCTCGTCGGGGCATTCATGGAGCACGCCGAGAACCCGGTCGTCCGGGTGGCCGGTGTTTTCGATGTTGCCAACACCACCCTCATGGCGGAAGAAGTGCTGCACGTTGAAGCGTAACCGCCATCCGCGCAGCACCGCTTTCGTAGATGCCCGAGGCTCGACACCCTTCGCTCTCAGCGAGAGCATGCTCATGTTGGAGCCAAAGCCAAAGTAGTAAAACATAGATTCAATAGGTTACAGGTTAACCTGCCCTCAGGTACTTTTCTATAACCTGCCACGGCAAAGGCGGTGGCAGATTGGCTTATCAGCAATACGGCCAGGTATCGGTTTTCGCGGAGTTACCTTTACCCCGGGATATTGGGGCTTAATGGTAGTCTATATGGCATCATTATTTATGATCTCGCGTTGAAGTTATACCCGAGTATTGAAAGTGCCAAACCCCGTTCCCTTTAGCCTGAAACCATGACCTCTCTTTATTCACTATGATTCAGCATCTCACAGAAGCCCTTGTCCCTCTGCTGTCTTTGATACTCCTCGGGGCCATTCTTGGCCGAAAAACCGATTTTTTTGACGGCAAGGCATTGGCTGGCCTGGTTACCACCGTTGGAATCCCCGCGTTGCTGCTCCACTCCGTATTGAGCATGGATATGGACATTTTCGGAATGGGTGCCCTTGTAGGCATTACCGTGGCCTGGCTGGTCGTCATGGCGATGGTCACTGCACTGTTGCTTACGCTAGCTGGCCTGCCGGTGAGGTCCTATCTTCCGGCGTTGGTGCACCCGAATACGGGCAATATGGGGATTCCGGTGTGCTTTGCGCTGTTTGGTCCGCAGTCGCTTGGGCTGGCGGTGGTGATTTCCTCGGTGATTCAGGTCAGTCATTTTACGTTGGGAATCGGCTGCCTGTCCGGGCGGTTTTCCATCAGGGCAATGCTGAAGAACGGGCCCGTCCTGGCATTGATCGCAGGTGCTTTTCTGTTGGCGACAAACATTCGCCCGCCTGGACCGGTGATGATAACGCTGGATATGCTGGGCTCGATTACCGTACCGATAATGCTAATGCAATTGGGCAGCTCTATTGCCAACCTGCGGCTGTCAGGCGCGCGGGATATGCTAAGGCCTCTCGTGTTCAGTCTGTATCGGCCATTGGGTGGTCTAGCCCTTGCGTGGGTGCTGTTGCTGATTTGGCCGTTGAGCGCCATGGAAGCGCAGGTTTTCCTGATTCAGTGTGCGATGCCGGTGGCGGTAATGAGCTACGTACTGTCGGTGCGCTATCAAGGGCCGTCGCAGGAGATCGCTTTGACTATTCCAATGTCGTTGCTGGTTTCTTTGGGGATTGCCGTAATTTTTGCCCTGTTTGCGTAGGGGGCAGCGCCCGGGATTACTGCGGCGAACATCAGGTCGGCTTGCGGCTCCAACGTATTGACGGTGCCCAGTTTCCGCAGTCACCCTGAATGAACCGTGTCTACCAGCAATCGTTTGGCCGGGCGGGAGAGTATTCTGACTGATCACACGCCAGAACAATCCGGTGACCGCGCGCTAAGAAGTGCAATGCTTGTAGCGCTTGCAGCCCTTTTCTGGGGGCTTTCGGGTGGTATCGGCGCCATCCTGCTCGCAGAAGGGTGGGGCTCGTTCGTAGTCTCGTTCTACCGGGGGATTGTCGGCCTGCTGTTTGTACTTGTCTGGCTGATTCTACGTCCTGGGAACAGCGGATTGGCCAAGCCGCGGCTCTGGTTCTGGGCGGCGGTGGCCGGCCTTGGCGTGGCGGGCAACTTCTCCTTCTATTTCCTCAGTATCTCCGAGGGCAGCGTTGCCGTCGCGGCGACCCTCATGTATTGCGCCCCGGTGTTCGTGTTTCTGGTTTCCTTTGCCATCGGGCTGGAGCAGCCAACGCCGTTCAAATGCGTGGCCATTGTCATCGTTATTGTCGGCATCGCTCTACTCACGGGTATCTATGACGTTGGCGGTAGCAGTATTACGTGGGTTGGCGTGGTTGCCGGCCTGCTTTCGGGGTTGTCCTATGCATTGTTTATTTTCGGCTTCAAGTTTGCTGCCAGGAACGGCAGCCCTCAGGCTGCTCTGGTGATCGCGTTTGCCGTGCTCGGTATTGTTCTGATCTGGCCAGCCAGCCTTGTGCAGGTCATTGCTGTGCTGGGTGCACCGGAATGGCCGATGTTCATTGCGCTGGGGGTGCTCGGTGGTGGCGTGTCTTTTATAAGCTATATCGTGGGTCTCAAGCACACCGTACCAACCGTCGCTGCCGTTGTAGCGATGGTCGAACCTGTTACCGCTACGCTCTTCGGCATCGTATTGCTCAATGAGAGCTTGGGCAGCGTCCAGTTCCTCGGCATGGGGCTCATCCTGGTCACAGTGACGGCCTTGAGCGTCTATTCGAGCAAGTCCCAGTAGTAATCAACCGGGATTCCAGCGTTCTCTGGCGATAGCCATTTGCCTTCAGAAACATGAAATCTCGCCCACAATTTGGCGTGCCGTTCGATTAGCTCCTATGTTGTCGGAAAGACTCGGGGAGAAATCGCCATGGAAGCTCTCGCAAGAAAGTTGGGTCTCAGGACCAACCCGACCATCTTTTTCACGTCCGCTGGGATCATGATCCTGTTTCTGGTTGTGCTCCTGATTGCGCCAGGCCCAATCGGAGAGGCCTTCGGAGCGGGGCGCGAATGGATCGTTACCAACCTGGGTTGGTTTTTCATTTTCGGGGTGACGAGTTGGGTAGCGTTCCTCTTGTGGGTTGCGCTCAGCCGATTCGGCGCCATCCGGCTGGGCGGCAACGACGCGAAACCGGCCTACAGTAATATCTCCTGGTTCACCATGCTGTTCGCCGGTGGCATCGGCACCGTGCTGATGTTCTGGGGCGTGGCCGAGCCCATCTCGCACTTTTCTTCCCCGCCGAGGCCGAATGTCGAGCCCTATTCGGTCGAAGCCGCCGACGATGCCATGAGCTTCGCTATCTACCACCTGGGGCTGCACACCTGGGCGATCTTCACCATGCCGGGGCTTGCCTTTGCGTATTTTATCTATCGTTACGACCTGCCGATGCGCTTCAGTTCGGTGTTCTATCCGTTGATCGGCGACCGCATATACGGGCCTCTCGGCAAGACTCTCGATGTGTTCGCAATCCTCGGCACGCTGTTCGGTGTGGCGGTGTCAATCGGGCTGGGCACGCAGCAGATCAACGCCGGGCTGACTGAGTTGTTTGGCATTCCGGATGCGGTAATCACCAAGGTGCTGATCATTGCCATCCTGACGGCCGTCGCTGTGGGGTCGATCGTCGCCGGGCTGGACTCTGGTGTGAAGCGGTTGTCCAACATCAATATCGGTATGGCCGCTGGCCTGATGGTATTCGTGCTCTTTACCGGTTCGACGGTTTTCCTTCTGCGAGCCGTGGTTGAGACGTTTGGCCTCTACATATCGAACCTGCTGCCCATGGCCTTCTGGAACGACACACTTGCAAGCTATACCGGCGACGATGGCGGCTGGGGATGGCAGGGCAGCTGGACGGTATTCTACTGGGCCTGGACGGTGACCTGGTCGCCCTTTATCGGAATCTTCGTGGCGCGGATTTCACGGGGGCGGACCATCCGTGAATTCGTGCTCGGGGTCCTGTTCGCGCCATCAATCTTCACCCTGATCTGGTTCGCCATTTTCGGCTGGTCAGCAATGCAGATCGATGGCATTGGGCCGGAGGCCAGGGAGGCGCTGGGCGAACAGGCGGGGGTGTTGTCACAAGCCGTAGGGGAAAGTGTTCCCCTGGCCATGTTCGCGTTCTTCGAAAACTTTCCGGGGGCTACGTTGATTCAGGGCCTGGCGGTTGTGATTGTCGCCATCTTCTTCGCGACCTCATCGGACTCCGCTTCCCTGGTGGTCGATATGTTATGCACGGGCTCGCCGGACCCGGGCCCCTGGCATCAACGCGTTTTCTGGGGTGTGTCTGAAGGCATGCTGGCAGCGATGCTGATCGTACTTGCCGGTGACGCCGGGCTGACCGCGTTGCAGGAAGTGATCACCGTGGTTGGCCTGCCGATGTTCATCCTCGTATTCGCCATGATGTTTGCCCTGTTCCGCGGCCTGGCCCAGGAGAAACTCAGCGAAGTGAGGGTGGGCAGTCCACCGCGGCCGGAGCAGTTGTGACCTGATCAAATATTGCACAGAGTTAATGCCTTGCTTATGCTTTAGGTATCAGCAACGACGTTGATCAGCAACGGAAGGAGGCTGTTCATGGTCGATGAAGCCTATAAAAAGCTACACCCGATCCTCAGTGAGGTCACCCAGACTTATGTTGAGCTCTATACCAACAGGCCCAACGAAAAGAATCGCCAAGAGTTGATTAAGCTCGAGGCGTTGTTGCACGAAAAACTGCAAAAATTGCAGAAGGTGCGGGATGACAATCAATGAACCTGACAGAAGCGCGACTTCCGTCAAAACGCTAAATTGACGCGAGGATCAGCGCATTGCCCAACAGTAGAATGTGCTGATCACGGTTGATGGCTGGCCGAGGCCAGCCATCCCGGTGTCAGGAAAGGTGATGAACGTTTTCCATACCGTACACTGGCGTGTCGATGCTCTCTTTTCGGGCTTTCAGTTGAAGTGCGAGATACAGCGAGTAGTGGCGTGACTGGTGCAGGTTGCCCCCGTGGAACCAGAGGGCTTCCTGTTGCGTTGGCTTCCACATATTGCGCAGCTCACCTTCCCAGGGGCCAGGGTCTTTGGTGGTATCTGATCCCATACCCCAGCACTTTCCAACTTTATCGGCGACCTCCTGGGATATTATTCGTGCCGCCCAGCCATTCATGGAGCCGAAGCCGGTGGCGTAAACAATCAGATCGGCCGGCAGTTCGGTGCCATCCGTCAGGGTGACAGATCGGGGGTTGATGCGTTCAATACCGACCCCGCTTTTAAGCTTGATTTCGCCCTGGGCGACAAGTTCGGATGCACCGACATCGATGTAATAGCCTGAGCCACGGCGCAGGTATTTCATGAACAGCCCTGAGCCATCATCGCCAAAGTCCAGCAGGAACCCTGCTCGCTTCAGCCGACTGTAGAAGTCCGCATCCTGTTCGGCGACCTGCTCGTAAACCGGGATGTGCATATCGGGCATGATTTTGAAGGGCACCGACGCAAATGTGAGATCGGCCTTTTCTGTGGTCATGCCGTTCTGTACCGCCTCTTCGGAGTAGAGTGGGCCTAGCACCAGCTCCATCAGAGTGTCGGACTTGATGATGTGGGTTGATGAACGCTGAACCATGGTGACGTCGGCGTCGTTCTCCCATAACGCAGCGCAGATATCGTGTGCGGAGTTATTTCCGCCCAGGACTACGCACTTCTTGCCTTTATAGGCAGCGCCACCGGGGTGTTTGCTGGAGTGGTGTTGCTCGCCTTCAAAACTGTCCATTCCGGGAATATCGGGTATGTTGGGGATGCCCGACATGCCGGTAGCCAGCACGAGCTGCTTGGGGCGAAGGGTGACTTTCTCGCCGTCCCGAACCACCTCCACGACCCATTCCTGACTGGCCTCATCGTAGCGCGCCCCCGTGCACTCTGTTGAGCTCCAGTAGTTGAGCTCCATGATCTTGGTGTACATTTCGAGCCAGTCGCCGATTTTGTCTTTCGGCGCGAAAACGGGCCAGTGGTCCGGGAACGGCAGGTAAGGCATGTGGTCGTACCAGACCGGGTCATGCAGGCAAAGAGACTTGTAGCGGTTGCGCCAGGAATCGCCTGGATTCGGGTTTCGCTCGATCACAATCGTTGGCACGTCCAGTTGCCGCAGACGGGCGGCCAGGCCAATGCCCCCTTGTCCACCGCCGATGATCACGCAGTAGGGCTGGCGGCTGTATCCCAGTTCCTGTTCTTCGTCCTGCTTTGCCTCAAGCCAGGTTTTCCGTGACTTGGTCGCTCCATGCTGAGCGCCTTTGGGTCGAAGAAAGTTTTTCTTCTCGGGAAACTCCTTTAATTCCTGCATGGTGGTCAGCAGGGTCCAGGCACCGCCATCGCGAAGCCGGATGTGCCCTTTACCCAGAGCATCCCTGGTTTCGAAGGTAATCCAGGCTTCGGTCACGCCGTCCTGTTCTGTCGCGTCTTCGGCAACCTTCCAATTGCTGGGGAGGACATGTTTCGAGGTCTGTTCCAGCATGTCGCGGATATGGTCCCGGCCCTCCAGGGTTTTTATGTTCCAGGTTATTGCAACAAGATCTCTCCAGAAGCCGTTTGCTTCAAACAGTTCCGCCGCCCTTCCAGGATCGCTCGACTGCAGTATCTCGCTGAACCCGTCAAGCCACTGCTGAACTCGTTGGGTGGGGGTGATTTGGGTTTCGGTCATCACGGTTCTCCAGATTTCCATTGTTTTTGTTGGCGGGGAGTCTTTGATCCCCGGTGCGTTGTTGAACACGCTAATAGGAACGGAGCAGATGACGTGCCACATCGGTCTCCAAGGGCTTTTTATTTTCCAGGTATCTGAAATAAAGGGGTTTCAGGGATTTTTGTGAAAGGAGGAGGGGGTGGCGGAGCCATGTGGCAGAAGGCCCTGGCATTACGGCTGTAATGCGATTGCCTGTAAATGCGTTACAGGTGTAACGATCACTCAGGCACTAAAGGAGGATGTTGATGCCGGGTAATCCGGTATAGGCTGTCAGAACGACGAAGCAGTATCTCATCGTAAATGACAACAACAATATCAGAGCAATGCAGGAGCTTGGCATGACGATGCAACAGGCACAGCGGCGCCACATAGATACGATTCTAAGTTATACGGATGAAGGCGTGTGTGCGGCTTTATCTCCGGAGTCCGAACTGATTGGTCGCTCATGGAAGCGATGTATTGACGAGTACGGACTGGACCCGAGCCAGCCGCGTCGTGCCCGGATCGTGACTCATCAAACCCTGAGGGAGCATCAGGACTCGGTCGATGAATTTCTCAACGTGGCTCGGGCCGGCGTTGAGCAACTGTATATGAATATCGCAAAGCTGGGTTATGTGCTGTTGTTGACGGATCACCGGGGCATTACCGTGCAGTTTCTGGGGGATCGGCGTTCTGACCAACGTTTGCGTAAAGCCGGTTTGTACCTGGGGGCCGATTGGAGTGAGAAGTACGCGGGCACCTGTGCTGTGGGTACGTGTATTGAAGAGGGGCAGGCCCTGACATGTCACCGGGTCGACCATTTCGATGCAACCCATATAAGCTTGACCTGCACCTCGGCGCCCATTCTTGATCCGCTGGGCAACCTGCTTGCGGTACTCGATATTTCGGCTCTGGATTCGCCTGATCCACACAGCAGCCAGACGTTTGCACTGCACCTTACCCAGCTCTACGCCCGCATGATTGAGGACGCCTATTTCCTCCGCCGTTATCGCAATCAGACGGTCTTCCGGTGTGATGCCTCGCGGGAGTTTGTGCAGGTAAATGGCCAGTACCTGTTCGCCATTGACGGGGATGGGTGCGTGGAGGCCGCCAATACAGCCGGTCGTTCACTCATGTGGAGCCATGGAAACGGCAGCGATACCAAGCTGACCAGCCTGTTTGAATGCGAGTTAAGGGACATCTGGAGCATCCCTTACGATCAGGATGATCAGGTCAGGGCGTTCAGGCACTGCATCAGTGGCAATACCTTTTTTGCAGCGTTGATCCAGCCTAGGATCAAGTCGACGGCTTCCGCATCTTCTGACGCCCTGCCCACTGATGAATCTGTGCCTGAGCTAGATGCGCTGGCAGCGGATGACCCCGTCATGAGGCGAACTCTTGGCCTTGCCAAACGACTGAGGAACAGAGATGTCGGGCTGCTGGTGCTGGGTGAGACCGGCACGGGCAAGGAAGTGCTTGCCCGGGCAATACACCAGTCCAGCCACCGCTCCCGACGGGCGTTTGTTGCCGTAAACTGCGCAGCCATTCCCGAGTCACTGATCGAGAGCGAGCTTTTCGGGTACGTGGCGGGCGCGTTTACCGGTGCGCGGGCCAGAGGAATGCGGGGAATGATCCAGCAGGCGGATGGTGGGACATTGTTCCTGGACGAAATCGGGGATATGCCCCTGCAGCTCCAGACCCGGCTGCTGCGGGTGCTGGCGGAAGGCGAAATTCTGCCAGTGGGCGCCGACAGTCCCGTGAAAGTGAACTGTCGCGTGATAGCCGCCACGCACCAGGACCTGGGCCAACTGATTGAACATGGTGCGTTCCGCGCTGACCTCTATTACCGGCTGAATGGGGCCACGCTGCGCTTGCCCTCTCTGGGAGAAAGGGCTGACCGACAGCATGTCATTAACCGGGTACTCACACACCTGATCGACCAGGGACAGCTGCCCGATGTTCGAATCCGGGCAGATGCGATGAGTGCGCTGCTTGCCTATGACTGGCCGGGTAACATTCGTCAGCTTGTTAATGCACTGGCGTTTGCAGAAGCTACCTGCGACGATGGACAGATCACGGCCAATGACCTACCAGACGAGTGCTTGAGAGATCCTGCGATCGCGGCAACGAGCGTTGAGCGGGATGTCGACCCCGACGAGAGCGATCCGTTATTGGCGGCACTAAAGAAATATCGCTGGAACGTCTCTGAGGTCGCACGTCGTTATGGAGTGTCACGCCCGACTATCTATCGCTGGATGCAGCAGCAGGCGATTGAGGCGCCGAGGTTCCAAAGCAAAATATAAGTCTACGCTGCATTATATCTGCTTGTAGACCACCTCTGACAACCGGCTGCGGTTGCCATCCGTATCCAGGGTGCGGATAGCGAAGTACCAGGTGCCTTCGGTGAGCTCGTCCACCAGCAACTCGTCGATAGAGGCGTCGCCAACGGCCAGGCTTTGGTCCAGGCTGTCCTCGCTGTTGCCGTAAACCACCTCAAAGCCGGCAATTTCGCCCATCGCGAGACTGTCACCATTTTCTCTGGTGAGCGGCGCGGTCCAGCTTAGCAGGGCTGCGTTGGCCGGAACGGTGTCCTCGGGGCTTGGCTCGGGGGCCGGCGGTTCGCTGGTGTCGTTGTCCGTTCCGTTGTCGGCGACAGTATCTCCAGTGCTGTTGTCGTCACTGGTATCGGGCTCTGGTGTATCGACAACGCTTGTGTCGTCTTCGCCGTATACCTCTGCAATGGTCTTGAAGCGTTGTACGTAGCGGTATTCGGCCACCACGAGTCTTTGGCTGATGACGCTCGAGTCCACCTCGGCCTGCAGCTCAGAGGCCTGCACTGCTGCGGCAGACACGAGATCGGCCAGAGCGATGTTTTCGCCGTCGCCCATCAGGCTGATCTGGCCGGTTTCGAGAATCTGGGTTGCCACGTTGTTCAGGACATCGGAAATGTTGTTCCATTGGGCGTTGTTGTTGACCAGGGCAAGGAAAGCCGCATTGGCAACGGCGACCTGCAGGGCATCGGCAGACACGCCGTTAAACTCGTCCAGGCGGGTCAGGTCCGGCGGGTCGAGGCGCAAGGAGCCCGCTGCCAGGCCAAACCAGCCTTCAACCCTTTCATAGGCCCCAGAGAGTGCATCGGGGGAGAGCCCATTCTCGCTACGCTCAGCCAGCGCCACGGCCAAATGGGTCAGCGGCGTGAGGTTGACGGTCTCCATGCGAAGATCACCGGCTCCGCGCAGACTGAAACTATCGTCCAGCATCATGGTGTCGCCAAAGGCAACCGGCTCGGCGCCGCTGCGTTCGCATTGGGGAACGACGTCGCAAGTCATGCGGGTATTACTGTCAGCGGTAAGTTCTACCAAAGCCCAGCTGTCCGCCTTTCCTCGCAATTGCCACACATAACTACCGTCGTTTGCTGTCAAAACCGGTTTTGCGGCCTGTCGCTGTGGAGCATAGTAGCCGTCTTTGTCGGATATCAGGCGAGTGGCGGTCACCAGGCCTTGTTGAATAACGCCTTTCATGGCGGCGCCGGCAAGCTCAACCGTTTCAGCCGCCGGAGTGGTTGACGCTTCTGACTGTGGTGTCGTGGCGTTGTCTGAGGACGTCATGTCGAGACCGCAGCCCGAAAGCAGAACCGCTAAAGATAGAGTCAGCAGTCCATGCTTCGTTAAATTATTGCCGCAAGTTGACATTGTTTCGCACCAATTTATTGACGAGTTCGGACGAATCTTACAGCGGCATTTTTCGGTTATATGCGGTCTGGTTCAGGGTTTTTCGGGTGAGAATCGTCAGGAAGTTGGCGCTTACAGAGCGATACACGGTGAGACTGAGCGTTACATGGTCTCGGGGCGATTTTGGTTCCTTAGTTCGCTGTTATTTATACAGTTTATGCAATCGACCCGGCAGCCGGGACATTTGCTTGGGCGCGGCCGGACTATTAGCGATTACAAATTTAAACGGTGGGCAGGAGTTGGATATACCTCTAAGTATTAATACGTAGTTTTTCTGCGGCGTTCTAAGTAATCACTGCGTATTGGTTTGGTCATTCCTACGGATTGTTAGTTCTCGCTCAAATCGTGACCATAAGTCGCGAATGACGACCCGAGCATCGTTCTAATACAACAAACACAACAGGAACAAGATCATGAAAAACTTCTTGAAAGCTGCTGCGACCGCCGCAGTGGTGTTCTCCGTGCTGTTCACGTCCTTTGCCCACGCTGCTGATAAGAGCTACACCCTCCGACTCGCAGAAACCTGGGGGCCGAACTTCCCGATTTTCGGTGATGCCACCAAGAACATGGCGGAAATGGCCGAAAAAATGTCCAACGGCCGGCTCAAGATCCGGATCGATTCCGCCAACCGCCACAAAGCGCCTTTTGGCGTCTTTGATATGGTCAAAGCGGGCCAATACGACATGGGCCATTCAGCGTCTTATTATTGGAAGGGCAAAGTGCCCAACACCCTTTACTTCACCAGTATGCCGTTTGGTATGAACGCTCAGGAGCAATGGGCGTGGTTCTACCACGGTGGCGGTATGGAGCTGATGCAGGAAGTGTACGAGCCCCATAACATGCTGTCGTTCCCAGGCGGTAATACGGGCAACCAGATGGGCGGCTGGTTCCGCAAAGAAATCAAAACCCTGGAAGACCTCGACGGGCTGAAAATGCGAATCCCCGGGTTTGCTGGCGAAGTCTTTGCCGAAGTTGGCGTTAATCCTACCAACATCCCGCCAGGAGAGCTTTACACCGCCCTGGAGCGCAACACCATCGATGCGGTTGAGTGGGTAGGCCCGGCCCTGGACCTGCGTCTGGGTTTTCAGCAGATTGCTGACTATTACTACACCGGCTGGCATGAACCCGCCACCGAGTTGCAGTTCCTGATCAACAAGGATGTCTGGGAGGACCTGCCGGCGGATCTGCAGGAAGTTCTGCGTGTCTCTATGCGTACGGCATCCTACGACATGCTGACCCAATCCGTGCATGCCAATGCACAAGCTTGGGCATCCATTCGTGACGAGTACCCGAACGTCAAGGTCAAAACCTTCCCGGACGATATCTTCAAAGCCATGGTCGCGGCTAACGAAAAGGTCCTGGAAGCGTATTCCAGGGATAACGAGCAAGGTCAGCGCATTATCAAGTCACAGCAGGCCTATCTGGACAAAACACGTGCTTACATCGACATCTCCGAGCGCGCCTACCTGAACACCATGGCCGAACTGGAAGAGTAAGTTTCCCGCCATTGGCCGGATGCTTGGCGCTTCGCAAGAAGCGTCGGCATTCGGGTGTTTTCATGAGTCCTATTTAATCCCGATTGGTCCGGAGTCCCCGCTTCGGCAAGAGGAGTTGTAATGCGTTGGTTAATTGCTGTGGATGATGGGTTAGGCGCTGTATCTCGAGCGTGTGGCTGGGTCGCAAGCGTGGCATTTGTCCTGATGATGCTGAACGTTTTCTACGATGTGGTGGCTCGGTATGCCTTCAATGAGGTATCCATTGGGATGCAGGAATTGGAGTGGCACTTGTACGCCGTCGTCTTTCTGATGGGCATTCCTTACGCCATGAGGACGGATGGTCACGTGCGAGTGGACGTTCTCTATGCCGGCCGCAGTGAAGCTTTCAAGGCTTGGGTCAATCTTGTTGGGGCCCTTTTTTTTGCGCTTCCGATTGCCGCCATGATCGCCTGGCTGGGTTGGGGATACATGCTTGATGCCTATCACATGGGGGAAGGCAGCGGAGATCCGGGAGGTTTGCCCTACCGCTTTATTGTTAAAGGGCTGATTCCGTTTTCTTCATTCTGGCTGGCGGTTGCCAGCGTGGGCATGGCGACCTTCGCTCTCAGGGTTCTTGTCAAAGAATCCGCCTACGACGAGCAAACCGGTGCAGGAGGTCTGGCATGATCGGGATGATAATGTTTGGGGTCTGCCTCTTCATGCTGCTGTGGGGCTTTCCTGTTGCGTTTACGTTCGGCGGCGTTGCGTTGATTTTTGGCCTGATTGCAGAGGGGCCGCAACTGTTTGCCTTCATGCCATTCCGCATTATGAGCATTATGCAGAACACGGTGTTAATGGCGATACCGCTGTTCATTTATATGGGCATCGTGTTGCAGCGCACCCGATTGGCGGAGCAATTGCTGGAGTCCATGGGGCGACTGTTTGGTGGATTGCCCGGGGGACTGGCGATATCCACCATCGTGGTCGGTGCTTTACTGGCCGCCTCCACTGGAGTGGTGGGTGCCAGTGTCGTGGCCATGGGGTTGATTTCGCTCCCGGTCATGCTGGCGAATGGCTATGACAAAAAGCTTGCCTGCGGCACCATTTGTGCCTCAGGCACCCTGGGGCAAATTGTGCCGCCATCCATCATCCTTATCATCCTCGGTGACGTGCTCGGCTTGCCTGTAGGGGACCTTTTCAAGGCCGCGGTGATCCCCGGTGTGGTGCTTGTGGGGCTCTACATCGGGTATATCCTGTTCGTCAGTTGGCGATCGCCGGGAACGGCGCCAGCGATGCCGCGGGATAGCGATGACAGCCGGGCACAGGAAATCGGCAAAGCCCTGATGGCGATCATACCGCCGCTGGCATTGATTGTTGTGGTACTGGGCTCGATCTTTACCGGTATCGCAACGCCGACCGAATCTTCAGCCCTGGGTGCCGTCGGCGCGCTGGTTCTGGCCGTGGCCTATCGCCAGTTTTCCTGGCGGATGATGTGGGAAAGCTCTCGGGATACGGTCAAGGTGACGGCCATGGTCTTCGCCATTCTGGTAGGGGCAACCGCCTTCTCCATGGTGTTCAGTTACACCGGTGGCGACTACCTGCTGGAGGAGTGGATGCTGCAACTGCCGGGTGAGAAATGGGGCTTCCTGATCCTGACCATGCTTATTATTCTGGTGTTGGGTTTCTTCATCGACTTTGTCGAAATCTCCTTCATCATCGTACCTATTCTGGCGCCCATCGCTGAACTGATGGGTATCAATATGCTCTGGTTCGCCATCCTGATCGCGATGAACCTGCAAACCAGCTTCCTGACGCCGCCCTTCGGGTTCAGTCTTTTCTACCTGAAAGGAGTATCACCACCCGAGGTTAAAACCACCGACATCTATCGCGGTGTGGCGCCATTCATACTGCTGCAGATAATGGTGCTGATCGCGATCCTGATCTTCCCCGCGTTCTTTGGTATGTCATCCTCCTGAGCGAGTTCTGGAGGCTTTTATTAATGACGCTGAGGGCATGTTTCGATCTGGCTGAAGTACCTTGACTGGAGGTTTGGCGGGCCTTGGGAGACTCTTTTCCAGGCCCGCTCTTTTTTACGGTTTGGGTTAGACTGATGGAGTCTCGCAACCGATGCCTAGATGGCGTGTGCTTATAAAGGACAATGTGACGGTCATGTCGTTAAGAACAAAATTGATACTGCTTGCCCTGGTTCCCTTGCTGGTGGTGACCGGTATTTTCTCCGCGGTGACCTTGCACCAGGGCGACATACTCATGGAACGCGAACTGCAGATTTTTGAGCAGAACCTGCGGCGGTCCAAGGAAACAGCGTTGAAAGACTACGTTTCCATAATGCGCACCGCTATCGAATTTGTCCGTCAGAACGCGGCCAATGATGATGAAGCCCGCGACAAGGTTATGGCTCTGATGCAGGAGGCCTCATTCAGTGACGACGGCTATTTCTATGCCTACACCCATGACGGATTGAACCTGGTCCACGCAGCACAGCCGGCCCTGGTCGGACGGGATATGTACGATTTCCAGGACAGTAGCGGGAACTATCTGATCCAGAATCTGATACGGATTGCTGACAATGGCGGAGGGTATTACCAGTATCTGTGGCAGCAGCCTTCCACCGGCAGGGAAGTGGATAAAGTTGGCTACGTTGAACAGATTGAAGACTGGCAATGGATGTTTGGCACGGGATTGTATATCGATGATATTGCCGCTGAGATGCGGGCCATCGAAGCGGGCGTGGACGCTAACGTTAAACAGACCCTGTGGGCCATTCTGTTGGCGTTGATGGTATCAATCGGTGTTGTGGTGTCTGCGGGGGTTCTGTTTAATGTGCACGAACATCGCTTGGCGGACCAGAATCTGAAAGAGCTGAGCCACAAGACCGTGCAACATCAGGAAGAAGAACGCCGCCGGGTATCGAGGGAATTGCATGATGGCATCAACCAACTGCTGGTGTCTGTGAAATATCGGTTGGAGACGGCCATGACCCATATTCCAGAGGGTGACTCCGTCGCCCAGGAGTCACTGGTGAAAGGCGGAGAGGTTTTAAACCGTGCGATACAGGAAGTACGGCGTATTTCCCATGATCTGCGCCCCAGCGTACTGGATGACCTGGGGTTGTTGGCGGCGCTCAACCAGTTGCTGGATGACTTCCGCGAACGTAGCGGGATCGTTATGGACATAGATATCCAGCCACCGCAGGAGGATATTTCCGAGGAGGTGGCTACAACGCTGTATCGTATTGTTCAGGAGGCCTTGTCGAACGTTGAGAAACACGCCCAGGCCACCCGGTTGGCGCTGAGCCTGGAAGAGGATGCGGAGGGGCTCTTTCTGTGTATTTCCGACAACGGCGTAGGCATTGCCGAGAAAGATGCATACGCCAGGCGAGGCATCGGGTTGCGTAATATGCGCGAGCGTGTGGAGTTTTTGGGTGGGGAGTTTGAGGTATCTCCGCGGCCAGGAAACGGAACCCGGATAATGGCCTCGTTCAAACAATACCAGGCATAGTCGAAAGAATAAGGATAAGCCTGGCGGTCTAGTAAACCTGACGGTAACGGTCCTATGAGCACATCAGAATCTGTAGTGAAGGTCATGCTGGTCGATGACCATATCCTTGTCCTGGAAGGTATCAGGGCGCGGCTGGAACAGGAAAAGGGCATCGACGTCGTCGGCCAGGCAACCGATGGGCTGGAGGCCCTGGAACGGGTCAAAGACCTGAAGCCGGACGTGATCATGATGGATGTCAGCATGCCGAACATGAACGGGATTGAAACAACGAAAATTTTCCAGGAGCGCTATCCCGATCTGAAAGTGCTTATCCTCAGCATGCACGACAACCGGGAATACATTTCACAGCTGATGTTTCATGGCGCCAAGGGTTACATCCTGAAGGACGTATCGGTTGAGGAAATGGTGAGCGCCATTCGTACCGTGGCTGATGGCGCCACCTACATCTGCCGGGCAGCGACCGAGACGTTGTTTCGTCATGTGGAAACAATGGAGCCGGTGGAGAGCAAACTTACTCGCCGCGAGGAGGCCATTCTTTCCAGAGTGGCCAAAGGGCTTAGCAGTAAAGCCATCTCCAATGAGCTCAACATCAGCGTGAGAACGGTGGAAACCCATCGGCAAAACATCAAGTCCAAGCTGGATTTGAATACCACGGCGGAGCTGACCAAGTACGCCTATGACCAGCAGTTGCTCTGAGTCAGAATAGCCCCATCTGGGGCTGGGTCTCGTCGAGGTCCAGGGCATCAACCGTGGGTGCCCGTTCACGCAGTAACTCATTCCAGAGCGCCGCCAGGGAAAGGGCATCGCCCTTGTTCGGCATGTGCATGAAAATATAGGGACGTTTCCCTTCCTCGATCCACGCAGCTGCGCGCTCAACCCAGGGTGCGAGAAACGGACGGTTGGCCTCCAGGTCGGGATGGCCGACAAAGCGGATCACTGGCGCTGCATCCACAGGGAGCAGATGCACTGGTACTCGCGGCTTTTTGCGCTGTGCATCGCGTGTTTCCTCGTTATCCGGGGTCGCGGCAAAGAGTGCCCGGCTGTCCATGCACACCCGTGCAATGCGGCGTTCTCTCAAGCCACGATTCAGGGCTTTCTCGGCCTCTCCCTTGTCAAAGAACGCACTGTGGCGAACCTCAACGGTGCAGGTCAGGGTCGGGGGCAGGGCATCCATAAATCGCCAGAGGTTTTCCAGACGCTCTGGCCCGAAACTGGCGGGAAGTTGCAGAAGGATGGGGCCAAGCACATCGTTGAGTGGCGCAATTATCTCAAGAAAGTCAGATACTTCGCGGCCAGCGCCACTCAGTAGACGGTCATGGGTGATCAGGCGTGGAAACTTCAACAGGAAACGAAAGTCATCGGGCACCTGTGACCGCCACTGTCGGCACTGTTCCTGGCTGGGCGTGGCGTAAAAAGTGGTGTTGCCCTCCACGCAATTGAGGGCACTGCTGTAACGCGCCAGTGGGCTCTGACCGGGAGGGAGTCGGCTGGTCCAGTCGGGATGTTGCCACTGGGGGCAGCCGAGAAAGTAGGGTTGTGCCATGGTCCCGTTTTACCACCGTTTATCAAGGGTCTGCTAAAAATTAGTCTCTGTATGTCACAAACATCAGGGCTGCCCCGTCTACCTCTGTAGAACCTACGTGGACATGATGCCACCTCGTGTCCCCCCATGCAGAGGAGTAAGATAATGGAAACGCGATTGAATGCCTACAAGGCCTCCCCGGACGCCATCGCCGCAATGACCCGGCTGGAGGAGTACGTTGGCAGTTGTGGGCTGGAACACAGCCTCATCCACTTGGTGAAAACCCGGGCATCCCAGATTAACGGTTGCGCCTATTGCCTGCACATGCACACCAGCGATGCCCGCAAAGCCGGTGAAAGTGAAGCACGGCTCTACCTGCTGTCCGCTTGGCGTGAGTCCGGGCTCTACACACCTCGTGAACGGGCTGCCCTGGCCTGGACCGAAGCACTGACGAACGTGGCTGACACCGGTGCACCCAGTCAGGATTACGAGCAGGGGCGAGCGCATTTCACCGAGAAGGAGTTCGTCGACCTGACGTTGCTGATCGGTGCGATCAACGTCTGGAACCGGATCAGCGTGGGCTTTCGGGCGGTTCACCCGAATGACCGTAAACTGTAACCAAGTACGCCGGGAACCAATTGCCATGAATGAACAGCCCGCGCATCAGTTTGATCACTGGCGCCGATACCTGACAGGCGTCGCGTACCGCATGCTGGGTTCGGTGACGGAGGCAGAGGATGTGGTGCAGGATGCATACCTGCGTTGGCACCATGCCGATCACCTGTCAGTCGATGATGTGCGGGCCTACCTGACCACGGTCACCAGCCGGCTTTGTCTTGATCGCCTTCGCGCCGCTCATCGGCAGCGGGAGGTCTATGATGGTCCCTGGCTGCCGGAACCTATAGTCGAAAGTCAGGACACTCCGGCAGGCGCCGAGGCGCTTGCCAGTGATGTGTCCTTTGCCCTGATGCTGGCGCTGGAGCGGTTGTCTCCCCTGGAACGTGCTGCATTCCTGTTGCACGATGTATTTGGGCTGGATTTCAGCCAGGTCGCTGTGAGCCTGGAACGCAGTGAAGCCAGTTGCCGCCAACTCGCAAGCCGCGCCCGGAAACGTGTGCAGGCTGAGCGCCCGCGCTATGAGGTGAGTTCAAGCGAGCATAATCAGTTGACCGATCGATTCTTCGACGCCGCCCGCAGTGGCGATGTGGCAACGTTGAAGGCGCTGCTGAGTGAGAACGCCATACTGCATACCGATGGTGGGGGAAAGAGGATTGCAGCGCGGCGCCTGATTCTTGGTGCCGACAGGATCAGCCGGTTCTTTGAAGGCGTGGCGCGCAAGTCTGCATCGCCCAGCCCTCGGTGGGTTAAAGCCGTTTTCGTGAATGGGCTACCGGGATGGTTGACCATTGAACAGGATGGGCTGCCACAGATCACGACACTGGATGTGGTGGATGGCCGTATCCAGTCGGTCTATGTCGTGCGCAACCCGGACAAACTAGGGCATTTGGCCGGCCACCTGCCAGAGTTGCGTGTTTAGGGTGTCACACTGGCGCCACCCCGAAGAGCCATTGGTGAGCCCACATTACCAGCACCGCATAAACCGCAAGGCCACCAACAACCGCTATGGCATCGTTCGCTTTGCTGGCCGGCAGGGTCGCAATCGGCCGCTGGGTTCTGCGTTTCAAGGAGATCCGATCCACCACGGCCCAGGCCAGGAAAGAGCCGAACAGCAACAGGTCGTGCAGCATCCCGTTCGCGAGTAAGTGAGCCAAAGCCCAGAGCTTGACCGCGACGAGCATTGGGTGCCCAAGTTTTGCCTTGATCTTGCCCGGAAAATAGGTGGCCAGCAGTAGGGGAAAGACCGGAATCAGAAGGAGCATGGCCAGGTGCCGGAGCCAGCCTGGAGATGTGTAAATGACGGTCGGGTCGAGGCGGGCGTTGCCATACCCCCAAACGATCAGAACCAGACCGACCAATGCGGCCAGCGAGTAAAGCCCCTTGAACGCCCCTTCGCCAAGGGAGTTGTGCAGGCGATTGCGCAGCGGTTCGTTGACGATGGACAGAGAGTGCACGCCAAGAAATAAAACCAGACCAACGATCAGTGTTGCCATTTACCCATGCTCCGTTGAGAAATTCCAGACAGTATAGTTGCGCAAACCGGGACAGCACATTCTCAAGCGTTTATCATCCAAAGCCTGTTTCACTGGATTGATAAGGCGCCCATGAAGTTTCCGAAAGTCACCGTTGTATTGGTATCTGCAGCCCTGTTGTTTGTGTTGTGGGAGCAAACCCGGGAACGCCCACCGTCAGTAGATGCCAGCCGCTTTACAAATCTGACCGTGAATCCAGTTGAGCGTAGCGTTGCCATGGACTGGGTTGTTAAGCAGATCCCGTCGTTATGTGACGATACTGTCGGGCAAAGCCGCCGTTCAGAGGCCCACTCAACCTGCGTCAGCAAAAGCGAGGCCCGCACATCAACCTGCCGCCGTGGGATCTATGATCGGTTTCCCAGTGTGATCGCCTCGGAAGAGGTGTTCCGGGATCTGTCCATCACAGCGATGAACTGCCTGGTTCCCCGATCCGGACTCGTAGATTAGGGAATCGGTTTTTTCAAACCTGCTTCGGGTTGGGCTAACATTGGGTGCAGGTGTCAAACAGTCCATCCTCGGTATCGGGATGCACGATTATTTTGGCTGAGCCCGACAGGAGACGACAGATGCACAGACTTTCTGATCACGTTGACTGGCAATATCTGTTTCGTGAGTACTGGCATCTCTACCGGTTTGGCTCCGCAGGTGGGAATCCAATCATCCGCTCACACCTCAAAGATGTTCGCAATAGACTGAACGCGGAACTTGAAACCAACCCGTCCATGGAATTCGATCAGCCGGTCGAGCTACCTGTTTGCGCCTGGCTGGGGCGTGCGCTGGATCAGGGGCTAAGTGAGCGAACCGCGCCGGTGGTGAGGGCATTGATGCGGGTTTCCGATCAACTGACCTGGCGCTATGGTTATGAGCGAATGCACAAAAGCCTGGCCCGCAAGTACGCGTACGCGGAACTGATGGGCCCCAATGGCCCGGCAATCAGCAGAAACGTCATTTTGGGGCTGGTATTGTTTGGGCCTCGCTGCACCTACCCCGAGCACAGCCATGATGGCATCAGCGAATCCTATATCTGCCTGAGTGGATCGGTGTCAGACAGCAACTACAGTGTGTTCACACCCAGATCCCTGTTCTTTAATCCTCCGGAGAAAGCCCATCGAATGACGACCGGGGACTTTGAGCCTACGTTACTGGCCTATGCCTGGACGGGGACAGAGGAGAAGCTTGCCAATCAAACAATGAGCTTTTCTGGCCGCAAGCGATGAGGTGCCGTGATGGCTCGCGTCAGGCACATTGATGCGATCGTTCTATTCCAGAGGCTACTCCTTTTCCCTTTGGGTCTTGCTCCTTTCAGTTCGGATGTGCTGGCGCAACTTGATACCAACAATTGTGTCGCCAGCGAAATCCAGCCCGAAGCCATTGATCTTGATCAGCCCCGAGACCAGTTGGCACGCCAAAGTGATCTGATCATTCCCGAGGATGCCCAAATTACCCGAATAAACATTGTTCGGCGCCCGATCTTCGATACCACCGATCCTGAACAGGACAACTTTCTTTATCGCACGTTGAACGCTCTAAATACCCCGACCTGGAAATCGGCCCTGCGTGCCCAGTTGGTGTTCGACGAAGGTGACGTTTACCAACCGGGTACGCTGGACGAATCCGAACGTATATTGCGGCAGAGTGAGTACCTGACGGCCGCGTGGATCGGTGTTACCCGCGTTTGCGGGAATGAGCTGGAAGTCACTGTCCTTGCACGTGACACCTGGACGTTACTGCCGAGCGTTGGTGCTTCCAGGACGGGAGGCGAGAATAAAACCAACACCGGCCTTTCTGATCCGAATTTCCTGGGTTCCGGCAAGAGCGTGGGGATTTCCCACAAAAAAGATGCCGACCGCAGCGAGACCAGTGTCGATTTCGATGATCCGAACGTGCTTGGCTCCCATTGGCAGGCAGGCCTTTCCTACGATAAGCGCAGTGATGGGCGCGGTCGCAGTGCCTACCTTGAGCGTCCATTCTACAGTGAGCTGGCGGAGTGGCGATTTGGCCTGAGTGGTGAGGATGACATTCGCGAACAATCCCGCTATGTGGGGGCGGAGGCAATTGCGGACTATCGGCAGGACCGCGATTTTGCCAGTGTTGATGTCGGCTGGCGACTGGCAGAACGCAATGGCAGCCAGTTAAGACTGCTTGCCGGTTTTCGCTACGATGCCCGGGCGTTTGAGCGCTTACCGGATGAAACCAATCTGGACCTTCTGCCCGATGATCGGACACTGAGCTACCCATGGGTCGGGTTTGACTACCGTGAGAACCGCTTCCGGGAAATGACAAACCTGACTCGTCTGCAACGGGTCGAGGACGTGCGGGACGGCTTTGTGTGGCGTACCGAGCTGGGGTACTCCTCGCCGGGACTTGGAGCGACGGAAGACCGCGCCCTACTGAATATGGACTTCCGGGATGCTTTGCTGGCCACTGACACCAACTACGCCAGCTACGGGTTCAGTCAGAGCGGCACCTGGCGATTTGACCAGCACCGTTTCGAGAACCTTATCGGAACCCTGAGCCTGGAGTACTTTCACGGCGGGGCAGTGGACTGGAACAGTTGGTACACCAACCTGTCGTTCACGGCAGCGCACAATTTGACCGTGGATCAACAGCTTCTTATTGGCGGTGACAATGGCCTTCGTGGTTATCCGAGCAACTACCAGCAGGGCAACAGAAGAGCGCTGTGGACACTGGAGCGCCGTTACTTCCCGGACTGGCACCCTTTCGAGCTGTTTCGCATGGGGGGTGTGATTTTCACCGATGTAGGCAGAGCCTGGTTTGATGATGGTCGCAATAGCGGACCCGATGACGGCGTACTGACGGATGTGGGATTCGGCCTGAGGCTGGCCTCAAGCCGGATCGAAGTACAGCGAATGCTGCACCTGGACTTCGCCTTCCCGCTGGCGGGAGATGACAGCGTTGACCAGGTGCAGGTCTTGTTGCGGGGTCGTTCGCGATTCTAAGCGACAGTCATGTCACTTGATCCACTTGTCGCCCCAATGGGTGATGTCGTGCTTCCGCTCCACTTGCAGTGTGCGGGCGCCAGCGGCCGGCTCTGCTTCTTCCGCGGCAGCAATTTCCTCGTCAATCACTCGCGTTGAGAGTGACAGCCAACTGGTCACGAAGGCGGCAGCATCGCCGTTGATCTCAAGAGCGAGCTCGTCGACGTTGGTGATGTCGTCACAGGCTGAGTGATAACAGGGGTCGAAAGCAACGCCAGCCTCGCCACCGAACTTGGCCGCCTGCTCTTCGGTTTTCAGCACTTCCGCACCGGTAAACAGCCCGCCAAACGCAATGCCGTCCTCGAAGAACTGCGCGTAGTCTGAGCGGAAGCTGATTTGCGTGCCCTCTGAGGCGATTTCACGCAGGTTGAAGTACTTCTCGAACAGCGCCTCCGTGGCGGCTGATCCCGGAGGACCTGCCAGATCGAAGTCAGAACCATCGCCATCGTAGATAAAGTTGCCGAAGTTGGGCGAACCAATCATGTCGTAGTTCAGGTAGACCTTGATCTTGTCCTTCTCTTCCTGGGAAAGGTTGTTGACGTAGAACGTTGAGCCAACCAGGCCGGCTTCTTCCGCACCCCACCAGGCAAAGCGGACCTGATTACGGGGGTGAGCCCGTTTCATTTGCAGGGCCAGTTCAAGAAGCGCAGCGCTGCCGGAGCCATTGTCGTTGATACCAGCCCCTTCAAACACTGAATCCAGGTGAGCGCCCGTCATCACGACGTTGTCAGGGTTGCCCCGATTGGTTTCGGCAATCACGTTGGAGGTTTCGGTTTGCTCTCTCACCACGTTGGTCACGACTCTGAGCTGGAGGTCCTGCTGCTCAACCCAGCCAGCGCCAATGTCGTAGGTGGTGAACACGACGGGAACTCCCCCGGCGTAGTCATCGCCGAGCGTGGCGTTGATCAGGCCTTTGCGGTCTTCCGTGTTGCCCTGGTTGAAGATCACCACACCCGCGGCGCCAGCATTGGCCGCGTTGGTTGCTTTCTGCCCGAAGGCGCAGGCTCCCCGTTGGATGACGGCGACCGATCCAGCGGGGAAGTCGGTAAAGTCCTCGGGTTCACAGCCACTGGTGGAGGTATTGTCGGGACCGAGTTGAACGTCAACGGCAACGGCCATGCCCGTCACATCGCCCGGCTCGGTCTGGGACAGGTAGGTAAAGTCCTCTTCCCATACATAGTCGGTCGGAGTGGGTGCCGTGGCCTGCAGAATGCCGTCTCCGGTCGGGTAGAAGGCATTGAAAGGAAACTGCTGGATGGTCACGTCATAGCCCGCACTCTCCAGTGTCGTTTTAACGTAATCGACCGTCGCCTGGTATCCAGGTAAGCCGGCAGCGCGATTGCCATCATTGGCTTCGGCAATGCCGTATAACCGGTCCAGGTGGTATTGGATGTTGCTTGCCTGCATGCAGCGGGGCAGACCAAATGGCGTGCTATTGAGAATGCCAAAGCGACACTCAAACGGACTGATTCGATCCGGGCTCCAGAAATCGTTGAGTAAATCGCCGGTGGATTTCTGGCCTGGCGAGGCGTGTGCGGTTATTGCAAAGAAAAGGGATCCTAAAGCCATGGTGCGGCTTGCGGTGCTGATTTTCATTGTGATTCTCCAATCCTGGGAGTTTGTTGTTAGGTCCGCTTGTGGCGGACTTTCAGCGCGGGGAGGCCTGAATGGATGTTAAACAGGCGCCCGGGCATCACTACTTCCATCGATGCCTACCGCAAGACTAGTCGCGGATTTTTTGTCCATCCAGGCGGAAAACATTACAAAACGTTAGGTTTCGGGAGGTGCCGACGTGAGTGTTGGTCACGTCGGCGTTGGGAGGCAGGAAGGGCGCTCTTGCGGTGCGCTCAGAATCCGTAGGAGCGGGAAATGGTCTCCTTTTCGCCGGACTCAACCAGTGCCTGGTAACTTTTGTTCAGAGCCTGCAGGATCTCGGGGGCGGTGTCCTTGTGGACGGCGAGATACATTGGCGTTTCACGGAACACCAGAACGCGCTCGAGCCCGGTTACATCGGACGCATCAGCAGCCAGGTATGGGCCAGCCAGACCGTCAGCTACCCAGAGGTCAATCTGATCCTGGACCAGGCGGCGCGCATTCAGGCCGTTGTTGCTGATTGCGGAAACGTCAAAGCCCTTGTCGATCAAAAAATTGGTCATGACGTCGCCCTTGTACCCACCGATCTGATAGCTGTGGGCATCGTTCAGGGTGTTCAGTTCAATGGACGAACCGGGTTTGGCGAACAGTGTCCATTCGATGGAGGACAGTGGCCCCACCCAGTCGAAAAAAGGCGCTCGATCCTCTGTTTTGGATACGCAGTAGATGGCGTGGTCAGGATGCCGTTCGGCCCGGTTGAGGCCATAGCTGAGGTCCCGGAGTTTAATGCTGTAATCCAGCTCGGCTTTACCCAGAAGCGCCTTCACGACATCGGTACAAAGACCTGTGATGTCTGCTTCTGAGTGGGCAAATGGCTGACCATTGGTGGTCATGTTATAAGGAGGGTATTGCTCTGTGTAGATCCGCAGTTCTTCTGCGGCAGTCGTACAACCTGCCGTTAACATCAGGGCCATTGTCAGCCCGAATTTTCCTTTCATGAACCCACTCCACATGTATGGTTACGGTATTTACGGAGTGCGGCATGATATTGAAGAGGAATCCAGCGTGGCATGCTGGATTCCTCTTCTTTACATTTTGGCAATGTAGTGAAAGTGGCAGGTAATGCTGACGTTCTACCGGGCGTTTGTCCGGACACGGTAGACGGAAGGTGTCTCGCCGAACCTCGCCTTGAATGCCCGGCTGAACTGGCTGGCGTCGTTGAAACCGCAGTTGAGGGCGATGGCAGTGATTTTACTTCCCGGTTGGCGGAGTAAGTCCCGGGCCCGGGTCAGGCGTTGTTCCTGAACGTATTGATAGGGTGCGCAGCCAAAGGTCGCCCGGAACAGGCGGGCAAAATGGTAAGGGCTCAGATTAACCCAGCCCGCCATGTCCGCGAGGGTCAACGTCCGGTCCAACTGCGCGTGAATACGTTCCTGTAGCAATCGGCGGTAACGCAGTGAGAGTTGTCCGGTAACAGAGGGAGTTGCCTGCTGTACGTTCGAGTGACGACTAACCACCTGTAGCAACAGCCACTGGGCCAGGTGATCCATCGCCATGGACTGACCGGGGGCGAGCCAGTCACTCAGTGCCAGTAACTGGCCCGCCTGGGCCAGAACCGGGTCCTGCGTGTGGTATCGCTCACTGAGTTCAACCCGGTCAGGCTCGCAGTCCCAGGTCTGTTCTGCGCAGCGGGCGATGTCCAGGTCATTGAAGTAGAGGTGGAAGAATTCGAATTGGCCGTCGATCTGCCAGGTGGATTGACTGCCGGCGGGAAACAGGCAAACAGCCCCCGGAAAGCCCTGGCTCACGGCCCGTCCGTTTACCACCCGCCTCGCTTTGTCGCCCTCGTTAATGTAAATGCTCAGGGCGTGATGGCGCGGTCGCTCGTAACGCACCTCGCCCTTGCGGTTCTGCCACTGTGCGAGGGCGCGGCCCTGGTCCAGCTCCATGAGCTTTTGAGGCGCCACGCCAGCGGCTCGCAGCGCGTCCACAATGTCGCGGCGTTCCCTGTGGGGATTCTTCGTTGAATCGGGTATCTGGGGTGAGCTGGTCTGCATATCGGGCCTCCGCAAGAATCATCCATGGTTGCGCAGGATCTGACAAGTTTTCCCCTTCGCACTGTCATAAGATCGGCCAGTAGATACATCAATGCGTCACTTATTAAAGGGAATGACTGTTATGCCGATTTCCATGCACTACGGTTTGACGGTACTGATCTGGGGCCTGACCTGGACGGCCATTCGCCTGCAGGTTGAGTCTGCGCCGGTGGATGTTTCGGTGTTCTATCGTTTTTTGATGGCTTCTGTTGTGGCTCTGGTGGTGCTTGCATTGCTTGGGCGCCTGCAGACGTTGACGCTCAAGCAGCATGGCTGGCTTTTTTTGCAGGGGCTGACGCTGTACAGCGTGAACTTCCTGCTCATATACCGTGCTGCCGAGTCCATGACCAGTGGTTTGCTGGCGGTGGTGTTTTCACTGGCGGCGCTGTTCAATGCCTTGAATGGCTGGCTATGGTTGCGGTTGAAGCCCACCGCCCGTCTGTATCCCGCTGTGGCGTTAGGGATTACAGGCGTGGCGCTGCTGTTCTGGCATGATTTGCAGCTTGGTAACGCCACCGGTGCCAGCATCCTGTTTGCGGCTGCCGGCACGTTCTGGTTTTCCATGGGGAACCTGGTGAGTATCAAGGTTCGGCTGGCGCAAATCCCCTTGTTGGTGGCGAATGCCTGGGCCATGGTTTACGGCGCTGTGATCCTCGGCGTCTGGTGTCTGTTGCAGGGAGTGGAGTGGGTGGTGCCAACCTCCGCGACCTTCTGGGGCGCAACGGTTTTCCTGGCGGTACCCGGCTCCATTATTGCGTTTTATTGCTACATCACTGTGATCCAGACCCTCGGTGCCGACCGGGCCGGCTATGCAACGGTGCTGTTTCCGGTGGTTGCCCTGAGTGTATCGACCTGGCTGGAAGGCTTTGAATGGACAACAACCGCCGTATTGGGTGCCCTACTGGCCATCCTGGGAAATTACGTGCTGTTTCGCCGAGTCAAATGATATCCCGTGGGGCCTCGGAAACCGCTACGTTGTATGGAGCTTCAGATGCGTCACCTTTTCCGAGAGACGGCTGGGTTCCGTGCCGAGGATGTCATCCAGTGAGGAAGGCCGATGGACCCAGAAGCCCTGGAGAAGATCCACGCCGATCTCCTTCAGTAACGACGCTGCATCCTCGGACTCGACGTACTCGGCCACCGTGATCATGTCCATGGTTCGGCCAATGTCATGAATGGCCCTGACCATTGCAAGGTCTGTTTTGCTGGTGACGATATCGCGAACAAACATCCCGTCGATCTTCAGGCAGGTAACTGGTAATCGGCGCAGGTAACCAAACGACGACAACCCTGAACCGAAGTCGTCCAGGGCAAAGCTGCACCCCATGTCGCTCAGGCGTTTCATAAAGGCCTGAACTTCCAGCAGGTTATGGACGGCGGCAGTTTCGGTGATTTCGAAGCAGATCTTGTTCGCTGGAACCCCGTAGTGGTGGAACCTGCCAACCACAAAATCCGCGAAGTCTGTTTGATCGAACGAGCGACCAGACAGGTTGATGTGGCAGGCTTCCAAGGCACCAAGGTGTTCTGGGGCGGCGGACAGTTTTTCGAGTACATTCTCGATAACCCAGCGGTCGATTCTCGATGCCATGCCATAGCGCTCCGCAGGGGGCAGGAAAGCACTGGGAGGCACCACCGAACCATCCTGTGAGCGCATGCGAATCAGCACTTCGTATCGCAACCCCTTGCCCCGGCCAGTGGGCGGGGCAATTATCTGGCATTCAAGGAAAAAGCGGTTGTCCTGAAGCGCGGTCTGAATGCGGTTGTGCCATTCCATCTCGCCCTGCTGGGAGGCCATCTGCTTGTCGTCCATCGACATCACGCACACGCGGTTGCGGCCGCCGTCTTTGGCGGTGTAACAGGCAATGTCGGCGGCTTTCATCAGGGCGCTGATGCCCGCGCTTTCTGCGGTTATAGGCACCACGCCAATACTGCAACTGATGGTGTGGCTGGTTTGCTGCCAGGAAAACACCAGGTGGTCGAGAGAGGCCCGCACCTTTTCAGCCACATGATGGGCGGTGTCGAGGTCGCAGTTCTGAAGAATGATACCGAACTCGTCGCCGCCCAGTCTGGCGAGGATGTCTGCTTCGCGCAGATTCTTTGAAATGATGTCGGATACCTGGCGCAGAAGTTGGTCGCCCGCGTCATGGCCCGACGTGTCGTTCGCCAGCTTGAACTGATCCAGGTCGATGTAGCAGAGGGCGTGTTGCTTTCCTCCGTTGCGGACGTGCCCGAGATGGCTGGCAAGCTGCTGCTCAAAGGCTCTTCGGTTTATCAGGCCGGTCAGGCTGTCATGGGTCGCCATGTAGCTCAATTCCGTCGACAGACGGTGAGACTCGGAAATGTCTTCCATAACCGTTGTGAAATACGCTGAAGCACTGGGCACATCCCACACGCGGGATACGGTGAGCCTGGCCCACAAGAAGTCATTGTCTTTTCGAACAATGCGATGCTCGGTCGTATAGCTGTCGATGTTACCGAAGCTGATATCCCGTCGTTCTTCCCGGGCAACGTCCCAGTCTTCCGGATGGACCAGCTCCCGATAGGGGCGATGCACAAGGTCATCGGGCCGGTAGCCAAGGATGTCGCAGGTCGCCTGATTGGCATTAACGATTCGGCCCTCGGTATCAATCTGGATGATACCGATGGCGGACTGCTCGAAGATCGAGCGGAAGTTCTGCTCGGTTCGATTGAGCAGTCTCACCAGCCGGAATCCCAGGAACCAGGACAGCAGCGCCACAAGAGTCAGGAACAATGCACTGACAACAGACAGGAAGCTGGCGGCCCAACGCGAGGCGTCTCCCATGGAAAGGCGGAATTCCCGGGCATTCACCTGCAGTTGCTGGTCAACAATCGCGAGTTTGTCTCGCAGGGCCTGCAGTTGCTCGCGATCCGGAGGTGCCGCCAACCACTCTCGTTCCATCGCATTGCCGATCTGATCCAGTTCAAACAGCAGGTCATCGGCGCCCTCCCAGGCGGTTAACGCCCGCTCCAGTTGATCAAGCCACGAAAAAAGACGGATCAGCAGAATCATGCGGGTCAGGTCTTCTTCATGGTTGCCCCCTTGGAGAAAACCATGCCTGGCACGTTGCCAATCGAGCGTATCGGAGGTGATGGCGACGCGGGCGTGCAGATCGCCGATGGGCACCGCCAGCGCCTGCCTCGCCTTCGCAAGGTGCGAAAAATCACCAGATTCGGAAAACCGGTTGAGGTGGTGGACAGTATCGATCTGCGCTCGGGACCAGACGCTTTCGCCCCAGGTATAGGCAGTGATTGCCGACTGCACCTGCACCACGGCGACCATGAAACACACCGTCAGGATGATCGTGAGGCACAGTCCTGCCACCAGCGCGATCAGTTGTCTTTGAAGATTGGGTTGCTGTCCTTTGCGTCGCATGGCTGCCGGTACTCTCCATACATGGTGCAAAACAACATAAATGGCGCACCACAAATGGTGCCAGTAGGTGGCATTTTCTCAATGGGGGCGTCGGCTTATAACGTATGCCCCAACAACCCCAGGACACCGAGGATGATCAGATAGCCCGCCACGATGTAGTTCAGCAGCTTTGGAAACACGAGTATGCCAATGCCCGCGCCCAGGCTGATCAGTGGCGCCAGTTCAAGGTGAAGTGTCATAAGCGTAATATCCCTGTCGAGTACGTTGGAGCGTGTTTTTTCTATCTTTCATCGTAGTCGGTAAGTCTGCACAGTGCATCCACGCACGCCTCGATCTGTGACTCGCTCGCACTCGCGAATCCCATCACCAGCCCGGTTTGCGCGGTTCTTCCGATGTAGTGCTCGCTGAGGGCCGTGCTGCCGAAGCCCAGGTCTCTCAGTTGCTGACTCAGGGCAAGGTCATCCACGTTGCCTTTCAGAACCAAATGCATCCCGGCACTTTCCGCTATGGGGGCCAGCCTGCCGCCAAGCTTTTCGGTAACCCGCGCCTGAAAATGATGCCACTTATCACGATAGAGTTGGCGCATACGGCGCAGATGTCGTGTGAACTGGCCGCTGTCGATGAACTCGGCGATGGTTGCCTGGGTCAGTAACGGTGTCTCTCCGCCGCTGACACGCTTGGCCCAGAGGAAATGGTCGACGAGTGCCTCTGGTACGATCAGGTAGCCGACGCGTAGGGCTGGCAGCAGTGTCTTACTGAAGCTGCCCACATAGAGAACGGGGGCGGTATCGAACATGCCCTGAATGGCTGCAAACGGTTTGTTATAGAAATGGAACTCGCTGTCGTAATCGTCTTCCACGATCCACGTCTGGTTTCGGCGCGCCCACTGTAGCAGTGCCATGCGCTGGGAGACATCGAGAATACCGCCCATGGGGTATTGGTGAGTCGGTGTGCAGAACAGCAGTTTGGCGTCGCCAAGGCTGTCCAGGACGCCGACATCCAGAACCTGTTGCTTGAGCGGTACGGGCAGCAGTGGGTTGCCGTGACGACCAAGGGCGTATCGGGCGCCCCGGTAGCCGGGGTTCTCAACAAAGACCCTGTCACCGGGTTTTAACAGCACGTCTGCAATCAGCGACAGCGCCTGTTGAGCCCCATTGGTCACGATCACCTGGTGTTCCTGGCAACGCACCCCGCGGGAAGCTCGTAAATAATCAGCAATGGCTCTGCGCAATGGCTGGTAACCCTGGGTTGTGTCATAGCCGCGAAGGCTTGTTCGGCTCTCCTGATGGTGCAGTATTCGGTTCCAACTGCGAATGGGGAAGGCGTTGATGTCGGGCAGCCCGGGCTGGAAGGGCAGGTTGGCGTCCTCCCCGAGCTTCAGGCGGCTGGCGGGAGCCGGCGGCAGTGGCGGCAAGGTCATGGCCTGCGTGGTTTGAATGGCTCCGCCGGTAGGTTGGTTGATGGCCAGGTTGAGGTCTTGATGCACGAATACGCCCCGACCAGCTCGGCTTTGCAGGAAACCTTCGGCTTTCAACTGGTCGTAAACGGCATTGACGGTGTTGCGGCTGATACCCAGGTCTGCTGCCAGCTGACGGCTGGAGGGCAGTTGGCTTCCCGGCAGGTAACGTCGATGGATAATGCGTTGGGACAGGTGTTGATAAAGCTGTGTTTGCAGCGGTGTGGTGTGTTCGAACCGTATATCGTCAATCACCTTAACTGGTCCTATTGAAATCTATAATCTGGATCTTTCCATGGTATCAGATGTTGCTTCTAATAGAGACGTACTTTGCAAAAGGAGCATACGATGTCTCGGAAGGAAATCACGGATACCCCTTTATCACTACCGTTATCACCGCCGTCATCACCGCTGTCTTGCTGTCCTCGCAGTCGGGTGAAGCGCGCGGCCAGGAGAGCCAGTTATGAGCGGGCGCCGGCTTACGCCCTGATCGATCGGTTAAAAACAGCGCATGTGGGTTTTGTGGAAGAAGGTGAGCCACGCATCATCCCGATCACGGCCTGGCGTCTTGCTGACGATCTTTACCTGCATACACTCAGCGGTGGAAGGTTGGCGCAGACGCTGGCATCGGGACAACAGTTGTGCATTTCATTCGCCGTGACAAACCAGTGGGTGATGACAAAATCGGCGTTCCACCATAGTGCCAACTATGAATCGCTGGTGCTGTTCGGCAGGGCCTCGCCAGTGTCGGATGATCGTGAGTTCGACGCCGCGTTTCAGGCCATCATTAATCAGATTGAACCGGGCCGCTGGGAGCAGGTGCGTGCCCCCAATGCGAAGGAGCGGAAGGCGACGGCATTGTTCCGGATTCCGATCGAGGAGGGCGCGTTCAAAAGCCGGGATGGCGGTCCTGGAGAGGAACCCGAGGATATGGCACTCCCGGTGTGGCACGGTGTGCTGCCCGCGTAAGGTGAGTGCAGGCGTTGATGCCCCCGATCGTTGGCCGGCAGGTTATGATTGGGGGTCATTCAAGGTAAACTGTGTTCACAATCGTTTCACTTACTTGCCAGATAACACAGGCAGCAACGCATGTCCGATGTTGATCCCCTGAAAGCCTTGTCCGATATTGCCAGTGATGCCCATACCCGCATCCAGGCTGCCCATGAGCACATCAACCCGGTGTTGGAAGTGCGCCGGGGCATGCGTGATTCGGGTATTCCTGCGGATGTCATGACCATTGACTGTCTGCGCACCCGTCGCCGCATAACGTTGATCCTGCACGACAACCAGCCAGGCGTGTTGTTGTATCAGTTCGTGACCATCGATGATGAAGTGGGTGATGAGTTCCAGGGCATGGCGTTGTCGGAGGTCAGTGCCCAAACGCTGGTGGACTGGATGCAGGATTATTTTGGCTAAGCGGGCCCTTATGTCGGGCGCCTGACACACGAGGGGCAGCATGGAAGCATTATTGATTATTCTGGCACTTGGTCTTGCCATACTCCTGCCGGTGGGCTCCGTGCTGGGTATTCTTGCGTTTTCCCGACGTCGTGATCAGTCGGAACGCCTTGAGTCCCTGAACCGGGAAGTGTCCCGTTTGCGCGAAGAAGTGACTTATCTAAAACAACATTTGGGCGGAAAGGACCAAGACCAGCCGGCCCCGGAGCTGGAGCTTGAACTCGACGAAGCCGTTGTCGAGGACACGCCAGCCCCTTCTGAATCAAGCCCCTTTCCTGACACAAGCTCCCCGGGAGCGGATGCGACGTCACGCGATAAATCTCGCTTTGTCCAGGCCCTGAAGGATAACTGGATGGTCTGGCTTGGTGGCCTGAGCGTTGGGTTGGCCGGTATTTTCATGGTCAGCCACTCCATCAACGCAGGAATGATCGGCCCATCGCAGCAATTGATGTTGGCGCTATTCAGCGGTCTTGCGTTGCATGCGGGAGCGGAGTACCTGCGTCGTCGCAACCGGGGTGCAAACGAAGTATTTGCGGCGCTGGCGGGTGGAGGCAGTATCACCCTCTATGCGGCATTGCTGGCGGGCGTTCACCATTACGGGCTGGTCGGCCCTACCGTGGGCCTGTTCGGGCTGGCTATTGTGTCTCTGGGTACCATGGTGCTGTCGCTGTTTCATGGCCCGTTGCTTGCTGTCATGGGGTTGAGTGGTGCCTATCTGGTGCCGTTATTGATCGGTGGCGATGATGGCAGCGTGGCTTTTGTGCTGTCTTACAGTTTCCTGATCACCGTCAGTTCGTTGATGTTGATGCGTTATGTCTATCGGGACTGGCTTTGGTACGCCACGTTATCCGGCGCGTTTCTGTGGTGGTTGGCCACGTCCAGCGGAGCCGCCATCGGCGCCTCAACAGCCTGGTACATCGCCGCCCTGTTTGTGGTGTTTGCCATGGTTCCGGTTCGCGCAAAGCAGGCGTTGCCGTATTTACGGGAAGTCTTGATATCCCTGCTGGTTCTCTGGGCACTATCGATGGTCGGGCAGGGTGATCGCCCGTTTTTCTGGAGCTGGCTTATCATATTGCCGGCCGCAGCTCTGGTGCCGCAGAGTCGTGGAGCGCTCTGGTTCCTGCCCTGGGCCGCGGTGCTGGTCAGTGCGCTGGGATGGCTCGGATACGTCGGGCGCAATGGCACCGAGGTGACCTATTTTACGCAGATGGCGCCGGAGCATCAGGGTGGTTTGCTGTCCTACCTGATTGGGGCCGCCATACTCTCCACCGGGCTCGGATTATGGCACTGGGTTCGCCAGAATGATCGCCGCCGATGGGCCTCCTTTACACTGTTGTCGCCACTGGTTTGGGCGGTGCTGGGTTGGCTGTTAGTACACGGCTACCAGACGTCGTCGGCCTGGTCGGTTGCAATGTTGCTGGTTGGCGGCGTTTACGGCGTTCTCGCGTGGAAGCTCGAAAGCGTGCAGCGCTATCGAGTGGGCGTTGTCTGGGCAGTGATGGCGGCACACGTCAGCTATTCCCTGGCGGCGATAATGATTGTTAGTGAGGCGTCACTCACCCTCGCCCTGTCTGCTCAGTTTGTCAGCCTTACCTGGCTGGCGCGTCGTTATCAGATGCCCGAACTTCACCTGCTGTTGAAGGTGGCCCTGGCCCTGGTGGTGGCACGGCTGACGTTCAACCCCTGGCTGCAGGATTACGACACCGGTCTCCATTGGTCACTCTGGAGCTATGGTGGGGCGACGTTGTTTGCCGGCATTGCTACCTGGCTGGCGGGGAAGGATCGCGCCATTCGTCCTTGGCTGGAGGGGGCAACCCTGCATCTACTGGTGCTGTTCCTGGGTGCCGAGATGCGTTACTGGCTTTACGATGGCGATATTTTTTCCCAGCAGTACAGCTTTACCGAGGCCGCAATCAACACACTGCTCTGGGGTGCACTGGGCGTGACCTATATGGTGCGTGCCGGGGCAAGTGAGTCACTGGCCTGGCTGTACCGGTTGTTCTCGCGGATACTGGTTGCGCTGTCGATGTTGAGTTATCTCGCTCTGGTGACGCTGCACAATCCCTGGTGGGGCGGCGGCCATATTGGCGATACACCGATCATCAATATGCTGCTTCCCGGCTACGGTGGTCCCATTCTGCTGGCGCTTGCGGTCAGCCGGTTTCCCTTGCTTGCGCCCCGGTTCTGGTCGTTGTGCGTGGCGTCTGCCGGCTTTCTGCTGTTTACCGCGCTGGAGATCCGGCAACTCTGGCAGGGGAGTGACATGGGGTTGTCGTTCGGTATGTCAGAGGGTGAGCTTTACACTTATTCGGTTGTCAGCCTAATGTACGCGATCGGCGCTATTGCCTACTCCGCCAAGCGTGACAATGCGGTGCTCTACAAGGCTGGTATGGCTCTGTTGGGACTGGTGATTGCCAAGATCTTTCTCGTCGATATGGCCGGCCTACAGGGGCTTTGGCGAGTGGCGGCCTTTATGGGGCTTGGGCTGGCGTTACTGGGGTTGGCCTGGATGTATCGGAAAGCGCAGCCTTCGGCGGGTAATCAGACCCTCTCCGACTGATCAGGTGGGGCCGCGGGAGCGGCCCCACCCAGTTGTTTGCCGGTCGCTTACTTCGCTGTGATGGTTTTCATCACAAGCTTACCGTCTTTCTTGATGGGACCATCTTCCTTGGCGCCCAGGGTGTATTCGAAAATGCCCGTTTTCATGCCACCGTCTTCGCTATGAAGCATCAACATCAGCATGTCACCGGATTTGACGTCTTCAGTCAAAATGGCGGCCACATCTGTGTTTTTACCCTTGCGAAGGGGCGCGTGTGCCACGACCGGGCCGGGCTTGCCGCTTTCATCCGTGCGATGCACTACGAGCCAGCCATTTTCCTCGGCAACGACTTTTTTGGCAGTGACGGTGCCGTCCGCAACTGACTGATTGTCTCCCCAAACCCCGACTTTCATGTTGTCCATTGCCAATGCGGAACCAGAAGCCAGAGTTGCGGCTAGAAATGCGCTTGTCATCAAATGCTTCTTCATTGTGTTCTCCTTGCTTTCGGGTTGATCCCATCTTGATGTCTTGTTCGATGGGTGTAACTACAGCTACGGGATGTGATTCCCAAAAGTTTCAGCAAGGAAAAAAGAATCAGTGAGAAGGGTCGGATGTGCCATCAGCAACGGGATAAAGGTAGCCATGTATAGCCGGCCCGGTGGGCTGGCCAGTAGGTGAACCGCCTTCGGGCTCTAGGCTGATACCGAAGGTGGCTTCCTTCAGTAGTTCAGGATCGTAGTCACGAAGGGCTGCACGCTCCAGCTCAAAGTTGTCGTTAAGTACGCCCAGGGAGCGCGGATTCGGCCCAAGCGAATCGGCCTTTATCCACATCTGGTAGGATTTTCCCTGCATGGGTTTGGCCGTTACCGGACGAATCTGCATTTGACGGTTGTTGAGGTCTACCGAGAGCATGAAGGCCGGCTGCTGGTCATTCTGTTGGAACACGGCCACAAACGACTGCGGGCCCTGCTCTGGCGCAGGTTGGAATACGAGAACCGCAACCAGCACCATGGCAGCGGCTGACGCCAGGGCTGTACTCCACTGCCAACGCCGGAGGCGCTTGTGCAGGGAAATCACGTTGGATTTATCGAGGCTGTCAGTATCGACACCTGCCCGGCGCGTCTCGAGGGCATCGATATCTTGTTCAATCCGCTGATACAGCTCGGGGTCTGGCGTGACCGGCGTTACTTCATCAGCCAGTGCAGACAAACGCTGCTCCCAGGCAGAGATCATCTCGTCGAGATCCGGTTCGCTTTGCCGACGCACGGCCACAGCGGCCCGCTCCCGGGCATCCAGTGTGCCCAGGACGAACTCTGCTGCCAGCATGTCCAGATCGTCGTGGTCGGTCATGGTGTGAGACACCCTTTCAGTTGTTTCAGCGCCCGGTGTAGCCAGGTTTTGACAGTATTCACCGGTTGATCGAAATGCGTGGCCAGGTCTGCTCTGGACCAGCCGTTAAGATAGGCCAACCGCACCATGTCGCGGCGATCTTTTTCCAGCTCCTCCAGGCATAGGTTCAGTCGGTTCACGGTCTGCTGGCTTTCCACTTGTGATTGGGCATTGGGTTCTTTGCTGGCAAGCTGCTCCAGCTCATCTTCCGGTGCCTTGCGACTTGCCGGCTGCTTTCGCAGCTCGTCGATAGCACCGTTGCGGGCAATGGTGACCATCCAGGTAATCGCAGAGGCCTTGGACGCGTCGAACTGATCCGCTTTTCGCCAGATCTTGATATACGTATCGTGCACGACTTCCTCGGCCCAGCCCCGGTTATTCAAGATACGGGTGATGGTGCCAAGAAGTTTCGGCGCCGTTGCTTCATACAGTGTTGCAAACGCGGAGCGGTCTTTTGCGGCAACGCCCTTAAGAAGCTGGCTGAGTTGATCGGGGGACACTGACATGGATGGCGACTCCGCGCCTGATGGGGCGCGGCCAGTGGTGGATGAACTGAACGGTTCAGACATGCAGGAGTCGCCAACGGGTGTGTGAAAAGTTGCCTCGTGATACGCAGATTGCCGTGTTCGGGTTTATTTCGTCAAGCAAGTTTGTGTGTGAGCCCTTCACCAACGGTAGCGGACGCTGGCAACCACGCTGCGGGCTTCGCCGTAGTAGCACCAGTAATCACAGCTTGCGACGTATTCCCGGTCCGCAACATTGGTGACGTTCACCTGTGCCTGCCAGTTGCGGGTTACATCGTATTGGGCCATCAGGTCCAGAACCGTGTAAGAGGGAACATCGGTCGTGCCGTCGCGAGTAGAGCCCACATAGCGTGCGCCGCCGCCGATTTTCAGGCCTGGCACGTGGTCGACGAAACTGTAATCCAGCCAGGCTGACGCCATATGTCTAGGGATAAGCGGGGCTGCGCGTTCGCTGTTGTCGGTCTCGGTTTCCTTGATCGTGGCATCGCTGTACGTGTACGCGGCGGTCAGTTCCAGTTGGTCGGTCAGGTAGCTGACACTCTCCAGTTCAAAGCCAGCCGTGGTGCGCTCCCGGTCCTGGATCTGGAAACCGCTTTGGCTGGTGCCGAGGGAATTCTCTTCTTCGATCCGGTAAATCGCCGCTGTTACGTAGCCATCCAGATCGTCCGGAGCGATTTTGACGCCGGCCTCCAATTGCTTGCCTTTCCTTGGTTCGTAAAGGTCGCCAGTGCCATCAGTACCTGAAATAGGCTGAAATGATTCGGTGTAGGACACGTAGGGCGAGAATCCGTTGTCCGCCAGATACATCACACCACCGGAGAGGGAGAATTCATCAGCATCGGCTTCCTGGCGTGTGCCGGCCGTACGATTAACGCTGTCGACTTCGGCCTGGTCAAAGCGACCACCGGCCAGGAACACCCAGCGATCATCCAGGCGCAGTTGATGTTGCAGGTAGTAGCCTGTCTGCTGCTTGTTGATGTCCTGTACGATCAGATCTGTGGCAGTGATTGGCGTGAAGTTGCCGTACTGCGGGTCGAACAGGTCGATAGGACCGCCAAACGGAGTAGATCCTCCAGCGCCGTTCTGTTTGCCCTTGTTTTCAAGATCCTGATAGTCCACCCCGAACAGCAACGTGTGTTCGGTGCGGTCGGTAAACCACTTGCCCACCAGGCGATTGTCGATTGTCCAGCTGTTGATCTCGCCGTCCCGGTAGACCAGATAGCGCTGACCTTCCCGCGGACCTGTCTGGAAGAAGATAAAGCTGCTGCGTAACAGCAGGTCTACCTGGCTGTAGCGGAAGTCCTGCTCGAAGGTCCAGGTGTCGTTTAGGCGATGACTCAGTGAATAGCCGATGGCTGACTGGGTGCGTTCGTTGGTGTCGTAGCCTGGCTCGCTGTAGTTGGTGGACGGGTCCACTTTGCCAAAAGGCGTGTCGTCTATGGTGCCAAATGGCAGCTTGAACGGATTGGTCGGAATGGCGTCGTCCTTCTGGATACTTGCCAATAAGGTGAGCTCGGTGCTGTCAGACATCTCCCAGGTCAGGCTTGGGGCCAGGTAGTAGCGCTCGTTCTCGGTGAAATCCAGATCGCCTTCGTTATAGCGGTACAAGCCAACCAGACGGTAGCTGAGATCGTTTCGATCGCCGACGGGTCCGGACGTATCGACCCCAAGCTGGCGATGCTCATCGGTTCCTGCCTGCAGATTGATCTGGCCCTGAACAGTATCGGTAGGTCGCTTGCTGATTGCATTGATGACACCACCCGGAGGCGCTTCGCCGTACAGAATGGACGCAGGGCCTTTGAGCAGTTCTATGCGCTCCAGGCCAAAGGGCTCTGGCAGCCATTGATAGAACCCCTCGCGATAGATTCGCAGGCCGTCCTGATAAGTCGACTGGTCGAAACCACGTATCTTCAACCAGTCGGTATCGTTGTCTTCACCATACTGTCCCGAGAGCACCCCGGCACGGTAGCGGAAGGTTTCATCAAGCGTCTGCACGTTGCGCTCTTCCAGTTCTTCCTGCTCCACTACCGAACCGGGCCGGGGGGTTTCCATCAACGGGGCTTCCACTTTCAAAGCGGTTGCGGACACAACCAGCTCCCCCAGACTCGTTGGTTCGCTGGCATCGTCCTGCGCAGCCGCGATAGCTGGAACACAGATTGCCGAGCAGGTTGCCAAAAGGGTTAGTGTGCGCCTGATCGCCAGCGTGAGCTGGTGCGGGGTGGGAGACTGGGCCATCGAAAACCTCCGGAAAACGCTGGGAGAGAAATGAACGGATGTTCATGTTGGATGGCGGCAATCATATCAGTCGCATTAAATAATGCAAATCAATCTCATTATGATTAATAATTTAGAATGACATTCTCACTCGTAGGTCTGTGTTCGGCGGCATGTCGTGACGAGCTGAGGAAAGCACTTTTTTGAGTAGCAAATTCGGAGTTTTGCAAATAGAGTTAAGGTCTTATCAGTCTTTTCGATACAGCCTTCCAGGAGTATGCCCGTGTCTGAGTCAGAACAGTTTGCCAGTGATAATTACAGTGGCATTTGCCCGCAAGCCTGGTCCGCAATGGCCGAGGCGAATGGTTCTGACGAGCCGGCGTATGGGGAAGACCGCTGGACACAACGAGCCGCCGATGGGCTTCGGGGCCTATTCGATACCGACTGCGATGTCTTTTTTGTGTTCAACGGCACTGCCGCAAACTCACTGGCACTGGCATCCATGGGGCAGTCATTCCACAGTGTGATCTGCCACGAACTGGCGCACATCGAGACCGACGAGTGTGGCGGGCCGGAGTACGCTTCCAACGGTGCAAAACTGCTTTTGGGGCAGGGGCCGAACGGCAAGCTGACGCCAGAGAGTATTGAGCACCTGGTTACCAAACGCACGGATATCCACTACCCCAAACCCAAGGCCCTGAGCCTGACCCAGGCAACTGAGGTGGGTACTGTCTATTCTCCAGACGAGCTACGCGCGATCCGGCAAACGGCTGATCGTTTCAACTTGAATATCCATATGGACGGAGCTCGTTTCGCCAATGCCGTAGCGGCGCTGGATGTTCACCCTTCCGAGATTACCTGGAAAGCTGGCGTGGACGTACTGTGTTTCTCGGGCACCAAGAACGGCCTGGCTCTGGGGGAGGCCGTTGTGTTCTTCAATCGTGCGTTGGCAGAGGACTTCGAATGGCGCTGCAAGCAGGCGGGGCAATTGGCGTCAAAGATGCGCTACATTTCCGCGCCCTGGTGCGGGCTGCTTGAAGGTAATGTATGGCTGGAGAATGCCCGGCACGCGAATGCCTGCGCAGAGCGACTGGCGAAGGGCCTGGAAGGCTTGCCGGGTATCGGGCTCCGTTACCCCAGGCAAGTGAACGGCGTATTTGTAGAAATGCCTGACCCGGTGCAGGCGGCGCTGCGTGACAAAGGGTGGAAGTTCTACAATTTCATCGGCGGAAGTGCCCGTTTGATGTGCTCCTGGTCGACCACCCCGGAGCAGGTTGATCGCTTTCTGGCGGACTTGCGGGCGCTGGTGTCCTGATTTTGGTGTCGGGCCTCTCGCCAGCGTCGTCGCTTCATGATATATCAGCACCCTGTTTGTCCCACTTTAAATTCCGGAATCCGTAGCAATGCCAAAAGCAGGTGAAATCAAAAAGAATTCGGCGATCGAGTACGAAGGTGGTGTCTACTTCGTAAAAGATATTGAGCGTTCTGTCCCGCAGGGGCGTGCCGGTGGCAGCCTGTATCGCATGCGCCTTTACGACGTTGTAACCGGCTACAAGATCGACCAGACCTTCAAGGACTCCGATATGCTGAACCTGGCGGATCTGGTCCGTCGGCCAGCAACGTTCTCCTATTCGGATGGCGAGGAGTACGTCTTCATGGATAGCGAGGACTATACGCAGTACAGCCTGAATGGCGAGGCCATTGCCGATGAGCTGCTGTTCATCAACGAAGAGACTCAGGGCTTGATGGTGATTCTGGTGAGCGATGCGCCAGTGGCGCTGGATTTGCCCCCAACGGTGGACCTGCTGATCGAAGAAACCGACCCGTCGGTAAAGGGTGGCTCGGCCACTGCCCGCACCAAACCGGCCAGACTCACCACCGGCCTGGTGGTGCAGGTGCCCGAGCATATTTCCACGGGCGACCGCATTAAGGTCAATGTCGATGAGCGGCGGTTTCTGGGGCGGGTTTGATCCTCGGCTTACCCGATAGCGGGGCTTTCGGTGCCGTTGTGGCTCATAGCCCCGCGTCTTTCACATTCTCCATGACCACAAACGTGCTGGTCTGCAACACATGGGGCAGCGCCGATATCTGCTCCCCCAGCACTTGCCGGTATTCCGCCATGTTCCGCGTGCGTACTTTCAGCAGGTAGTCGAAGTTGCCGGCAATCATGTGGCATTGCTCTACCGCTGAAATCTGCTTCACCGAATGGTTAAAGGCCGCAAGGGCATTGCTGCTGGTGTCGTTCAGGGTGACCTGGGCAAAGGCAATATGACTCTGTCCGAGTTTGGTCTGATTGATCAGGGCTGTGTAACCCGTGATATAGCCCTGTTCTTCGAGGCGCCTCATACGGACCTGGCAGGGGGTTTTTGACAAACCAACACGTGACGCCAGTTCGGTGACGGTCACCCGTGCGTGTTTTTGCAGTTCGCGGATGATGGAGTGATCGATCCTGTCCAATTCGACCATAACTTATTTCTCGATATGGATATACGGCTATACAAAGCCAAGAATATAATCAAATTGCCTGCATTTTAAAACTTTATGGGCAAAGAGTCTTTCGTGAGTTGTCTATACTGGGGGTGTTCCGTCATACATGCCCCAGTTGATATCCCCGGAGATCTCCGATGACCCATTCCGATTCCCCTCAAAAGCAAACCCTCCTGGAACAGCTCTCCGAGGCGTTGGAGGGTGAGGACTACGACCCGGACGATTCCGGCCATCTGCGTGACGTTGTGGCGACGATGCTGGAGGAGTCCCAGTCCTGGGACGACGCGTTGCACCGCCGTTTGACCGAGGTGTTGGGTAAAGCGGAAGGAAAGCGTTGGGCGGGGATGTTCAGCGGCGGGTTCCCTTCGAGTTACCGATCGAGATTCTCCGTCGCGGAGGCCGCTGGCGATATCCAGCAAATCCAGTCCATTGCCCTGAGTTCTGATGTGCCCATGAGGTTCTACACATCATCGGAGCAGGGAGAGCAGGAACTGAACTTCAAGCTCTACAGTCAGGGCAAGCCGGTGATTCTGTCAGATGTGATTCCGATCCTTGAGAATCTTGGCATGCGAGTGTTGGGGGAGCACCCGTATCGTATTCGGCGGCGTGACGGCGAGCAGTTCGGGGTCAGTGATTTTACCGTGGAATGTCATTCCCGCTGCCGTGGCGCAGATGTCGAAGCGGCCAAACCGCGACTTCAGGAAGGGTTCCGGGAAATCTGGAATGGTTTCGCTGAAAACGACGACTTCAACCAGTTGATGATGGCGGCGGGTCTGAATTGGCGTGAAGTCAGCCTGCTGCGAGCCTACTCCCGCTACATCAAGCAGTTGCGCTTCGGATTTAGCCAGCCCTTTATTGCCGACACCCTGGCCCGGCACCTGGATATCACGGCGTTGCTGGTCGCCTTTTTCAGCGTTCGTTTCGATCCTGTAGTGGACAATCGGGAAACAGAATCCGAGCACATCGAGAACCGGATTCTTGAGGCTCTCGAAGCCGTAACTAGCCTTGACGACGACCGTATCCTCCGGCGGTTTTATGTACTGATCAAGGCCACCCTCAGAACCAACTATTTCCAACGCCAGGACACCGGCGAGTTCAAAGGCTATATCTCGCTTAAACTCGATCCTTCCAGCATCCCGGATATTCCCAAGCCATGCCCGCGTTTCGAGGTATTCGTGTGTTCCCCTCGGGTGGAAGGGGTTCATCTCAGGGGAGGCGCCGTGGCCCGTGGTGGTTTGCGCTGGTCCGACCGTAGCGAAGACTACCGCACAGAGATACTCGGGCTGGTGAAGGCCCAGCAGGTCAAGAATTCGGTCATTGTACCCGTGGGTGCCAAAGGGGGCTTTATCGTCAAGCAGCCTCCGGAAGGCGGCTCACGCGAGGCGCTGAGAGAAGAGGGTGTTGCCTGCTACCAGACATTCATCCGAGGTTTGCTGGACCTGACCGATAACTTGGATGAAGGCAGCGTAGTGCCACCGGTTGACGTGGTCCGTCACGACGCCGATGACACCTACCTGGTGGTGGCCGCCGACAAAGGCACGGCGACCTTCTCTGACATTGCGAACCGGCTTTCCGGGGAATACGGCTTCTGGCTTGGTGACGCTTTTGCCTCCGGCGGCAGTGAGGGGTACGACCATAAGAAAATGGGTATTACCGCGAAGGGCGCCTGGGAGTCGGTCAAACGTCATTTCCTTGAGAAAGGCATCGACACCCAGGCCGACGAATTCACAGTTGTGGGTATTGGCGACATGGGCGGGGACGTGTTTGGCAACGGTATGCTGCTGTCGGATCGCATTCGCCTTGTGGCAGCCTTCAATCACCTGCACATCTTTGTGGATCCGGAGCCGGATGCAGCGGCGTCGTTCGCCGAACGCAAGCGCCTGTTTGAAACGCCGGGATCGAGTTGGGAGGACTACAGTGCAGAACTGATCAGCGAGGGTGGTGGTGTGTTCTCACGGGCTGCCAAATGGATTCCCGTGTCGCCACAGATGCAGGCACGCCTCGGCATCCGTGAAACCCGCCTGCCGCCCAATGAGTTGATCAGTGCGCTGTTGCAGGCCCCGGTGGACATGCTCTGGAATGGTGGTATCGGCACCTACGTGAAAGCGGCTGGCGAGACCCATGACGACGTCGGCGACAAGTCCAACGATGCCGTAAGGATAGACAGCCACCAGCTACAATGCGGGGTCCTTGGTGAGGGCGGAAACCTCGGTTTCACCCAGCTTGCTCGCATCGGTTTTGCCAGAACCGGTGGTGCCGCCAATACCGACTTTATTGATAATGCCGGTGGGGTGGACTGTTCGGACCATGAAGTAAACATCAAGATTCTGCTCAACGAGCGGGTGCGAAGCGGGAAGATGACGCTGAGGCAGCGTAACCAGATGCTCCGGGCAATGACTCCGGAAGTGTCGGAGCTGGTGCTGCGGAACAATTACCGTCAGGCCATGGCTCTGAGCCTGGCCGCCACGGGGGCGGTTGCCACTACGGACGAGTACGAACGCCTGATGCGGCGGTTGGAGGCAGAGGGGAAACTTGATCGGTCCCTCGAATTTCTGCCCGACGACGAGGAACTCCGCTCGCGGCGAGAGCGTGCTTCGGGGCTGACTCGCCCTGAGCTTTCGGTGTTGATTTCCTATGCCAAGATTGAACTGAAGCAGGCGTTGCAGGCTGCGCCTATTGTTCACGACGATCGTTTCTCCGCAGCCCTGTACTCCGCTTTCCCGGGCTCGTTGCTCAAGCGTTTTCCAGACGCGATCGATGCCCATCCCCTGCGCGGGGAAATCGCTGCAACGCAGATTGCCAACGATATGGTGAATCGCATGGGCATCAGTTGGGCGGACAAGCTGCGTAATGCCACCGGTGCCGACTGTGGCCGGATTGCTGCCGGCTTCCTGATCTCCCTTCAGATCCATGACGTAGAGACCCAGTGGAAAGCGATCGAAGCGCTTGACGGGAAAATCAGTGCCGGCGTGCAGGCGGAGTTGTTCAGCGATGTGATTCGCCTGGTTACCCGCAGTACCAGCTGGCTGTTGCACAATCGCCGGGCTGACCTGGACCCGGAAGCCTGTGTTGCCCACTATCAGCGGCCGCTGGCGGAGGTGTTGGCGTCGACAGAGAGCCTGGAGGCGGTGATTCCTGCAAGTCGGTGGCAGGAACGCTATGATAAATACTGTGAGCACCATGTTCCGGAAAAACTGGCAGCCTATGCCGCCTCTGCAGAAAGCCGCTATTGGCTGATGGATATCATCGAAATCGGCCGTCAGTTGGATCGGGATCTTGAGTCGGTGGCCTGGGTGTACTTCAGCTTGGGTGAAGGTCTCAAACTGACCTGGCTGGACCGTCAGATGCGTGCCTTCAAGGCCCGGGGGCACTGGCAGGTACTGGCGACGCTTCATTACAGGGACGAACTGGACCACCAGTTGCGGAACCTGACCGCGAGTGTACTGTCCTTCGCGTCCGAAGGGGGCGGATCGATGTCTCCTGAGCAGTCTCTTGAACGTTGGCGTGAAGACAAGCAGGCTCTGTTGAGCCGTTGGCAAAAGATGCTGGCTGATATGCAGGCCGCGAGTGACGTGGATTGTGCCGTGTTCTCGGTGGCCCACGGCGTGCTTCGGGAGCTGGCTGCAAAGGCAGCTTAGTCATCTGTCAGGGTGTTTTCGTCTGAAAATTAATCATTTCACAGGAAAAATGTAAATTTTAATTAACCAAAAAAGCCTGAACGTCGCGCTTGTATGGTTTTTACAGTCAAATAGTCTTTGTCGTTCCCGGTAGAATGCGGGAAAGATAAACAACTGAGAGGGTTCAACCATGAGACCGCAGCAATCAGAGACTCCCACACTGGTCGATAGCCGGCAGGCCATCCGCAATTATTACCTCGCGGACGAACACAAGGTGATTAGTGAGATGATTGCTGGCGCCCAGTTGACCCGGGCAGAGCGCGATGGAATCTCGGAGCGCGCCGCCGATCTGGTACGCAGCGTCCGCAAGAATGCCAAGTCCACCATCATGGAAAAATTCCTGGCGGAGTACGGCCTCACGACCAAGGAAGGCGTTGCACTGATGTGTCTGGCTGAGGCGTTGCTGCGTGTGCCGGACAATATGACCATTCACGAACTGATCGAAGACAAGATCACTTCTGGCGCCTGGGGTACTCACGTAGGCAAGGCGTCCTCAGCACTGATCAACACGGCGACCGTGGCGCTGTTGATGACCAGCAATCTATTGAAAGACTCTGAGCGACACAGCGTGGGTGACACGTTGCGTAAGCTGCTGAAGCGTTTCGGCGAGCCGGTCATTCGCACGGTTGCAGGTCAGGCCATGAAGGAAATGGGCCGTCAGTTCGTGTTGGGCCGTGATATCGACGAAGCCCAGGACGAAGCCAAAGAATACATGGAAAAGGGGTATACCTATTCCTATGACATGCTGGGTGAAGCTGCCCGCACCGATGAGGACGCCAAGCGCTATTTCGACTCCTACTCCAATGCCATTGATAGCATTGCCAAGGCCTGCAAAGGCGATGTGCGCAAGAATCCGGGTATCTCCGTCAAACTGTCCGCACTACTGGCCCGATACGAATATGGCAATAAAGAGCGGGTGATGAACGAACTGCTACCCCGCGCCAAAGAGCTGGTAAAGAAGGCCGCAGCGGCCAATATGGGGTTCAATATTGATGCCGAGGAACAGGATCGGCTTGATCTGTCCCTTGATGTCATTGAAGCCCTGGTCGCAGACCCGGAACTGGCCGGTTGGGACGGTTTTGGTGTTGTGGTTCAGGCTTACGGCAAGCGTTCAGCCTTCGCGCTGGACTGGCTGTACGGGCTGGCTGAGAAGTACGACCGTCGCTTTATGGTGCGCCTGGTAAAAGGCGCGTACTGGGACGCCGAGATCAAACGCGCCCAGGTAATGGGCCTGAGCGGTTTCCCGGTATTCACCCGCAAGGCCTGCAGTGACGTTTCGTTCCTCTCCTGCGCAACCAAGCTGCTGAACATGACCGATCGGGTCTATCCGCAGTTCGCCACCCACAATGCCCACTCGGTATCGGCGGTGCTCGAGCTGGCCAAATCCAAAGGCGTGGATAACTATGAGTTTCAGCGCCTGCACGGTATGGGTGAATCACTCCACAACGAAGTGTTGAAAACCAGTGGTGTGCCTTGCCGGATTTATGCCCCGGTTGGCCCCCACAAAGACCTGTTGGCGTATCTGGTACGTCGCCTGCTGGAGAATGGCGCCAACAGTTCCTTCGTGAACCAGATCGTGGACAAGAGCATTACGCCGGAAGAAATCGCCAAAGACCCGATAGACTCCGTTAAAGAGATGGGCAGTAATATCTCAAGCAAGGCGATCGTCCACCCCTTCAAGCTCTTCGGTGAACAGCGCAGAAACTCCAAGGGTTGGGACATCACCGATCCGGTGACGGTTGCGGAAATCAACGAAGGCCGGGACGCCTATCGTGACCATCGCTGGAAAGGCGGTCCGATCATCGCTGGCGAAGTATCCGGTGCGGAAGTGCAAATGGTCCGTAACCCCGCCGACGCGGAAGACACGGTTGGCCATGTGACGCAGGCGTCCGAGGAGGACGTGAACACAGCAATCACCGCAGCTCAGGAAGGCTTCAAGGCCTGGTCGGCCCGGTCCGCCGAAGAGCGGGCCGAGTGTCTTCGCAAGGTCGCTGACCTGTATGAGGAAAATGCCTACGAGCTGTTTGCGCTGGCCACCCGCGAAGCCGGTAAGTCGCTGCTGGATGGCGTCGCTGAGATTCGGGAGGCGGTGGACTTCGCCCAGTTCTATGCCAACGAAGGTATTCGCTACAAGGACAGCGGTGAGTCGCGCGGAGTCGTGGTGTGTATTTCGCCCTGGAACTTCCCGCTGGCGATCTTTACCGGCCAGATTCTTGCCAACCTGGTAGCAGGCAATGCTGTGTTGGCCAAGCCGGCCGAGCAGACCTCGCTATTGGCGGTAAGGGCCGTGGAGCTGATGCACCAGGCCGGTATTCCGGAAGATGTGATCCAGTTGCTGCCGGGCACCGGTGCGACGGTTGGCGGGGCGTTGACATCCGATTCGCGGGTCGCCGGCGTTTGCTTCACCGGCTCGACTGCGACGGCCCAGCGCATCGACAAGAAGATGAGCGAGAACATGGCCCCCGATGCCACCCTGGTGGCGGAAACCGGTGGTCTGAACGCCATGATCGTGGACTCCACGGCGCTGCCGGAACAGGTGGTGCGGGATGTTCTGGCGTCATCTTTCCAGAGCGCGGGCCAGCGCTGTTCTGCACTGCGCATGCTGTATGTGCAAAAAGACATTGCCGACCACCTGCTGGAAATGCTGTATGGCGCGATGGATGAATTGGGCATTGGTGATCCCTGGTTACTGTCCACCGATGTTGGCCCGGTCATCGATGAGACGGCCAGAAAAAAGATTGTCGACCACTGTGACAAATATGAAGCCAAGGGCCGGCTGATGAAGAAAATGACGGTGCCGGAGAAAGGCAACTTCGTGTCACCTGCGGTGATCAGTGTCAGCGGCATTGAAGAGCTGGAAGAGGAAATCTTCGGCCCGGTGCTGCATGTGGCCACATTCGCGGCCAAGGACCTGGACAAAGTCGTTGATAGCGTTAACGCCAAGGGCTATGGACTGACCTTCGGTGTTCACAGCCGTGTTGACCGCCGCGTTGAACGCATCGCCAGCCGTATCAAGGTGGGCAACACCTATGTTAACCGCAATCAGATCGGTGCCATTGTCGGCTCTCAGCCGTTTGGTGGTGAAGGTCTTTCCGGTACCGGCCCCAAGGCTGGCGGACCGCAGTACGTGCGTCGTTTCCTGAAAGGTGAAACGGTTGAACGCCCGGCGGATGTCAGTGCCAAAGCAGTGGATATCAAGAAGCTTGAAGGGCTGATTGGCAAGGTAGCGGATGTGAAAGCGCCCGCGCCGGAGCCACGAATTGAAGCCATGAAGCCTGTTTTCGGTGATGTGCCAGCACCGCTGGACGCCCATGCCGAGGAATTGCCGGGGCCAACGGGTGAGCTGAACCGCCTGAGCAATCATGCCCGAGGTGTGGTGCTCTGTCTTGGTCCGGACAAGGAAACCGCGTTGGAGCAGGCTGCAATGGCTCTGTCCCAGGGCAACAAGGTGGTTGTGGTTGCGCCGGGCACCCAGGATACGGTTGACCGTGCTGCCAAGGCCGGTTTGCCGATCGTGGGTATTGAGGGCCTGTTGGAGCCAGAGGCATTGTCCCAGGCGCGTGGTTTCCAGGCAGCCGTAAGCTGCGCTGAGCCGTCCTTGCTGAAGGAGTACCGTCAGGCCCTGGCGAAGCGGGAAGGTGCGCTGCTACCGCTGATCACCGAACACAAGCTAGACCAGAGGTTTGTGATTGAGCGCCACCTGTGTGTGGACACCACGGCGGCGGGTGGCAACGCCAGCCTGATTGCAGCATCCGAGTAACGACCTGTCACCTTGCAACGCCCAGGGAAGGGCGTTGCAAGGGTTTTGGTCAGGCAGAGTCAGCGATCTCCCGGAACGCGTTGATCAGTGTGTCTGGCTCCTGCGCACCGGATATCAGGTACTTCTGGTTAATGATGTAAGCAGGAACTGCCGACACGCCTGCCTGCTGATACTGTGCCTCTTCCTCCCGAACAGCCTCTGCATACTGGTCAGACGCCAGTACCTCGCGCGCTTGCGAGCCGTCCAGGCCAATCGTTTCCACGCAGTGGATCAGCGTATCCGGATTGGAAATATTCTCACCGCGTCCGAAATAGGCCTCGAAAAACGCCAGTTTCATATCGGTCTGCTTGCCCTGTTCACCGGCCCACTTCACCAGCCTGTGGGCATCAAAGGTGTTGCGAGTGTAGCGTTCCTGAAGTTTCTCGAAGTTCAGCCCCAGCCCCTTGGCAATGTCCATCATCTGCGCCTGATTGGCTCTCATCTCGTCCTCGCTACGGCCGTATTTGCGGCTCAGGGCGGGCAGGATGGGTTCGCCGTCACCGGATGGGTCCGGGTTCAGCTCAAAGGCATGCCATGCAACAGTGAAGTCCATGTCGTCTTTCAGGGCGTCCATCGCCTTTTCCAGGCGGGCATAACCAATGGCGCACCAGGGGCACGCAATATCGGAAACAATGTCGATGGCTATTGGGGTCATGGTGGCTCCTGTGTGTAAGGGCGAATAAGGGCAGGGTACCTGAAAGTTAAGCGGATGACTGCCCGTGCAGGCTCTTGGCCGTCCGGGCGCGCGGACACCTCTGTCAGGCGTTCCGGGCATATCGTTATTCAGAACAATCCCTGGGATGAGGGAAATCAGCAACCTGCAATCCTGGCACGTATCTTTCAGTTGCAACACTGCCGAACAATAAATCCAATAAAAGGAGCTCAAGATGTTCCAACTCATCGCACGTCAGGTGCGCGGTGGCACGCTATCGGCATTGCTGGCCTCCGCCGCCCTGATGATTCCTGCTCTTCCCGCGGTCGCGGGCCAGACAGATTCCTATACCCTGCCACAACAATCCTACAATCAGTCCAGGGCCCGTAACTACAAGGTGTACGTGCCCTCGAACGTGCAATCGCCTGCACCCATGGTGATGGCATTGCATGGTTGCAAACAGACCAACAACGACGTGCTCAATGACTGGGGGCTGAAAGCCGCCGCCGATGAGTACGGGTTCATTCTGGTTGCCCCCTTCATTACCAGCTACGACGGGCTGCGTAATGAAAACTGTTGGGGCTTCTGGTTTGACCACCATCGCCATGAAGGCGCTGGCGAAGTGGAGGACCTGCACCAGATTGCACAGGCTGTTGAGTCCAATTACACCATTGACGCCAATCGCCGTTATATCACCGGCCTGTCTTCCGGCGGTGCCATGGCAACCGTAGCCTCGGTGGCCCATAACGAATACTGGGCGGCGGCCGCGCCTGCCTCGGGCCTGCCGTACGGTGAGGATTCTGCGTCTGTCTCGTTGTCCGGACAGTGCCCCGGTAGTGCGACGTTTCACAGCGTATCGCGGGTATCCTCCGACATGCAGTCGGAGGTGGACGACCAGTATCCGATCCCGCTTATGGTGTTGCAGAACGAGAACGACTGTACCGTGCTGAAAGAGGCGGCTGATAACACCCGGGATGCGCACCTGCAGGTGTTTGGCGAGTCCGGGTTCCAGACCACGGGCCAGGCCTACGCCTCGTCAGTCGCCTGTTCACCCTATTATCAGAACAACCACAGCTGCGAGCACATCCGTTATACCCAGGATGGCACCAACGGAGCGCGTTCGGTGGTTGAAACCGTCTACCTGGACGGCCCCCTGTCGACCCCCAATACCCAGGATACCAATCATGGTCACTACTGGGTTGGCGGAGAGCATGGTAATAATGGCAAATGGTCCGTGAGGGTGGGGCCCAGCTATCCGGATATCATCTGGGATTTCTTTAACCGCCACAGCCGCGATGGAACCGAGCCCGAGGGTTTTCCGGTCATCACACTAATCGGCGATAACCCGATGACCGTGGCGATCAACACCACGTTTACCGATCCGGGTGCCACCGGGCAGGATGCTGAGGACGGTTCACTGACGGTAACGGCTGACTGCAGTGCGGTGGATACGTCAACGGTCGGAACCTACACCTGCGACTACAGTGCGACTGACAGCGACAGCAATACCACGACGAAAAGCCGTCAGGTCGAGGTGTATGACCCCAACGCACCTACCGAGACCTGCGAGCAGGCGACAGCGTCGCCCAATGCCCACATCTCGGCAAACCGGGCCTACGCTGGAGGTAACTCCAACCTGAGGGCCTATGCCAGTGGCGACGACATCGACATCGGGGGCTCCTTCGACACCTGGAGCAATGTCACCCTCTATGAGGGCGATCCGGGGCTCTGGTATACGTCCGAACCCAGCGCTTGCAGCGGAACCGGCGGAGGCGGTGATGGTGGTGGCTCCGGCGGCGATGTCACCTGCCAGGACTGGAACGATACCCATCTCAACCATGATACCGCTGGCCGGGCGTACTATTCAGGGGGGTACTACACCACCGGTGGTAACGATTACCTGGGCGCGGTATCCGGCACCTACAGCTGGGTGAAGGAGACCGACAGCGGCGTCTTCAAAGCCGGCCAATGTAACTGATCGCCATCGAAGACAGGCACTCACAGGGGGCGGGAAACCGCCCCCTGTTTCGTTGTTATTCCAGAATAATTTCGCGGGTGGTGAGTGGTCGGAATTCCCCGGGTTTCAGCGTTGGGTCCAGTGTTATCGCGCCCATTTGTTCCCGGTGCAGGCTACTCACACGGTTGCCCGTTGCGTGGAACATACGCTTGATCTGATGATAGCGGCCTTCGTAGATCGTTACCCTGGATTCGTTGGCAGACAGTGGTTCCAGGCGCGCAGGAGAGGTGGTCAGTTGTTCGTATTCGAACCAGATTCCCTGCGCGAAGCGCTCTATGGCATCGGTTGAAACCGGTTCGACCGTGGTGACGCGATAGACTTTGGGGAGCTTTACCCTGGGCTCCGTAAGCCTTCGTGACCAGGTTCCGTCATTGGTCAGTATCAACAAACCGGTGCTGGCGCGGTCAAGCCTGCCGGCAATGTGAAGGTCTTTTCGCAGTTCCGGGTCGATCAGCTCCATTACGGTTTTGTGAATCTTGTCCGCCGTGGCACTGAGGTATCCGGCCGGTTTGTTCAGCATCAGGTAGTGGGCTCCGTCCCCGTGCTGGATAACCCTGCCGTTGCAGGCTACAGTGCTGAAACGGTCGACTTCCCGGGCTGTCTCCCTGCAGATACAACCGTCCACTGTAACCGTTCCGGCCGCGACCAGGGCGTTGGCCTGCTTGCGGCTGACACCGTTTTGATTACTGAGAATTCGGGAAAGCTTCATAGTGGCAATGTTATAGTCTTTCCGACTTTCTCCGTGATTCCCAAACCTGGGTGATGATAACACCGTGGCTCAACGATCCGTGATCCAAAAATCCCTGCGTGCGCTTGCCTGGTTACTGGTGGGCTTTTTGCTGTTGATAATCGCATTGATTGTCCTGCTCCGGTTCGTGAACCCACCGACGTCCACCTTCATGCTGGGGCATCTGTTTTCCGGTTCCAGCCACGAGCTCAGACAGGAGTGGGTTAGCCTGGACGAGATATCACCCTGGGTACCGTTGGCAGTGGTGGCCAGTGAGGATCAACGCTTTCCGTACCATCAGGGAGTGGATTTCAGCGCCATTCGCAAGGCACTTGCGGAATACCGTGCGGGCCAGGGTTTGCGGGGCGCCAGCACCATCACCCAGCAGACGGCAAAAAACCTGTTCCTGTGGAACGGGCGCAGTTTCGTGCGCAAGTCGTTGGAGGCCGGGTTGGCGCTCGGTATCGACGCTATCTGGCCGAAGCGTCGGATCATGGAGGTGTACCTGAATATCGCCGAATTCGGCCATGGGATCTACGGTGTTGAGGCTGCCAGTTGGGCCTTTTTCGGCATCCCCGCCAGCCGGCTGTCGCAAACCCAGGCAGCACGGCTTGCTGCGGTTCTTCCCAATCCGAAAGTGCTCAGTGCCGCCAGCCCCTCGTCCTATGTATGGGAGAGGGTGGCCTGGATTCGTGGGCAGATGGCTCAGCTGTCCGGGTTGCATTATCTGCGTGGACTGTATAATTAAGAGTTTCGTTTCTCTCAACGTCCAACATTCTATCAATGTAAGAGTCTGCCCGTGATGTCACTGAACCTGGCCTTGTTGTCTGCGTTTATCCCAACCTTCTTTGTGGTGTCCATTACGCCGGGTATGTGTATGACCCTGGCGCTGTCCCTCGGCATCACTATTGGCGTGAAGCGGGCGTTGTGGATGATGGCCGGAGAATTGGTTGGTGTGGCCGTAGTGGCGACTGCAGCGGCGGTGGGTGTGGCAACCTTCATGTTGAAGTACCCGACGGCCTTCGACGTATTCAAGGTTGTAGGCGGCGCCTACCTTGCCTGGCTGGGCATCCAGATGTGGCAGTCCCGGGGCAAAATGGCCATGCCGGAGGAGGATTCGCAACCGGTGGAGAGCTCAAGGGTGCAATTGGCGCTCCAGGGGTTTGTGACCGCTATTGCCAACCCGAAGGGCTGGGCGTTTTTCATTGCGCTATTGCCGCCGTTTATCGACAGTAAACTGCCAATGGCGCCACAACTCACGGTTCTCATCCTGATCATACTGGCCCTGGAGTTCCTCTGCCTACAGCTCTACGCCCACGGTGGAAAGACTCTGCGCAAGGCTCTAAAGCAAGGCGGTGGTGTTCGCACGGTTAACCGTGTGGCGGGCAGTCTGATGATGCTGGTGGGCGCTTGGCTGGCGCTCGGTTAGGCCGGTCAGTTACTGGCGTAGCGCTGATGAAGGATTCCAACCCGTTCCACATAGGCGCGGGTTTCCGCGTAGGGTGGTATGCCGCCATGGCGCCCGACGGCCCCCGGGCCGGCATTGTAGGCGGCCGTTGCCAGCTTGATGTCACCGTCGAAGCGCTTGAGCATACGGGCCAGGTAATTGACTCCACCGCGAATATTCTCCGGGGCCACCATGGCATTGCGAACACCCAGCTCCTCTGCGGTGGCAGGCATTAACTGCATCAGCCCCTGGGCTCCCTTGGGCGACAGGGCTTTGTCATTAAACGCCGATTCCGCATGGATGACAGCCCGAACCAGAGCGGGGTCAACGTTGAACTCCCTGGCGGCCGTCTTGATTTCATCCCGGTAGGGCGACAGAAACAGCGGTGTGGTGCGCCAATTAACGTTGGAATCCGGATCGCAGGCGTAGCAGTGGAACCGGATGACACTGAAATTCGAGCTGGCGGGCTGGATACCACTGTAGGCAACTACGCCATTGTCGTCAGTGTAGCGGTAAACCACTTCATCCTTTGTTGACGCACGCTTGTCGCCACTGCCCTTGACGTTGGTGTACTCCACGGTACCGTCGGGGTGCACAATACGCTTGATACTGTCCGCCGATACGGGCGCAACGAAAGCCAGTAGCAGAAATGCCAGCGAGGAAGTGAGAAGGGTTTTGCCGCTTATCATCGTTGACTCTTGGAGTGCATGATCAAGAACACCGCCTGCATTCGTAAATAACAACCGTAAGGCGGATTATACGGCGTTAATTGCCTGAAGAAACCGCAATGTTTGTCGGAAAAGTGTTACTTTTCTCAATATAGCCGGTCAATTCTCATTGTTGGCGACATCCTGGAGATTCTGTGCCTTTGAATACGTCCCGCAGCAACCTTGTACTCATCGGAATGCCCGGCAGCGGCAAAAGTACGGTTGGGGTGCTGTTGGCAAAACAGCTTGGCCTGGGGTTTATCGATACGGACCTGCTGATTCAGGAGGAAGCAGGTCGCACCTTGCAGGACATTGTCGACGGTGATGGCTATCAGGCACTAAGGCGAATTGAGGAGCAGGTATTGCTGAGGCTGGATGTGCGGCGTCAGGTGATATCCACGGGCGGCAGCGCCGTCTACAGCGAACCTGCGATGAGCCACCTGAAAGCTGATGGTCTCGTGGTGTTTCTTGATATTCCGCTGGAGGTGGTCATTGCGAGGATAGGGGATTACAGCGCCCGTGGCATCTCCCGACGACCGGATCAGTCGCTGGAACAGCTGTTTTGGGAACGTTTTGAGCTTTACTCGCGGGCTGCGGACGTGGCAGTCAATTGTGTTGGTAAGAGTCAGGAAGACGTTTGCGACGACATATCGGCGGTGATGTTGCAGATGCCGGCGACACGTTAAAAACATGCCGCCGGACGCGAAGACTTCTAGGGTTTCGGTCCTTTGCCCCGAAGCGCGTTGGCCACCAGTGAAATAACCAGCAGAACCAGAAAGATAAAGAACAGAATTTTCGCAAACCCTGCGGCTGTCCCCGCGATACCACCAAAACCAAGTACGCCGGCGATTACCGCGACGATCAGGCATACAATAGCCCAATAGAGCATAGTATTTCTCCTGTTGTGTAACGTCACCTTCAAAGTGGCACATGGGCCTGAAAGCCACAAATAGTGGAAGTCCGAAAACGCTTCGCAAGAGAATGATTTGTGCTGCAAACGATTGTTTTGTTGGTCTAATTACCTTTATTGTCGGTTGATTAAGCTTTGCTAAGGTGCGGTTTTACGACAAAAGTTGTTACTGTCTACCAAATAATATCGGGAGAATTTCAATGCTCTTCAAACAACTCGGTTATTCTCTGGCTTTCGTTCTTGCACTTGGCATGTCCGGTTCCCTGCAGGCGGAATCGTCCGGGGATTCTTCGGTTGAGTCGCTGAAAAAAGAAACCCGCGAGCTTGGCCAGGCGTTGCAGGAGTTCGGTGCGGACCAGAAAGCAGAGGCGGAAACAGCCATTGAAAATACGCTCTCAGCTCTCGACAAGCGCATAGACACGCTACAGCAGGAACTGGATCAGAATTGGGACGACATGAGTGACACGGCCCGGGAACGGTCAAGGAAAAGCCTTGAGTCACTGCAGGAGCAGCGGCAACGCGTCCAGCAATGGTATGACGAGCTGCAGGCCAGTTCATCCTCCGCCTGGGAACGTGCCAAGCAGGGCTTCTCCAACGCCTACGACGCTTTATCAGAACAGTGGAATGAAACCGAGCGCAAACTGATGGACGACTCGGACAAGAAGAACGACAGCATCTAGACGGCGTTTCGGAATTGCACCGGCCATACAGACCCGCCCTGAACATCTGTACTGGTTGTTAATTCCGTTTACTGTATCTGTTTTGTTTGTCAGTCACAGGTTACAGTGGGCAGACTCACATTCGTCTGCCTCTCGGTTAACCGTATGCCCCCGATTTTCTATTCGTTTTTTGTGCCGGCGCTCTTTGTTTGGCTGTGGAGCACGGGCTTCATTGGCGCCAAGTATGGTTTACCCTTCGCTGAGCCGTTTACGCTCCTGCTGATACGCATGCTGTTTACGCTGGTACTGCTCAGCGTACTCGCCTGGATAATGAAAACCCGCTGGCCTGGTTGGCGTGGTGCCGGTCATCTGGCGGTTACCGGCCTGCTGGTGCATGGCTGTTATCTGGGCGGGGTTTACTACGCGATTCAGGGGGGCATGCCGTCGGGAATCGTGTCGCTTATTGTCGGCCTGCAGCCGCTGGTAACGTCGGCCGTGGCCATTCTGGTGCTGAAGGAAAGTGTCTCGAGCCGGCAATGGCTGGGCCTGGCACTGGGCCTGGTCGGTGTAACACTGGTGTTGCTGGAAAAGTTCGGCGGTGGTGCTTCTGCTTCCGATTTCCCGCTTTGGACTCTGCTTTGGGCTGCGCTGTCCCTGGGCGGCATATCCTTGGGCACGGTGTACCAGAAACGTAACGGCACCCAGTCGGATCTCGTCGCAGGTACGTTCATTCAGTACAGTGCTGCGGCAACGTTTTTCGCCGTTGGTGCCTTTGCGTTTGAAACCCGTGAGGTGGTGTGGGCTCAGCCGTTGATCTGGTCGATGGTCTGGCTGGTGTTCGGTGTTTCCATCGGGGCGATTCTGCTGTTGATGTGGCTTATCAGGCGCGGTGCTGCCTCACAGGTGGCCAGTCTTTTCTATCTGGTGCCACCTGTCACTGCGCTGGAAGCATACTGGCTCTTTGATGAAAGGTTGGGCGTGCTTGCGATGATTGGGGGTGTTATCTCCATCACCGGGGTTGCCCTGGTGGTAACGCAGCAGCGAAAACAGGCGGCCTAGTTCCAGGGGTCTACCCGGAACAGGGTACCCAGGCCGGATTGCGGGGTCAGTTTGCCGCACAGCCTCAGCCCCTCCCAGAAGCTGACCTGATTAGCGGTCAGTACCGGCTTGCCCGCCGCTGCCTCCAGGTCCTCCAGCCAGGCGGCGGAATGCAATGCGGTATCGGGAATCAATAGCGCATCTGCGTCCGGGTGGTCATTGTCCGTCACGAACCTCAATACGGCCTCTTTCTCCAGCGTGCCCACCTCCGCTGCGGTAATAATGCCGCGGCAGTTTATGTGCACTACCTCGATATCGAAGTGCTCCAGAAACGTTTTGAACAGCAGGGCTATGTCCCGCGGGTAGGTAGCCGCGATGGCGACCCGCCTGGCGTTGATGGCGGTAACCGCCCTGGCGAATGCCATGGCCGTGGTAGAGGCCGGGATATGAAGCAGGTTTTCGAGCGTCTCGATTTGTTCCCCTATACCGTCGATGCCACGAACGAAACTGGCACTGGTGGAGGTCCATAAAACGGCTTCCATATCCGCATTTTCAAGGTGTCCGGCTCCTTCCGTAAGGCGCGCCGGGCTTCCCATTTCGGTGAGTGCGTCAACGGTATGTGCATCTTCATCGAACGCCGTATGTACGACTCTGACCTCAGCCGGTGGTGAGATCATTCCGGCCAGACGTGGGTAGTCATCCTCGGCAGCGTGTCCAGGATAAAGAAAGGCGAGGCGGGGAACCGGTGTGTTCTTGTCCATGCCTGAACAGTATTAGAGTTCAGGCAGTGTTGGCAACAGGATTGCGGGATGTCAGAAGGTGGTGTCCAGTACGGTGCCCATTTTTTTCTGACCCAGTGCATTGTCGAACGACGTTCCGTGCCACGCTGGATGACCGGCAATCATCACCAGGGGCACCACACCGTCGGTGCGGTTAACCAGTTGCTCGTGCTGAAATGCCTCACGGTACTGACGTTGCACCGTATTGTTGTGGTCCATGCGGCGCAGGGCTGACGGGTCTACCAGGATAAGGTCGGCCTGATCGCCCACTTCGATGCCGCCCCCTTTGACGCCAAATACACGAGCGGGGTCTCGGGTGAGACGGCGTACCATATACGCTACATCTATATCGCCGCCGTCAGAGGCCAGTTTCAGGGCTCTGAGGTTGCCGTCGTAAAAGGCCATGTTGGTGAGATGGGCGCCACTGTCATTGAAGCCCGGCAGCAGTTGCCGATCCATCAGCAGGTTGCGGACAACGCGTTCGTTCCGATTCGCGGACACGGTATACCAGCTCAGATCACGGTCGAACGCCCGCAGCATCGCCAGCACGAAATCGCCTTCGTCCTTCACCCCAGAGAAGTGGTCTTTCAGCAGGGCCCGTTCCGCATCGCTGCCTTCGAGTGGTTTTCCTGCGTTGGCGGCATTCACCCGAACGAAGACATCGGCAAAGGTATGGCCTTGCCATTCTCTCAGGGGGCATACGTCGATGGTCATGTCCGCCAGGGTACGGTTGAAGGCGTAGTCCTCCAGGCGTACCAGCCGTTTGAGGCGCTTGAGGCCAAAACCGGTTTTGCCGCTCATCCACATGGCTTTGAACGACGCGATGTAGGCTGGATCGTTGAGGATGTTCAGCCGGCCTTCACGGTCCTCCAGTTCGGTCTCATTGAGAATACGCAGTTCCTCGATCTCCTCGGAGAGCGGCGTTACGGCGCCGTCGGACCATACCTTGAAGGGGGCGGCCAGGGCCTGCAGGTGGAAGTCACCCCGCAAAAGTCGGGAATTGAGAACCCGGGCCAGCAATCTCGCCAGCCGCACGATCTTGCGGTTGCTTTGCACATCCAGGGCAGCCACCACCGTTGTTCTGAGTGGTTTGCCGTGGAGTAGGCCACAACTGAGCAGAAAGGTCTTGATGGTGCCCATGGTGCTGTCTTTCGGTGGCGTGGCCTGCCAGACACCGCCCTTGCGCCGTACCACGTCCGTCAGCCGTTTGATTTCCGGGTATTTGGCGAACTGCGTGGGTATGGTCTTACGGGTATTGGGCTGGTTGGCCAGGTAATGGAACGGCAGGGCATCGGTGGAGAATCCGGCATAGCCGTCATCCATGGCCTGCTCCAGCAAGGCCTCCATGGCCTTGAGTTCGTCTTCCGTGGGGTCACGGGAAATGCTGGCGTCAAACCCCATGACCTCAATCCGCAACATTGAGTGCGGCACCATGGTGACCAGATTCGGGCCCAGGCTAAGTCTGTTCAGATGCTGGATGTATTCCTTCGGGTTCTTCCAGTCCACTCGATCGGCGGTCGCCCGCAGGACGTCCTTGGGAATGTTCTCCACTCGGGCGTAACAGTCCACAATCGGGTCTGCACCGTCCTTGCGCTGTGCGCCAAACGCCAGCCCCAGGCTACAGTTGGCAATGACAACCGTGGTGGTGCCATGGCGCACGGATTCGGGCAGGCCAGGGGCAACCTCCAGCTCCAGGTCGTAGTGGGTATGAATGTCAAACAACCCTGGCATGGCCCAGCGTTCAGTGGCATCGATGACCTTGTGCGCTTTTTGCGGATCAAGGTCCGGCCCTCGTGCTGCGACCCTGCCATCTGCGATGGCGATGTCTTCGCGGACCGGTAATTCGCCAATACCGTCGAAGACCTTGGCACCCTGGATCAGATAGTCCCAGACGGTATCGGGTGTGGTATCGCTCATGCGTGCCTCATGGTTTGTTGTTATGGTTCTCCCTAGAAGCCAGACGGGGTGCTAGGGCCTGATCTCGGTGGTGCTACCGGCCGGATTGGCGGGCTCATCCTTGGCTATAACATAGATGGCGCCGAGCACGATGGCCAGGGCTGCGATCAGAACGCCGGCGGCGCCGATAATCATTTTGGGCCTGGAGCTCTGAAGGCTCCCGCATTCCGGGCATTTAGGCGTTTCGGTGGGAAGGCTGGCTCCGCAGTTGGAGCATTGGGTCTTTGCCATGTTGTCTGTCCTCTTGGTGATGACGGGTCACAGGCATAGGGTGACATGTACCGAGTTAAGGCCAGAAAGCATTGGGGATAAATCCGTAGTGACCCTGAGTCAGAGCGCAAACACCGCCACAAGGGCGGTGAATACTGCCAGGGTGCCCACGATCACCAGGAATTGCATCCAGGGGAACCGCGGCTTTTGCGGAACGTTCAGTTCGGATTCCAGGTGTTCCCTGAGCAGTTGGGTATTCCGGACATTGGCCTTCCAGGCGAAGTCGAAGACGTCGCCAATGACCGGAACAAGGCCGCCGAAAAAGTCGATCAGCATGTTCCTGGCCATTTGCTGTTTGACCCGGGGGCTGGCTCCGGCACGGTGCGCTTCCAGGAGTACGTAGCAGGACATGAGCAGCCCGGCCAGGTCGCCGAGTACCGGAACAAGGCCGATGATGGGTTCCAGCCCGATCCGAAAGCGCGTGAAGGGTATGCCAATAGCGTTATCGGCCATCTGACTGAATCGGTTCAGGCGGGCCAGAGCTGCCTGTTTCTCTTCCTGGCCTACGGGCGTTGACATCCCATCAATCCCAGGATTTTTCCTTGAGCCGATAGAACTCCTCGACCACGGCATCCATGGCACCGGCGTCATAGTCACGAAGGCCACTGACCACAAGCTTTTTGGAAACCTCGCCGGCAACGTTGCCGTCTGAGATCAGCCGGTAGTCCAGTGAGACATTGCCACGCTTTCCGTCCGGCTTCAGCTCCGCGTTATGGAGTTCAAGGTCGGGGCTTGGCGCATCAAGCGTATCCAGGGCCAGGCTCATGCTTTGATACATGATCATTGGCCGGTCCGGATTGAACATCACGCCAGCATTTTCCATCAGCGGTTTGAGCGTATGGGGGAAGTTCTTGCCGGACGCGGCCACGTAGCAGCGAGTGAAGTTCTCAATCACGGTGTCATCGTGAGTCCGCTCACCACTGCGTTCCACCTCGATGTAGACCTTGTCATTCTGATCGTAGACGCGGATCAGACCGTCGTCGTCCTCGCGGAAGTCCAGTGGAACATTTTCGCCGAGCAGGCTGCGAAAATGGAAGGTCATCTGTCGGGACAGGCCGAAGTGTGACAATAGCAGGGCAAACAGCAGGTCTCCGGGAACACAGAAACGCCGGGCATCCGGATTGTGGATCGGATTAAAATCACCGGCCACTTCCTTGGCAAATCGACTGGCCTGGGTCGCGCTGATCAGTACGAGTCCGTTCTGGGCGGTGTGGTAGCGTTCAAGAAACATGCGTTGCCTTTTCGTTTTCGCAAATAGAGATGCCATGATAGTGGCCTGAAACGTCCTTTGCAGCAAGACACTACGAAACCAATGTCTAAGGCCTGGACGTAAATAAATGGTTTCGCTATGTCGCCCGGCGATGATGGCGGCCGGTTTGCATGTACACCAGAGTGCTCAGGCTGTGGGTACCCCGTCGGTATGGCCGAGTGATCGATCGGGCGAGACTTCATTTCGAACCAGTTGCTTCAGTTCCCGGATGTCGGGGAAGCCTTGCTGTTCCTTACGTGACCAGATGCGTTTGCCATTGACGTGAATTTCAAAAATTCCGCCTGTGCCCGGTATCAGGGTCAGTTCGTTCAGCTCCTCTTCAAAGGTGCTCAACAGTTCCTGGGCCATCCAGGCGGATCGAAGCATCCACTTGCAGCCCGTACAGTACGTGATTCTTACGCTGTTTGGCATGGGTGGTCTCCCGTTGATTCGGTGATTGTGGTGTTTCAGGCTTTTGCGGTGGCCCCCAGACTATCCATCCGCCGGGGTTTTGCAATACAGAATCCCTGCCCGAAATCTACCTGGATCTCTTTAAGCAGCTCCAATGTCTCCATATCTTCCACATATTCGGCGATGGTTTTCATGTCGAGGAAATGACACAACTCGGTGATGGATCGAACCAATGCGTAGTTGGTCAGGTTACTGGCCATGTCACGGACGAATATGCCGTCCACCTTGACGTAGTCCACCGGTAGTTTTTGCAGGTAGGCGTAGGAGGACAGGCCGGTTCCGAAGTCGTCCAGTGCAAACCGGCACCCAAGCCGCTTCATCTCGGTCATGAAATCGGCGGCGTAATGCAGGTTGGCAACGGCGGACGTCTCGGTGACTTCGAAACAGATCTGATGGGTGAGGGCGTTGTGCTGCTTCATCCTCGTTTCCAGGGCGAACAGAAAGGCGTCGTCACTCAATGATGCGCCGGAGAGGTTGATGTTGAACGTATGGATGCTCTCCATGGCGCCTGGGTGTCCTTCCATCCAGTCTATTGCTTCGTCAATCACCCAAAGGTCAACACGGGAACTCCGGCGGAACTGTTCCGCGGCCTCAATGTAACTTTGTGGGGAAATTTCCTGGCCGGAGGAGTTCTGAAGGCCTAGCAGCAGTTCGTACATGTCACCGTTGCTGCCATCAGTCAGGGGAAGGATCCGCTGTGCTCTCAGGTACAGGCTGCCATCGCGTATGCTGCGGTCAATTTCGGGTACCCACTGGGGGCCCGAGGTGGGCACTTGCTGGGATTGGTCCCGAACCCGTTCAACGCTGTTTCCGCCTTTCTTCTTGGCGGATTTGAGCGCCAGGTTGGCCTGGTTCATCAGTTCGCCGGCAGAGCGTAGGGTGTCTTCGAAAGGGCACACGCTCGCACTCAGGGTGGCGGAGAATTCGGTGTCGTCAACGGTATGTGACTCGGTTCGAAAGGCGTCACGCAGCCGTTCGGAGAAATCCAGTCCTTCCTCCACCGGCATCTTTTGGGCCAGCAGTGCGAATTCGTTACCTCCCAGTCGACCGATGCAGTGATCGCCGGAGTGTCCCGAAGCCTGATCCTGAAGCAGGGAGGCAAACCGTTTAAGGAGTTCGTCGCCGACGCCGGTGCCATAGGTGGCATTGATCACACTGAATTCGTCGATGTCGAACACCATCAGGGTATGACTACCTGGTTTGCCGTCCATTACGGACAGGGCCTGGGCCAACTGCTTCTCGAAATCATGCCGGTGAAGACATCCCGTGAGGGCGTCGTGAGTGGCTTCGAAGTTGAGCTTGCTGTAGACCCCCTGAACGATGTCGAACAGGCTCTGGTCGACAAAGGGAATGTCACCCTGCTTGACGAGCCACGCGTCACCGCGGGCCAGTCTCGACACGAATTCGGAATATTGATAACTCACCTCACCCAGCCCCTGGGGCGAAAGGAACACAAAGCGAAAGACATCCTTGCCGCCCCAGACCAGTCGCATGCGCCGTTTTTCACCATTGTCGAGGACAATCTCAACCCAATCGCCCACGCCAATTTCCTGGGCACGCCGGGCCCAGCGGGTGTCAACTGACTCTGTAGAGGCCTCCGCTTCCTCCAGCTGGCAGGAACCCGGGGGATAGGCGTCGAGGGTTACTGTTTCGGTCGATACCTGCTGATGCAATTCCCGGGTCAGCCTCGCCACCACATCGCGGACTGGAGACACTTCGCCAACCGTACGTAGTTCCCTGTCGATAAGCTGGATCAACGCGTCGCTTTCCAGTTCCCGCTCAAATGCGAGATCCTTGCTGGTTTCTCCGCCCGATAGCCAGAGGCGGATCTGCTCAACGATGTTAATGAAACTTGTGGCGGTTTGGCTCTCAGCGCCTTCCCGCAATACCGCCAGTACGATCAACTGCTCCCAGCCTGCGTTCAAAAGATCAAGCAGTACTGTTGGCACGGCTTTATCCGCCAGGATCATGTTCAGGCGTCGCTGCACGCCGAGCCGCGTCTGCCGCAGGCGCTCCTTGCCTTCCAGGGTCTTGGCGATACGTTCGGAGTTCCTCAGGAACGATTGTTCCTGGCGTTCTACCAGGCCCTGCAACCGGGTACCGATGGACCTGTAAAACGCTTCATCCCGTTCTTCCGTCTGGATGAGTTCATCGATAATCCCCGTCACCGTCTGTTCCAGGTTGCGGCTTGAACTCCGCTCGGCCAGGCAGAGGCGCATAAGATCGTTGACGATGGTCCTGGCCGGGTGGTTGTCGCGGTCCAGAAATTCAGAGGTATCGAGCAGGACCTCCAGAACCGGAAGTCTCAACTGTTCAAGCTGTTCCCTCAGCGTTCTGTTCAGCCCCTGTTCATGCTCCAGTGGGGCGAACAGACGATCCACGAGGGTGACTTTGTCCCACGTACCGTCATCAAGTGCCTGTTCCAGATCCGGATTGGAGGATGCCAGGTTTCGAATGGCCTCCTCCATGCTGGGGCCCGGCTCGCCCAGCACCTTGCGCAGATCATCTCTGTGCGGTCGCAGTTCGGCGGTAAACTGTGGGTTGGTGCGTGGCCAGGTATCCCGCAGGTTACCCGGATCCTGTTGCAGGCTCATCAGTCGCAGTAACGAACGCCCAGGGGCAGAGGCGGGTGCCGCGGGGGGCGTGGAATCTACCACCGAAGCTTCAGGATGGGGCGTCTCCGTTGGTGCTTCCCGGGCCTTATTGGATTCCCTCAGTGACCAGTTGGAAGGCAAGCTGGTCAGATCGAGCGCCAGCATGCCCGCTGCACGAAGGTCGCGGTTCAGCGACTCTGCGGCTCGGGGCCAGAGGTCATCCAGCACGGTCTCGAAAGCAAGGTAGAGCGTGCCGCGATGCTGTCGGGCAATACCGAGTCGATCAATGGCGAATTGCAGACAGGTGCACAGTGACAGTGGTGAAAGAGGGTTGCTGCGGTCGCTGATATCGCAGGAAAAAAGCTGGTTGAGCAACTGGCTGAGCACGAACAGCGTATTGGTGTGTTTGCTGGCGAGCTCGGATGCCACCATTTGGAGTTCCAGCCAGTCCTCAAAAACATGCTGCTCCACGACCCTGAGTTCGCCGTTTTGGCTGTCGTTGTCCTTACTCGGGTTGAGCTGGTGGTCGAACGCTTGGAACTGCAGCGTAAAATCCCGGTATATCTGCTCCCCCCGACTGTTGAAGATAAAGCGCATGTCCTTCAGACGGGTGATCTCACGCACTTCCGCCGCTTGTTCAAGGTCGTTCCCGATACCCTCGCAGGCGTGGTCGATGAAGTCGGCTACCAGGGTGCCCAGCAGGCGCCGGGTGTGTTTTTTGTAGGTATCTCGCAACGACGGCAAGCTGGCGGAGGGTGGGGTGAGCTGATCAGGAATCCTTTGTGGCAAGCGTCGCAGATATTCAATGGTTTCCGCGTCGTGGGGATCACTGGTCATCCGCACACTGTCCCCAGCGGCAGCTTGTAGACCACCACTCACACGCGTGGGGTGATTGCCGTCAAACAGAAATAGTTCGGCGGGAGTGTGGTCCGACCCATTCAGGTGTTGTATCAGACCAGGCGAAGTGAGGTTCGCCAGTGTCAGTTGGGCGCCGTCGTCGCCGGACGAGGCCGCGACCAGTTCACATCCACAAGGAATAAAACCGCGAACAACGATGAGAGCGTTTTGACGGAGGCCGGTGATACGGGTCTGGCTTTCTGTCATAAACGGGGTCCCTGGGCAGGCCGGCTGCCAACAATTCCATAAACATGCATTCAGATTTTACACTTCTTCACACCTCACGGTAGACCAGTTTCAGCGGAAAATCTGTTTATTCCGATGGATAAAGGTATTGACGGGTGTATTGGCATTATTGCTCAAAGTGACTAGCCTAAACTACCAATACCCCTACCCATTGCGACGAGGACAAAAGCATGCCAGCCAAACCAGGCCCAGAAATGACCGGCCCGTTGAAGTTCATTAGACCGGTCTTGCAAGGCCTCCTTATGCTGGCGGTGGTGTCGTCGGCCGTTGCTGACGAGAAGCTGTATATCTTCACCGAGAACTACCCACCCTATAACGCGTCAACCACGGGGCAGGGCTTCGCCCATAATGAAGACGATATCACCGGTATCTGTACCGATATGGTTAAAACCATGATGGAGCGGGTGGACTACGAATACGTCATGAAGATGCGGGACTGGAGCCGTGCCTACGAATGGGTCCAGGGGCGGGAGAACCATGCTCTGTTCTGCACCGCCAGAACCGAGGAGCGGGAAGACGAGTTTCAGTGGGTCGGCCCGCTGGCGTCGATCAAGTGGACCCTGTTTGCCGCGCCCGATTCCAACATCCAGTTGGAGTCCCTCGAAGGTGCCCGGCAGTACAAGATTGCCGGGTACAAGGGTGACGTCATGTCGGACTATCTGGTGAGTGAGGGGTTTGATCTGGTCATGAATGTGTCCGGTGAGCAGAATCCTCGCCGTTTGGTGCTGGGCCAGGCCGACCTTTGGGTGACAGATGGTCTCGTGGGGCCTCTGGTGGCGGAGGAAGAGCACGATATCACTGGCCTGAAACCGGTTCTCGTTTTCCGTGAGACGCCGATGTACCTGGCGGTCAGCAACGAAACGGCCCCGGCCATTGTGGAGGACCTTCAGGCAGCGCTTGATGAAGCGCGCGACAGCGGCGCCCTGGACAGTATCGCTCAACGCTACGAGCCTTGAGCGGTGGTAACAAATCCTTAACGCAACCAGTGGGGTTGTGGACAGCAGTAATGGCAAGCTTGTGCTAGCTTTTAACGTGTTTCCCGACGAATGCGGTGGCGTTAATGAGCAATCCCAAGCATACCCTTTTCTGGATGACGCTGTTCCTGGTGGTCGTTGTGGTGGTTTGTGCATTGATCCACAAACCATTGCAGGCCGCGTTTATGGCGAACTGGGTGTTCAACCTGTTAATTGTTTGTGTGCTGCTGGTTGGTATTGCCATCACCTATCGCCAGGTGTTTGTGCTGTTTCCGGAATTGCGCTGGATTGCGCAGTTCCGCACCGGCAACGCCGGGCTCTCCGTATTGCAGGAACCCCGTCTTCTGAAGCCGCTGGCGCGACAGTTGGATGACGACTCCAAGCGTGACCGCTTCTCGTTGTCCACCATGTCGTTGCGTACGGTGCTGGATGGCATCCACAGCCGCATGGACGAACAGCGCGAAATCACCCGCTATTTCATCAGTCTTCTCATCTTCCTGGGATTGCTGGGCACCTTCTGGGGCCTGCTTGGAACCATCAATTCCGTAGGTGCCGTCATTGTAAACCTGGACATGAGCCAGGAGGACTTCGGCAAGGTGTTTGCGGGCCTGCAGTCTGGGCTGCTGGAACCCCTGGAAGGCATGGGAACGGCGTTCAGCTCGTCGCTGCTGGGGCTTGGTGGCTCCTTGGTCCTGGGTTTTCTGGATATCCAGGCGGGCCACGCCCAGAACCGGTTTTACGACGGCCTGGAGGAATGGCTGACTGGTGTAACCAACCTCGTGGACCGGGTTGACGATGATCCGCGATAGCAGGCCAGCCCCATGATCGGTTCCCGGCGTCGAACCCGCAGCAGCATCAACGTATGGCCCGGATACGTCGATGCGTTGTCGGCACTGCTGATGTTGATCATCTTCATGCTGCTGATTTACGTGGTCAGCCAGCTGTACCTGTCGCAAACCCTCTCGGATCGGGATTCGGAACTGGCCAGGCTCAATAGCCGCTTGCAGGAAATTTCCCGGTTGCTTGGTCTTGAGCAGGAAGAGACCGCCGCCCTGGAAAACGAGATGGCTGCGGTCCAGAACCGCTTCAGCGAAAGCCTCGCGCTGAACGATACACTTCGTGAGGAGCTGGAGGAGGAGAAGGCCCGGCGGTTGGAGCAACAATACAATGCCGAGGCCCAGGCCCTGCGGGTTGAAGATCTTGGCAAGGCCGTCGCCAGGGCGGAGTCGGAGTTGGAGGATGAAGAGCAACTGACGGCTTCCCAGCGCGCAATCATCCAGCAGCTTTCGAACCAGATTGCGGCGCTGCAGGATCAGCTCGGCCGCATCACCGCTGCGTTGCGTTTACAGGAGGACCTCACCGCCGAGAAGGAAGCCGAACTTGAAGAGGTGGGAAAGCGCCTGAATACATTGCTTGCCGAACGAGTCAATGAACTGGAACGCTATCAGTCGGAGTTCTTCGCCAGGCTGCGGGATATTCTGCAGGATAACGAGAACATCCGCATTGTCGGCGATCGCTTCCTGTTACCTTCGGAATTGCTGTTTGCCTCCGGCTCCGCCAGCCTTGGGCAGGAGGGTCAACAGGAGCTGGACAAGCTGGCAGAAGTGCTGCTGGACGTGGTGGACGCCATTCCCGAGGATATCGACTGGATTCTGCGCATCGACGGCCACACCGACCGGATTCCCATCAATACCAAAGCGTTTCCCTCGAACTGGGAACTCTCCACGGCCAGGGCAGTCGCCGTCGTGCGCTACCTTGCCTCTGCAGGCGTTCCCCAGAACCGCATGGTAGCTGCCGGTTTCGGGGAATTTTTCCCGGTTGCTTCGGGCGGTTCTGCCGAGGCGCTGCGACAGAACCGACGTATCGAGATCAAGCTGACAGACCGTTAAACGCTAGAGGCTGTGTCAGCCTGTCCGCCCGAAGAAACGTTCGAAGAACCCGGTTTCCCGCACGTCGGGAATGGGCAGGTCGGCGTTATCCTCAAGCGCCTTGCGCCAGAACCGCTCGGGGTCATCGAGGTGGGCAACTTTTTCCCGTTCCTGTGTGCTGTAGGAATTGTGGTCTCCACTGAGCCCGTGTTCCATGAGTTCCTGTTCCCAGAGATACAGGGCGCAGCGAACAACGCGAAGCAGCTTGTTATAGCTGTCCCTGCTGATGGTAATGGCCAGTTCGGCGGTCAGGTTGATATGCGCCTGAAGCGTGGCCATTTCCTCTTTATCGAAAACAATACGGTGGCCCGTGCCTTTCTTGCAGGCCATACAGGTTTTTTCCAGGGATTTGATGCCTTCTGGCATGTCTCGATGGCCGAAGTCCTGCTTCTGCTTGTCGTCGACCGGGGCGGGGATCCAGCCATACTGGGGTGAGCGGGCCACGATATGGCCGGGAACATCGCGCCGGTAGGGCGGGAGTTCCGAAGTATCACTGTAGCCGTCAAACTCGATTCGCATCCACGACGCCATCGTCCGGTGGCGCAACATCATGGCCAGGGTGATGGCTGAGGGCATGATCTCCTCAAGTGATTCTCCGTCGTCCCGGAGCCGTTCGTCCAGATGATCAACTGCTGCTGACATGGCTGTTCTCCATTTACCACGGGCAGAAGGGCCCACCTCCTGCCTGGCTGTTGTTCTTGTCGGAAATTCTGTCCGGCGGCTTTACCGGAAGCATTGATTAAAAACTAGGCGCTTTCTGTCATTTCTTCCGTTGTAGAAAAGTAGCCAGTTTGTTACTGGAAGTAAGGGCTTCCCGGCAGGTATGCTCATATACCTTTGTATTCGCGAACCTGGCTCCCGGAACCTCGATACCTCTATGTCTGACTTGGCGTTGTACCAGTATGTCCTGATTGGCCTGATTTTTATCTGGAGCGGGTTTGTCCGTTCCGGGCTGGGATTCGGCGGGGCGGTGCTTTCACTGCCTTTCCTGCTGCTGGTGCTGGACGACCCGCTGGTGTTCCTGCCCATCATTGCAGTGCACCTGTTGGTGTTTTCCTCCCTGACCATCTGGATGAATAATCGCAAGTCGTCGGGTACGGGTGATGATGGCGCGGCGGTCGTGGGTACGGTCGATTGGCATTATCTCTGGCGGATTCTGGCGATCATGATCGTGCCCAAGCTGATCGGGGTGTTCGGACTGATCACACTGCCGTCAGAGATCATGAGCACGATTATCTTTGTGATCGTGTCCCTGTACTCCATCTCCTACATCCTTGACCGGCCTTTTCGCAGCGGCAGCCGGACTGTGGACGCGGTGTTTCTGATGGTGGGCGGCTACATCAGTGGTACGTCCCTGATTGGTGCCCCGCTGATTATTGCCGTTGTGGCGCAGCATCTGCCGAAAGAGCGCCTGCGGGACACCCTGTTCGCACTCTGGTTCATCCTGGTGGTGATCAAAATGGCGGCGTTTATCTGGGTGGGCGTCGACCTGCAGCTGATCCACCACCTGTGGCTGTTACCCTGCGCTGCCATTGGTCATGTCATCGGGCTTTACGTTCACGACCGCATGCTGAAGGCGGAAACACCGATCTTCTTCCGGGTGCTGGGCGTTGTGCTGTTGATCGTCAGCAGCATCGGTATGGCGAGGGTGTTGTTTCCCGGCTAACCCAGCGTGGCGTCAAGGAACATCATGATGACGAAGCCGCCCAGAAGCGAGAAGGTGGCCAGGGTCTTGAAACGGCCACGATGGGTCTCGGGGATGATCTCATCACTGATAATGAACAGCATGGCACCGGCCGCGAAGCCGAGGGTCCACGGCATGATGGGTTCTGCCAGCCATACCATGGTGCTGCCGAAAAGCCCGCCAACGGGCTCGAGCAGCCCGGTCAGCACCGCGATCCCGAAGGATTTCAGGCGTGAGTGCTCGATGGCCAGCAGGGAGACGGCCACGGCCAGGCCTTCGGGGATGTTCTGAAGCCCAATGCCCACCGCCAGGGCCACCCCATTACCGATGTCACCACCGGCAAACCCGACGCCAACGGCCATGCCTTCAGGGAAGTTGTGCAGGGCAATGGCGATGATGAACAGCCATATCCGGCGTATACGTGCGCTGTCAGGGCCTTCCCGGCCCAGGGTGAAGTGTTCGTGGGGTAGCCGCTGATGAATGCTGAAGAGCAGGCCTGCGCCCATGAGAAGGCCGGCGATAACCATCAACGCGGCGCTCCAGGTAGCGCCGGTGAGCTCCTCGCCGTATTCGATGCCCGGGAGTAGTAGCGAGAAGAACGACGCCGCCAGCATGACCCCCGCAGCTGCGCTGAGCATGCCGTCCTGCAGCTGTGGCGTGAGCTTTCTGACCAGGAATACACCCAGGGCGCCGACACCTGTCCCAAGGCCTGCCAGCAGGCTGGCAATCGACCCCAGCCAGACAACATTGACATCTTCCAGCATCGGTCTCCCTTAGTTCGTCGGTGGCGGCGTTACAGCGCCGTTAAACCTTGACCATGTTGATGGCAAGTTCCGCTACCATGGCTTATACCTTAGTACGTCAAAAATCCAAAACAGACCCAGGAAGACGGTATGCAATGGTTTACTGGTTGATGGCCAACCCCAACGCCGGGGAAAAGGACAATCGTGGCGCTGAGTTCTGGCGAAATTACCTGGAAAGTGCGGGCATTGTCGATATCCGGGATTGCAGTCTTGACGATAAGAGCTGGACCGAAGAGGTGGGCCCCAGAGACTTCATCCTCGCGGCTGGAGGCGATGGCTCAGTAAATGCGGCGGCCGGTTTTTGTCTCGATACCGGCGCTACCCTCGCGGTTCTGCCTTCCGGGACCGCCAATGATTTTGCCCGCAACCTGGGGCTGCCTGACGATCCCCAGCATGTTTGCAATCTGGTCTCGGCAGGACGGACCCGTATGCTGGACGTAGCCACCACCGATAACGGTCTGTTTCTGAACGTGGCTCATATCGGACTCGGCACATTGCCGGTTCGAGAGTCGTCGGCGGACGCCAAACGACTTCTCGGTCGCTTCAGCTATGGCGTAGCGTTGCTGCAGAAACTGCGGGTGTATCGGGGTTTCCATGGCCTCATCGAAACCGAGAAGGGAACCGTAGCCGGGCGATGGCTGACCATTGCGGTGTCCTCCGGTGCCTTTTTCGGCGGTGGCAACGAGATTCCCCAGGCGTCGGCAGGGGATGGTCAATTGGATGTCGTGGCCGTGAGGCCGCGTTCGCTGTTCCAGCTTTTCATGACTTTTTTGACGGTGCGGTTGAGCCGTAACTCTCCGAAACGAACCAGCACAGTGGTTCACCTCAAAAGCCCGACCGTGTCGATCACCACCCGTTCGCGCCGAACGGTCACCATGGATGGGGACATCGCCGGCGATACACCACTTCGTGCTCAATGCAGGCCAGCCTGCCTGAAGGTCATCTGTGAGGAACTGGTAACGACCTGAAGGCTTTGTCCTTCAGGTTCGGCTGTCCGTGCTCTCGAAAATCTTGTCCGCCGAGGCGGCAACAAAGCCACTGTAGAGCTCTCCGTCAGGCTTGGCATAGCGACGTGCGAACTCGTAGAAGCAGCTTGGTATGGCCGCCGTCTGATCCGTAAACCGGACGTCGGCACGGTCCGCCATGGTGGAAGATTGTTCCAGCAGCTCTTCCGGAGAGCCTTTGATCTCACCTCCGGAACTGTTCACACGGTAACCGTTGTCTTTGAGGGTCTGATTGATTTCAGCCACGGTTTTGAATCGGCTGAGATGATTGATGCTCACCGTAAAGTGGTTGGCCCGATAACCCCAAGCCGCTACCCAGGCCGCGTATTCACTTTCCTCCAGCAGGGTCTGGTAGGTGGCGTGGTCGACATCCCAGTGACGACCGGAATAGAGAAAGTCGTCCCGGGTGACGGCGGTAGGGTCCATCTGGCTCACCAGGCCTTCCACAATGGATTGCAGCGACCCGGAACACTGATCAACCAGCAATTCGGAAATGAACACCTTGGGGGCAGTCGGATCTGGATGCTCGTAGTGTTTTGCGTACAGTTTCTTGGCGTCGAAGTGATAGTCGCCGCCTTCGTGATATCCCAGCGCCAGGAAGTGCGCGGCCAGTTTGTCCAGGTTTACCTTCTCGATGTTGAAGGTACGCAGGGCAATGTGGTCATTCACAATTTCGCCGCCCTGGGTGTCATCCAGCAACCGGTGGATATCCTGTGCCGAGGGTGTCACCTCGCAGTAATTGTCCCAAAGGTGGCGGAACAAAGTATCTCTATCGGTGTGCATGGATGGCCTCCTGTTGTTGGCGCAGTGGAATGGCTGTGGTCGCAGCTCCGCTCTGTGCGGCTGCAAGTTCCATGAAACGGACTTCTCCATCGTTGCGCAGATTAAGCGACTTTGCCAGTGCTGCCGGTACCTGCAGGAGATTGTGAGCAGGCAGGTATCGGGCAGCACTGGTGACGGTGGCGCGGAAATTCGCCGTTTCGGTATTGGTGATGGCCAACAGTCGGCCCTGGCCACCCCGGTTCCATTCCTCGAGCGTCGGTCGCACATCATCAACAATCTGGATACGGCAGCCGACGGACGTCGATACCGAGCGGATATCGGCCAGTCTCGCCTCAACGGTCGGGCCGGCATCAAACAGATCCACGTAACCATTATGGCGGAACCCTTCGGCTTCGAGCATGGCGAGGGCCGGACGGGTTTGCGGGTGTACCTGCCCGATAACAGCGCGGGCGTTTTCGTCCATCAAATGGGTGTAGAGCGGGTGTCGGGGCATCAGGTCGGCGATAAAGCCGTTGTCGCCCGTGCCCACCATGCGTGTCACCGTGCTGAAATCAAGATCCACGAAATGGGTCCGCAACCAATCCCAGAAGGGCGACTGCCCGCGTTCGTCCGAGATGCCCCGCATTTCAGCGATGACAGTCTCAGCAAAACGCTGCGGATGCTGGGCCATAAACAGAAAGCGAACCCGGGAGAGCAGCTTGCCCGCGTGCGCCCGCCGAAACCTGGGCCGCAAAAACAGTGTGCAGATCTCGCTGCAACCGGTGTAATGATTGCACATGTTGAGGACTTCCAGTCGGCGGAGCAGATTCAGTTCCGGCGAGTGGTGAACGACCTGGCTGCGATGATAATGATACAGAGGGCGTCGGATGCCTACAGAGGCTTCAATACCGGTGGTACCCATGATTTCGCCGGTTTCCGGGTCTTCCAACACGAACAGATAGCCTTCGTCGCCTGGGGTACCGGTATGGCGGTTAAAACTGTCCATGGAATGACGGATTTTCTGGGTCAGGAAATCACGGTCATCGACCAGTGAGGTGAAACCGGGGCCGGATTCCACGGCAATCTGCTGCAGAGCGGCGAGGTCTGAGAGGGCAACCGGGCGGATAATCATAGACATGTCCTCATCTGCTGACCGCTGGAAGCGGAGAGTGGCAGGGCCAGTATGATGGGGTGTAGTGCCATTTTGTAGCGTCAAAAAATGATAAATGATGATATATTATGGCAATTTGACCAGGAATGATGTCGATATGATCAGCAAGCAGGACCAAAGGCTACTATTACACCTGCGCCAGAATGCCCGTTGCAGTGTCTCGGACCTGGCCAGGGCACTGGACCTGTCGCGCTCAACGGTGCAGAACCGCATTGCAAAGCTCGAAGCGAGTGGCGTGATTCGCGGGTATTCCGTTGAGCTTGGGGGCGAGTACACGGCAACCCAGGTGGAGGCCCATGTGTCGATCAAGGTTTTCCAGAAGCTGACGGCTCGAACCAACGCAGCCCTGGAACAGATCAGCCAGGTATCCCAGTTGTATTCTGTCAGCGGCGAGTATGATCTGATTGCCATCGTCCAGGCTCAGTCCCTGGAGGAGCTGAGTGCGGTTCTGGACGAAATCGGCAATCTTGAGGGTGTGGAGCGAACCAATTCGGCGGTGGTTCTGGAGACGCGTTTCAGGCGTTGATACCAGTATTTCCGGAAATGGTTTGTAAAAGCTGTAATGAGTTTCAACATCTTTGCATATGCGACATATCGTCTGAATGTTGATTCCTCGCCCAGGTCTGTACGCATTCAGGTGGCTGATTTTACGGGGCAATGCTATTTAGGGCTGAGATAGGGGGTGGTCATTAGAGCTCGAAGTGGAAAACGCCAAGGTCGTTCGGCTAAAAAGTGTCAGATTTTGATACGTAGGGTGTAAAGCAAACCAGAAAACTCTGTAAATGTGTTTAAAGTGCAGTGATTGTGTTGGCTCCTGTCTGCAAAAATCTCAAATCCGTACTTTTTCGTGCTCTCCTGAAAAAATTCCGTCGTCACCCGCTGTCAGCAATGTATGCAGGCGTGCTGTTTTCCGGCGGTCGTGGAAGTTGTCCAATGTTGGCTGTCGGTCCTGAATGTGCCTGGCTGTTGTTGTTAACTGCCTGTTTGAGCATGGGATTCCGATGGGCCCGTAGTTCGGTTTTTTCACTTGATATCTCGCTGGCATGGAAGCTGCTATTTCCCTGGGGCTCGTCGCGAAGGGCACGACGCCCTGGCCGTTGTTCGCGGCTTCGACGGTCTGAGGACCTGATAGTCCAAATGGGAGAGAGGAATGAATATCAAGGAAACGTTCGAAACGAGCGAAAAAACGTACAAGAAAGTCAACATGTGTCCCGGCCATGGCATGGGCGGACGGCACCCGTCACGCAAGGGGCTTGACCAGTTATCCGGCCACGATGACCCAGGCATGTTTGGTCGTATGTTTCCGGGCCTGTCGGCCCTGGATGTGCCAGACAACAAGTTACAGGCGCTGGCGGAAGCCATGCTGGATCCCGATCCGACGGACAGTTCACTGGACAATCCGGGCATTCCGGGCGGTTACACCTACTTTGGCCAGTTTGTCGACCACGACATCACGCTCGATCTGAGCTCTTTGTCCGATAAGAAAAGGGACCCGCTGGGACTGGAGAACTTCCGTACCCCGGCGCTGGACCTGGATAATGTCTATGGTCTCGGCCCTGACGGCTCACCCCATCTGTATGCCAGGAACCCGGCGGACCCTTCGCAACGTGGTCCCAAGTTGGTGATTGGCCGGAACATCAACGTCGATTTTGGTGGCATCACCGGCGATTTTGCCAACGACCTTCCCCGCAGCCCGGAAGGCGTGGCATTGATTGGTGACCCGCGCAACGATGAAAACCTGCTGGTTGCGCAGACCCACCTGGCCTTCCTGAAGTTCCATAACGCTGTGTGTGACAAGCTGCAGAGCGAGGGCGTAGCGGCTGAACAGCTCCTGACTGAAGCCAGGAAAACCGTGACTTACCACTATCAGTGGATGGTGCTCCACGACTGGATGGAGCGTCTGTGCGGGGAAGGTGCGACCGACCGAATTCTCAACGATGGCCGGCAGTACTACCGGTTCAAGAAAACCCCTTACATGCCGGTGGAGTTTTCAGTGGCGGCCTATCGTTTGGGGCACAGCATGGTGCGCCAGCGCTATAGCCACAACCGGATCTTCGCGGATACCGGTTTTGATCTGTTGTTTGCGTTCTCCGGACTGTCTGGGGACATTATTGGAAATCTCGCACCGCAGCCTCCCACCGGGCCAACGCCAGTCAGTGTGTTGCCCAGCAACTGGATTATCGACTGGCGGCGCTTCCACGACCTTGACCGTCCATCGTCGATGCCATTCAATCCGTCGCGGAAACTGGACCCGTTGTTGGTGGAGGAACTTCATAATCTGCCGGGTGGTGGCGGTAACCTGGCTTTCCGTAATCTCAAGCGCGGCGTGAGCCTGGGCTTGCCCTCCGGCCAGGATGTGGCCCGTGAAATGGGCGCAGCCAATGCGTTGACTGCCGATGAAATTGTGACCGGGCCGGATGGCGAGGAAGCCAAGCGCCAGGGGCTGCATGAGTCAACACCGCTGTGGTACTACATCCTGAAGGAAGCGCAGGTGAAAGAGGCCGGTGACCGGCTGGGCCCGGTTGGGGCAGCCATCGTGTCTGAGGTGTTCGTGGGGTTGATCCACGGTGATCAGCAGTCGTTCCTCTGGCAGGAGGGCAAAGACTGGAAACCATCCCTGCCGGCAGCCACGCCAGGAACCTTCACCATGGCGGATATGTTGAGGTTTATTGGGGATATCAATCCCCTGGGAGACTGATCCGCGCAGACGTACCGAGGCGGGGAGGCGTGTGGTGAATGAGCGCCTCCCCGCCCATTCTGGGTTATGCGTCGGTGGTTTCGTTCAGCAATGAGGGTTTTTTCAGGGCCTTGGCGAACAGGTCCTTTTCCTCGGCAATGGCGAGTGCCGCTTTTTCCGCCATGGCTTCATCCAGGCCCTCAACTCGCGCCTGTAGAAACTGGGTGATTTCCTCGGCCAGTTCCAGGACTTTGTCCCGGGCATCGGCTTCCGCTTTGGACGAGAAGAGCATTGTGTCGGGGTGTTTCAGTGCCATCTCCAGTCCATCCCTCTCCGAGTAATACAGCGCTTGTACGGCCATGACGTTCTCCAGTGTGTTCCCGCACGTTGTCGTGTCTGGTGGGGTTCATTGAATCTGCGGTGAGTATACTTAAGGCATCTGTATATGTATACAGTGTTTTCGGCCGCCTGGGCGGCAGATGTCGGGCGGAAAAATGTGATAGTGTCTTAGGCCGACGATGACCAGACCCACCATCAAGGAACCGATACGCTATGCACGACCGACCCATGGCCAGCCCAGGCCGAACGCCCTTTCAGCTTGCTGCTCTGGCCTTGCTGGCCATGCTGCTCACCGGCTGCGGCATCAACAACATTCCAACGTATGACGAGCAGGTTAAATCAGCCTGGGCGCAGGTGGAGAACCAGTACCAGAGGCGGGCGGATCTGGTGCCGAACCTCGTTGAAACGGTGAAAGGTTTTGCGGATCAGGAACAGGAAACCCTGACAGCAGTCACCGAAGCGCGTTCAAAGGCGACCTCTATTCAGGTCGACGAAAGCATTCTCAACAACCCCGAGAAGCTGAAACAGTTCCAGCAGGTTCAGGGTGAACTCAGCAGTGCGCTCAGCCGCCTGATGGCGGTTTCAGAGCGCTACCCGGATCTGAAGTCAAACCAGAACTTCCTGGCGTTGCAGTCGCAACTGGAAGGTACGGAGAACCGTATCTCGGTCGCAAGGCGTGACTTTATCCAGGCGGTTGAACGCTACAATACGGAAATCCGGACCTTTCCAGGCCGTCTCTGGCACAGCATGCTTTACAGCGACCTTGAGTTGAGGGCCAACTTCGAGGCCACTACCCCCGATGCCCAGGAAGCGCCACAGGTGGAGTTCTGATGCCTGTTCGTTTCCACCCCGTTATCGTTTTTCTGGCCTTGATTGTGCTGTGCCAGGCCAATGCCCAGGCGCAATCCACTCCTGATTTCCCCGACCTGACCGGTCGCGTGGTGGACCGCGCCGACATGCTGCCCGCCAAAGTTGAACGTCGCCTCAGCCAGATGCTTGAGGCCCACGAGCAGTCAACGACCGAACAGGTGGTTGTGGTGACGCTGCCGAACCTTCAGGGCTATGCCATTGAAGACTTTGGCTACCAGTTGGGTCGTCACTGGGGAATTGGCCAGGAAGGTGAAGACAACGGTGCGTTGCTGTTGGTAGCCAAGGATGAGCGGCGGATTCGCATCGAGGTTGGCTACGGCCTCGAAGGTCGACTGACCGACGCCACATCCGCCACGATTATTAATCAGATCATTACCCCGGCGTTCAGGCAGGGGGATTTTGCCACCGGCATTGCCAACGGTGCTGCGGCCATGGTTCAGGTATTGGGTGGTGAGCCACTTGCGGTTCCGAAGTCCAGTCGCCAGGCAGCCGAAGACGATCGGCCCCATCCGGCGTTGGGCATCCTGTTTTTCGTCATTGTGCTGATTGCGTTCTTTAGAGGCGGTGTCGGCGGGGGCCGTGGTGGCCGCAGTGCCCTGCTGGCCGGTGCGCTCGCTGGTGGTCTTGGTGGAGGTCGCGGCGGCGGTTTTGGCGGTGGTGGCTTCAGCGGCGGAGGCGGTGGCTTCGGCGGCGGTGGTGCCTCCGGCGGTTGGTAAACCAGCGACTCAACGCGAGTAGACAGCGAACCTATTGATTCAGCAACACCGGAACGAACATGACGTTACTAACAGACAGTGAGCAACAACAGGTGGCTTCGGCCATCACAGAGGTGGAGCGTGAGACCGACGCGGAACTGGTAACGGTTCTTGCCGCAGCCTCCGATGATTATTCCTATATCCCTCTGCTCTGGGCCGGGGTTATTGCACTACTGGTGCCCGGAGCGATCAATTACTTTACCGGTTCGTTGGGCGCGGACTGGTTGCTGGTGGTTCAGTGGGTGACCTTTATCCTGTTATGCCTGTTGTTTCGGTTTCCGGGTGTGGGGCATCATCTGGTTCCAAAGGCTGTTCGCTTCTGGCGGGCGTCCAACATGGCCCGGCGGCAATTCCTGGAGCAGGATCTTCATCACACCCAGGGCGGCGTTGGCATGCTGATTTTCGTCTCGGAAGCGGAACACTATGTTGAAATTCTGGTGGATCAGGGCATTGCCGATAAGGTCAGCGACGGCGTTTGGGAAGAGATTGTCGGCACCTTTACCAACCAGGTTCGCAGTGGCGATACCCTGGCCGGCTTCCTCGGTTGCATCGAAAGTTGCGGCCAGCACCTGCGGGAGCAGTTGCCCGCAACCCGCGAGAAAAACGAATTGCCTAATCATCTGGTGCTAATACCGAAACGTTCTTAATGCCTGCCGCCGGTCTGCCGATAAACAGGGGCAGGCTGCGGAAGCATCCCATGTCCTGCCTGCAGACAGCGCTGATGAGGGGTGAGGGTATGGTTTCTCCAATTAATATTCCCGGTTCCGGAATGCCAGGTCGCTCCGGCGCGGAGCCATCGGGAAGCCGGTCGACAAACAATGCCCCCGAGCCTACCAAGGTCCGGGAACAGGGCAGGGGGGCGATCCGCACGCCCGAGGATGCTATTAACGCACTTCGAAGCAGGCTTGAACAACAGCTTCAGCAACGACTCGGGGCATCCGGCCCCGACGCATCTGCCTCCACCCGAAATCGATTCGAACCGCCGACAGCCGCCGACGTGGCCAGCCGCGTGCTGGGCTTCGTCCAGCAGCGCCTGCAAAAGGAAGCGGCTGCCGGTGCAGACTCGGAGCGCCTGGCAGGCCTGCTTTCCGATGCACGCCGTGGTGTTGAGCAGGGGTTCTCCGAGGCGCGGGAGCAGATCGAAGCCCTGGGGTTGATGACGGACACATTGAGTCGTGATATCGACGACAGCTTCACGCGCATCCAGGACGGTTTGTCTGATCTGGAATCGCGGTATCTGCAAAACGGGATGCCGTCAGAGAGCCGGGTAGCAGCGGCGATGGTGGAGAGCGCCAGCAAAGAGTCTTTTGCGTTTGAGGTCACCACCCGTGACGGCGACCGTGTGACCGTTCGCATGGAGGAGCAACGCTACTCGGCGATGTCGGCAAGTGCCCGCGAGAGTGATGGCGTCCGGTCTGAAGAAGTACGCTCGGCCAGCCTGTTTTCGGGGCGTTATGCGTTCTCGGTGGAGGGCAGTCTGGATGACGGCGAGAAGGCCGCGCTCGCGGATCTTTTTGGCAAAGTGCAGCAAGTGTCTGGCCGTTTTTTCGACGGCGATATCCAGGGTGCCTTTCAAGCGGCCCAGTCGTTGAGTTTGGGCGGGGATGAACTGGCGAGCTTCAGCCTGAACCTCTCTGCTACCCGGATGGTGTCTGCCGCTGCTTACGAGTCTGTATCCCGTGAGCCTTCATCCGAGCCCTCCGCAAACATGCAGTTGCGACCGCTTGGCAGTCTCGCCCGGGATATCCAGGGGCTTGCTCAGGAGTCGGTTGCCAAAGGCATGGACCTTCAGGCAATGGAAGGGCTCATGCAGGAACTGCTGGACGATATCCAGCGGCTCCAGAACGAGCGGGGCGGCGAAAACAACCCCGCGCCGCGCTCGTTAATGGATGATTTCCTGTCTTCAGTGTTGGCCGCTTTCGAAAGTGCCGGCCAGAAGGGCGAGCCGGCTTGAGGCATCAGGCCGGCTTGATTGCATAACCCTGTTTCGGGAAGTGGACATGGACCTGCCCGACACGCGCGTGGGAACGCTCCAGAATCAGGGTTTGCTCATCTGCGAACACCAGGCGTCCTGCGACCGGGTCGCGCCCGTAGTCATCGGGTGCGACTTCGACATTCTTTCCTGTTAACTCATTACCACCGGCAGACTCAATGGCTCGCGGCGTTTCATTGCGGGCAATGTCCAATGCCTGGTCAGCGGTGATCTCACTAGGTTTGCCGTGTCCGAAGGCTTTCATTCGCTCCAGCCACGCTGCCACGTTGGGAGCGTCCCGCAGCCAGGGTTTGCCCGCCAGATCGCAGACAAACCACAGGCCATGGTAGGCCGAAAAATCAGCGATGCAGGGAGTATCGCCGAACAAGAAGTCTTTCTCCAGCATCGACTCCATGGTTTCGATGTGCGCCATAACCTTGGCTTTTGCCTGCGGCCCTCGTACCGCTTTCACGCGGGACTTTGTGCCCATGGTGATGCGGTCCTTGAGGAAGCGTAAGGCGTTCAGCAGCGACGTGTCGCGGATCAGCTTCCGCAGCATGCGGCCATCGCTGGCGGCAATCACGCAGGCAAGAAACACCTCAAGGTCCGTGGTGCGCACAAAGTCGATGACTGCTTGCGGCTGGTTGGCCAGGCTCAGTTCCGGTTTGCCACTCAGGCGTGCGATTTCGTCAGCGATGGCGCGGCTGTCGCAGAACACATCGGCGCCACTCTGGGCCACGGGAACTTTGCGGTAACCGCCCGCCAGCGCGGAAAGCATAGGCCGGGGCGGCATTTCCCGGACGATAACAGACTGCCAGGAAAGGCCGGCGTAGCCGAGCATGGCCCGGACCTTTTCGGAAAAAGGCGACATGGCGTAGTGGTACAGAATGAACTCTTGCATGGGGAAACCCATCCTTATTTGGCAATGTTATCTGGCGCGATCCGGGAGGTTACCCTGCAATCCTGTCGGGCGAAAGCCCGGGAGTTGTCCGTGTGGGCCAGCTGGCCCGTCACCATCGCCCAGGCTTGAGGAAACGGGAAATACAGGTACTATGCTTTAGTTGCCCAAAAATAACGTCAGAAAAGACGACAACAATAAGGAGCCCTTGATGGCTGCAGACAGCAACAAGCAAACGTCCCTCCACTGCCTGTATTACTGGGCAAAGCAAACCCCCGACAAGGTATACCTGACCCAGCCATTTCCGGATGGCACCACCGAAGACATTACCTGGAAACAGGCCGCCGACCAGGTGTCCCGGATGTCGGCTCACTTGGCAACACTGGGCCTGCCGGAACGCAGCAATGTCGCCATTCTTGGCAAGAACAGTGCGCACTGGATCCTGTCAGACCTCGCCATATGGGCTGCCGGCCACGTTTCAGTTCCGCTATATCCGACGCTCAATGGTGAGACAGCTGCGTATGTGCTGGAGCACAGTGAAGCGAAACTGCTGTTCCTGGGGAAGTTGGACGGCAAGGCGGACGGCTGGAACGATATCAAGGGCCACATTCCCGGAGACCTGCCGGTTATTTCTTTGCCGATGTCGCCCCGGGACGACACGCCGAAATGGCTGGACGTTATCGCCCAGCAGCAGCCGGCCGAACCCAGCTTGCCGGACCCTGATGACCTGGCCACCCTGGTTTATACGTCTGGAAGCACCGGTCGCCCGAAAGGCGTTATGCACAGTTTTCGCACCATGATTTCCGTCGCCGATGGGCTGCAGCAGATATTCCCTGTCACCCAGGATGAAAGAATGCTTTCTTATCTGCCTCTTGCCCATGTTGCTGAACGTGCGGCGGTGGAAACCCAGTCGCTTTATTACGGATTCCACCTGTATTTTGCCAATTCCCTGGACACCTTCCAGGAAGATCTGCAAAGAGCCCGGCCGACCCTGTTCTTCTCGGTGCCCAGGCTGTGGATGAAGTTCTACCTGGCCATCAACAGCAAGTTGCCGCCGAAGAAGCAGAAGGTGCTGTTCAATATTCCGGTACTGAACAAACTGGTGAAAAAGAAGGTATTGAAGCAGTTGGGCCTGGATCACTGCCGTGCGGCCCTCACGGGGGCGGCACCGCTCTCGGGTGAAATTATTGGCTGGTACAGGAACCTTGGGCTGGAGCTGCTGGAGGTGTATGGGATGTCGGAAAACTTCGGCTATTCTCATGCCAATCGCCCGGGCCGGGCCAAGGTGGGTACCGTGGGTGTCACCAATCCTGGTGCGGAGCATCGTCTGGCTGAGAATGGCGAAGTGCAGGTCAAGAGCCCCGGCCAGATGCTGGGCTACTATAAGAACGAAGAGAAAACCCGCGAGGACGTTACCGAGGATGGCTTCCTTAAAACCGGGGATATGGGAGAGATCGACAGCGAGGGGTATCTGCGCATCACTGGCCGCGTGAAGGATCTTTTCAAAACCTCCAAGGGCAAGTATGTGGTGCCAGTGCCCATCGAAAGCCGTTTTAATCATCCCAAGGCAGAGGTTGTGTGCGTGGCGGGAGCCAACCAACCTCAGCCCTGCCTGATGGTGCTGTTATCCGAAGAAGCACGGGAAGCGCTGGAAGCAGGAGGCAGTCGTGATGAGCTGGAGAGGGAGCTGGCTGCGGAGCTGGACGCCGTTAACAGTGGGTGCGAGGCTCATGAGAAGCTGGCGTTCGTGGTGGTGGTGAAAGAACCCTGGACCATGGAAAACGGTATGCTCACACCCACCATGAAGATCAAGCGAAATGTGATCGAGGACTTCTACAACCGCAAAATGGACGAGTGGTTTGGCAAGAAGCAAAAGGTGATCTGGGAGTTCTGATCCCCAAAACGAAAACACCGGTGAGCCTGGGTATCCAGGGCCACCGGTGTTTTCGAAATCTGTCTTCCCTTACTTTCCCATACAGGGACGGGCTTAGTGCTCGCCCTGCATCATCTGGGGCATCTCCGGCGACGCGGTTGCTGCCCTCTTTCTCCAGGAATTCATCTTCCGGCTGATAACCTGTACGGCTTGCTTTGCAGCTGCACGGGTATATTGGCGCCTGACCTCAGTACTGTTGTGGAGGATACTGGACGGCAGCGGGTGTACGGTTGCGATATGGTCTTGAGTCATAGCGCCTTCCTCCTTATCTGGTGGATTAAAATATTGGTTAGCTGACTATATAAAGAAGTTTACGGCTTCGTATTTGCAGTTTAAATACGTTAAACTCCGTACTCACGTTGCAAATATGCAGTATCTATGGATTGGGATTATCTTCGATATATACACGCCCTGGCAATAGGGGGAACCCTTGCCAAAGCCGGTGAGATACTGGGCGTTCACCAGACCACGGTGCTTCGTCGCCTGGATCAGATGGAAGAGCAGATGGGCGTTCAGTTCTTTGAGCGCAACCGGGATGGTCTGCAACTCACACCCGTGGGTGAAACCGCATTCCGCGAAGCCGAAAGGCTGGCCGCCGATATGGAAAATCTTGAACGGCAGTTGGTCGGGCAGGATTCAGCGCCCGTCGGTAAGGTCCGGTTGGCGGCCACCGACACCATGGTGAATGCCCTTATCAGTCCGATGATTGCAGAGCTCGTCCGGGAATACCCGGACATCGAACTGGAAGTGCTCACCGACAACGATGTGCTGAACCTGAGCCACCGCGAGGCAGACCTGACACTGCGGCCGGTAAACAAACCCCAGGCCACACTGGAAGGGGAGCGAATAGGCACGATCGAGTCGGCTATCTACGCTGCTACCAGCTACCGTAAGCGTCATACCGACCTGGACCTTGAGCATTCGCCGGAGCAGGCGCTCTGGATTCTGCCGGATGAGAGCTTTAGCCACCTGGCAACGGGGCGGTGGTATCGCAAGCACCTGAAGAATGCGTCGTCCATCATCCGTTGCAACAGTCTCCAGGCAATGCACGCCCTGGCGCGGGCCGGGGCAGGGCTGGCGGCGTTGCCCTGCTACCTGGGCGACAGTACCAAGGAGCTGACGCGCCTGTCGGAGCCACTTGAAGGCGAGGGCGTTGACCTGTGGCTGATGGTGAACCACGACACGCAACAGATGGCACGGGTACGGATTGTAATGGAGTTCCTGACCGCCAGGCTGACCCAACTGACACCCCAGGTGGAAGGCGAGAGCTGACGCCGAATCATTGTCTGGGCTTACCAGTCACCACAGAAGGGCCAGAACTGGTAGAAACGCCAGCACTGGAATTCTTCCTCGCAGGTCTGGAGCTGGCGGTCATAGCGGAAGGCCCGGTTCTGGACCCGAGTGGACAATGACCTTACCTCCGGCTTGGCGAGGTAGCTCTGTCGCTGGTAGCCGGTCCTGCCTTCGTGGTAGGCGAGGTAAAGTTTCTCGGGGCTGGTGAGAGGAATGCCCACTTCTCTGCGGGTCAGGTGGTTATACCAGCCCACGAAATCGAGTGCGTATTTCATGTTGGTTCGTACCACGGACAGACCGTCTCCGTTTGCGGCCAGGTACTCGGCCCACGCCGGGTCGAGCGCCTGGGCGTAGCCGTAGGCGGATGTTGGCCGGCGCCAGGGAATGAACCCCAGCAGGCGGGTCCGTGGTGGACGGGCATGACTGCGAAACGACGATTCGTAGTAAACAAAAGCCATCTGCGTTGCAATCGGGGTGCCCCAGCGCTCCCGTGAACGGCTGGCATAGTCGTACCATACCGGATGCTCACGGAAGATCTCACAGACGTCGTCCGGGTTTGCCGGTGGGTCTGGCTCCAGCAGGCTGAAACGCATGATGGCGACAATGGCGATTGCCAGCCCCAAGCCCAGTGTTGGCAGGCCATACCACCGCATTCGGGACTTCCAGATTTTCACCCGGTTGCTTTTAAGTCGTCCAGGTCGTCTGTTTTTCGGTCGATTACGGCGTTTCTTCATGGGCGGGACCGGGCCCTGTCACTCCACACTACAAAATGGTCATCTGTTACTGGCCGGCTTTGCTTGCAGCTCTCGCCAGCTCCATGGCATAACAGACCCTCGTTATCAGAGGATACTAGGTTCATGCGCACACTATCCCAAGTTAAACCGGCATTACTTTTTCTTTTGCTGGTCTGTGGTTCTGCCACCGCAAGCCCTTTGGCGGACTCGGTGCTCCGGGTGTCGCCCATTGATGAGGTTGTCGCCCAGTACCCGGCGATGATGAGCCAGGGCATCCGCCAGGGCCTGAAACAAAGCGGGCGGGTTGAGCCGTTTGTTGCCAACACCATCAGCAGTGTTGTGAGTAATGCGTTCAGTGTTGCCGAGATTCGCGCGCGGCTGGTCGAGGACCTGGACCAGGGGCTCAGCGAGGGGCAGTTGAACTCGGTACTGGCCTGGTATGAAACGCCGCTGGCGGAGAAAATTTCCAAGGCCGAGGTGGCCGCTTCCAACCCTGACACCTGGAAGCAGGTGGAAGCCAATGCCGCGTCGTTGCAGGAGGAATACAAGGGCAGCGAAAGGGCCAAACTGTTTACCCGCTTTGACCGGGCTGCCCGTGCAACGGAGAGTGCCGTGGATACCACCGTTGCTGTCCAGTTGGGTTTAGCCTCTGCCATGGCAGCGTTCAACGGTAGCAAAGGCCCAACCTTCGAACAGCTTCAGCAACAGATCGAGAACCAGCGTGGCATGCTGCGGGGCATGGTCGCCCAGCAGGTCTACGATGGCTACCTCTACACCTATCAGGATCTCAGCTCTTCCGAGTTGAAGAAGTACATTGAGTTCCTCGAAAGTGATGCCGGCTCGGCATTCACCCGCGTGGTTACCAACAGCGTTCAGCGCTCGATCACGGACCCTGTGGAGTCCATAGGGAACCAGTTGGGGCGCTTTTTTAATCGGCGGTGACACCGCGAAAGATTGAAAAGCCCCTGTTTTGGGTCCAGTCTCCAGTAGTCACTTTCCGTAACGGAGACGGCCCCATGGATTTCAATGCCTACCAGCAAACCCTGGCCACCGAACTCAGGGGCCGGGAATGTCCCTTCCCTGAGGCGGAGTACCAGCAGCGTCTCAAACACCTTCGAGCCAGGATGCTTGCGGACGGTCTCGGAGCTGTTCTGTTAACCGACCCGTCCGATCTGTTTTATCTGACCGGTTACAGTACCTTTGAAGTCTCAGTTCACGTCGCCCTGGTGGTCACCGCCGATACGCTTACCCTTCAAGTACCCTCCATCGAAACCGGTCCCGCCATGGTTACCACACGGGTCGATCACGTTATCGGTTACCGTTGGGAAGGCGTGGGCGATGTGTTGGATCCCCTGGCACACGCGCTGATAGGGCATGGCGGAAAGGTCGGCGTTGACTACTGGCATGGCTCGCTCCGCCAGGGGGTCCTGGAAGGGCTCAAACAGCGACTCCCGGACACACAGTTTGTGGATGCTTCAGGCCTGTTGAAAAGCATCCGAATTGTGAAATCAGCGGCCGAAATTGATTGCCTGCGGCACAGCGCCCGCATAACGGGGCAGGGCATCGAAGCCGCGGCAGCGGCCATCCGCCCCGGGATGACCGACAACGACATAGCGGCCATCGGCGCAGAAAGCCTTCTGGCGGGCGGAAGTGAGTTTATGAGTATGCAGCCTATCGTAACGGTGGGGCTGCGCAGCAGTGTCATCCATACCAATCACAAGCGGTGCAGGATCGAAGACGGTGATACGGTGTTCCTCGAGTTTGGTGCTGCCTGGCAACGTTACACGGCACCGATGATGCGTACGCTGGTGGCGGGTCATCCCTCGGCCAGGATGCGGGCCGTTTTTGACGGCTGCCGTCGCGTGGTGGATGTCCTCAAGGCGTCCATGGTGCCAGGCCGAACCTTCGATTCCGCCGCCAGGGCTGCGGAGCAGGTTATGGCTCCACTGGCCAGTGAGGTGTTTTTCTCCGGGGTGTTTGGCTACACGGTGGGGGCGCAGTTTCCTCCTTCATGGGTGGAGGGCTCCGGTTTTATAGCCCGGGGAGAGTCGACGGTGTTCCAGCCGGGAATGGTGTTCCACCTGCCCATATGCCTCAGGATTCCGGGGCAATGGGGCATGGGTTGCAGCGATACGGTACTGGTGGGCGAGCATGGTGGTGAACCGCTGACGGCCAATCCCTGGCGGCTCGACTGAGTTCAGCCGGCTGTTACCTCACTTTGTTCAGTGATGCCTGGGGCCTGGTTTCAAAGTAGGTGTCATAGCGGCCATTTTCACGGAATATCTGCAGGCGCTTGTTGAATGCCTCTAGCAGGGCTTGTGTCCCCGGTTCGTTGGCTGGAAACAGCAGGAAGCTTTGATTCTCCAGAATGGGCTCCGGGTGGTGGGTAATCCGGCGGGCTTCCTGTGGGTCTGTTTCCCGGCGAAGAATGTAGTAGCCGACGTTGATTTCTTCCGGGAAAGCATCAATCCGGCCAAACAGCAGGCGGCGGAAATTAAGTTCCGTGGAGGCGACCCATTCCACGTTCAGAATACCGTTCTCGATTGCACTATCAAACTCAGGGCCGTAGCTGTACCCGATGCTTCCTCCAAGCTTAAGGTTGGCAAGGTCCTGCATCTGGTTCCATTCAATGGGCGTGTCCTTGCGATAGAACAGCACGAAGCGTTCGTTCATCACCGGTTCACTGTAGATAAAATCTTTCTGTCGGTCGGCGGTGTGCATCCAGATTGCAGTGGCGTCGTGCTGGCCAATTGCGGCTTCCCGATAGGCGCGTTTCCAGGGCCGGAAGTGAAACTCCACTTTGTAACCTTCCGCAGCGAAGATGTCCCTGACCAGTCGTGCAACTGTGCCTTGACCAGGCTCGCTTTCCACGAAAAAAGGAGGCCAGTCGCCAACGCTAATGCTCAATGGTCGCTCACCATCATTCGCTAATGCCAGAGTTGACCACAACGCAACCAGCGCAACGAAATACGCTTTTAAAGCTTTCATGCAATCGCCTACGCAAAGATACTGCACAAATAGGCAAGGGGATACCTTACGGACGCTTCTCCTTTTGATAGTAGACCAGGGATGATGATCCGTCATTCCAGCCGAATGTCACGCAGATAGAGGGTTTTGGGTTCCGGCAACGCAACCGTGAACAGAATTAGCCGTCTGATGGCCTGCATATTCATTGATCGGCTTTCGGGGGCTGCCTTGATCCTGACGAGGTCCAGTTTGAATTGGTTGGGGCCGGGAGTCAGGGGAAGGCGGGTGTTGAAGCGGTCATTGTAGTTGTTGTCGCCCAGGTCATGCTCCATGTCGTTGATTCTCAAAATCATCGGCAATGGGTGGTCCTGAGGGTTGTACAAGTCGATGACGAGGCGGTCATAGTCGCGCCAGTCTTCGGGTAAATTGTGTAGGGAAACTCCGGAATAATGCGCTGTGGACAGGGATATCCTGAGTGCGCGCTTGTGGGCGTCTATGGCATGCTCGGTTACGGGCGCTATGACGCCATCCCAGAATGGTGAGGGATCTGGCTGGCGGAAGTCGTAGAGTGCCGGCAGCAGTTGGCTGACGTGGTACTGCTGAATGGCGACCCTTGCCGTGGCACCGATTTCGGCGGCCAGTAGCGCAGCCACAATGAGCCTCAGTGGCCAGACCACAGGCCGTGACTTCCGGGTGAGTGAGGCCCGTGGCCGCAACGCCAGGATGGTCCATACGCCCACCTGGTTGCGTAGGATATCCTGCCAGTCCATCTGGCGGCTGGTTCCGTGTTGTAGCAGTTCGATACCGGTGCCAAGCAGGAGTACGGCAAGTGTGCCGATGCCCCAGAGAGTCCAGCCCGTCCAGATCCGCCAGGGCTGAATGGCGAGGGTCAGCAGAGCAAAGAACAGAATATGCCCGAGATTCCAGGCTGATTTGAACAACGGCCCGTCGGACCAACCGGGGCCGCCGACAAAAAACAGAGGGGCAATCAGAATCATGCCCGCAAAAGCCAGATACCGGAGTATCTGGGCATTGCGGGCGGGCCGGTACGCTGGCAGGTTTAAAGCCATCAGCTCCGGCTGGTCACTTCCAGCAGGTGGTAGCCGAACTGGGTTTTCACCGGGCCGAGCACCTTGTTCACTTCACCACTGAAAACCACCTTGTCGAATTCCGGAACCATCTGGCCCGGGCCGAAAGCGCCCAAGTCGCCGCCGTTGCGGCCTGAGGGGCAGGATGAATGTTGCTTCGCCACTTCCGCGAAGTCCTGGCCGCCTTCAATGGCTTTCTTCAGTTCTTCACATTTTGCTTCGCTGTCTACAAGGATGTGACGCGCGGTTGCCTGTGTCATGGTGTGTTTCCTTTTTTCGAATGAGGATCATGTTGCGATCACCGAGGGTGAAATGCTGCCCGCACTGGGCCGTTGAGGCAAGCGCTTTTTATCCGTGTTTTTGCTGTCTCACGGTTTTGGCCACAAACCTGTACAATGCCGGCTTTTCCTTCGCCGGCCCGTGCCCGGTCTTCACTCTCAGCAGGTCTATTCTTGATATCCACCGCGAACATTACCATGCAGTTCGGGGCCAAACCCCTTTTCGAAAATGTGTCCGTCAAATTCGGCAATGGCAACCGCTACGGTCTGATCGGCGCCAATGGCTGCGGCAAGTCCACGTTCATGAAAATCCTTGGCGGCGACCTGGAACCGTCGGCCGGCCAGGTCATGGTGGACCAGAATCAGCGGCTGGGTAAGCTGCGCCAGGACCAGTTTGCCTACGAGGACTGCTCGGTGATTGATACGGTCATTATGGGCCACGAAGAGCTCTGGCGTGTAAAAGCCGAGCGTGATCGTATCTACTCGCTCGCTGAAATGAGCGAGGAAGACGGCATGGCCGTGGCGGACCTGGAAGTGCAGTTCGCCGAGATGGACGGCTATACCGCCGATGCCCGCGCTGGCGAACTGCTGCTGGGCCTGGATATTCCCCTGGAACAGCACAACGGCCCCATGAGCGCTGTTGCGCCGGGCTGGAAACTGCGTGTTCTGCTGGCCCAGGCGTTGTTCTCCGATCCTGATATCCTGTTGCTGGACGAGCCAACCAACCATCTGGACATCAATACCATACGTTGGCTGGAAAACATCCTGGTGGCTCGCAACAGCACCATGATCATTATTTCCCACGACCGCCACTTCCTGAACAGCGTATGCACCCACATGGCGGATCTGGATTATGGCGAGCTTCGGCTGTTCCCTGGCAATTACGACGAATACATGACCGCTGCCACCCAGGCCCGCGAGCGCATGCTGTCGGATAACGCCAAGAAGAAAGCACAGATTGCCGAGCTGCAGCAGTTTGTCAGTCGCTTTTCCGCCAACGCTTCCAAAGCCAAGCAGGCAACCTCCCGCGCCCGTCAGATCGACAAGATCCAGTTGGAGGAGGTCAAACCGTCCAGTCGGGTAAGCCCGTTCATCCGGTTTGAGCAAACCAAGAAGCTGCATCGACAGGCGGTAACGCTGAAGGAATTTACCAAGGGCTTCGATGGCAAGCCCCTGTTCGACAAAATGAACCTTCAGATCGAAGCGGGTGAGCGAGTGGCCATCATCGGGCCCAACGGCATTGGCAAAACCACTCTGATGCAGTGTATGGCCGGCGCCATGACGCCTGACAGCGGCGATGTTAAGTGGACCGACAGTGCCCAGGTCGGCTACTACGCCCAGGATCACGGCGCCGACTTTGATGAGGACATGGATCTGACCGAGTGGATGTCGCAATGGACCACCGGCGGAGAACAACTGGTTCGGGGAACCCTCGGCCGCATGTTGTTCTCAGGGGATGATATCGGTAAATCGGTGAAGGTCATTTCGGGCGGAGAGCAGGGCCGTATGCTGTTCGGTAAGCTGATCCTGGAAAAGCCCAACGTCATGCTGATGGACGAGCCCACCAACCACCTGGACATGGAATCCATCGAGGCCCTGAACCTGGCGCTGGAAAATTACCCGGGCACGCTGGTGTTTGTCAGCCATGACCGGGAGTTCGTGTCATCCCTTGCCACCCGAATTATTGAACTGAAGGCCGACGGCATAACCGACTTCAGCGGCAGTTACGATGACTACCTGCGAAGCCAGGGTTATGTCTGATCGCTTTCGTCCAGGCGAGCCAGCAGGGTATTGATCGCCCCCGCAAACTCAACCGGTGAGTCTTCCTGCAGGAAGTGTCCGCCGGTGAGAGTGGTGTGGGGCTGGCCCTTTGCGCCGGGAATTCTCTCCTGCATATAACGGTCGCCGCCCCGGGTGATCGGGTCGCCGTTGCTGAAAGTGGTCAGGAACGGCTTCTTCCACTGCTCCAGAACCTTCCAGGCTTCGCGATTGGCTTCACTGGCAGGGTTGTCTGGTGTCACCGGCACCAGTTTCGGAAAAGCGCGAGCACCGGCCTTGTACTTCTTGTTGGGGAATGGCGCATCGTAGGCACGACGCTCGTCGGGCCCCAGGGTGCGAAAGCTTCCGGTATTGATAATGCGGGCAATGGGAAACCAGGGGCTGTACAGCGCGAAGTTCTTCCACAACTGGAACGCTTTTGGCACGGGCTGGTCGCCGGTAGGCAGCATGCCATTACCCACAACGATGGCTCGGAACCGCTCCGGATTTTCCGCCGCCAGTCTCAGGCCGAGAAGAGATCCCCAGTCCTGGCATACGAGGGTGATGTTCTGCAGGTCAGTCTGTTCCAGAAACGCCTGCATCCAGTCCATATGGCTCTGGTAACTGTACGCGTTGATATCCGTGGGTTTGTCGGATTTGCCAAAACCGATCAGGTCTGGCGCGATCACCCGGTGCCCTGCCGCTGCACAGATGGGAATCATGTGGCGGTAGAGGTACGACCAGGAAGGTTCGCCGTGCATCATCAGCACCGGGCTGGCGTCCGAGGGGCCTTCATCGACGTAATGCATGCGCAGTCCGTCGACCTCCACGTAGTGAGGGGCGAAGGGATAATCCAACAGGCGTTCAAATCGTTTGTCAGGTGTTCGCAGCGCGTTCATCGTGTTCTCCGGCAGCCATCGGTCACGGAATTATTGTAAGCTTGCTTAACGTATCATGACTTGCGCTGGCTGTGTCGGTCCTTTCAGGTCCTTTTCAGTCTTGTTCGGCGCTCGGGCAGCATTTTCGCCATCCTTTCCCCGCTTTTAACGTATGGGAGTTTCAACTTGGAGTGTAATACCGTTCTGGCCGCCACGCGGCGGTGGGTGTCAGAGGTGGTCATTGGTCTCAACTTGTGCCCGTTTGCCCGTCGGGAGTTGGTGAATGAGCGCATTCGATTTGTGGCGACGGATGCCAACTCGGAGGAGGGGCTGTTAACTGCACTGCAGGAAGAAATGATGCATCTGGACCAACATCCGGAGGTTGAGACAACGCTGCTTGTGCATCCCGACGTGCTGACGGACTTTATGGACTACAACGATTTTCTCGACGCAGCCGACGGCCTTCTTGTGCATCTCGAGCTGGACGGGGAGTATCAGATTGCCAGTTTTCATCCCGACTATCAGTTTGGCGGCACCAGTGCGGCTGACGCCGAAAATTACACCAATCGCTCTCCTTACCCGATGCTGCACCTGCTGAGGGAACGCAGCCTTGAGCGCGCCATCGCCGGCTATCCCGGAACAGAATCGATACCGGAGCAGAACGTTGAGCTGATGAATCGATTGGGTGCAGACCACATGCGTAACCTGCTTATCCGGACTTTGTCCCCCGGATAAGAGCTCTGACGGGTAGTGAATCGCTCAACTGTTATGGTCAAAAAACCACACTTCTGAATCTGTTTCACTGGCGGCCCGCTTTGTAGGATTGACGAGTAACGAATCGGTAACAGGGAGCTCGGCAGGGAACATGGAAATCGTATTAAGCGTATTGCTCTTCGCGCTGGTGTCGACGGTAACGCCAGGCCCGAACAACATCATGATCATGACATCGGGCGTCAATTTCGGGGTGTGGCGAACGCTACCTCACTACCTGGGTATCTGCTTTGGTTTTCCCGCCATGGTGGTAGCGATCAGTCTGGGCCTGGGGAAAGTGTTTGAAGCATTTCCGCAGTTACACCTGGTGATCAAGGTTCTTGGCATAACCTATTTGCTGTATCTCGCCTGGAGAATCGCGACCACAGCCACAGAGATCGACGGTGAGAAAACCAGCAAGCCGTTGTCGTTCCTTCAGGCGGCGGCCTTCCAGTGGGTGAATCCCAAAGCCTGGGTCATGGCGGTTGGCGCTTTGGCGACGTTCACCACGGTCAGTAGTGGCGAGGTGCTGCAGCAGTCGTTCTGGATCGGGCTGACCTTTTTGCTGGTCAGCGTGCCCTGTGTCGGTAGCTGGATGCTTGGCGGGGCAGGATTGCGGAAATTGTTGCGCAAGCCGTTATATCGAAGGATGTTCAACTGGAGCATGGGTGCGCTGCTTGCACTGTCGGTAATTCCCATGCTCTCGGTGGAAACCGCAAAGCTGGTCTAGCCGGTTCCTGACAGCGGGCAGGTAGCCCGCTGTCAGATTTCGGTGATCGACCAGGTCGATATCAATCCACCCGGGTCAATGTCACATCGATGTTGCCACGGGTGGCGTTGGAGTAGGGGCACACCTGGTGAGCTGCATCGATCAGCTGCTTGGCCTGTTGATCGTCCATGCCCGGCAGAGAGATTTTCAGTTCCACCTCAATCCCGAAGCCTCCGGGAATCTGGCCAATGCCGACTACACCCTCAATAGACGCATCTTCTGGCATGGGAAGCTTGTCCCGGCCAGCGACGAATTTCATGGCGCCGATGAAGCACGCAGAATAACCGGCCGCGAACAACTGCTCCGGGTTGGAGCCTTTGCCGCCGGCACCACCCATTTCTTTCGGTGTTGTCAGCTCAACATCGAGGACGCCGTCCGAGGAGATGGCACGGCCGTCACGGCCGCCGGTAGCTTCTGCTGACGCGCGATAAACAACCTGTTCAATAGACATGTTTTCGACTCTCCTTCGTGCGCATTACAACGCATCGTGTGTTGATGACTTTATTTCGTTGTTAATGGTTGCACAAAATTAAATTTTGCACAATGCAAATAGAATATTGTGCCATCTTCAGAATCTTTTCCGGTTGTTACCATTGGCAGCGGTGGATTTGCTCCCTAAAGTAGAGGAGTTCCCAACGAGTGTGAGTGTGATGCCTGTCATTCAAAAACCTGTTAAAGGCGTAACAATGCCGGCCGCTGACCAGCCACTGGAGCTGCATTCTCCCCAGCAGGCGGGGGCCATGCTGGCGGAATTCATCCACCGGCATCCTGGCCTGATGATATTGACGGGAGCCGGCGTCAGTACCGATTCCGGCATTCCTGACTATCGGGATGGCGATGGCGCGTGGAAGCGCAAACAACCGGTCCAGCATCAGGACTTTATGACGAGCACGATGGTTCGCCAGCGTTATTGGGGACGAAGCCTCATTGGTTGGCCAATCATTCGCAACGCCAGGCCCAACATCGCGCATCATCGTGTTGCCGAGTTGGAGCTTCGCCGCCACAGCCGCCTGCTTGTCACCCAGAACGTGGATCGCCTGCATCAGCAGGCGGGTAGCCGTTCGGTAACCGATTTGCACGGCAGGGCAGACGAGGTTGTCTGCATGGATTGCGGATATCGCTGCAAGCGGGACGAGGTCCACGAGCGTTGCGCGGACATGAACCCGACTTTTGGGCACTATTCCGCCGGTGCCGCGCCGGATGGTGATGCCGATCTGGAAGTGGACTTCTCTGAGTTTCGCATCGCGGACTGTCCCTGTTGTGACGGCATTCTGAAACCGGATGTGGTGTTTTTCGGCGACTACGTGCCCAAAGACCGGGTGACGTCCACACTGGACACGCTCAAGACGTGTGATGGCCTGTTGGTGATCGGCTCTTCGCTGATGGTCTATTCCGGATTTCGATTTTGTCGCTATGCCAAGGAATGGGGTAAACCCATGGCGACACTGAACCTGGGGCGTACCCGTGCCGATTCACTGGTGGACCTGAAGCTTAACGCGGGCATCAGTGACACCCTGGCCTACACCCTCGGCCAGCTCTGACTCTTCGGCATCTACCTATACGCATCTGAAGCTGGTTTCATTAGCTTGCTTAGATGAACGATCATACATATTCCTACCAGCTTCAACCCGAAAAAGTCCGCGCGGAGTTTTTCCGGCTTCTTCCCATCTCGTTATTTGTGGTGGCCTTTGGTGCTGCCTTCGGATTGGCGGCCATCCAGAAAGGATTGGAACCACTGCAAGCGATACTCATGAGCACCACGGTATTTGCGGGCGCTTCCCAGTTTGCCGCTGTCGATATGTGGGGTAGCGAGGTGTCGCTGATTCCTTTGATGGCCGTCGTGTTCGCCATTAATTCCCGCCATCTGCTGATGGGGGCCTCCCTGTACCCCATGCTCAGGGATGTGTCCCCGGGTCGGCGCTATGGCTTACTGCTGCTCCTGACCGACGCCAACTGGGCCGTGTCCGCGCAGGAATACCAGAGTGGTAAACGGAACCTGGAGGTTATCCTCGGCGGTGGTCTTGTGCTGTGGGTGGCGTGGATTATCGGAACCTGGCTGGGGGTTTACTTCGGTGGCCTGCTGCAGAACCCCAAGTCCCTGGGCCTGGATATGGTGCTGGGTTGCTTCCTGCTGGCCATGGCACTCGGCGGCAACAAATCCCCCCGAACCCTGGTGGCCTGGACCGTCGCGGCAACCTCATCGCTGGCCGCGTGGAAATGGCTACCGCCCAATACCCACGTGGTTGTCGGTGCGTTGGCAGGTGGCGCTATTGGTTTTTTCTGGATGGAAAAGAAGACTGAAGCACCGGAATCTGTTGAAGAGGGACGTTCATCATGACGGTTGAAACCACGGTTGCTGGCACTCTGGCCCTGATCGCCATCATGACGCTTGTCACCCTGGCGACTCGCTTCGGCGGTGTGTTCCTGATGTCGTTCGTAACGATCAACCCGCGCATCGAAAGCTTCATCAACACCATGGCCAGTTCGGTGCTGATCGCGATCATCGTCCCCATGGCGGTAAGCGGCGATGCCGGCTCATTGGCAGCACTGGTTGTCACCGCTGTTATTATGCTGGCAACGAAGAAGCCTCTCCCCGCTATCGCAGCCGGTATCGCTGCAGCAGGGCTAGTCCGCTATGCAGGAATCACCGCGCTCTAGGGTTTTCCTCCGAATCAGGCCGAGGCAGGGCAGGTCTCCCAAAAATGTGCGGAGCCATGGATGGCGGAGCCCAAGCGTACATGGGTGTATTCAAAGCGTTTTTTGGGAGATCTGCCCTGCCTCGGCCGCCTCAGCGGCACCAGTTTGAGGCACAGCGTCGGTCTCAGGCTCAGAGTTCGAGCCAGACGGTTCATGCATCGGATTGGTGCTGCGGAACGCCAATTCGCCGACTCCGGGGAGTTTGATGCCAAGCGCCAACGGGTTGATGCCCATCGAGAGCCCCAGAATGTTCAATTCCAGTCCTTCCCGAACACCGGCCAGAATACCAAAATAACCACCGAGCGATAGTTGATAACCGCTGCCGCCAGGTACCTCGGACACAACGCCATTTCCCAGATAATCCTTGCCAATCGCGTGGTTGGGCAGGGCCACGTCCATTTCCGGAATCTGACGGATCACCCAGGCGACGAAGGTGTTGCTGTTGGGGCCGGGCCAGGCGGTGTATTCCGTTGGGTATGGGTAGCGGTCAATCACCTCATTCAGCTGATCAATAATCCGCTCGGCCTGCTCACCGCGGATATCCGCAATCAACGTCGGCGGCGCGCCATACCAGGCACGATCCGGGTCGTCTGGCCGGGACTGGACCACGTAGTGACGCCAGCCCGTGACTTCATGAACATAATAGCCATCGGCGCCCGCCTCTTTGGTGCTGATCCAGGTATGCAATGAAAAATACCCCCGCCAGTTATAGGCACGGGCCCCGTAGACCTGAACCACAGCCGCCTGCTCCTGCTCCGGGCGTGGGGCAATGCCCGCGCTGGAGCGGTCTGCCGTTCGCCAGCTCCCTGAGTCCTGGAGGCCGGCGCAGGCGGCCAGGAACAGCGGGCCGGCGAGCAGAAGTGACAGTGTCAGGGTGAAACCGATAAAACAGCGTTTGAAGGTTTTCATCTGAATCCGGAAACGTTGAATGACCCATGTTTTGCGATGGTACGACGAAAGAAACTCAGAGTTCATTCATGCCGTAAAGTTCCCGTCGCCCGTGCTCTTGGCCATTTGATGGTCACGGTTTACTGGTATACGCTGAAAATACAGGCATTCGAAGCACTTGCCTGACACTTACAGCCTTGGAACAGGAGGCGTCATGTCCGACCATCATGTTTACAAGAAGGTGGAAGTGGTTGGCTCTTCGAAGAAAAGTATCGAGGATGCCATTGAGAATGCGATTGCCGAATGCAGCAAGAATCTTCGCAACATCGAATGGTTCGAGGTGCAGGAGACGCGCGGCCATGTGGTCGACGGAAAAGTCGGACACTATCAGGTCGTGCTCAAGATAGGCTTCAAGATTGAGGGAAGCTGACATCCGGTGATCTGAGCAAATTTTTGGTAAAACCATGGGAGGTATTCTTATGGGCACTGGACCAAATGCTCTGTTACTGGTTGATGTTCAAAATGATTTCTGCGAAGGCGGCAGCCTGGCGGTGCCTGGCAGTGATGACATTTTTCCGGCGATCAACGGATGGATCGACAAGGCCCAGTCGTCTGGATGGCCGATTCTTGCCAGCCGGGATTGGCATCCGGTGGATCACATAAGTTTCAGTGATCGCGGTGGGCCCTGGCCCGTCCATTGCGTTCAGGACACCCCCGGGGCCGAGTTTCATCGAAACATGGCACTGCCTGACTCGGCCATCCGGGTGAGCAAGGGCACCGCATTCGATACCGATGCCTATTCCGCGTTCGACGCTACCCAGCTGGACAGCTACCTGCGCCGCCACGGCATTCATCGGCTGTTTGTAGCCGGGCTTGCACTGGACGTGTGTGTCCAGGCGACCGTGAGGGATGCGTTGAAGCTCGGCTTCGAGGTTGAGCTCATTACCGATGGAACACGGGCCGTTCAGGCTGATAACGCCCCAGCGGTTTTCAAACAACTGGAAGAGGAGGGCGCGGAACTGTGCTGAAACACCCCCCGGTTGTAAAAGGGACTGACCTGCCTCTGCTGGTGGATCTGTATGAGCTGGCTATGGCCCAGGCGTACTGGTCCGAAGGCATGAACGAGAACGGGGTTTTCAGTCTTTTCTTTCGCACACTTCCTGAGAACCGTAATTTCGTTCTTGCCTGTGGCCAGCAGCACGTGGCCCATATTATTGAATCTCTCGCCTTTACCGACGAACACATAAAGCGCCTGGAATCCCTGGGCAGGTTCCAACCCCGGTTTCTGGACTGGCTGCGGGAATTCCGCTTCAGTGGTTCTGTACATGCGATTGCGGAAGGAACGCCGGTATTCCCTCAGGAACCCTTGCTGGAAGTGGAGGGGCCTGTTGCCGAGGTTCAGTTGCTGGAAAGCCTGGTGATGAACTACGTGCATCTGGAGTCTGTGCTGGCCTCCAAGGCGGTCCGCCTGATATTTGCGGCGCAAGGCCGGCCGGTCGTCGACTTCGGGATGCGCCGCACCCATGGTATGGACGCGGCACACCGAGGTGTGCGCGCGTACCGATTCGCCGGCCTGGCCGGAACCAGCAATGTCCTGGCAGGCCTGGATTTCAACATGCCGGTATACGGCACCATGGCACACAGCTTCGTTCAAGCCTGTACAAGTGAGATGGAGGCGTTCAGAACCTATGCCCGGCTCTACCCGGGCACAACACTGCTGGTTGATACCTATGACACCCGCTCGGCGGTGGCGAGGATCATCGATTGGCTGCAAGAAGAACCGGAGGTGCGCATTGGTGGTATCCGCCTGGATTCCGGCGACCTTGCCTCGGAGGCTGCTGAATGTCGGCGTATGCTGGATGAGGCGGGCCTTGGCGATGTAAAAATCATGGCGAGCGGCGGTCTGGATGAATACAAGATCGCGACACTTGTCTCCGACAACGCCCCCATCGACGGCTTCGGTGTTGGCACTGCCATCGGGGCCTCGAACGACGAGCCGGCATTGGAGCTTGCCTTCAAGCTTACGGAGTACGCGGACCTGCCAAGAATGAAAAACTCCCCTGGCAAGCAGTCGTTCCCAGGCCGCAAGCAGGTCTACCGTCGCCTTGACCCGAACGGCCGCCTCGCGCAGGACGTCGTTGCCGGCCGGGACGAAGTGTTTGATGGCGAGCCGCTGTTGAAGCCGGTCATGAAGCGAGGCCTGATCATCGAAGGCGCCATTCCGACACTGGATAGTCAGGTGGACAATGCGAAGCGGGCGTTGGATGCCCTGCCGAGCCAGTTTCGCTCGCTGAAGCCTGCACATGAAAATCCGGTTGTGATCAGCGACTTTCTCAGGGCATTGCAGCGGGACACGCTGGCAAAGGTTCGGGGCTGACTGAAAGGCAGAGGTGCGAGATTCCGCGTGGCCCGGGATTACCGAAGCATGCGCCGTCTGATGGCGCCAACCAACTGGTTCAGCAGTTCGCGGGATTGGCCCTCGTAAAGCGTGTGAAACTTTTCTTTCTGCACCTCTCGTTCATGGCTGGTGTTCGACGACAGGGAATCCTTGCGCAGATCCATGAAGTGGCAGGCGGCCAGATGGGCTTTTATATGGTTGTCAATCAGTTGCGTAATGAGCCCATCGACGTCGTCATGGCAAAAGGGGCGTACGCGATTGAGGGTACTGCGTGCGTCCAGTGCCGCCTTGCGGGCTTCCAGGCGTAATTCGCCGGCCGGTTCATCAGACTCCACAGAACGCAGGAACATGCCCAGCTTGTCGTGCAATAGCCAGACCAGAGGCCAGATGGCCTCGTAAGCGGCCTTTTCAGCAGAGAACTGCTCACTGGCAATCGGGTTTCTTCCGGCTTCCGTGGAGTCGGGGCCATTGAACTGGGACACGCGTATTTCGTCCATGTCGTGCCACAGGCTTTCGACGCGCTGCTTCACGGTGTCACTCTGTTCAGCCGCCGCCCGCCTGGCGGCGGAGGCCGAAAACAGGGCGACAATTGCCACAACGAGTGCGGCAATTGCGATGAAGAACGTCAGCTGTGTTGTCGCGAGAAAGTCGAAAAGGTAGTCCATGTCCATGGCTGCCCGCTCCGGTAAGTGTCTGCACGACCCCTGGCTTGCTACTGGTTCTGCTCGGTCTGTCTGAATGGCAGCGCCTGCAGGGCATCTTCAGTATAGGCCATGACATGCTCCGCTTCTTCGCTGGTAAACCTTTCGATGGCGTCGCGAAAACCGGGGTGCATAACGCCATGCCAGGAATGGGTGATCACCGGCTCAAACCCCCGAACCAGTTTGTGCTCCCCCTGCGCGCCAGCATCGAAGCGTGCCAACTCCAGCTGTATGGCCAGTTCAATGCCTTGATAGTAGCAGGTTTCAAAATGCAGGTGGTCGAATTCCTCCAGGCAACCCCAGTAGCGCCCGTAGAGCGTATCCTCGCCCGTCAGGAATAGCGCACCGGCGATCATCTCACCCTCTTTTACCGCCATGACAAGGTGAAGATGCTCCGCTTGGCGGTCTTTCAGCAGGCGGAAAAAGGCCTTGTTCAGGTATGGCCGCTGGCCCCGTTTCAGGTAGGTGGCCTGGTAAAATACATGGAAGGCCGCGAGCACGTTATCCGGGATATCGTCTCCCGAAAAATGTCGGAATGAAATGCCCTGATCCGCAACCTGTCTTCTTTCCTTGCGGATTGATTTGCGCTTGCGCGACGTCAGCCGGGCGAGGAAATCCTCAAAGGTGTTGTACTCGTGGTTGTGCCAGTGGAACTGGCAGCCGATCCTGTGCAGTTGATCGTTCCTGTCCAGCAGTGCCTGGTCCTGGCGATCCGGGAATAGCAGGTGCCAGGAGTGGGCCCCCAGGCGTGTGGTGATGGCATCCAGCGCATCGTGGATTCGTGCGGGCGTCATCCACTGGTGAAGGGTTTCCGAAAACAACAGCCGTGGCCCCTGGCAGGGTGTGAACGGTATGGCAATCAGCAGCTTGGGATAGTAATCCATGCCATAGCGCTGATAGGCATCGGCCCAGGCCCAGTCGAAGACGTATTCTCCCATGGAGTGAGCTTTCAGGTAGGCCGGAGCCACTCCGGCAAGCCGATTGTCCAGGTAGAACGCCAGATGGGCCGGTTGCCAGCCTGTCGCGGTGTTTGTGCAGCCAGACTCTTCCAGTGCAAGCAGAAACTCGTGTTGAAGAAAGGGGTTATAACGGCCGACAAACCCGTTCCAGTCTTGCGGATGGATGTCATCAATCGACTGGACGGGGCGGATTGTCAGTTCTGCGGTACCGGGTTCTGGCATGGTAGGGGCTTCTCCGTGGTTTACCCAGTACCATACGTCAGAACCCGGCCTGTGATCACTGCTCGGAAGTGCTGTTTTCCATGTCTTTGCAGCGCTTTTCCATTTTCTTTTGCCGTTTTTCCATCTTGGCGCTGTGTTTCTCTCGCCTTTCCTCGTGGATCTCGTCCCAGATCTCGCGTTGCTCGTCGGTCAGTTTCAGGCGATCCGCCATGTCGTTGCGGTGCTCTGCCCATTTTGCCTGGCGCTTTTCGTCATTGAACCAGCCTTTGCCCTCGCGCATGTTCTCGCACATCTCGGCTTTGTCGTGTTTGCCGCGGTGGTGTTCGCCGTGGTCCGAGGCCATCGCCATTGGGCTGGTCAAAAGAGTTGCTGCGATCAACGCGCTGGCAATGCGTCCGGAAGTGATGTGTTTCATTGGGTGTTCTCCTGTGTTGTAAATAAGCCTGCTCCAGCAGGCCCGGTCTGAACTCACAGGGACTATGCTAGCGGAGGACGGTGTCAGGCGGCGTCAGCGAACTGTAAAGGTTATGCAAAGGAAAATGATGCAAATCAGTGGGCTTGTGGGAGCGTGTTAGACTGCATTCAGTCACAACGGAGGATTGCCATGCAGAACCGGGTGCTGTTGGTTGAAGACGACGAGGAGTTGCGGGAACTGCTGTCCCGCTATCTGACCAATCAGGGCTTCACCGTAAGAGAAGCCGCAAACGGTCAGGATGGATTGTCACTGGCGCTGGGGCAACACTGCGACCTGGTGGTGCTCGATATCATGTTGCCGGATATCAGCGGCCTGGAAGTGCTGCGTCAGTTAAGGGCAAAAACCCATCTTCCCGTTGTACTGCTGACGGCCCGTGGCGATGAGACGGATCGAATCGTGGGTTTTGAGGTTGGCGCGGATGATTACATACCCAAACCCTGCAACCCCCGGGAACTGATCGCTCGGCTACAGGCGCTGCTTCGCCGTGTTGCCTGGGATCAGGAAGTGGGAACGGATGAATCAAGGGCATACGGCGACTTGCGGGTCGAGCCGGTTCATCGTCGAATCTACCACAACAACGTGGCACTGGATCTGACCGCTACGGAATACGAAGTGTTGCAGGTACTGCTGGCCCACGCAGGCAGTGTGGTTCGCAAGACGGATCTTATGCAGTGGGCTCTGGGCCGTCGGCTGGAAGCCTATGATCGTACCCTGGATATGCACATCAGCAACCTCCGGAAAAAATTGGGCAACGACGACCCGCCCCGAATCGAAACTGTACGCGGGCTGGGCTATAGCTATCGGGTGCCGGCATGACCCGGCGGCTCAGGTTTCCTCTGTTCTGGCGGATATTCCTGTCGATCTGGCTGGCTATGGCGGTCACAGTGCTGATGAGTAATGTGGCAACCCGTGCCCTGATGGAACGGGAGCGAATGGCCATCGAACGACAGGTCGGTCTGCGGGAGCTGGCGCTGGAGGCTCTGGTGGTCAGGGAGAACGAGGGCCGCGGAGCGGCCTGGCGCTTCCTTAAGGAGCAGGGGCGGAGCCTGGACCTTCACCTGTCGCTGATAGACGCAGATCGCAACGACGGAGACCTGCCTTCATCCATCCGCGAGCGGATGAAGTCGGGGGGGTGGCACCGGCAGAAACCGGCAGTTATTGAGGTCGGTGCGGACCATCGCCTGGTGGCCTGGCCCCGCCTGGATGGCGAGGGCTGGCTTGATCCCAAGTTGTTCCGTCTCCTGGAACTGGGGCTGGCGTTCGTTATCATCACGCTTGCCTGTTGGTGGATTGCGCGTCTGGTTTCCCGCCCCCTTAAACATATGGAATCCACCGCTCGTGCCATTGCTGGAGGGGACAATGCGCTTCGGGTCAGTGATCGCATCGCGAGTCGACGGGACGAGGTGGGTGCTTTGGCGACAGCCTTCAATGCCATGACCCAGCAACTGTGCAGTTTGCTCGATCGCCAGACACACCTGTTGCGTGATATATCTCACGACCTCCGAACCCCCCTGACGCGGCAACGGATTGCCATTGAGCTGGCCAGTGACGGTAGCGTGGATGCGGATCTGCTGGCCTCGATCCTGCGGCAGAACGAACGTCTGGAAGCGATGACCTCCCAGATCCTGACGCTCTACCGGGTCTCGGAGCAAGGAGGCGATATCGAGCGGGAAGCCGTGCAGCCAGTCGTGGTGATCAATGACGTTCTAAGGGATGCGGCGGACTACGCCGAGCACCGGGGAGTGGATTGCCAGCTTATGGTGGATGAGGGCTGCCGCAACACGTCGTTGTTAGGGGATCGCGGGCTCATCCAGCGTGCGCTGGACAATGTCCTTCAGAATGCCCTGGATCATACGCCGCCGGGAAAGAATGTGCATGTCGCGCTGCGCTGTGATCAACGGCACTTGTTGGTGGAAATACGGGATGAAGGCCCAGGTGTGCCTGAAGACGTTCTGCCCCATCTCTTTGAGCCCTTCTACAGGGCTGACAAGTCCCGCGGGGGCAAGGGGTGGGGGCTTGGTCTGGCTATTGCGAGGGACATTGTTGCCATCCATGACGGCCGGATAGAAGCGCTCAATGGCGAGCCGGGCGGTTTGATGGTGGTGTTGAGATTTCCGCTCTTTACCTCTGGGTGAAGAGGATAGAAAGGCTTGCTGTTGGCCTCATGATGGCTGTGTGTCAGGAACTGGTTTTATGTCCAAGGATTACCCGATACCCGCTGGCTTTCTTGAGCGGGAGACAGAGATCAAAAAGAGTCGGTTTATTGCCCGGGTTGCGCCGGTGTCGTCCCGGGATGAGGTCAAGGCCTGGCTTGAACAGGCCCGGAACGACCACCCTGATGCCCGCCATATCTGCTGGGCTTATCAGATAGGCCGGCCCGGCGCGGCCGCTGAAGCCGCCATGAACGACGATGGCGAACCATCAGGAACGGCCGGTAAGCCCATTCTCAGTGTCATTCAGCACAAGGACCTGGGAGACGTGCTGGTGATGGTGATACGGTATTTTGGAGGTATCAAACTCGGCGCTGGCGGCCTCGTCAGGGCCTACGCAGGAGCAACAGAAGCTGTCCTTTCGGGGGTTGAAAGGGTGATTCAGCAACCCATGTCACAAGTAACGGTGACGATGACCTTCGCAGATGAGCAGCCACTCAGGCATTGGTGTGACCAAAACGGTGCCGAGATTGGCAACGTTGGGTACAGCGCCGGTGTAACGGCTGACGTGAGCCTGGTGGAAGAGCGGAATCAGGAATTTACGGCGTTTTGCGAGAGCCGGGGTATGGGTTACCGTTTTGACAGCTAAGGAACCATTTGCGAAACGCTTCGTGTCGACTGTGCGTATACTTTAATAAATGAAGTATGGAAAGAGGCAACCAAGATTATGAAAGCTATCGTTGTGTCCCTGTTTTTGATGGCCCTGACGGGCTGCGCCAGCAACGTAGTCACCGATTACGATTCCAACGCGGTCTTCGGTAACTACAGTTCCTGGGCATTTGCACCGAAGGGCGAGGACCAGTCTTTCACCTCGCTTGATGGTGGTCGGATAGAGAGTGCGGTTGAGCGAGAGCTGAACCGAAAGGCCATGCGTAAAGTGGGCGAAAGCGAGGCGGATCTGCTTGTCACCTGGCAGGTGGTTGAGGAGGAGCGTCTCGAGCGCAGCGGTGTTGGGCTCGGTTTCGGTTTCGGCAGTGGTAACTTTGGCTGGGGGCTGTCGTCGGCTCCACCAGTGCGTGAAATCCAGGAAGGCAAGCTGGTGGTGGAGCTGGTAGACACGGAGACTGATCGTGTCGTCTGGCGCGCAGCAAGCCGGCGCTATCTGAATGAGAACCAGGCAACCGAGTCGCGGCGGGAGCTGATCGACGAGATTGTCGCGGACATGTTCGAAAAATACCCTCCCGGGGCGTGAGTGTCTCAACAGGGCTCTTAAACAACATGAGGACGTTATGAGGAATCGTTCTGGGGGACTGGTGTTCTCCACGGAACAGGGGCGTATGTGCCCGGACTGTCGCCACCCCGTTGATGAATGTGTTTGCGGGGCACCGGCTCGCCCCTCCGGTGATGGCGTTGTGCGCGTCAGTCGGGAAACCAAGGGGCGCAAAGGAAAGGGCGTTACCTTGATTACCGGTATTCCGATGGACGACAAGGAACTGAAAGCGTTCGCGAAGGTGTTGAAAGCCCGATGCGGAACCGGCGGCACGGTGAAAGAAGGCACCGTGGAGATCCAGGGTGATCAGCGAGACCTGCTGGTGCCCCTTTTGAAGGAAAAAGGTTGGACGGTGAAACGGTCCGGTGGCTGACATTGTATACTCATGTGTATACTATGTAGCGTTCTGAACTTGTTCAACCGGAGAAAATGGATGCACGTACTGGTGCTGGGTGCAGGTGTTGTTGGTGTTACAAGCGCATGGTTCCTGAGGCAGCAGGGATATGACGTGACGGTAGTGGACCGGCAAAATCAGGCAGGCACCGAAACCAGTTATGCCAACGGCGGCCAGATATCGGTATCCCACGCCGAGCCCTGGGCCAATCCTTCTGCCCCCTTGAAGCTACTTAAATGGCTGGTCCGGTCCGATGCACCGCTGCTTTTTCGTCCCCGCCTGGACCCGGTCCAGTGGCGCTGGGCGATGGCTTTCCTGAAGCAGTGCACGGCTTCCCGGGCGGCTTACAACCTTCGGCAGATCGTGAATCTGGGGATCTACAGCCGCGCTCATTTACAAGCGTTGCGCCAGGACATCGGCATTGAATACGACCACCTCGAGAGAGGCATCCTGCATTTCTACACCAATCCTGAAGAATTCGAATCGGCCCTGAGGCCGGCCCGCATGATGCGAGAACTGGGGTGTGATCGTCAGGTGATTGACACCAACAGGGCCGTCGAACTGGAACCTGCCCTGGCTCCAGTTAAAGAACGGATTGCCGGCGCCACGTACACCGCGGAAGATGAATCCGGTGATGCCCGTCGATTCACTCAGTCCCTGGCGAAAAAGGCTGAGGAAGCCGGTGTGGAGTTCCTCTACAACAGCGAGATCCTGGGGTTCGAGAACACCCAGGATCGTGTTCTCGGAGTCAATGTTATACGTGAAGGTCGCCACCAGATCCTTCGTGCCGAGAACTACGTGCTGTGCCTGGGTAGCTTCAGCGCTATTCTTGCTCGAAAACTGGGCCTGACTCTGAACATTTACCCAGCGAAAGGCTACTCCATTACGGTGCCGGTGAAGAGTGAGGCCGCTGCCTTCAACGTCAGCCTTACCGACGATGAATACAAGCTGGTGTACTCAAGACTGGGCGACCGCATACGGGTCGCAGGCACCGCGGAACTGAGCGGCTACAACCGGGCGCTGAACCTGACCCGCTGCCGAACGATCGTCCGGCGCACCGCAGAGTTGATGCCCGATGCGGGGCATTGGGAAAGGGCCGAGTTCTGGGCCGGATTGCGCCCGGCGACCCCCTCCAATGTGCCCTACATCGGAAAGAGCCACTTCGGCAACCTCTACCTGAACACCGGCCACGGCACGTTGGGGTGGACACATTCCTGTGGTTCCGGGGCCGCTTTGGCGGACATTGTGGCTGGTCGCACCCCCGATGTGGATTTTGCGTTTACCGGGCTTTAGTGTTCCTGCAACTGATCCCGAATCAGTTTCTTGTTGATCTTGCCAACGCTGGTTTTCGGTATGTCGTCGACGAAATCAATCTGGTTCGGAATGGCCCACTTATTGATCTCACCGGAATCCACGAACTGCTTCAGGTGGTTTTGGATATCGTCCAATGACGCTTCCTCTCCCGGCTTCAGGGTAACCAGTGCGTGGGGCCGTTCGCCCCATTTCTCGTCGGGCACACCCACCACCGCTGCACCGGCGACGGCTGGATGCTGACTGATCAGGTTTTCCAGATCCAGGGAGGACAGCCATTCACCGCCGGTTTTGATGACATCTTTGATGCGGTCCTTGATCAACAGTGTGTTGTCTGTTTCCAGGCTTGCCACATCCCCCGTGTGCAGCCAGCCACCTTGCCAGAGCTCCTCGCCTTTCTCCGGCTCCTTGAAGTAACTCTGGGTCAGCCACGGTGCCCGGGCAACCACTTCGCCCTTGGCCTCGCCGTCGTGGGGGACCGGTTCGCCCTCCGGATTCACGATTTCCAGTTCCACCATGGGCACGGCAATACCGGTCTTGATGCGCTTGGAGGTCTGCTGCTCCAGGGGCAGTTCCAGATCCTCTGCTGTCAGGTGAGTGGTGCTGAGAAGCGGGCAGGTTTCCGACATGCCGTACCCCGTGTACATGGATACGCCCAGCTTCGCCCCGGCGTCACATAGGCCGCGCGTAAGGGCGCTGCCACCGATCAGTACGTGCCAGTTGCTGAGGTCGGCCGTCTTGATGGATTCGGTTGCCATCATCATCTGCATGACCGTCGGCACACAGTGGGAGAAGGTCACCTTGTGCTCCTTGAGGAGGTCTACCAGCAGTTCCGGTTCATAGCGTCCGGGGTAGACCTGTTTTATGCCCAACATGGTGGCCGCGTAGGGCACGCCCCAGGCGTGTACATGGAACATGGGGGTCACGGGCATGTAAACGGACGAGGACCTCAGTAGCGGCATCTCATCATACGCAGACAAAGAGCCGGTCATGGCCAGCGTATGGAGAACGAGCTGGCGGTGACTGAAGAAAACACCCTTTGGATTCCCGGTGGTGCCGGTGGTGTAGAAGGTGGTGGCAATGCTGTTTTCGTCGAAGTCCGGGAAGTCGAACGTTGTACCGGCCTTGGCAAGCAGTTGTTCGTATTCGCCGAGTGATGGCAGTGATGTGGTTTTCGCTTGTGCCTCGTCACTCAGTTGGATGTAGTGTTTGACTGTTTTAATCTCGTCCTTCACACCTTCCAGGATGGGCAGGAAGTCATCGTGGACCATCACCAGGTCGTCTTCTGCATGGTTCATGGTGTAGACGATCTGCTCGGGCGACAGGCGTACGTTCACCGTATGCAGCACGGCGCCAATCATCGGGATGGCAAAGAAGCATTCCAGGTACCGGGGCGTATCCCAGTCCATCACAGCAACGGTATCGCCCGGTTTGACACCCGCGTCGGTGAGGGCGTTGGCCAGTCGGTTGATACGTTCAACCAGGTCGGTATAGGTGTACTTGCTGCGGTTGGCGTAGACGATTTCCTGGTCGGGAGAGTACCGGGGGCCGGAAAGAAGCAGTTGTTTGATCAGCAGTGGGTATTGGTGAGCGTTGTCTGCCGGCTTCAGGATGCGGGTCTGTGCCATGGTTCGGTGCCTCTCTCAATTGTTTAATTTATAACGAGAAGAGGGGTAAATCTGACACAGTTTCTGGCTTACGGAAACCTTTAGGCGATAAAAAAGCGCAGATCCGGTGCAGCGGGATTTAAATGGCCCGCTGGTCCCGGTCTGCGCTCTCGATGGGGTGTTCGCGAGAGGTTATTCGCGAGAAACTATTCGTAAGTGCAGAGGTAGGCCGTGTCGATGTCAGTCCGGGCCTTGAAGCTGGCCTGTCCCGCCACTTCAAAAAACTCGCCGGAACCGTAGGTCATCCATTCTTCCATGCCAGGCAGGAGAACGGTCAATACGCCACTGATCACCGTCATGGTTTCTTTCTTGCTGGTACCAAACTCATACTCGCCCGGGCTGATCACCCCCACGGTAGCTGGAAGACTGGAGGTCTGGAAGGCGATGGATTTGGCCTTGCCGTCGAAATACTCGTTAACTTTCAGCATGGGATACGCTCCTCAAAATTGTGGGAGCCTACTATACGGGAATTTTGTGCAACTCCAATGACAAATTTGCCGTTACTGGTCCCAGGTATTTCCACGCGTGTTGTCGGTTGTGGATACGCCGATATGCATCGCCGCCTTTGCCAGTATGTTGGCGCTCACTGGAGCGGTCAGGAAAAGAAACACGGTGATGAGCACTTCGGCAATGCCTATACCTTCTCCTTTGCTGCTGAAGTAGATGACTGAGCCCAACACAATGGCGCCTACGCCCACGGTGGTGGCCTTCGTTGGGCCATGCAGGCGTGTGTAGAAGTCAGGTAGTCGAGCCAGGCCAATGGCGCCGACCAGGGTGAAAAAACCACCGACGAGCAGTAACAGTGCAATGGCGTATTCGGCAATGGGACTCATAACGGGGAACCTCTGGTCACAGGATGCTTGCCTTGTAGGTTATTCAATCACGCTGCCGCGCTTCAGGTATTTGGCCATCGCCACGGTACCGACGAAGCCCATCACGGCGATCAGCAATGCGGCTTCAAGATACAGGCGTGTACCCAGCGTTATTCCGAGCAGGACAATCAGCGCGATAGCATTGATGTACAGGGTGTCCAGCGCCAGTACCCGATCCGGTGCATCTGGCCCTTTGATCAGTCGATAGACATTCAGTACCGCCGCCAGGACAACCATGGCAATGGTGACGTACAGCGCGATGGTAATCATTGAAACATCTCCTTCAGGCGTGCCTCGTAGCGGGTGCGGATCGCGTTGATCACCTCGTCGTCGCTCTCGGCGTCAAGAGCATGGATTAGCAGCAACGTTCTGTCGTCACTGACATCGGCGCTGACGGTTCCCGGTGTCAGGGAAATGGTGCTGGCCAGCATGGAAATGGCCAGGGGGTGCGTCAACTCCAGGGGATAGGAGACCAGTATCGGTTTGGGTTCGCGGCCGCTGAGTATCAGGCGGGCGACGGAAACGCTGGACACCAGGATATCGTAGAGGACAAGGACCAGATACGGCGGCAGCTTCCAGGGACGCGCGAAGAAGGGAGGGTCCGGCCAGAAGCCGCGGGTCAATTGTGGAATCATCCAGGCCAGGACCAGCCCCATGACAACACTGGCGCCAGAAACGCCGTCACTCAGGAACTGCCAGACGGTAAACAGGATGAGGCTGAGGTATGGCTGTGGAAAGCTCAGGCGGTCAAGCATTACTTTTCCTCCCCAACCATGGGTTTGCTCAGGATTTCTGTGTAGGCACTGGTGTCATGGAGCTGTGCCGCCGTATCTTCGGCGTAGCGGCTGATTGGCCCTGCCAGGATGACCATCACGATACTCAGAGAAATCAACGCGCTGGCCGATACAGACAGGGATGGTGTCAGCTTTTGAGGTTCTTCAATATGACCTTCCACGTTGCGCCAGAACACGATACTGCCTGCGCGGCTGTAGGCGATCAGCGTGAAAAAGCTGCCAATCAGCAACACGCTCCAAAGCCAGGCAACATCCGACTCGGTCACTGCCGACTTGAGAATCAGCAACTTGGCAAAAAATCCACTGAGGGGCGGCAGGCCCACGGCAGCCACCGCCCCCATCAGGAATAGCACACTCAGGAAGGTGCGGTTGGCGATCCGTGGCGCAGTGACAATTTTGTCCTGGGCGCTGCCACGTTGGCCATCAACGAGATCGGCCACCAGGAACAGGCCACCGGCCACCCAGGTGGTGTTGAGGAGGTAGAACAATGCAGCGGATGTGCCGGCCACCGTGCCAAACGAAATGGCGGCAAGCAGCGTCCCGACAGAGATAATCACCTGCCAGGCAATCAGTTTCCTCAGGCTCGCGGCACCCAGGGCCCCGATGACGCCCATGGTCAGAGTGATCAGCGCCAATGGGAAGAGCCAGTCCATACCCAGGCCCGACAGCTCACCTGCCTGGTTGCCAAAGATCAGGGTGAAGACGCGGATAATGGCGTAGATACCCACCTTGGTCATGACCGCAAACAAGGCTGCGACTGGCGCTGTGGCGTTGGAATAGGCGCCGGGTAACCAGAAGCAGAGCGGCAGGATGGCGGCTTTCAGGCCAAAAACCACCAGCAACATCATGCCGCCGGCTTTCACCAGGGGAAGGTTCTCTTCGGCCACCTGCGGAATCTTGACCGCCAGGTCTGCCATGTTGAGCGTTCCCGTTACGCTGTAAATCATGCCGACGGCGATCAGGAAGACGGCAGAGCCCGCGAGATTCAGAACCACGTAATGCAGGCCAGGAACGGTTCGGCTGGTGCCTTCGCCATGCATCAGTAAGCCATAGGAGGCAATCAGCAGAACCTCGAACGCAACGAAGAGATTGAACAGATCACCCGTGAGGAAGGCGATGTTCAGGCCAAGTAGCTGAAAAAGGAACAGCCCGTGGAACTGACGGCTGCTCTCGTCGGTACCACCGATGGCATAAATGTGACAAAACAGCGCCAGCACCGCGGTCATGACGAGCATCAGAGCCGCGAGCCGGTCCAGCACCAAAACGATACCGAATGGTGGTTGCCAGTTACCAAAGGCATAGAGGCGATAACTACCGTCGTCGGCGAGAACAAGAAGGACGATCGCAGCAACGAGCATCAGCACTGTGGTGGCAATGGCGAGCGTCCGCCTCAAGGCGATGGGCGCGTATCCCATAAAAGCCTGCAATATGCCGCCGATCAGCGGAATCAGTATGGGAGCAGTCAGCCAGTGGTTCATGTGTTGGCGCCCTCCTGCTCCTGCTTTTGCACAGTGCTGTCCTGTTCTGGAACGCGGCCGTTGACATGGTCGTCGTTGTTGTCGGCAAGACTGCGCAACGACAGCACAACGACGAAGGCGGTCATGGCGAAACCGATCACAATGGCGGTCAGCACCAGTGCCTGGGGCAGGGGGTCGGAATAGGTTTCCGCGCTGCCGATGATGGGCTGGCCACCGGTCGCCAGCCGTCCTGACGAGAACAGGAACAGGTTAACGCCATAAGACAACATGGTCAGGCCCACCACAACGGGAAAGGTGCGGGCTCTGAGCATCAGGTAAACCCCGGAGGCAGTCAAAGCCCCGATGACCACCGCGAATGCAAGCTCCATTATGAGCCCTCCTTATAGTTGGTACTCTTGATGGCCGAATGGGGCGACAGGCGACCAACGCTGGTCAGTGCCAGCAGTGTAGCGCCGATGACGGTCAGATAGACGCCGAGATCGAAGATTAGCGCCGAGGCGACCTCGAACTTTCCAACCACAGGCCAGTAAACGTAGTCGAACGTGGATGTGAGGAACGGATAGCCGAATGCGAAACTGCCAGCCCCGGCGATCAGTGCAAACAGCAGCCCCAGGCCGATGACGTTGTGGTAGCGGATTGAAATACGGCCCTGGGTCCAGGACATCCCGCTGGCAATGTATTGCAGGATCAACGCCACCGCAGTGATCAATCCGGCGATGAAGCCGCCACCCGGCATGTTGTGGCCGCGCAGGAATATATAGGCGGAGATCATCAGGGCCAATGGCAGCATCGGCCTGGCAATCTGCTGCAGCATCATCGGGTACGCATCCCGCGTCCAGGGATGGCCCTGGCCGTCACCCGGAGGCGGGGTCAGGTCGACATTGCGCAGCATCGCGTAAATGCCCAGTGCCGCAATGCCCAGAACCGTGATCTCACCGAGCGTATCGAAGCCACGGAAGTCCACAAGAATGACGTTGACCACGTTGGTGCCACCGCCGCCGGGTTTGCTGTTCTCGAGGAAAAACTCCGAAATGGACGTAAACGGCTGTGTCAGCATGGCCAGAGTAATAAGTGTCATACCGATACCAGCCGCGCCAGCGATCAGAATATCCCTGATGCGGCGGCCTTTCGGCGTCTCGATTGGCGTCCAGGACGGCATGTAGTACAGCGCCAGCATCAGCAGGACAATCGTTACCACTTCAACCGACAACTGCGTCATCGCCAGATCCGGAGCTGAGAAGCGGGCAAAGCCGAGGGCAACAAGAAGCCCGACGACGCTGAGCAAAACCAGCGCAAAGAACCGGTCACGATGCACTGCCGCCGTACCCAGGGCCGCAACCACCAGGATGGCAACACCGATAAGCGTGGGCCAGTCCACCGGGCTGAGCCCATTGCTGCCAATGGCAATCCCCAGGTCCCAGAGCGGGAGCACGGCAACAGCAATCACACTGACGATCAGCAACATGGCGTAGCGCTGCAGTGAGCCGTTCTCGATGTAGGCGGTAACGGTATGGGCAGTGTCCGAAATTCGGCTAACGATGGCCTCGAAGACCGCTTTTTCATCAATTTCCTTGAAACGGGCGTGGAAATCGAAAAACCGCTGGCGCTGGGTATACATCAACAGGCCCCCGAAGAAGGCCACAAAACTCATCAGCAACGGCAGGTTAAAGCCGTGAACAACCGTCAGGTGATACTCGGGAACGTCGCCACCCAGAGTGGCAGACGCTGCAGCATAGAGCAGTGGGCCGACGGAGAACGCCGGGAACATGCCAACCATCAGGCAGGCGAAGACCAGGATCTCGACCGGTATCTTCATGTACCTTGGCGGCTCATGGGGCGGAAAGATAGGCAGGTTGACGGGCCGACCGTTGAAAAACACGTCGTGGATGAACCGCGCCGAGTAGGCAACGGCAAATATGCCGGCCAGCGTTGCAATAAGCGGAGGCAGATAGGCCCACAGGCCGGGAAGATTCAGTTCCAGGGCTTCGGCGAAGAACATCTCCTTGCTCAGGAAACCATTGAGCAGCGGCACACCCGCCATCGACGCTGCTGCCACCATGGCCAGCGTGGCGGTATGAGGCATGTAGCGCCAGAGGCCATTGATCCTGCGCATGTCCCGGGTGCCGGTCTCATGGTCAATAATGCCGGCGGCCATAAACAGGGACGCCTTGAATATTGCGTGGTTGATCACGTGAAAGACCGCGGCGACGGCAGCCAGCTGGGTCCCCATACCGAACAGCAGGGTGATCAGGCCAAGATGACTGACCGTTGAATGAGCCAGGAGGCCTTTCAGATCATGCTTGAACATGGCGACATAGGCGCCAATCAGCAGCGTGGCCATGCCGGTAAAGCTCACCATGTAGAACCACTGTTCGGTGCCGGCGAGGGCCGGGTAAAGCCGGGCCATCAGGAAAATGCCGGCTTTCACCATGGTGGCTGAATGCAGATAGGCCGAAACAGGTGTCGGCGCCTGCATGGCGTGGGGTAGCCAGAAGTGGAACGGGAACTGTGCGGACTTGGTGAACGCGCCCAGCAGTACCAGCGTCAGTGCCACCGGGTACATGCTGTGGTTCTTGATCAGATCCCCGGCGGCGAGAACGTCCTCCAGCTCATAGCTGCCCACGATGTTGCCAATCAGCAGAATGCCTGCCAGCAGTGCCAGGCCGCCACCGCCAGTGACGGCCAGCGCCATCCTTGCCCCGCGGCGGGCGTCCTTCTTGTGAGTCCAGAAGCTGATCAACAGGAACGATGTCAGGCTGGTCAACTCCCAGAAAACCATCATCAGCAACAGGTTGCTCGACAACACGATGCCAAGCATGGAGCCTTTGAAGCACAGCAGAAGCGCGTAGAACTTACCGACGTTCTCGTGGGGCTTCAGGTAGTAGCGGGCGTACAGGATGATCAATAGCCCGATAATCAGGATCAGCAGGGTAAAAAGCAGCGATAGGCCGTCCAGGCGAAAGCTGAAAGACAGCCCGATGGCTGGCAGCCACTCGGTGGTGTGCTGCACGATGCCGCCGTCGGCCAGGATTGCCCAATGGGGGTATAGTGCCGCCAATCCAATGATGGCAGGGACACAGGAAATGACAGCAATTGCCGTGCGTCCGCCCTGGGCGAACAGCGGAGCCGCCAGGGCTCCCAGAAACGGCAGTAAAACGACCAGCGGTAGCGACATCGCAACCTCTTGTTGGCTTTCTTCTTTATGGATGGAGAAGCAAATGTTGCCTGAGTTTAGCCCCCGGTGTCCGTGCTTGCACGGGCAACCATATGAATGGTGGCCAGGATATCAGCAGTGATGGGGTGGATCCGGGAAGTAGGGCAAGCTGCCGCGATGCTTCTTTGCATCAGCAGCGACCGGTGAAAAGCCGGGATGTGTATTAGCCAGGGACCTTGCGGTCGTCATGGTTGCTCCGATAATCAGTTACCCTGGCTGATGATACGTGGCCGTCTACGCAGGTCAAGTACGCTGACCATTTATCCGCGTTCAGAAATCACGGCGGTCCTGGTAGGGTTTGTCGGGAGAGCCGGAATTCCGGGCAACGGCAATGCGCTGGTTAGCCCGCCCGAGTACCTTCTTCTGCAGCTTTGTTTCCCAGTCCAGTGCGGTTCTGTCGGTGGCGTTCCAGCTGCGGTTGAACAACAGCTTGCTGGCGGCGACGGCGTCTGGCGAGCGCTCGGCCAGCTCGCGGGCGAAGTTCATTGCTTCTGCCATGGGATCGTCGCTAACGCGGCTGACCAGGCCCATGGCTTTTGCTTCCGTGCCGTCGAATCGTCGCGCGGTCATGGTCAGTTCCTTGGCCAGATCAATGGGCACCAGTTCCCGCAGGGTCACCGTCAGGCTCATGTCTGGGATCAGCCCCCACTTGCTCTCCATGATGGAGAATTCGCAGTCGCTGGTGGAAAACCGAAAGTCGGCACCCAGCGCAATCTGGAAACCACCACCGAAACAGTAGCCATGGGTAACCGCAATTACCGGTGCCGGCACATCCCGCCATAAATAACCGACATTCTGGGCAAGGTTGCTGATCCTGCGGCCAGGTTTGACCAGCAGCTTGAGGAAATTCACCGGATTCTTCGACACGGTCTTCACATCCAGCCCGGAGCAGAAAGCGTCTCCGGCACCGTTCAGTATGATGGCGCGCACACTGCGGTCTTTCTTCAGGGTTTTGGCCGCCCTGGTGATCGCCTCGAACATGGGCATGTCCAGACCGTTGTATTTATCCGGCCGGTTCAGGGTCACGATGGCGATACCGTCCTCAATCGTGATCAGTACCCGTTCAGAATCGCGTGTGCTCATAGTGTGGGTTCCATGTCATACGTTAGTCGTAGGCCGCTATGCTACCATGTTGCCTCCTGATGAAAACGTCCGCATGAGACGAGACGACCAGACGACCAATCAAAGAGAAACAACATGACCGCAGCCTACCCGAACCTGCTGAAACCCCTCGACCTGGGTTTCACCGAGTTGAAAAACCGCGTGCTTATGGGCTCCATGCATACTGGCCTGGAAGACCGGTTCTGGAACATCCACAAGCTTGCCCGTTATTTTGCCGAGCGTGCGGAAGGCGGAGTGGGGTTGATGGTTACCGGGGGCTTTTCACCCAACTTTGTCGGCCAGCTTTCGCCCCTGGCGTCCACCATGAACCATCGTGGCACCGCCATGCTTCACCGTCATGTCACCAGTGAAGTTCATGACGCTGGCGGCAAGATCTGCCTGCAACTGCTTCATGCCGGTCGCTATGGCTACCAGCCGTTCAGCGTATCCGCCTCGGCCACCAAGGCGCCGATTACGCCGTTCAAAGCTCGCGCGCTCTCCACCAAGGGGGTCGATAAGCAGATTGATGACTTCGTCAGCGCCGCGAAACTGGCGAAACTGGCCCGTTATGACGGCGTTGAGGTTATGGGGTCGGAAGGGTATTTCATTAACCAGTTCCTGTGTGAGAGAACCAATAAGCGTACTGACAAATGGGGCGGACCGTTCGAGAACCGCATGCAGTTGCCGGTGGAGATCGTTCGCCGCATGCGGGAAGCGGTCGGCCCCGAGTTCATTATCATTTACCGCCTGTCGATGCTGGACCTTGTAGAAGGCGGGCAGACCTGGGACCAGGTGGTGCAATTGGGCAAGGCCATCGAAAAAGCCGGTGCCACCATTATCAATACCGGTATCGGCTGGCACGAAGCCCGAGTGCCAACGATCGTGACGTCGGTGCCACGGGGCGGTTTTGCGGATGTGACCGCCAAGTTTTACGGCGAAGTGGACATTCCCGTGTGCACCACCAACCGCATCAACACCCCGGAGAAAGGCGAGGAAATCCTCGCGGCGGGCAAGGCCGATATGGTGTCCATGGCGCGACCGTTGCTGGCGGATTCGGAATTTGTGCGCAAGGCCGAGCAGAACCGTAGCGACGAAATTAACACCTGTATTGCCTGCAACCAGGCCTGTCTGGATCACGTGTTCCAGCTCAAACGGGCGTCCTGCCTGGTGAACCCGCGCGCCTGTCACGAAACCGAACTGGTCCTGACGGTGGCTCCGGTCAGCCGCCGCGTGGCGGTGGTCGGAGCCGGTCCTGCCGGTTTGGCCGCCGCGACCACTGCCGCCAAGCGGGGTCACAAAGTGACGCTGTTTGAAGCGGATGACAAAGTTGGAGGCCAGTTCAACTACGCCAAGCGCATCCCCGGGAAGGAAGAGTTCTATGAAACGCTGCGTTACTACCAGCGCCAGATCGAAATCCTGGGTATTGAACTGAAGCTCAATACCCGCGTGGATGCCGATGTATTGGGAGAGCAGGGCTTTGACGACGTGATCATCGCCACGGGTGTGAAACCGCGTACGCCAAGAATTGATGGCATCGACCACCCGAAGGTGCTCGGTTACCTCGATGTTCTGCGCCACAACAAGCCCGTAGGCCAGTCAGTAGCGGTGATAGGTGCCGGTGGTATCGGCTTCGATGTCAGCGAGTTCCTCACTCACGAATTCGGTCATCACCCCGAGGGAGAGCAGGTCAGCATGGCAGACTGGCAGGCTGAGTGGGGCGTTGATCCGCAATTCGACGGGCCGGGCGGCCTGGCTGAGCGCAAGCCGACATCGTCACCCCGCAAGATCTACCTGATGCAGCGGAAAACCAGCAAAGTCGGCGGTGGTCTGGGCAAGACCTCTGGCTGGGTACATCGCAACAGCCTCAAGCACCGTGACGTTGAGATGCTGAGAGGGTGTAGTTACGAGAAAATTGATGATGACGGTCTGCATATCACGCTGTCCGACAAGGACGGTAAGGTCACCGAGAGCAAGGTTCTGGCGGTAGACAACGTCATCATATGCGCAGGTCAGGAGCCTTTCCGGGCGTTGTTTGATGATTTGGTCAATCGGGGTATTCAGACCCACCTGATAGGTGGTGCGGACGTGGCCGAAGAGCTGGACGCCAAGCGTGCTATTCGGCAGGGGACGGAAGTGGCTGCCCGGATCTGACCGGGTGGACAATTTTGGTCATAAAGTGATCATCTTGATCATTTGTGACCCGTTTGGGCGTCAGTCATCGTTACGGTGACTGACCCGGGTTACCGAATGGCTTTCAGAGCCTCGCTGATGGCGTCTGCCTCGGCGGACAAAACCCGATAGCGAAGGCTATCGGCCTGCTGGCTGGCCTGAAGTAGCTGTTTCTGCTTCATGTCGTAAAGGCGACTGAGCAGTGCGCATTGCTGGTTTTTTTGCGGTGCGTTCATGGTATTACCCTCCACAGGGAGTAGCCTGTGTCAGTTATTTTTACGTTTTGCCTCGGCTTTTGGCCTTGTATTGAAAACTAAGCATAACCCGGGCCAAAAGCGCTCAGGCTCGGGTTACCTTCCGAATCTCGCCCGATAAATGCCGGGCGCCAGGCCGGTATGCTTCCTGAACAGACGGCTGAACGAACTGACATCTTCATAACCGACCAGCCGCGTGACTTCTTCAACCGCCACCCGCGAATTCTCCAGATGCTGCCGGGCCGCCTCTATTCTCAGAATCTGCAGGTAACTGGTGGGGGTGTCCCCGGTTGCCGCTTTGAACCGACGAATCAGCGAACGCTCCGTTAGATCGGCGAATGCGGCAAGGGCTTGCAGCGTCACCGGCCGGGTGTAGTTCACATCCAGCCAGTCCTGCAGTTTCAGAATCGCGGCATCGGAATGATAGCGCCGGGCCTGTAGCGCTCCATAAGGCGCCTGGCTGGTCCGCCCCGCATCAATAACAAACGCCTTCGCCAGTTCACGCGCCACCTTCGCCCCGGCGTAGCGTTCCACCAGATACACCCCCAGATCCCACCACGCCATACCACCGCCGGCACAGGCAATGTGCCCATCCACTGTAATCAGCTTTTCCGGCTTTAGGTCTACCCCGGGAAAGCGTTTTCTGAACTGGTTGCTGAACCCCCAGTGCGTCGTTGCCTGCCGCCCGTCCAGCAACCCGGCCTCCGCCAGCAGAAACGCCCCCGTGCAGTTACTGGCCAAGCGGACCTGTCCGGTTGGCGCCTCCCGAAAGCCGCCGAGCCAGTCAACCAACCCGGGATTGGCCTTCAGAACCTGCGCAATCGGCGCGCCAATCGTGGGAACAATGACCAGGTCTGCCTGCGAATTACCGGTGGGAATGTCCCGCCAGTCCCCATCGGCCATCAACGTTATCCCATTGATACACCGACAGGGCCGACCACCCTCGGTCAGCAATTGAGTGGTGAACTGCTGCTCCGGAGGCGTATCGTTGATGCGTGCCCAGGTTACCCCCGCCAGTCGAAACAGGTCGATAACCCCCGTAATCGCACTGGCAAGCGCCCCATCAAACCCAATAACAGAAACCGTTCGCATGCCACCTCCAAATCAGGGCGCCAGCCGGGAAGACCCTCCCGGGACTGTCGGCAGCAAGGATGCTGCCGTCAAGCGTACACGGACGTATTCACAGCGTGTCCCGGGAGGGTCTTCCCGGTTGGTGCCCGTCTGCCGAGCACCACAAGCCGCGCATTCACAAAAGGAGACCTAGAATAAAAATGGCAATTTTAACCATGATTATGTCATTAACGCCGGTTTCAACAAAAACAACCGTATGAGAGGCTATACGCCATAAACAGGAGACCCGAAATGACCGACACCCTGATTGACCGCCGCGACCTGGCGTTCCAACTCTACGAAGTACTCGACACCGAAAGCCTCAGCGAACGCGAGCGCTTTAGCGAACACAGCCGCGACACCTTCGACGCCGTCATCGAAACCGCCGACAAAATCGCCCGTGACAAATTCGCTACCCACAACAGCGCCGCCGACAAAGACGAGCCAAAATTCGTCGACGGCCAGGTGGAAATGCTGCCTCAGGTCAAAGAAGCCTTTGACGCCTACGCCGATGCCGGCTTCATTGCCGGGCGCTACGACTACGAACTGGGTGGCATGCAGCTCCCCGAATCCGTCATGGCAGCGTGTAACGGCTTCTTTACCGCCGCTAACCCGGGCACTGCGGGTTACCCGTTCCTCACCACCGCTGCCGCCAACCTGATCCGCGTGTTCGGCAACGACCAGCAGAAAAGCACCTTCCTGCCACACATGCTCAGCGGCCGCTTCACCGGCACAATGGCTCTGACCGAGCCCCACGCCGGCTCGTCACTGGCTGATATCCGCACCTCGGCCACGCCGACTGACGACGGTCATTACCTGATCAAAGGCGCCAAGATCTACATCTCCGGCGGCGAACAGTCCCTCACCGAAAACATCGTTCACATGGTGCTGGCGAAGGTCAAAGGCGCCCCGGCAGGCGTAAAAGGCATCTCCCTGTTTATCGTGCCGAAATTCATCGTGGATGAAGAAGGCAACGCGACTGAACGTAACGGCGTGAACCTGGCCGGCCTGATTCACAAGCTGGGCTACCGCGGGACCACGTCAACGGCGCTCAGTTTTGGTGACGACGCACCCTGCCATGGCTATCTGGTGGGCGAGCCCCACCAGGGCCTGAAGTACATGTTCCAGATGATGAACGAAGCCCGTGTGGGCGTCGGCTTCGGCGCCGCCGTGATTGGTTATCGTGGCTACATGCACAGTCTGGAATACGCCAAGGACCGCCTGCAGGGCCGCAAGCCGTCAGAAAAGAACCCGGAGGCACCCCAGGTTCCCATCATTGAGCATGCCGATGTGCGACGCATGCTGCTGGCCCAGAAAGCCTACAGTGAAGGTGGCCTGGCGCTGTGCCTATACGGCGCACGCCTGATGGACGACCAGCACACCCATCCGGACGAGCAGAAGCGGATGGAAGCCGGCAAGTTGCTGGATCTGCTAACGCCAGTCATCAAGGCCTGGCCATCCGAGTTCGGCCCGAAGGCCAACGACCTGGCTATCCAGGTCTATGGCGGTGCCGGTTACACCCGGGAATACCCGGTGGAGCAGTGCTGGCGGGATAATCGCCTGAACCCGATTCACGAAGGCACCAACGGCATCCAGGCACTGGACCTGCTGGGGCGCAAGATCTGGCAGGATCAGAGCCACGGCCTGCAGTTGCTGATGCAGGAAATGCAGGTGGACCTGGAAGCCGCCACCACCGATCGGTGCCAGCAATGGGCGCTGTCCCTCAGTGAAACCCTGCAGCAAGCAGTGAAAGTGACCCAGAGTCTGGGTAAATCCCTGATGTCGGAGGATCCCGACCGGGTGTTGGCCAACGCGTCCTGCTACCTGCACCTGTTCGGACATATCATCGTATCCTGGATGTGGCTGCGTCAGGCCAACGCCGCCGCCAAGGCCCTCGGTTCTGCCAACAGCGACGAAGAAAGGAACTTCTACCAGGGCAAGCTTCAGGCCGCCCAGTACTTCTTCCATTGGGAGTTGCCCACTGTGGCACAGGATCTGGTGCTGCTCCGCAACCAGGACGACACCTGCATGAACATGAAGTCGGAGTGGTTCTGAAACTGGCGGACTGACACAATCTAAACCAGACTGTAGGCTGGCCCCGGAACGCAGGTTTCAGCGTACCGGGGCGCTTTCCTATCCTGCTGCATCCACAGGGAAGAAGCTGCCATGACGTCGGGACACGCCTCCAATGCCTATCGCCCGGTACGCTGTGAAATTCACAGTTTGCTCCGGGAGTATCTGACCTCTTCAAAACTGGCCGAGATTGTCTATCGCGACGATGCCGGTCAGATCTGTACGACCCACGATGTCATCCGCGATCTCTTCAGTCGCGCTGGCCAGGAGTTTGTTTTTCTTGGGCGGGGGCACATGGTTCGCCTTGATCACGTGCTGACACTGGACGGTAAGGTCGTAGCCGGAGCCAATTAATGGCTACAGGTTATTGCTTTCGCTAACTTATTGTCGCTGCTAACAAAAACGTAATTCCCAAGTAATTGTGCCCGCTCCGTCACGGCCGTAGACTTGTCGCTGTTGTTTTCACACGCCAAAGAAAGGACACAGTTATGAACAAGCTGACACTGAGCGCACTGGCACTGCTGATGACGCTGGGCCTTGCGGCCTGCAGCCAGGATGACAACGAAGGCGTCGATCTCGAGGAAGCCGGCGACAACGTTGAGGAAATGGCGGATGACGCTGGCGATGCGGTCGAAGAGACCTACGAAGATGCCACCGGCCAGAATGACAGCGCCTGGGACGAAACCAAGGACGCTGCTGGAGATGCCGCCGAAGAAACTGGCGAAGCAATGGAAGAGACCGGTGAGGAAATGGGCGAAGCCGCTGAGGAAGCCGGCGACTCCATGCAATAAGATTGCGTCTGTGGCCTGCCCTTTATGGGCAGGCTTTTTTGGTTGTAAGAAATTGTTAAAGAAACTGTCTTTTTACTGTCTGAAATCTGTCACCTAACCCACCGACACTGTTCTCTCGAAAACCAATAACCCACCCGAGAGAGAGCAGGACCATGGCAAAGCATGACCTGGATCCCAACTACCTGGATCCCAATTACGAGCCCGTCGTCAACCATTCAAGCAACACGCCCTTTCATCAGGTCCTCGCGGCCCGTATGCAGCGCCGTACCGTTATGAAAGGTTCCGTTGGCGCCGCGTTGGCCAGCGTTATGGGGTTGGGCCTGGCTGGCTGTGGCAGTGATGACGACGATGACAACGGTTCCTCCACAGGGGGAAGTTCCGCCAATACGGATCTTGGTTTCAAGGCGGTTGCCGTATCCAGCGACAATGAAGTCGTTGTTCCCGAGGGATACTCATCCGTGGCTTTTCTTCCCTGGGGCACCCCGATCACCGGATCCTATCCCGAGTATAAAGCCGATGGCACCAATACCGGTGCCGATCAGGAACAGCAGGTTGGAATGCACCACGATGGTCTCCATTTCTTCCCGATTGACCAGAAGGCCGGTGGCAACAGCTCAACGGAAGGCCTGTTGGTGATGAACCATGAGTACATCGAGCAGGACTTCATTCATGCCAATGGCCCGACCAATGCTGCTGATAACGGTGGCGTGCGACCCGCCGATGAGGTTCGCAAGGAAATTGCCGCTCACGGTGTGTCTGTCGTTCACATCAAGCGTGACACCAACGGTACCTGGGACGTCGTCTTCGGCAGCCCATTCAATCGTCGCATTACCGGCAACACCGAGATGGACATTCGTGGCCCGGTACGTGGTTACAGCAAGCTGGTCACAACCTACAGTCCCGACGCGACCGAAACTCGCGGTACCCTGAACAACTGTGCGATGGGCCCAACGCCCTGGGGCACCTACCTGGCCGCGGAAGAGAATTGGCACGGTTACTTTGCCAATAGCGATGCGACCCAGCCTCGCGAGCAGACCAGACATGGTGTTGGCAGCTCCAGCCGATACGACTGGGAGTTGGCAGACAGTGCGGCCGACCAATATGTGCGATTCAATGTGAGCACGACCGGAGCGGCGGCTACAGATGATTATCGCAACGAAGCCAACACCTACGGCTTCATGGTTGAAATTGATCCGTTTACGCCGGAAAGCAAACCCCAGAAACGCACTGCGTTGGGACGCTTTGGTCACGAGGGCGTCATCTTTGCGCCGGCGAAGGAAGGTGAGCCGGTGGTGTGTTACTCCGGTGACGATTCCCGTTTCGAGTACATCTACAAGTTTGTGTCGTCTCAGCCCTACTACGCCGCGACGGCCGGTGGCTACCTGTTGGATGAGGGTACCCTGTACGTTGCCCGCTTCAACGAGGATGGCTCTGGTGACTGGCTGGCGCTGGATCTGGACGACGCGGATTTCGCCAGCAAGGTTGCTGCGGCTGAAGGCGGCATGGTCGGCGATATCCAGTTCGACGGTTTTGAGAACCAGGCTGATGTTCTGCTGAATACCCGCCTCGCAGCCGATATTGCCGGCGCTACGACGATGGACCGCCCGGAGTGGGGTGCCGTTGATCCCAACTCTGGCGAGGTCTATTTCACCCTGACAAACAACTCGAACCGGGGCCAGCCAGGGTTCGACGACGTCAACGCCGCCAACCCGAACTCTCCCAATGCCACCGGCCACATCATTCGCTGGACTGAAGAAGGTAGCGATCACACGGCTACCAGCTTTGACTGGGACATCTTTGTCTTCGCCGGCGAGCAGGGTACGGAAACTGTTGTCGATGGTGAGGCCGTCGTCTCCCTGAACGATGATAATATTTTCAACAGCCCGGATGGCCTCTGGTTTGACTACAATGGCCGGCTGTGGATCCAGACCGATGGTTCTGATGCTGACCCGTACTTCAACAACATGATGCTGGCCGCCAATCCGGAGACACGCGAAATCAAGCGCTTCTTCGTCGGGCCCCAAGGTTGTGAAGTAACTGGCGTTGTCAGCACACCGGACGTTAAGACCATGTTCGTGAACATCCAGCACCCGGATGGTAACTGGCCGAACGCGGCCGAGTCCCGTCCCCGCGACGCCACTGTTATCGTAACCAAGGACGATGGCGGTGTGATCGGCGCCTGATCGCCTGATAGAGGCGCCACGGGCGCACACCGACAAGAGCCAGCCGTAACGCCGGATTCTTCCAACAGGACGTCTCCGGCGTTACGGCTTTTTTGTTTCAGTTTTTCATCGATCTGCCGTAAAACCAGTATTGGTCAACTAAAGTAGCAGTTATAAGTAAAGGTCAATTCTTTACTCTCAAGAGTAATCGTCAAAAAAGATGCATTCACTAATAATGAAAATAAAGAGGTGGATATGGGTTTGCTCAGTCGGCCTGTTCTGGTTGTGGGGGTGTCAGTCGCCGTTGTCGTCGCCTTTGGGGCTTTCCTGGTGGCGCCGTTGATAGGGTTGGATAGCGCGTCGCTGGTGGCGGGCGTGGTTATTGGCCTGGTCGTCGCCACCGCGTATCTGGTGTTACGCGTTCTGGAACCGGTTGAACGTTCCATCAAGCAGCTCAACGCCGGTAAGCTGCCAGCGGATAGTCCGCTGGGCAAACAGTGTGCAAGCCTCCTTGCGGACGCCAAAGCAGGGCGGGCACTGGTGGAAACCCTGTCCGGCAGTGCCGATAAAAGTGCCATTTCTGCGGCCCAGGTGTCCCACGCGGCCGACCAACTAAAAAACCGCCTGGATCGACAGGTCAGTGAAACTGCACAGATGGCGGAGTACGCGGGTCAGATTACCGAGAGTGTGCGTGAATCCGCCCAGCAGGCCACCGATGCTGCGACCATGGCTCTGCAGAACCGTCAGGTGAGCGTTGAGGGCCGTGATGCGCTGACCACTGCCATCAATAGCGTGCGAGCCGTGCACGAGCAGTCCAGCGAGAACCTCAGATTAATTCAGGAACTGAACGAGAAATCCAACAAGATCCAGGGTGTCACCACCACCATTCAGGGCATCGCGGAACAAACCAACCTGCTGGCCTTGAACGCGGCAATTGAAGCCGCTCGTGCCGGCGACCAGGGGCGGGGCTTTGCGGTGGTTGCCGACGAGGTCAGGCAATTGGCCGGGCGAACCGCGCAGGCAACCGGTGAGGTGGCCGAAACGCTGCAGGAAATACGTTCCGATACCTCCCTGATTGTTTCGCGGATCGAGGACCTGGCCAAGAGCGTTGAATCCGGCTTGGAGTCAGTTGAAAGCGTTGGCGAGCGCCTTGATCAGATTCGTGATCAGTCTGACCGTGTGCAGCAGCAGGTGGCGCGCATTGCCGAGATTGACCAGAACAACGAGCAGAGCCTGCAGCAGGTATCGTCGGCCATTGAAACGGTTCGGGATCAGATTACCGAGAGCGATACCAGCGTTGCGTCGCTTGCCCAGCAGGCAGCGACACTGATGGAACTGGCGGAAGAGGCCAACGCGGCATTTGCGTTGAACAGCGATGAAAGCTATCACCGCTTCTTCTACGACCAGGCCCGGCAGGGTGCGGACCGGATTGGAAAGCTCTTTGAAAAAGCGGTTCGCGATGGGCAACTGGCAGAAAGCGCCCTGTTTGATAAGCAAAGAACCCCCATTCCCAAGACCGATCCACAGAAGTATTCCAGCAGCTTTGATCGGTTCACCGATCAGCAACTGCCCACCGTTCAGGAAGCGGTGAAAGGGGCCCACCCGTCGATGGTCTTCGCGATTGCCGCCGCGCCGGATGGCTATGTGCCGACCCACAACCGTGATTTCGCCCATGCGCCAACGGGCGACCCGAAAGTGGATCTGGTAAAGAGTCGCAGCAAACGGCTGTTTAACGACCGCACCGGTGCTCGGTGTGGCAGCCATACCCAGAATATGCTGCTACAGACCTACCGCCGGGATACTGGCGAGGTTATGCATGACCTGTCAGTGCCGATCTACGTGAATGGCAAGCACTGGGGTGGCTTCCGCCTGGGTTACAAACCGGACAACCGCTAAGTTCCAGCGGTTTCCGGCTCCTGTTGCTGTGATACACTGCGGGTGTGGAGCCAGAGGAGAGTGACTTGTCCGAGCACGAATACATCCCCGCCAATGCAGACCCCATAGCACGACGTGAAGAGCCAGGCCGCAACCTGGCGGTGCTGGTTTATATCCTGCAGGCGCTGTCGTTCTTTGTCGGTGGCATTACCGGCCTGGTGGGTGTGATCATCAATTACGTCAAGCTCGATGACGTAAAGAGCACCTGGATAGAGCCTCATTTCCGTTGGCAGATACGAACCTTCTGGATCGGGCTGTTATGGACGGTGATTGGCATCGTGACGACGCCACTGATCATTGGCTGGTTTGTGTTACTGGGCATCTCCATCTGGATCATCTACCGCATTGTGAAAGGCGCCCTGGCGTTGAACGACGGGAAGCCACCGGAACCTCACTGATCCTCGGTCACTTCCCTTAACCGGGTGGCGCTGATGGCGCCGGCCAGCCCCATGGCGCCCAGCGTCAGTATCACCGCCACGTCGGATATCATCGATACCAGCGCTGTCAGCCCGCCCGTTGCCAGTAACAGCACCCCAATAACGGTATTGCTCACGGAGGTATAGTCGGTGCGTTTGTTGCCGCCTGCCATATCGACCAGATACGTTTTACGTCCCAGTCGAACCCCCGCATGCGCAATGCTCAGCACGAAGAACCCGGCGGGATAGAACCAGATGCTGGAGGTTGCTTCGCCGGCAAACAAAGCGGTCAGGCCCACCGTCAGGCAAGCGCCACTGGCGACAATGGCACCGCGAATCATTACCCGCCGGCTGGACTCGTCCGCCATCCAACCCCACACGCTGGCGCTGATGGAACTGGCGAGGCTGCTCGCCAGCAGAAAGACGCCCAGAAGCCACCCGGTATCAGAGTTTTTCTGGGCGAGCACGACAAAGTAAGGCGACGCCAGCGCTGAGCACAACAGCAGGGCGCGGGTAATCACGAAGTGCCGGAAGGGCACGTCATCCCTGAGAAGGGACAGGCTTTTGAACGCGTCCCCAAGCGCATTGCCGCCACCGCCGGTTTCGCCCTCGTATTCATCAACAGAGGCGAATAGAAAGCCGGCAATAACCCAGAGGCAGGCAGCCAACAGGAGCAGGAGGGTGTAGAAAAGTACGCCAGGGTCACCCCGGTTCCAGAACAGCAAGGCGGTGAGGATGACTGTTGCGGTCCCACCGATGGTGGAGGCCAGGCCAGACAGCCGCCCTCGGCGTTTCTTCGGGATGCATTTCCCCTGCACGTCCTTCATGGACACCGAGCAGAACCCCCGGGCCAGGGAAAACAGCACCAATGCGCCCACCACGCCGGCGCCCGCGGCGTAGCCCTCCAGGAACCAGACGCTCGCCGCCATGCCCAGAACACTGGCCGCCTGGCCAAAGCTTCCCAGGGTCCAGAACCATTTGCGTACAGGCTTGCGCCGGACCCAGGCACCGATCACCATTTGCGGAATCATTGAGCCGGACTCCCGGATCGGAACCAGCCAGGCCACCAGGGCAGGCGCTCCGATAGCGCTCAAAAGCCAGGCCAGCACGGTCTTGGGGCTGATCAGCAAGTCACCAAGTTTGGTCAGCACATTGCTGCCGAGGATCAGGAAGAAGTTGCGTGGCACCTCCCGGCAGGCTTCATCGGGGATGTCCGTGCAGACCCGGGCGTCTTCTTCGTTGGCAATCAGGCTGTAAACCTGGTCGAGGGTGTCCTTGTTTCTGGCGGGCAAGTTGCCGTCCTCCTGAACAAATGGCTCATAAGGATACCAGCTAAGGCGAGTTGCCTTAAGGCAGGAGGGCCGCGTTGCGGGTGATTCAGACCAGGTGGTGGTCCCACTGGACCGGCAGATCGGCGATTTGCCGTGACTGATTGTCCTGCCCCAGGCGCACCAGTTTTCCGCGTCCGGAGGAGATCAGGAAATCGCCTCCTGCCAAAGCCTGGACGCCAGCGCAGTCGGGTATGGACGCCCTGGCCAGCAGTTCGCCAGTGATGCCATTGAACACCACGGCGGTGCCGCCCACTGGCGACGCGGCAGCGACAAGGTCGTTCTCGGGATGGGCAACAACGCTGGCGATGTAGTTGGCCAGTGCTGCCTGGGTATCCTCTTCGAATCGGATTTCCTGAAGCTCACCGCCTTCCAGCCGCGCGATGAGGGCGGGGGACTCGTGAAGGGGCCCCTGGTACTGGTAGGCAACGTACACCCGGCCGTTCGAACCGGTACTGACATGACGGGCGCTTTGCTGGTGATGGGCAGGGTTGAACCGCCCAATAATCCGACCGCTGCGGCGGTTCATCAGGATCAGCGCGGGTTCCATGGTGTCGAGGTTCAGCTTGAGGCGATCGTAGTCCGGGTGGGTCAGTATGCCGCCCAGGCCAATCACCAGGGTTTCCCCATCTGGATGCAGTGTCAGCTCATGGGGGCCAATGCCCTGAAGCTCAAAGGTATCGACCCGCTGATAATTCTGCTCCGCGTCATAGACGGCAATAATGCCTTGCCCCGGCTCGTAGCGGCTGGCGGTGACATAGAGCCAGCGGCCGTCGGGGGAGAACACTCCGTGACCGACAAAGTGTTCCCCGGAAGCGGCTTTGACGCGATGTGTCCTGTTGCCGCTGTGGGCGTCGAACCCGTAAAACGCCCAGCCGGGCCGGCGTTCGAAGAAGATGACCTGAGAGCCATCCGGGCGTGCACATCCGCTGTGGCAACGGGTGTCGACCGGTGACTCCCATATGAGGTGACCTTTGCGGTTGATGGCACTAATGCCGAACTTACCCCCGGGCAGTCCCACGGCGCCGACGTACTGATCTGGCGCGTAATCCGCTTTTCGAGGCAGCAGACTGCAGCCGGACAGGGTGGCTGCCAGTCCTCCGGCCATCCCCGCTTTCAGTAGTTGTCTGCGGTTGATAAGTGCACCTCCGGGTTGCCTGTTGCTGCTCATCAGTCGCCGTCGCTGGAATTGAAGCCGCGAATGACGCCGAGTTCAACCGCTGCCTGGTCATTGATCAGAGTGGTTAACTGGGAAACGTCAACGTAGAAGCCCTGGAGCAGGGAAAAGGCATCGTCATTGGAAAGCAGCTCAGTCATGGGGCGATGGAGTTCCGGGAAGTGCTCCAGAACGTCCTTGAACTGGTTTTCAATTCGTGGACCCAGTTGCGGTTGTTCGCTTTCCTTTAGCAGCTGTGTCAGGCCCGGCAGGAAAGACTGCTCCAGGCCATGGATGGTTGCTTCCATGGTCTTCAGGCTACGGCCGCTACGCCAGGCATCGGCGGCGTAGACAGAACGTTTGCCATTCCCACGGAGCCCCATTGGCTGGGCAAGCCGGCGATCCTCCAGAATCTCCAGGGCCGCCATGCCGGCCCGGATGGTGGTGTCGCGGTATTGTTCCGTGGCCAGGTAATCCTTGCGGAACGTCTGCCATTGATCACGGAGTTGCTGGCTATTGGTTTCGATGTGGCCGGCAACCGCTCTCAGCAGGCCGCAGGTCTTTTCCGCGGGTAGGGCATTGTCGCTGGCGTTCAATGGTTCGTCGTACAACAGGTACTCCAGCATGGGAAAACCCTGTACGGCCACGCCGGACTCGGCGATGACCTCACCCGATATCGGGTCTTCCGAGTTCAGCAGGTAGCTGGCTTTGCGGGCAATGAGGTTTTTCGGGTCGGGCCAGAACTGGAACTGCCAGGCAAGGTTGTCGTTCTCCACCGGGCCAAAATCCACAAAACGGACAAGCTGCCACGCCAGGAAGGTGTCCAGCCAGGCTTGCTCAAGGGTATCGCGTGCCGCCTGTTCCGGCGCGCTGCAGTAGTCGACAGCCGCAACGGACAAGTCGCCCGCTTCGGCCGCCAGAGACTGGTAACCTGCGAGAATTCCCTGGTGCCATTGTTGTGTCGCGTTGCTGTTCGTTTCAGTCTGGCTGGCAGCCATCCCAGCAATTGGAACCAGTATCAGCGCGGCAATACCCACGGCTTTCGTTAATGGTCGCATGGCGTGTCCTCAGAGAGAGTTCAGGAAATCCAGGAGTGCCTCCCGGTCTTCGACGGGCATCTGACGGTAACGTTCAGCTGCCGGCCCGGCCTCGCCCCCGTGCCAGAGCACGGCTTCTTCGAGTGTTCGCGCCCGCCCGTCGTGGAGGAACCCGGACTGCGGATTGACCCGTTGAGCCAGGCCGATTCCCCAGAGCGGGGGTGTCCGCCATTCGTTGCCGTTGGCCAGGAATTCATCCCGACCATCGGCAAGCGCCGGACCCATGTCATGCAGGAGCAGATCGGTATAGGGCCATATGGTCTGGTTGCTGAGGTCCGGGCGGTCCGGGGCGATGCCGGTAGTGTGCCTTGGTGTATGACAGCCGGCGCAGCCGGTTTCATTGAACAGTTCCGCACCTTGTTGAACGGACACATTGTCCAGGTCACGGCGTGCCGGTACTGCCAGGCTTTTGGCATAGAAGGTCACGAAGTTGCTCACCTTGTCGCTCACTTCGGGGCTGCCGCCGTTGGCGAAGCGCCCACAGTTCTGCTCGGGCGTACAATCGGTTGCCGGTTTGAGGGTGGACGTCAGCCCCATGTCTCCAGCAAACGCCCCCATGCTTTGCTGATGAACGTTTGGTTCGGCAGCTTTCCAGCCGAATCGACCCGGCACGGTTTGCTGGCTGTCCAGGTCCCAGACTTGATTGAGTTTGCCGGAGAGGCCGTCGTTGTCCGTATCCTCCGGATCCGCCAGTGCTTGCAGGTCTTCAAGCGGTATGGCTTCCAGCAGACCCATGCCGATCATCTGCGGAGCCACCCGCGGAGACACCAACAGGTCTTCCGGGAGTGGGCCATAGTTAGGGTTCTCGATCCGGTAGACCGGTTTTCGTAGTTCTATTTCGGTGCCGTCCGACAGCGTCTCTGTCACCGATTCCCAGTCGATCACCAGATCGGCTTCAGGTTTGGCGGCCGGCAGGGCGGCGGTTTGCAACTGGCTGCCGTACACGGGGGCCGGTTTGAATCCGTGGGTCTTCAGGATATCCGCATCCTGCTCGGGATCGGCTGGCACGGCGAGGCGGAGGAACAGCGATATAGGTTTGTCGTCAGCGCCGGGAGGATGTCCACGGCCATCCTTTATGTGACAGCCCTGGCAGGAGTTGGTGTTGAACAGTGGCCCCAGTCCGTCGCGGGCATCCGTGCTGGCAGGGGCTTCGACCCAGGGGTTGCGGAAGAAACTGTTGCCGACACTGAAATCCAGGCGCCTGGTCATGGACAGGTTAGCCTGGGGCAGGGAATAGGCATTGTGATCGAACTGATCCACTGTGCCTTCGCCCCCCGTCTTGACCGTCGCCTGGATCGGATAAGGTTCCTGGGCGGCAGCCATGGCGAAGGCCGCTGCTACGGCCACTCCCGAAAACAAGGTCAGCAGTAGCAGGGGGCGTTGGCGCATGGTTTCTCTACAACATGTCGTTACTTTTTAGTGGGTCAGCCAGTTAGTGGGTAAGCTAGAAGGTATGGCCGGCGTCATCAGGCTTGAGCGAGTCGATGCCCAGTTCGCGGGCGGCCTGTTCAATGGAACCGGTTTGTGCCACCAGCGCCATAATCGCGCCGTTTACGATCTCCGCGCCTTTCTCATTGCCTGGCGCGATCATCATATCGAATTTCATCGGCTCTGACTCGGCTTCGGCACTGGATTTCATGGTTTGCAGCGCCCTCATCGACTCTTCGAACTGCTGGCTCAGTGTCTCGTTCAGTTCCGGGTTGAGCTCGGCAACCAGATCGGACAGGGAAGGACCGGTCAGTTCAGAACCGTCAATCCGGGTGTAGCTGCCGGAGTAGATGTTGGCCACGCCCTGGCCGTTGTAGTAATGGGAGTTGTGGGTGTTGTCGCTGAAGCAGTCGTGCTCATCCTCGTAGGAATTGGCTTCCAGGGCGACTTTCATGCGCTCACCGGCAAGCTCACCCAGAGACAGGGAGCCCATGCCGAAGAACATTTTCTGGATGGCGGCGTCCGGTGCTTCGGCGAGCAGCTGGGAGCGGTAGTTGTCTTCCTGGCCGGGTGCCCATTGTGCAACCATCCATTCGAGATCGGTGATCAACAGATCGGTCGCGGCATCCAGGTAGGCGGCGCGGCGGTCGCAATTGCCATGGGTGCACTCCTCGCCCTGGGCGTAGTCCGTCGCAGGACGCTGTCCGGCGCCGCGATCGAAGCCGTGCAGGTCCTGGCCCCACAGCAGGAATTCAATGGCATGGTATCCGGTGGCCACGTTGGCCTCCGAGCCTCCGATTTCGTTCAGCTCCGCCAGCAGGTCTGGTGTCAGGCTGGAAGCGTCGACCGTCGTGCCACCAATATTGATTTCCGTGCTGGCAACAATGTTTGCAGTAGCGCCCTCGTTGCCCAATTCGTACTGGTAGCCGTCTTCCTTTACGTAATCGATCAGGCCTTCGTCCAGCGGCCAGGCATTCAGTTGCCCTTCCCAGTCATCAACCACGGCGTTACCAAAGCGGAACACCTCAGTCTGCTGATAGGGCGCCCGGGAAGCCAGCCAGGCCTGTTTTGCCTTTTGCAGATTTTCTTCGGTCGGGCTTTCCAGGAAGGTGTCTATTGTGCTGTCGAGGGACTGTGCGGCGGTCAGTGCGTCTTCAAAGTTTGCATGGGCCAGGTCGGCGTAGTGTTCCACGACATCGGATTTGCTGATGGCTTCTGCTGCCGAGGATGTGGATGCGGTTTCGTCGCCGCTACTGCAGGCCGTCAGTAGCGTCGCGGAGATAGCGAACGCCAGGGGAATGCTTGATGCGTTTGAGAGCAGGGCCATTTCGATGTCCTTTCGCTGTTAATTAAATAAAACGTATTGTTATTCGCATTATAGAGAGCGGGTGGGCGGTTGCAACGAATGTGAGAATGATTTTCAATTTTGTTGACTTGGCTGGAGATAGTTAGAAATGTTTGCCAACTCTGCTCCTGCTGTAGCCTAATGGTGCCCCTTTCGTCAGGAGTCTGTAATGCTGAGTTACCTCCACGCGTTTCATGCCGGTAATTTTGCCGATGTTCACAAGCACGCTGCCTTAACGCTCGCGGTCAGGATGATGCAGGCCAAATCGTCTGCTATCGCCTGCTTCGATACTCATGCCGGCAGTGCCAGCTACGATCTTGCGGGAGAAAGGGCGCTTAAAACCGGTGAAGCCGCTGCAGGGATCCAGAAGGTCTGGCCACTTCGAGCCGAGCTGCATTCCGACGACTGGCAGGCCGTCCTGGCCGGGTTGGCCGCGGGGGAGGGGAAGGACGGGCAATTGGCGAGCTATCCGGGGTCGCCGCGCTGGTTCCTCCGTTACCTGCGGGAGCAGGACACTCTGACCGCCTTCGAGTTGCACCCCGCCGAAGGCGAAACCCTGGGGCAGTGGGCTGCCGGGCATTCCCGGGTCAAGGTCTTTCAGGAGGATGGATTAAAGGGGTTGCTTCGCCATCTGCCGCCCAGGCAACCAAGGTTGCTGGTGCTGACGGACCCTTCATACGAGATCAAAAGCGACTATGAAGAAGTGGCGAACACCTTGGCGCGAGCGTGGCAGAAATGCCGTCATGGCGTGTATCTGATCTGGTATCCGATTCTGGCGGGTTTCCCCCACAAGCGATTAAAGGATGCGGTGTCTGATGGGCCCGTGCGCAAGGTGTTGTGCAGCGAAGTTGCACTCAACCGGGCCCCGCAACGTGGAATGTCCGGGTCCGGAGTGCTGGTGGTGAACCCGCCCTGGGGATTCGACACCCGGCTTGCGGAGATGATGGATACGGTTTCCGGTGATCGCTGTCTGGGCCTGTCATCGAACAGCAGCTGGCTGGTGCCTGAATAGCGCTATTGGGCGGTCGTATCCGTTGCTGGTATTGCGGACTCTGTTGTGCTGACCATTGTCAGGAGTTGGTCCAGGATGGCTGCTCCACGCTCACCAGCCATACGTATATAGGCCTTGCGGGCCGGCCGGCTGGCCTCACGGAAGCGGTCCCGCTCCTCCTCGGTCAATTCAACCACACGGATGTTGCTGTTTTTCTTGATGGTATCGAGACGGCTTGCATTGAGTTCAGTCTGTACCTCGTAAGCCAGCGGTGCGATCTCATCCATAGCATCTTCCAGCCAGAGTTTCTGGTCTTCGGGGAGGGCGTCAAACCACGACGTATTGGAAACCACGGAGGTGACAAATTGGGCAGGTCTGGCAAACGTCATCACACCCTGGACTTCATAGAATCCCATCTCTTCAATGGCGAAAACAGGGTTGGCCTGCCCGTCAATGCGGCGTAACTGAAGGTCGCTGTAGACCTGCGAAAAAGGAACCTGGCTGGTTGTCGCGCCATAGGTTTTATAGGTCTCTTCAGCGATGTCCGACGTCATGGTGCGGATAGTGAGTCCGTCGAAGTCCGCGGGGCTCCGCAAGGGCTTGTTGGCGGTCCAGACCATCCAACCCTCAGGTACGAAACCATGAAGCTTGAGGCCCTGCTCCTCGTAAGGCTCGTGGAACAGTTGCTTCAAATCATCGCTGGCAAGGACGCCACGATTCACCTCTTCGTCATCAGACAACAGATAATGGAGGGTGAACACGCCCACCTCGGGAATAACGTTGGCCAGGTGGCCGGGGGAGGCGAAAGCGAGATGGACGGAGCCTTCCCGGGCGAGATCCGTCAGTTGGAGTGACGTGCCAATAGAGCCATAGGGAAAAACATCAACGAGGATGTTGCCATCAGAGATACGCTCGATACGGTCCTTGAATTCAAGGGCATAACGGTGTTGGACGCTGCCTTCAATTTCCTCAAGGGCAAAGCGCCAGGTAACGGGATAGGATGGCTTCTCATCATTGTCACCGCTGGACACCGGTGCGGGGCTGTCTGAACATCCTGCCAGGACAAGCATAACCGTCAAGAGCAATGGGGTTAGCCCGCGGCAGAATCTTCGCATGGTTTGTCTCCATTGGTCTCTACAAAATCATGCCGACAAGATACCACAATCAACGTTGATTATGGCCATCGCGACCTCGTTTGCAGAATCAAAAAGGCCCTGCAATAGCAGGGCCTGAAGCAACCAATGTGGGGAAGCCGCTTACATCAGTGCATCAACGCGATTCCGAACCTGAGGTTCACTGTTGTAAGCGGTGGCGATGGAATTGTAGGTGGGGATATCCATGCCGGAATCCTCAATCACTGTGACCATTTCATCGTTGGCTTCCATCTGCAGTTCCTGGGCCTTTTTCTGGGAATCAGCCGCTTCGATTTTTTCCATGTATTCATCACGGATATTGTTGATACCTTCCTGGGCCTCAACGAACTGCTTCAGTTCCGCGTCGGTAAAGTTGGTTTTCTGGGTGCCGGCGGAGGCGGGATCACTGTATCCGCCGTTGGGATTGGTGGCTTCTGGACTTTGCTGGTTTTCTTGTGCCAGTACGGGGCCTGCTGCCAGCAGTGCCAGGGATGCGGTCAGTGAAATGAGAAGTTTATTCATGGCGTTCTCCTTTTGCGTTGAAGGGACTGCACGGTGTCATCGAATGCAGTCTGACGTTGAAAGGAATGCGATTCCTCGAACGTTGGTGTTGCTTAATCAAGCTCTGTGCCAGCTTTTTATTTTTATGAAAAGCTAGAAAAAACAGTGATTTGGATATGTATGAGCGTTACCTTTGCGTAATGTGCGTTGTGGCTAAATGTCACATGTGGCATACCTGTGTGACACTTTGTCGGAGCACGTTATGAAAACGCCTGTATCAAGAGCGCGGGACATGTTTCGCTCGCTGCGCCTGACCTTGGTGCTGAGCATGGTTGTACCGTTGATGGTATTCAGCGGCGTCGCCATTTATGTGGGGCTCGGTGCGGTCGAGCGTAATCTGAATGACCGTTTGCGGGAAGATCTGGAGCTTGTGGCCCGGGCGGTCAGTGGTCCATTGTCCCAGGCCATGTCCGATGGCGATGAAATTGTTCTGGGGGAGTCGCTGAAATCCATCTTCCGCATCGGCCGGGTGTTTGGTGCCTCAGTGTTTGATGAAGACGGGCAGCAGATCGCCAGCCTCGGTGTGGCGGACAGTGATGTTACGCGGAGCGACAGTGCCGAACGCGCGATAGCCAGTGGCAAGCTGGACGGAGCGTTTCGTAGGGTCGACGGGGTGTCAGTCTTCTCACAATTCACGCCGCTGGTTGCCCCGGACGGTCGAATTCAGGGGTTGCTTCAGGTAACCCGAAAGCGTAGCGATTTCCATGAGTTGGTGGCATCAAGCCGAATCTGGGCCGTCAGTATCTGGTCGGTGGTGTCGTTGATGGTCATTCTGGTGGTTGTTCTGGGGCACTATGGTGCCGTCGGTCGCCATGTCAGCCGGCTGTTGGAATTGATGGAGCGGATGGCCCCCGGCCGCTGGCAGATTGATGGACCTCCCGCGGGGCCGAGGGAGCTGAGACAGATCCACGAGGGGTTGCAAGACATGGGCGCCCGTATGGCGGTTGCGGAAAATGAAATCCGGGAGAGCGTTGAACGCGAGCGGGAACTGTCAGAGAAGCTGAAGTATCAGGAAAAGGTCGCCATGATCGGGCGGGTTGCCGGTGGCGTTGCCCATGAGCTGGGTGCGCCGCTGAATGTCATCCAGGGTCGCGCCAATATCCTTGGGCGGGGCGACCTGGCAGATAGCGACCGACGACACCTGAAGGATATCGAACATCAGGTCGAGCGGATGACATTGATTATCCAGCAGTTGCTCGATTGTTTTCGCCATGTGCCGGACTCCCGCCGGGAAACCGACCTGGCGGCGACGGCTCGCGATCTGACCGCGCGGGTATGCGACGAGCCCAAGTGCCATGGCGTTGAGATCTGTACCGATATTCCGGAGGCCAGCGCCGGCGTTCTGGCCGAGCCAACCCGTCTCGAAATGGCCTGCCTGAACCTGGTCCGCAACGCGTGCCAAGCGGCTCGCTCGCGGGTGATCGTGTCTGTTATTCCCCTCGACGGATACTGGGAGTTGCGGGTGGATGATGATGGCCCGGGTATCGATGATTCGCTGCGGGAGCGGATTTTCGAGCCTTTTTTCAGTACTCGTGCGGCGGGTGAGGGAACCGGTCTGGGGCTTGCGGTGGTCGGCAGTGTAATCAAGGAACATGGTGGTCGGATTGAGGTTGGCACGAACGCGAACGGCGGGTGCCGGATGTCAACGTTCTGGCCAGTGTATGAGAAACGAGTGGACTCGACGGAGGCCCATCATGAAAGCTAGGCCCGCTTTGATCATGCTGGTGGAAGACGACGCCAGTTTGCGGACGCTTCTGTCAGAGGAGCTTGAGGTGGATGGTTATGCGGTACGCAGTGCTGCAACCGTTGAGGAAGGCTGCAATGGGTTGCGGGAATGGCGCCCGGACCTGATTGTGTCGGACCTTCGATTGCCAGACGGCGACGGCCTGGCAATATTACGGAAACTGCAGGCGGAAGGCCATTCGGTTCCCTTTATCATCATCACAGCCTTCGGCACGGTTGACCAGGCGGTAGAGGCGCTTAAGGCCGGTGCCGATGACTTTCTCACCAAACCACTGTCCACCGACCATCTTCGCTTGAAGATCAAGCGCCTGCTGGCCCATGCGGCGGTGACCAGTGAACTCGCACGTTACAAATCCCAGAGTGAAAGCGACAGTGCGCTGGGGCTGGTGGGCGAGAGCCGGGCGATGGGGCGTTTGAGGAACGAAATACGACAGGTGGCCCGTAGCCAGGCGGCCGTCCTGGTCAGTGGCGAGAGCGGCACCGGCAAGGAACTGGTCGCCAGGGCCATTCACGACGAGAGCGAGCGCCGGCAAGGACCGTTTATACCAGTCAATTGCGCGGGCATACCCCATGAGCTGATGGAAAGCGAGTTTTTCGGCCACGAAGCCGGTGCTTTTACCGGCGCAAAATCCGCCCGTAGGGGGCTATTTGCCGAAGCGGATGGAGGCACGCTGCTGCTGGACGAAATTGGCGAGATGCCGCTCGCTCTTCAGGCGAAATTGTTGCGTGTGCTGCAGGAAGGCACGATTAAGCCGGTGGGTTCTGACCACGAAGAGGCCGTCAATGTGCGTGTTATTGCGGCTACCCATCAGGACCTGGTCAGGGCCGTGGAACAGGGTGGCTTCCGCGAGGACCTTTACTATCGCCTGGAAACCCTGACCTTGATGGTGCCGCCATTAAGGGAGCGGGATGACGATGTGGATCTGCTTGCCATGCATTTCCTGCGGGATTCCGCCCGGCGTCACCAGCGCGGATTCCTGCAGCTGGGCGAAGTGGCTGCGCGAATGTTGGCGGATTATCCGTTTCCCGGCAATGTCCGGGAACTGGCCAGCGCGATTGAACGGGCCGTGACCTTTTGCGACGGTGATGTGGTGTTGCCGGAACATCTGCCGGCCCGTATCCGCAAGCGCCAGACAGAGTCTGCTGAGGGCCGGCCGGTGCTGCCATCAGGAAACCTGGCGGATTGGCCCACGTTGGAGCAGGTCCAGCAGGACTATGTTGTGCGTGTTATTGATGCGGTGGAAGGCAATAAACGCCGTGCGGCCCAGATACTCGGGGTAAACCGGCGTACGCTCTATCGCTGGCTTGATGCGGAAAAGGACACTGCTCATGACTAACCAGAAACAGGCAATGCTTTACGGCCTTGGAACGGTATTGCTCTGGTCAACAGTGGCCACTGCGTTCAAGTTGTCATTGCGGGAATTGACCCCGGTCCAGATGCTGGTGGTCGCCTGTTCCGCGTCGGTAATAGTGATGGCGCTTATTCTGGTCGCACAACGACGGTGGCACCTGGTCTTTGAACTGTCGCGCCGCCAATATCTGCAGTCTTTCGGTATGGGGCTTATCAATCCCTGCCTGTACTACTTCCTGCTGTTTGGTGCGTTCGACCGGCTGCCTGCCCAGGAGGCGCAACCCCTGAACTACACCTGGGCGCTGGTGCTGGCCTACCTGTCGGTGCCCTTCCTGGGACAGCGACTGCGGCGTGCCGATATCATCGCCGGATTGATTTGCTACAGCGGGGTCGTCGTTATCGCAACCCGTGGCGATGTGTTGTCGTTAACGTTCTCCGACCCTCTTGGTGTGGGCCTGGCCATCGGCAGCACCCTGGTCTGGGCGTCCTACTGGATTATCGCGACTCGGGATACCCGGGATCCGGTGGTCGGTCTGTTCCTGAATTTTCTCTGCGGTCTTCCGGTGATCGTGGTGATTTGCGGGGTGACGGATGGTTTCGATTTCAACCCCACAACAGGCCTGTTGGCGGCCACCTACGTGGGTGTGTTCGAAATGGGAATTGCCTTTGTGCTCTGGTCCTACGCCATGAAGAAGGCGGAAAATACCGCCAGGGTGAGTAACCTCATCTTTATCTCACCGTTCCTGTCGCTGGTGTTCATCTATTTCATTCTTGGCGAGATCATTCTGCCATCCACATACGTTGGCCTGGTGTTGATCGTTGCGGGGCTGTGGATTCAGCAACGTAAAACCCGGGAGACAATGGCGAGGGCTTCATCGGTATGAGCCAGTGGTTCATCTACATGGTACGGACCGCCAAAGGGGCTCTTTACACGGGGATCACAACCGATGTGGCGCGGCGCTTTGCCGAACACCAGGCCGGTGCACCAAAAGGGGCCCGTAGCCTGCGGGGCAAAGGGCCCCTTGAGCTCGCATTTTCTGCCGAGACGACAGACAGGGCGACGGCGTCGAAACTTGAGTGGCAGATCAAACAATGGCCGCGCAAGCAGAAGGAAGCGCTGATTCGTGGGGAGGTTGTCCTCCCGGTCAACTCGACAGATGCTGGCGTATAAACGCGCCAGCTGTTTGCAGGGCCTCGGTGGCGCGGTCCAGTTGCCCCGCGTGGACCTGGAAAACGTGCCAGAGCCCGTTATAGATTTCCAGGCGTGTATCGACACTGTCACGGCTGGCCGCGTTCGCCAGGCGCCGGGCATCATTCAGCAGGATTTCCTGGCTGCCCACCTGTATCAGCAACGGCGGAAGGCCGGAAAGGTCGCCAAATACGGGTGAAACGAGAGGCTCGGACGGTGGTGTGTTGCCGCAGTACAGGCGCGCGGACTTGTCGATCCACGGCTTCTGTAGAACCGGCTCGCATTCAGGCGCGTAAAGGTGCTGGTGGGAAAGATCAGTCCAGGGCGACAGCACCATCAGCGACGAGGGCAAGGGCAGGCCTTTGTCGCGTAGGCGCATGGCCAGGGCTACGGCGAGTCCGCCGCCGGCTGAGTCGCCCGCGAGGCATAGGGTTGCAGGCGGATGCCCTTCGTCCAGCAAGGCGCGGTAAACCATTTCAGCATCGTCCAGTGCCGCGGGGAAGGGGTTCTCCGGTGCCAATCGGTAGTCGGGAGTAACCACCATCGCGCCACTGAATTTCGACAGGTGGCCGGTAATTCCCTTGTGTGTTTTTGGCGAGCCTATGATGTAACCACCGCCATGGAAATACAGTATGACCCCGTGAGGGTTGTCGCTGTGACAGGCCCGGGTGATCGAAAGCCCTTCTGCCTGGATGTCTTCAAACCGGGTGCCACGTGGCGGAATCGATGTCAGGTAGGCCTTGCTGATCAACCGGCGTTGCAGGGCAACGGGAATCGCGGGATGCAGCAGGGGACGAACGAGTCGGTTCATGGTCTGGCGCAGGCCGGCTTCCAGGGCGGTTTGTATCATCGGCAACTCCGGGGTTGTGGTGTGCTAATCTAAGCACCAAGCTTAGTGCAGACACACTGCTATTTTCATACCCATTCATGACAGGCGTTTAACTCTACGTGTACTGGAAAACAGATACCATAGAAATTCCGAACTGGGACAGGGCGTCGTTACTTGAGCGAATGTCGCCCTTCGAGCCTGAAAGCCAGGAACAACTCAGCGAGGATATGGTGGCCTACTGCCGGTTCTACGGCCTCGATCTCTGGGTAGAGCACCCGGAGGTCAGCTATCGCCAGGGTTATGTGATGGCGGACCGGCACCAAGTGATGGTCCACTATTTTCGCCTTCCGGATCAGTGCAAGCCCCGGGGCACGGTGTTTATCCTGCATGGCTACTTTGACCATGTAGGGCTATACAGCCAGTTGATCGACCGTTGCCTGGGTGCGGGCTTTGATGTGCTCGCCTATGATCAGCCCGGGCACGGGCTGTCCAGTGGCACACCAGCGGCGATTGGTAGTTTTCTCGAGTATCAGGCCGTGCTGACGGATGTCATGGCCAGTGTAAGGCGTCACGTGCGGGCGCCCTGGTATGCGGTCGGGCAGAGTACGGGCGGGGCTATCCTGATTGACTACCTGCTGACCAACCATCACGACCGGGAAACCTCGGATTTTCGTAGGGTGGTACTGCTGGCACCGTTGATCAGGCCGATGGGGTGGCTGGGTGCCAAAGTTCTGCACAGCCTGGTAAAACCCTTTATATCGCGATGGCGACGGGCGTTTGGGGCCAACAGTGGAAACTCGCGTTTCCTGAAGTTCCTCAGGGACTACGATCCGCTCCAGGCCAGGGCCGTACATGTGGACTGGGTTTCTGCATTACGGCAGTGGGTACCGCATATTGAGTCCGCCCGCCCGGTCGATTTTCCGATTACCGTGGTGCAGGGGGAAAAGGACCTGACTGTAGACTGGCAGCACAATCTGCGGATTATCCGCAATAAATTTTCCTCCGTGGAGGAACTCCGGATACCGGATGGGCGTCATCATCTAGTAAACGAAGCCCAGGATTTACAGGCAACCGTATTCAATACCATTGTGGATACGTTTGAAAACGACCATGACGGGTCTCTGTCTGAGGCCAGTTAAGGAAAGCCAATGGCGGCATCATGCCGCGAACAGTCATACCTTGGAAAGACTTTGGAGAATGCCGTGAAGAAAACGATTGTAGCTTTTGCCGTCGCCACCGTGGGTCTTGGCGGCTGTATGACATACGATCCTTACACCGGTGAGGAAAAAACCTCTAGCGCCACGAAAGGCAGCATTATCGGGGCCATTGGTGGTGCCGCCGTCGGCGCTGCAACCTCCAGCAGCAGTGACCGTGGCAAAGGCGCACTGATTGGTGCCGCATCCGGTGCGGCCATTGGTGGTGGTATCGGTTATTACATGGACAAGCAGGAAGCGCAGTTGCGCCGCAAACTCGAGGGTTCCGGTGTTCGCGTTGTACGCAATGGTGACGAAATTGAACTGGTCATGCCGGGCAACATTACCTTCGACGTCAACCAGTCCTCCATCAAGCCGTCGTTCAGCAACACGCTGGAATCCGTGGCGCTGGTACTGAAGGAATTCGACAAGACCATCATTCAGATCGAAGGCCATACCGATAGCACTGGCTCGCGGGATTACAACCAGTTGTTGAGTGAGCGCCGCGCTGGGTCAGTCAGGGATTTCCTTTTGAATCAGGGTATCGCACCCAAGAGGACCCGTGCGACAGGTTATGGCCCGCGCTACCCGATTGCCTCCAACGACACTGAAAGCGGACGTGAACAGAATCGTCGCGTCGAGCTGACACTGGTTCCCATGCAGTAACATCAGCCCAGGCTGAATCAGCGACTCCGGATCATGCCCGCGTCCGGAGCCGCTTCCCTCCCTTTTTGCTCCTTCCCCATTCTGCCATCAGCTTCAATTGTCAACATCGGCCTTTGTGCATTAAAGGTTGTTTAAGAGAGCCGAATTGGCCTCATCTGACCTGAATCGCCCTTCAATGCATGGAACGGTGAAGGGGAATGTCCCGTGGTGGAACATAAGGCTCTATGTTGTCCGTTCCCGGTGAGCCTCAATCATGGAAAATGAGCAAATGGGAGATCTGCTTTGACAACAACGATCACAAAAACAATTGGTTTTACCCTCAGTGTTCTCTTGGCCGCCCCGGCCTTCGCAGAACTGTCGGATGGTGTCGGCCTGACGGGCACTTCGGAAGCCTCCGAATCCGCGCTTCAGCCGGGAGATCGCATACCGGGGCGCTATATCCTCACACTGGCCCCGTCGATTCCTGACATGCTGGGGCTTGCCGACCTGCAGGCAAGCGTCGAATCGCTTCTGGTGGCCGTAGGTGGTGGTGATATTCTGCATGTATACCGAACTGCGATGACCGGTGCGGCGGTCACGATGACAGAGCCGCAGGCAGCACTGTTGTCATCCCTGCCTGGCGTGCTGGCAGTTGAGCCCGACCAGGTTGTTGCCGCAAATGCGGTGACGCAGGGTGATGCCACCTGGGGGCTGGACAGGATCGATCAGCCGGTGCTCCCCCTGGATGAGCAATATAGCTACCCGTCCTCTGCCGGTAACGGAGTCAGTGTCTATATCATCGACACAGGTCTGCGGGATAGCCACGATGAGTTTGCCGGACGGGTGATTGAAGGCCGTAACTTTGCGGTGAACGATACGGGCTTGCTGGGGTTGGGTGGGTTGCCGTTGATCGGCCCGATCGTCAACATTGGTGGCGAGACTGACCCGGAAGACACCACAGACTGCAATGGTCACGGGACCCATGTCGCCAGTACCGCAACTGGCACCGTCTATGGCGTTGCCAAGAACGCATCCATCTCGGCCGTGCGGGTGTTGGATTGCTCCGGTGCCGGTTCTAACGCGGATGTGATCGCAGGTGTTGACTGGGTGGCTGAGAACCATCAGGCGCCGGCCGTTGCCAATATGTCCCTTGGTGGAGGAAATTCAGACGCTCTGGACGATGCCGTGCGTGGTGCGATAGAGCAGGGAGTGACGTTCGTCGTGGCCGCCGGTAACAGCGATGCTGACGCCTGTTCCGGCTCTCCAAATCGGGTTGCATCAGCGGTAACCGTAGGAAGCACTACCCGCGAGGATCAACGATCGTCGTTTTCCAACCACGGAGAATGTCTGGACCTGTTTGCCCCGGGGTCTGACATCACCGCGGCCTGGTACCAGGAGGACGATGAAGTAAACACCATCAGCGGGACCTCTATGGCATCGCCACACGTAGCGGGCAGCGTTGCCCTGATCCTGGGGGCTGAACCCGATCTGTCACCGGCATCGGTCAGCACCAGGCTGGACGAGCTGGCGACCAGAAATGTACTTGGGAGTATTGAAGAGGGCTCTCCCAATCGTCTGCTAAGAGTGCCGCAGTAATGCTTGAGGGCCGGAACGATCCCGTTCCGGCCATTTATCGTTTCCTAGTTCTTCCCGCCGGGAAGCCACTCGTCAATCCTTGCCTTCAGGTCCCGCAACTGGTCTTCCCCTGAATCCCGGATTTCCGAAATCTTCTTGCGTGCTTCTTCGACGTGTTCTTCCAGCGCCTGAATGCGCTCGGAGAAATCTTTCTGGATTTCAGCCTCTGCCTGGTCGTCCTGGGCTTTTGCCATCCTTTCTTCAGCATCGGCCTGCAGGCTCTGGATCTGTTTGCTCCAGTACTCGGTCTGGGTTTCCAGTTTTTTCTGCAATGACTCCTTCAGTGACATGGAATGCTCCTTGGAGTGAATGTTGGATGCAATGTTAAAGCTTTCACTTCCATCATGGCTGCATCTGATGACATCTCAAGGTCAAGTGCCCTAAAAGAGGATTAATAAGAGGTCATGTGCGGGAGTTGGCCTGTTTGGCCATAAAAAAGCCGGGACCTGTTGGCCCCGGCTTCTTTGTGGTGCTGAAACACCGTCTGGATCAGAACAGCACGCGGCAGCGGATGGTGCCTTTGACTTTCAGCAGTTTCTCAAGTGCCAACTCGCCGTACTCCTTGTCGACGTCGATCACCACGTAACCAATGTCTTCCTTGGTTTGCAGGTACTGGCCACAGATGTTGATGCCGTTTTCCGAGAACACCTGGTTGATTTCCGACATCACGCCCGGCACGTTTTCGTGGATGTGCAGCAGGCGGTGCTGGTTCGGATGTGAGGGCAGGGCCACTTCCGGGAAGTTCACGGAAGAGACAGACGTGCCGTTGTCGCTGTACATGGCCAGCTTTTCTGCCACTTCGCGGCCAATGTTTTCCTGTGCCTCAATTGTGGAGCCACCGACGTGCGGAGTCAGGATCACGTTGTCGAACTCGCGCAGTGGAGAGATGAACTCTTCATTGTTGGACTTGGGTTCAACGGGGAAGACATCAATGGCGGCGCCCAGGAGCTTGCCACTGCCCAGGGCATCGGCCAGGGCGTCAATGTCTACCACGGTACCCCTGGAAGCGTTCATCAGGATGCTGCCCGGCTTCATCTGGGCAAACTGCTCGGCCTTGAACATGTACTTGGTGGACGGCGTTTCGGGAACGTGCAGGCTGATCACATCGCAGGTGTTGAGCAGCTCCTGCAGGGTGCCTACCTGGGTGGCATTGCCGATGGACAGTTTGGACACCACGTCGTAGAAGTACACGTCCATGCCCAGGCCTTCGGCCAGCACGCTGAACTGGGTGCCGATGTTGCCATAACCGATGATGCCGAGCTTCTTGCCACGGATTTCGTAGCTGTCTTTGGCGGACTTCAGCCATTCACCACGGTGGGCCTTGGCGTTTTTCTCAGGTACGCCGCGCAGCAACAGAATCGCCTGGGCCAGAACCAGCTCCGCCACACTGCGGGTGTTGGAGAAAGGTGCGTTGAAAACAGCGATACCGCGACGGGTGGCCGCCTGAAGGTCAACCTGGTTGGTGCCAATGCAGAAACAGCCCACCGCTACCAGCTTCTGGGCAGCGTCGAATACCTTCTCGGTCAGCTGGGTGCGTGAGCGGATACCCACGAAATGAGCGTCGGCGATTTTCTCCACCAGCTCGTCTTCGGCCAGTGAATGAGTCAGGAATTCGATGTTGGTATAGCCTGCGGCGTTCAGGGTATCAATGGCGGACTGGTGCACGCCTTCCAGCAGCAGGATGCGGATTTTGCTCTTTTCAAGAGACGTATTTGACATGGGCTTGCTTCCGAACCTTTCGTCACATGAAATGACCCGTGAGGACCGCTGTTGGCGGGCGGGCTCACAGAACAGGGGCGGTATGATACCATAAACGCAGATTTTCACAGCGCGTCGGACCACCTGAATCAACTCTGCTTAACGACGCCCTGATTAACCCTTTGCGAGACCGGACTATCCATGAATCCTGAACAGATCGTTGCCTCCCTCAAAGCCCTGATGGAAGCGGGCCAGACTCCCGGAAAAGTGCTGACTGACGCGGCCGACCTGGAAAATTACGGCAAGGACTGGACGAAGATCTATCCACCCAAGCCCGTGGCCATTGTTTTGCCCAAGACGACGGAACAGGTGCAGGCGCTGGTGAGGTTTGCCAACGAGAACCAGGTGGCTCTGGTGCCTTCTGGTGGGCGCACCGGCTTGAGTGCCGGAGCCGTGGCGGCCAATGGTGAGGTTGTGGTGGCGTTTGACAACATGAACCAGATCCTGGACTTCAGCGCCAGCGACCGCACCGTGAAGTGTCAGGCCGGGGTAGTGACGGAACAGCTGCAGACCTATGCCGAAGACAACGGCCTGTACTATCCCGTGGATTTCGCCTCGGCCGGCTCCAGCCAGCTTGGCGGCAACCTCTCCACCAACGCCGGTGGTATCAAGGTGATCCGCTACGGCATGAGCCGGGACTGGGTGGCTGGTCTGAAAGTGGTCACCGGCAAGGGGGATATCCTCGATCTGAACAAAGATCTGGCGAAGAACAACACCGGGTACGACCTGCGCCATCTGTTTATCGGCGCGGAAGGCACTCTCGGATTTATTACCGAGGCCACCATGAAGCTCTCTCGCAAGCCGGATAATCTGACCGTGCTGGTGCTGGGCCTGAACGACCTGACCAACACCATGGACGTGCTGCAGGCGTTCCAGAAGCAGATCGACCTGACCGCCTACGAGTTCTTCTCCCATCAGGCCATGGGGCATGTACTGGCCCATGGCCAGGTGCAGGCGCCGTTCGAAACCGAGGCGCCGTACTACGCGCTGCTGGAATTTGAGGCGGTGTCCGATCAGGTGATGGACGATGCCATGGCGCTGTTCGAGCAGTGCGTGGAAAACGGCTGGGTGCTGGACGGCGTTATCAGCCAGAGCGAAACCCAGGCCCTGAACCTTTGGCAACTGCGGGAACGCATTTCAGAGTCCATTGCACCGCGTACGCCGTATAAGAACGATATCTCTGTGGTGGTTTCCAAGGTGCCGGGGTTCCTGCAGGAAATCGACGCGGTGGTCACCGAGCACTACCCGGATTTCGAGATTATCTGGTTCGGCCACATCGGCGACGGCAACCTGCACCTGAACATCCTCAAACCGGAAGACCTTGCCAAAGAGGATTTCTTTGAGAAATGCCAACAGGTGAACAAATGGGTCTTCGAGATTGTCGAACGTTATCAGGGCAGTGTGTCTGCCGAGCATGGTGTCGGCATGACCAAGAAGCCGTATCTGGAGTACACGCGCAGCGCCGCTGAAATTGCCTACCTGAGGGGCATCAAGCAGGTGTTCGACCCCAAGGGTGTGATGAACCCCGGCAAGATATTTGACTGAAGGCGTTCAGGCGATGCGGGTGGTGGCTCCTGGGAGCGACCTGAATGGTAGAGCAGCTTTCCGAGTGTGAAGGCGACTGTTTTCTCCTGACCCCCAACCGGTCCATGAACTGGCGGGGCAATATCCGCATTTGGCTTGCGGCTGTGTTGCTTTCGCTGGTTATTTCCACTGGCATGCTACTGGCCGGAGCATGGCCGGTATTGCCGTTCGCGGGTCTTGAGTTGACCGCATTGGCGGCGGCGTTCTACTACACCTCCCGTCAGTGCCAGAGGCGCGAAGTGCTCACGTTCGCACCGGAGCTGATCCGCCTGGAAAAAGGCCTGACCCAGAAGGAGCGGGAATGGGAGCTGCCCCGGCGCCACACCCGCGTATGGCAGGACATGCCACGTCATCCCTGGACTCCCCCAAAGCTTCACCTGCAGTTCCGGGGCGAGGAAATTTCCCTCGCACCCTTTCTCAATATCGATGACACCAAGGAACTGGTTGCGATCCTGGAGAGGCATGGGCTGAGGGTGGAAAAACGGCGCAGGCCGGAGAAGCTCTGGTTCTGACTACATTCATCTGACAATCAAAGTGTTGCTGTATGAAAGATCACATCGTTGTGCTCAGCGGCGCCGGTATGAGCGCCGAAAGCGGACTCTCCACGTTTCGCGATAATGGCGGCCTGTGGGAACAACACAGTGTCTATGACGTGGCGACGCCAGAAGCCTTTGCCCGAAACCAGGAACTGGTGCTGCGCTTCTACAACGAACGCCGGCGGCAGTTGAAGTCGGCACAACCAAATGACGCCCACCGCTTGCTGGCGGAACTGGAGCAGCATTACCGGGTAACGATCATTACCCAGAACGTGGACAACCTGCATGAGCGGGGCGGCTCCAGCAATGTTATACACCTTCACGGTGAACTCACCAAAGCCCGCAGTTCGACGCATCCGGAACTGATTTACGACATCGGATTCAACGACATACAGCCTGGAGACACCTGTGATCGCGGTTCCCAGCTTCGGCCGCACATCGTATGGTTCGGCGAGGAAGTGCCGATGATCGAGGCCGCAGCGGAGATCGTGCCCACCGCAGATCATCTGCTGATTGTGGGCACGTCCCTGCAAGTCTACCCCGCAGCCGGGCTGGTGGATCTGGTGAATTTCGATGTGCCGGTAACGGTCATCGATCCTGGTGAACCGGCCAGCCTTTCGAGGGCGGAGGTTATTCGCAAGGGCGCCGGTGAGGGCGTTGCGGAGTGGATGAAGGGGCTGGGGTTATAACGCCAGATACTCCTCGAGTTCTTCCCGAAATGCTGCTTGCACCCCCAAACGCTTCATCATCCAGTAATGGCCGGCAATCATTCGGTCAATGAAGATGCTCTCTACCGGCGGCTTGAAGTAGTCCAGGTACTTGAACACGGTGGTGGTTTTTGCAGCGACGTCCTTGTGCAGCTCTGACTCGGCAAAATCGTAGGGCGTATCGCTGTCAAAGGGCTGAATCAGAATGTCCCGCCACATGGCATAGTAGGCTTCGTCCACCGCCGGCTGTGATTCCACGCGAGCACCAAGGGCGATCAGGTGGCGATCCAGGGCGGCGTAATCCTCTTCCAGGGCGGAGACCAGGGCGTTGCGATAGGCCTCGACGATTTCCGGCTTCAGCTTTTTCACGCAGCCAAAGTCATAAAGGATGATGGTGCCATCGGGCCGGTAGGCGAAATTGCCGGCGTGGGGGTCGCCATGGATGCACTGGTAGCGGAAAAGCTGGTCCGCCATCATGGTGAAGATGCGGTGCCCGATCAGGTTGATGGTGTCCTGAGCGTATCTTGCGGGGGTTACCTCGCTGATATGGTCGCCTTCCACCAGCTCCATGGTCAGTACCCGCCGGGACGAGTGGCTGGCAAAGACGGTCGGGATCTCGATCCAGTCGTCATTGGCATGGAACGCCTGGAATTCCTTCAGGTTGCGGGCCTCGTTCTCGTAATCCAGTTCCTCTTTGAGCCGCACCCGGATTTCGTCGAACAGCTGGTCGACGTGCTCTTTCGGCATTTTCAGCAGGCCGCCCAGTTTCAGGGCCATTCGTAGCTGTTTCAGGTCGCTGTCGCAGGATTCGTCCACGCCGGGGTACTGAATCTTGACGATGACATCGGTGCCGTCGTGCAGGCGGGCCCGGTGAACCTGGCCGATGGACGCCGCCGCGTAGGGTTTTTCCTGCAGGTACTCGAACAGTTCTGACACCGGTTTGCCCAGTTCGCTCTCCACCTGACCGACAATCACCTCGAACGGCATGGGCGGGGCCTCTTTCTGAAGCCGCTCAAGGGCATCCGAGAATTCCCGGGGCAGAAAGTCCTGGGTCTGGGAGGCAATCTGGCCGACTTTCATGACCGCGCCCTTGAGCTCACCCAGGGTGTCGACAATCTGGTCCGCCATGCGGGTATAGCTCTCAGAGCGGGCGCCCTCGTTGTCTTCCTCGCTGCGGAATATCCGGCGCGCACGCTGCCCGGCATACTGACCGGCCACGGACGCCGTCATGCCTGCCAGTCTGAAGAATCGTCCGCTGCGTGTGGTAACCGGTTTCTTTGCCATGCCTGTTATACGTCCTGAAGAGCCGATGGACCTGAGGAGGATCGCAATGTCCCATGCCCAGCCTAGAGCACGGTGGTCTCCACAAACAAGGCGTCTTCCAGTTCCAGAGACAATATCTGGCCGGATTCCAGGGGGCCAACGCCTTTTGGTGTACCGGTAAGAACCACATCGCCGGGCATCAGGGTGAATTGGGTGCTTATGTGGGCGATCAATGGCACGATCGGGTTCAGCATATCCCGGGTATCACCGGTTTGCTGGCGTTCGCGGTTGATGTCGAGGGTAAAGGTGAGATGGTCTCGGCGGAGACGGTCGATACACACGAAGGGCGACAGTGGGCAGGCACCATCAAAGGCCTTGGCGCGTTCCCAGGGCTGGCCTTTCTCTTTGAGCCGGGATTGCACGTCTCGCAGCGTCAGGTCCAGCGCCAGGCCGTAGCCAAGGATAGCGGCTTCGGCGTCGCTGGCCGACGCATTGGTCAGTGGGCGGCCGATCAGCACGGCCAGCTCGGTTTCAAAATGAACCGCGCCCTGGTTGCGTGGGAAGTCCAGGGGGCGGGTGATGTGCACCGCGGAGGTTGCCGGTTTGATAAACAGCAGGGGCTCATCGGGAACCGGGTTGTTCAGCTCCCGGGCATGTTCCGCATAGTTACGACCGATGCAGACGATTTTGCCCAAGGGCAGGTTAACCGGTGTTCCGTCTTTCCAGTGGTGCTGATAGTCAGGCATGGCCGCTCCCGTCGTGCGTTATGGAAGGGAGCGAGACGCTCCCTAATCACCCTCAAAAGAGCAAACAGTATAAACCTTCAACTCCTCTTCCTGCAGCTTGCGTGAGCCCCCCAGGTCGGGGAGGTCAATCATGGCAGCCACTTCGACGATCTCGGCGCCAATTCTGCGAATGAGCCGTGAGGCGGCCAGCATGGTGCCGCCGGTGGCGATCAGGTCGTCCACCAGCACCACGTTGTCGCCGGGCTTGAAGGCATCCTTGTGCAGTTCCACCGAGGCGGTGCCGTACTCCAGTTCGTAGTCTTCCACCAGGGTATCGAACGGCAGCTTGCCTTTCTTGCGGATCAGTACCAGCGAGGCGTTCAGCTCATAGGCCAGGGCGGAGCCGATGATAAAACCACGGGCATCTACGGCGGCAACGGCATCAATATCGTGGCCGTGGTAGCGGTGAACGAAGGCATCAATCAGCTTGCGGAACGCGGTGCGGTCCTGGAGCACGGTGGTGATGTCGCGGAAGGCGACGCCTGGCTTGGGCCAGTCTGGCACGGTGCGAATGGCTTTCTTGATGCTTTCTGAAAAATAGTCCATAGCGTGTCCAAGCGCTGAAAGCGCAGCTTAGGCTGCGTCCAGGAAGATGAATTTCAGGATAAAGACCACGGCGATGATGACCACGCTGGGGTTCAGGTCCGACCAGCGGCCGCTCAAGGCCTTGAGGATGGCATAGGTAACGAAGCCCAGGGCAATGCCGTTGGCGATCGAGAAGGTCAGCGGCATCATCAGGGCGGTTACCACTGCCGGTGCGGCTTCGGTGACGTCGTCCCATTCGATCAGCTTCAGGCCGCTGGCCATCAGCACCGCGACATAAAGAAGCGCCGGAGCGGTGGCGTAAGCCGGAATAATACTGGCAATGGGCGAGAGCAGCAGGCACGCCATGAACAGCGCCGCGACGACCACAGCGGTCAGGCCGGTGCGGCCACCGGCGGAGATGCCGGCGGTGGATTCGATGTAGCTGGTGGTGGTGGAGGTGCCGAGGGCAGCGCCGGACATGGTGGCTACGGAATCGGACATCAGCGCACGGCCCAGCCGTGGCAGTTTGCCGTCCTTGTCCAGCAGGCCACCGCGCTGGGCGGCGCCGATGAGGGTGCCGGAGGTGTCAAACAGGTCTACAAACAGAAAGGCGAAAATCACGCTGATCATGCCAATGTTCAGCGCCCCTGCGAGGTCCAGCTGCATGAAGGTCGGCGCCAGACTTGGGGGCGCGGACGCAAAACCATCGTACTCCACCATGCCCAGCCCCATGGCTGCTGCTGTCACGGCAATGATTCCGATCATCACCGCACCGGTGATCTTGCGGAAGGACAGAGCACAGATCAGCACGAAACCGCCGAAGAACAACAGGCTCTCGGCCACTTTTACGTCACCCAGACCAACGAGGGTGGCGGGGTTATCAATCACGATGCCGGCATTTTTCAGCGCGATGAGCGCCAGAAAGAAGCCAATGCCGGCGGAGATGCCAAAACGCAGGGACATGGGAATGCTGTTGATGATCCATTCCCGGACTTTGAAGATACTCAGCAGGAAGAAGATAAAGCCGGAAATGAAGACAGCACCCAAGGCCACCTGCCAGCTATAGCCCATGCCGCCAACAACGGTGAACGAGAAGAACGCGTTCAGGCCCATGCCCGGCGCCAGCGCGATCGGGTAGTTGGCCCAGAGCCCCATGATCAGGGTGCCTATGGTGGCCGCCAGGCAGGTCGCCACGAATACCGCGCCGAAGTCCATGCCGGTAGCGGAGAGAATGCTGGGATTGACCACGATGATGTAAGCCATGGTCAGGAAGGTGGTAAAGCCCGCAAGTACCTCTTTGCGAACTGTGGTGCCATTAGCCTGGAGCTTGAATAGTCGTTCTAGCATGACGTATGCCTGCCTTACAGGGTGCTGAATGGGGGTTGAATGAACCGGTTTCAGGAATTGGGTGAAAAAACGGCAATGTTACCGGCTGGAGGCGAGAACGCCAAGGGACGATTGATCATCGGTAGCCTCATTGCACTGTTCGCCTGTCCCGCTGGAGGCGGATGTCGAAGCGCACAGCCAGCAGTCGGGTGATGAAAATAAACAAGAGGCCAATGGTCATGGCCAGGGATTCGCTCTCCAGCAGCCACTGGCAAACAAAGTATAGCCAACAGCCGGCGAAGGATATGGACGCGTAGATCTGGTCTTTGCGGAAAATCAACGGCACCTCATTGCAGAAGGTGTCACGCAGTGCACCACCAAAAGTACCGGTCATCACGCCCAGGAGTGACGCCACAAACCAGGAGTGGCCAAGGTCCAGAGCCAACTGCGCGCCGAGGATTGTGAAAACACCCAGGCCGAGAGCATCAGGAAGCAGGATGCGCGATTCGCGGATACGCTCGACACGGTGCCAGTAGCTGAACACAACGGCCATGCAGAGGATCAGGATAGGTTGCTCCTGATGCTTGATCCAGTACAACGGGTGATTATCCATCATCAGGTCACGAAGGGTTCCTCCCCCCAGGGCGGTCACGAAGCCGATGGTGAAAACGCCCACCGGGTCCATGTTCTTGGATCGGGCGATCAACATGCCGGAGATCGCAAAGGCAATCACACCGGTCATTTCCAGCACGTAAATTATGTCAAACATCTCTGGCCCTAAGCCGCGTATTGCGAGCGCTGTGATCCGTTCCCGCTTTTTGAAGCGTGTTTGAGGCCTATCTTGAAGCTGTTACGCGTATTGAGCAATGACTATGTCTCTGATTCGTCTGGCCTATGCCAGTGAGTCATTTTTCCGATCAGAATAAGCCCTGCTAATCCGGAGAGATTAGATTTCTTTATTTGCTTCATGATCCGACTCTGTTTAGGTTGATAACCATCCATTGATGTTGTCCTCTATCGACCGTCCAAATATCGACTGTCCTACAACGGAGTCACGAATATGAGAGCGATCCTCTGCAAGGAATACGGCCCGGCGGAGACGCTGGTGATTGAAGACGTCACCAGCCCCGTCGTGAAAGGTCACGGGGTCAAGGTGCGCGTTAAGGCTGCCGGCCTGAACTTCCCGGATACCCTGATCATTGAAGGCAAGTACCAGCTCAAGCCCACCATGCCGTTTTCTCCCGGTGGAGAGATGTCTGGCGAGGTAATTGAAATCGGCGAGAAAGTCACTCGCTTCAAGCCGGGTGACCGGGTTGCCGGCCTCACCGGCTACGGTGCCTTTGCCGAAGAGGTGGTCGTCCCGGAGCAGAACATCCTGCCCATTCCCGAATCCATGTCCGACGAAAAAGCGGCTGCTTTTTCCATGGTCTATGGCACCTCGTATTACGCTCTCAAGCAACGCGCCAATATCCAGCCGGGGGAAACTCTGTTGGTGTTGGGTGCCAGCGGCGGTGTTGGCCTGGCAACGGTGGAACTGGGTAAAGCCATGGGCGCCCATGTGATTGCGGCAGCCAGTACGGCAGAGAAGCTGGCAGTGGCGAAAGAGGCCGGTGCCGACGAGCTGATCAACTACACCGAAGAGCCGTTGAAAGACGCGGTTAAACGCCTGACCAACAGTAAGGGCGTGGATGTGATCTACGATCCGGTCGGCGGTGATTTTACGGAGCAGGCGTTGCGCGCCATGGCCTGGAACGGCCGTCACCTGATCATCGGCTTCGCGGCTGGAGATATCCCCAAGATTCCGGCGAACCTGACGCTGCTGAAAGGCTGTTCCGTTGTTGGTGTCTTCTGGGGCAGCTTCACCCAGCGTGAGCCTCAGAACAGCGCCCAGAACATGATGGAGCTGCTGAAGCTGTTCTCCGAAGGAAAGATCAATCCGCGAATCAGTGAAGTCTATGACTTCGAGGACTATGAGAAGGCTCTCGGGGCGCTGACCGGTCGGACTGCTACGGGGAAGGTTGTCCTTAAGGTCGGTTCTTAAGGCCGGCCCCCAGCCTGTTTGTTTCGGTGGATGCATCGGTGGGGAGCCCCTCCCAAAAAACGCTTCAAGCACATCGATGTACGCTTGGGCTCCGCCATCCATGGCTCCGCACATTTTTGGGAGGGGCTCCCCACCGATGCAGGCAAGGCATGGGAGGTATGCCTTAGATCCAGAAAATCTCAGAACCGAACTTTTCCGGCATCAATCTCGGTAACCAGCTCGGAGGTCAACCGGGTATAACCATCTGTACCGGGTAACCATGCGTAAACTTTCTCCCCCGCTTTGTCGATGGAATAGCCGGCTTTCTGGATATCCACCTTGCGGTATTTGAACGTGCCCGTTTTCTCGATGGCACCGGTTACCCGCACAAACACCGGAATCGCATAGGGTGGCAGGTTGTCGCTCAGGTACCGGAACAGTCGGTTCACATCAAATGCCTGGCCATTGGCGTGGGGAACTAGCGTTACCATGCCGGCCTTGCCGTTGGTGCCCGGAATCTCCACCCCATAGACAATGGCTTCCTCCACCATATTGGAACCGTCGATGATGTTCTCCACCTCGGTGGTGGACACGTTTTCCCCTTTCCAACGAAAAGTGTCGCCCATACGGTCCACGAACTGCAGGTGTCCGCAGCCGATTTCTTTTAGCACGTCACCGGTGTTGAACCACTGGTCGCCTTTCTTGAAGGCGTCCCGCAGGATCGATTTTTCCGTGGCTTCTTTCTGGGTATAACCCTCGAAGGACCACTTCTTGGTGATCTCGCCGATCAGCAGGCCCGGCTCGCCCTTTTCGACTTCCTGCATGAATCCGCTGTCGTTCCGAACCGGGTCGCGGGTGCCGTCGTGGAATTTGACCAGTTTGTAGGGGGCGGTGGAAAAGCCAACGGTGTTGTCCAGGTTGAAGAAATTGCTGAAGGCGATGTTGCCCTCGCTGGAGGCATAGAGTTCCGCCACGGTTTCGATGCCAAAGCGTCCCTTGAACTCCTTCCAGATGGACGGGCGCAGGCCGTTGCCGATCATCTTGGTGAGGTTGTGATTGCGGTCCTGTTCGCTGGGGGGCTGATTCAGCAGGTAACGGCAGAGTTCGCCCACGTAGCCGAAAGTGGTTGCCTGGAAATACCGCACGTCGTCCCAGAACGCGCTGGCGGAGAATTTTCGACGCAGGGCAATGGCAGAGCCACCGGCCATCACGGATCCCCAGCACACCAGCAGGGCGGTGCCGTGGTACAGCGGAAGGGTGCAGTAAAGGACATCGTCCGGTCTCATGTCCAGGGACATCATGCCGAACCCGCCGTAGGCTTTCATGAACTTGCGGTGGCTGCCCGGCGCCGCCTTGGGTAAGCCAGTGGTGCCGGAGGTGAACAGGTAGATGGCGGTGTCACCCATAGTGGGCGGATCGGCCGGCTTGGGGGCCGTATTCCGATGGGCGCTGACCGTTGCCGCCATGTTCACATAGCCCTCCGGTGCATCGCCGAAGATGTTCGTGGTGTTGGTATCGGCCAGGAACAGGAATGGGTTGGGGTGGCTGGTCCTGATATCGGCTTTCACGCCGTCAAAGGCCTCCACCAGTTCCTCGCCCACAACGACCATTTTAGGACTGACCAGATTGATGCTGTGTTCCAGTACGCGCCCCTTCTGGGAGGTGTTGAGCATGGCACAGGCCACGCCCACCTTGGCGGCACCGGCGACCACGGCGAGCAGCTCCGGGCGGTTTTCCAGGAATACGGCGATGGTATCGCCCCGGATAAGGCCCTCTGTCTTCAGGAAACCGGCAATGCGGTTGGCCCAACCGTTGAATTCCCGCCAGGTAATGCTGCGGTCTTCGAACAGGATGGCCGGGCGGTGTCCGTATTTTTCGGCGTTGCGGTCCACCAGGGTGCCAAGGGTCAGGTCCTTGTTCTCGTTTTTGACCGAGTAGTAGTAATAGCCCTTGGCAATGGCGGGAAATCGCCGGAGTATGCCCGGCAGGCTGCGAGCAATGTCACGTGGGGATACGTTGTCCTGGGTCATAGGGTCATCCGTCAGGGTCAGTGTGAAACGTTGTTGTTTGTTTTGCCCCCGGACAACGAATGGCTCCGGGGTTAATCCAGAAACAGGTCCGGCAGCAGGGGCTTGTCGCCTGGCTGGTACCGGTAGTGTTCGAAATCCGTTACGCCGTCGGCCCTGAGCACGTCCTCATCGATCAGGGACTGACCGGTCATTGCCCCGGCAGGACGGCTGAGGACGCTCAGTGCGGCGTCCGCCATGATGTCTGGCTTGCGGCCCTGGGCCATCATTTGCGGGCCGCCCACTTCAAACTCAATGGCGGCCGTGGCGATTAACGTTTTAGGCCACAGGGTGTTCACTGAAACCCCGTAACGCCGAAACTCCTCGGCCATACCCATGCTCAGCATGGTCATGGCGTACTTGGTGGTGGTGTAGGGCCCATACTGGGCGAACCACCGGGTATCCAAATTCAAAGGCGGCGACAGGCTCAGGATATGGGCCTGGTCGGACTCCTTCAGCCAGGGCAATGCCGCCTGACTGCAGAGGAATACGGCGCGAGCGTTGACCTGATGCATCAGGTCGTACCGGCTGACCTTCAGGTTCTCGACGCCGGTCAGTTTGATGGCGCCCGCGTTGTTTACCAGCGCATCAATGCCGCCAAAATGGTTCGCAGCTTCATCTATCCGCTGGCGCACCAGTTTTTCGTCTCGCACATCCAGCACCAGTGGCAGGGCCTGGCCACCTGCCTGTCGAATTTCCTCCGCCACGCTGTGTATCGTGCCCGGCAGCTTTGGATGCGGTTCGTCGGATTTTGCACCGATCACCACATTGGCACCTTCTCGGGCACAGGCAAGGGCGATGGCTCGCCCGATACCCCGGCTGCCTCCGGTTATAAAAACGGTTCTGTTCTTCATTGTGCTCATTGTCCGGCCTCCTCTGAGGTGACGTCTGTGGCAGTGATCTCTACCAGTAACTGGCTGCGTTTTACCTGGTCGCCTTTGGTGGCCAGTATCTCGCCGACCGTGCCATCGCGGTCGGCTTTTACCGGATGCTCCATCTTCATGGCCTCCAGGATGACCAGAGTGTCGCCCTGTTTCACCGCCTGGCCGGCCTGGACCAGAACATCAATAATGGCGCCGTCCATGGTGGCCTTGATACGGCCACTGCCGCTGGCGGCGGCACCGCTGGCCGGCTGGTGGGTCACGTCACGCACTGCCAGTGCCTGCCCGAACGCCTGCAAATATAGGTGATTGCCCTGGCAGTGATATTGGCATCGCTGACGAACGCCGTTGTCGATAATGCATAACAGGCCATCGCCCATGCTTTCAAGGTCGAGCTCGTATTGCTCTTCGCCCAGGGTCACGGTGACATGATTGCCGGCGCGGCGGACCAGCAGTTCCAGGGTTTTATCGCCGGTATCCAGTTTCATCGGACTGACAGTCGACGGTGCGTTGCTCCAGGCATTATTGAGGTCGGCCCGAACGTCAGGACGGCCTGAATTGCCATGGCTGAACACGCAGGCCGCCAACGCAAGCTCGCGGATGCTGATGTCTTTTGGTGCCAGGGATGGATCGTCTCTGAACGCCTGTTGCAGGAAGGCGGTGGTGGCCTCGCCTTCGCCGAAGGTGTCGTCCGCGATGATGCGGCTCAGGAAATAACGGTTGGTGGTCACACCGAATACAGTGGTGTCTTCCAGCGCCCTGAGCAGTCGACGACGGGCTTCGTTGCGATTGGCCCCCCAGGCGATCACCTTGGCCAGCATGGGATCATAGTGAGGCGTAATCGAGTCCCCGGAGCGCACGCCGGTATCAAACCGCAAACCTTCGCCTTCCGCAGGCTGGAACTGGTGCAGCTGCCCGGTTTGCGGTGTGAAGCCGTTGGCTGGGTCTTCTGCGTAAAGGCGCACTTCAATGGCATGGCCGTTCAGCTGGATCTGGTCCTGTGTTAGTGGCAGCGCCAGGCCCTCGGCCACGGAAAGCTGCCAGGCCACCAGATCCTGACCGGTGATCAGTTCGGTCACAGGGTGCTCCACCTGCAGGCGGGTGTTCATTTCCAGGAAGTAGAAGTTGCGGTCCTTGTCGGCGAGGAACTCGACCGTACCAGCACCTTCATAGTCACAGGCCAGCGCCGCCTTCACGGCAGCTTCGCCCATGGCCTGGCGCAGTTCGGGTGTTACAAACGGAGAGGGTGCCTCTTCGATGACTTTCTGATGGCGCCGCTGAACTGAACAGTCCCGTTCACCGAGATACACCGCGTTACCGTGTTGGTCTGCAAATATCTGGATTTCGATATGGCGGGGTTCAATAACCGCCTTCTCCAGAATCAGCTCACCATCGCCAAAGGCCTGCTTGGCTTCGGAGCGAGCCCGCTGAATGTTATCGGCCAGTTCCGCTGCCTTTTCCACCAGACGCATACCACGGCCACCCCCGCCGGCAGAGGCCTTGATCATCAATGGGTAGCCGATATTTTCGGCGGCGTTGATGAGTTCTTCGTCGCTGGCATTGTCGCCCTCGAACCCCGGCACCACCGGCACACCGGCTTCCTGCATGGCAATCTTCGATCGCCGCTTACTGCCCATCAGCTCAATAGCCGCCTCCGGTGGCCCGACAAACACCAGGCCGGCGTCTTTGCAGGCCCTGGCAAACCCGGAATTCTCCGACAGGAACCCATACCCCGGATGCACACAATCCGCCCCGGTTTTCCGCGCCGCCTCAATAATCGCCTCTGCGTTCAAATACGACGCCGATACCTGAGCCAGTCCGATACACACCGCCTCGTCGGCCAATTCCACGTGCAGGGCCTTGGCGTCTGCCTCGGAATACACTGCCACCGTCCGGTATCCCAGCGACTTCGCGGTTTTGATCACCCGTACGGCGATTTCGCCTCGGTTCGCTATCAGGAGCTTTTTTAGCATTTTTGCTGGTCTCATGGTTGGGTGGTTATCCGCTTTGGTGGGAGGGAGGCCCTGGTTCAGGACACGCCGTGAATACGTCCATGTAGGCTCCTAAAAAACATCCATGTTTTTTAGGGTCCTGAACCAGGGCCTCCCTCCCACCAAAGCTCCTTCCAACTGTTGTAATTGCATGTCTTTTTTTATGAGCGTTTTGCACGGTGTCTGGGGTCGGGGTTGATCCGGCTTTCCGGGACCGTCAAAAACATGGATGTTTTTGTCGAGCGTACAGGGACGTATTCACCGCGTGTCCCGGAAAGCCGGATCAATCCCGACCCTCCACCATCAGTCTGACTTGGCCCAAGAAGCCGGCCGTTTCTGCATAAACGCAAGAGTCCCCTCGGAACCCTCGTCACTGCGAATCGCCTCGGCAAACTTCCCGGCAGCACTGTCCAGAAGCCCACTCATCGACTCGTGACCAACGCGGTGCAACAACGCCTTGGTCTGGGCCGTCGCATTCGGCGCGCACTGCTGTACCCGGTCAACCGCATGGCCGAGCAACTCATCAATCTCAACTTCAGACTCCGCCACCTGGTGAACAATCCCCAGCCGGCACGCCTCATCCGCGTCCACTCGCAGCCCCAGCAACGCCAACCGACGCGCCTGCGTCAGCCCGATGCGCTCCACCACAAACGGCGCAATCTGCGCGGGAATGACTCCCAGGGTCGTCTCCGGCATACCAAACTTGGCTGTCGGCCCGGCAATCGCCACATCCGACACACAGGCCAATCCAAAACCGCCGCCCATCACCGCACCCTCGGTGACTGCAATCACCACCTTCGACGACTCGTTCACCTGTTGAATCATCTGGCCGAACGCCCGGTTCAGCCGGTAGAAAGGATCTTCCTCACCCTCGGAAGGCTTCTGCCCCCGGGCACCGGCCATGTCCTTGATATCCCCGCCGGCGCAAAAGTGGCCACCGGCTCCGCGAATCACCACGGCACGAATGCTGGCGTCGTTCTCAACCTGACTGAACACCGTCGACAGTTCCGCCACCATCTGCAGGCTCATGGCGTTCCGAACGTCCGGCCGGTTGATGGTGACGTGAAGGGCAGGCCCCTGTTTCTCCAGAACTAGCGTTTCGCAATGTGGTAATTGATCCATGTTCGACTCCAAGAAAGTTGTCCGGGGACCGGTGCGTGGGTGGGAAGGCTTTTCCGGGACCGTCAAAAACATGGATGTTTTTGTCGAGCGTACAGGGACGTATTCACCGCGTGTCCCGGAAAAGCCTTCCCACCCATGTGCCGGTCCTTTCTCCCAATGCCAAAATCCAAAAAATCAGTCCCGCTGCTTACCAGGCAAAGTCCCCATCATCTTGCAGATAATCCCCAACATGATTTCGTCAGCACCGCCGCCAATCGACACCAGCCGCACATCCCGGAACGCACGGGACAGCGGGTTCTCCCACATGTAACCATTGCCCCCCCAGTACTGCAGGCAACTGTCCGTCACCTCACGCCCAAGCCGGCCAGCCTTCAGCTTGGCCATTGACGCCAGCTTGGTCACATCCTTGCCTTCCACATGCAGCTCACAGGCCTGATAGGTGAGGGCACGCAGGGCTTCCACCTCGGTTTGCAGCTCTGCCAGGCGGAAGTGAATCACCTGGTTGTTGATCAACGGCTGCCCGAACGTTTTGCGCTCGCGGCAGTATTCAATGGTCTTGTTGATACAGAGTTCCAGCGCCTTGATTACGTTGGCCGCGCCCCACATCCGTTCCTCCTGGAACTGCAGCATCTGCATCATGAACCCGGTGCCTTCCGCACCGATGCGATAGCGCTGCGGCACTCGCACATCGTCAAAAAAAATCTGCGCGGTTTCGGAAGAGCGCATGCCCAGCTTGTTCAGATGCGGACTGAAGGAAATGCCCGGCGTGTTCATGGGCACAACGATGAGCGATTTGTTCTTGTGGGGTTTGTCGTCAGAGGTGTTGGCCAGCAGGCAGATAAAGTCGGCCTTGGGGCTGTTGGTGATCCACATCTTGGAGCCGTTGATGACGTAGTCATCGCCGTCCTGTTTTGCGGTGGTTTTCATCCCCGCCACATCAGAACCGGCGGCGACTTCGCTGACGCCGATACAGCCCACCATATCGCCGGCAATGGCCGGGGCAAGGAAGGTCCGTTTGAGTTCGTCGGAGCCAAAGCGTGAAATGGCAGGGGTGCACATATCTGTCTGCACACCTATTGCCAGCGGCACACCGCCGCAATGGGCAGTGCCGAGTTCTTCGGCGGCCACCAGGTTGTAGCTGTAATCCAGCCCCATGCCGCCATACTCTTCCGGCTTCTGAATGCCCAACACGCCCAGGTTGCCGAGCTTCTTGAAGATATCGTGAATCGGGAACTCGCCGGCTTCTTCCCATTCGTCGCAGTGGGGATTGATTTCCTTCTCCACGAAATCGCGGACGGTTTTTCTGAGGGCTTCGTGTTCGGCTGTGAATTTCACGTTTTTGTTCTCCTGATGTTAGTTCGTGCCTAAGTGGTAGTGGTGCACGTTCTCTAGCTCGGGTGGCGGCTGTGTAGGCGGGCCTTCAGAAACACGCTCCTTCGGCACATCCATGTGACGCTCGGGCTCCGCCATCCATGGCTCCGCACGGTTTCTGAAGGCCCGCCCACACAGCCGCTTTGTCTATAAATTCGTTGCTTCCTGCAGGGCGGTTTTTGGGAGGCCTGCCGCTCCGGGGTCAACCACCATCACTAAGCTCTCCTAGAGGCGGGCAACGCCAAAAGAATTAGGCCGCAACTGCCGAACCTCAGCCTCCCGACAAACCGAAAGCACCAATGCCAGAACCCGCCGGGTATCCCGCGGATCTATGAGCCCGTCGTCCCACAACCGAGCTGTACCGAACAGGGCCGTAGAGCCGTCTTCCAGTTTCTTGGCCGTAGCCTGCTCCAGGAAATCCAGCGTTTTCGGATCCGGCTCCAAACCGCCCCGGCGCTGCTTGTCTTCGGCCACAATGCGCATCACCTTACCCGCCTGCGCAGGGCCCATGACCGCTGTGCGGCTGTTGGGCCAGGCGAAGATGAAGCGTGGGTCCAGGCCGCGGCCACACATCGCGTAGTTACCTGCACCATAGGAACCGCCGATCACAATTGCGACCTTGGGCACCCGGCAATTCGCCACCGCCTGGATCATCTTTGAGCCGTGTTTGATGATGCCGTTCTGTTCCGAATGGGTGCCGACCATGAACCCCGTGGTGTTATGCAGGAACAGCAACGGCGTGCCCGCCTGGTCGCAGAGCTGGATAAACTGCGCTGCCTTGGTAGCGCCGGCAGGCGTGATCGGGCCGTTGTTGCCGATGATGCCCACCGAGTGGCCTTCAATGCGGATGGTGCCGCACACGGTCTGGTCGTCGTAGCCGTTCTTGAAATCCATGAACTTCGAGCCATCGGCTATGCGGGCGAGGATTTCACGCACGTCATAAGGCTTCTTGGCGTCGCTGGGAATAACGCCCAGCAACTCTTCGGCTGGGTAGAGCGGCTCTTCCCATTCCGGCTCCCGCGACGGGGGCAACTGCTCGTTCCAGGGCAGGGCTTCGAGCACATTGCGGGCGTGGCGAATGCCGTCGGCGTCGTCCTCGGCCAGGTATTCCGCCGTGCCGGCCACTTCTGCATGCATCTGCGCGCCGCCGAGTTCTTCATCGGTAGCGACTTCGCCGGTGGCCGCTTTCAGCAGGGGAGGGCCCGCCAGGAACATCTTGGCCTGTTCGCGAACCACAATCACATAGTCCGACAGCCCCGGCTGATAGGCACCGCCGGCGGTCGCATTGCCATGAACCACCGTAACCTGCGGAATGCCAGCGGCGGACATGCGTGCCTGATTGGCGAAACCGCGAGCGCCCAGCACGAAAATGTCCGTGGCGTAGTTCAGGTTGGCGCCGCCGCTTTCAGACAGCGACACCACTGGCAGCTTGTTCTCCATGGCAATTTGTTGCAGCCGCAGGGTCTTGTCCAGCCCCGCCGGCGTAATGGTGCCGCCCTTGATGGCGCTGTTGCTGGCCACCACCAGGCAGCGAACACCGCTAACCGTGCCAATGCCGGCAATAATGCCGCCACCGGACAGGCTGCCGTCCTTGTCGTCATGCATCTTGTAGCCGGCCAGGGAGCACAGCTCCAGGAACGGCGTACCACGATCCAGCAGGCGATTGATTCGGTCACGGGGCAACAGTTTCCCGCGCTTGATGAACTTCTCCCGCGCCGCTTCCGCCAGATCAAGAACCTTCTGCTCCACATCGCGGAAGGTGGCAATGTGCGCCTCCATCACCTCCGCGTTTGCGCGAAAGTCATCCGACTGGGGATTTACGGTGGACTCCAGTACCTGCATCGAATTCTCCTCAGTCGTCACTCAACACTTTCGGCGTGACTGCCCGGTGGAACCCATTAAAGGGCTCATTGTTCTTCGCTTTCGGGAACGGCCAAACCCGGCCCCCCTGGGACGCGGCACCGTCAATTCGCAGGCAATCCCCACTGATAAACGCCGCCGCCGGGCTCAACAGAAAACAAATCGCTGCACTGACCTCGGACTCCGTCCCCATTCGCTTAAGAGGCACGTTATCCCCGAGGCTACGAATCCACTGCTTCATATGTTCGGGATAGTTATCCATCCCACTGGAGGCAATCCAGCCCGGTGCCACAGCGTTCACCCGAACCCCGGAGCAACCCCACTCAACTGCAGCGGTCTGGGTAAAATTCACCATCCCTGCCCGGGCAGCGCCGGAATGCCCCATGCCAGGCATGCCGCCCCACATGTCCGCCACAATGTTCACGATGGCGCCGCCGGTTTTTGACAACAGCTGATTGTAGGCTTCACGGGCAATGAGAAAGCCCCCAGTAAGATTCGTGCGAACCACCGTCTCCCAACCTTTCTGGTTGATGTTTGCCAGCGGCGACGGAAACTGACCCCCGGCGTTATTCACGACGCCGTTCAGCCCGCCATGTTCCTCAATGATGGCCGTGACGGTCGCCTTTACAGACTCTTCCTCACGGATGTCGCACACGTGAGCGGAAGCAATACCACCGTCATCGGTAATCTCTGCTTTCACCGCCTCAACCTTCTCAGCCTTCCGCCCAACCAGAGCGACCCTCGCCCCAAGCGCAGCAAGTTCATGAGCGGTACAACGCCCAATTCCGGAACCACCCCCGGTAACGATAAAAACCTGATCCCGAAAGAGATTCGGGTGAAAAACAGACTGATAGCTCATAACAAGAGGACCTTTTCAAATGTTCGGGCGCTCTGGTGGGAGGATATGTCCGGGACCGTCAAAAACATGGATGTTTTTGTCGAGCGTACAGGGACGTATTTACCGCGTGTCCCGGACATATCCTTCCACCAGAGTGCATGCACCAATGTAAAATCAATCAAGCAGTTCAGCACGAACCGGAACAGGGAACTCAAGCAACTGCTGGGCAAACGCCTTCCCCTGCGGATCAATCCGCAAGCTGGCAACACCCCCGCCACCGAGACTGTGCTCCAACAGGAAATTAAAGGCCTGAAACCCCGGCAACGCCCAACGGGTCACCCGACCATGCGCAGGGTGTAGCGTATGGGCCATCCATTCCGCCACAGCCAACTCCGTCAACGCCGCCTCAATAAACGGCACAAACTCCGCCTTGCGGGCAATCACCCCGATATTGGTGTGATCCCCCTTGTCACCACTGCGCGCCCAGGCCAGTTGAATCAAAGGCACTGTGGTATCCGTGGCCGGAGCGGCCGCACTGGCAGACTGCTCAATCAGCTGGCTTGGCTCGAACCCGCCGTCAGTAGCCACGTCTACCGTCTGCTTGTCGCCACCAAGATCCACGGCAACGGATACCTCCGTTTTCGGAACCAGGCACGAATACAACCGAATCTTCGGCCACACGGTCGGCCGTCCACCCACAATGCCCGTAATCCCAGGTGCCATCCCTGTCGCCGCTTGGGCGATTTCCCGGGAAAACAGCACCAGCGCTTCCTTCTTGAGGTGGGCCGTGCTGATCTTCACCACCACCTCTCGACATTCTCCCATACGTCCCTGAGCGCCGTAGGTGGCCTCGGTGCCTAATAGTTCGATGCTGGTTTCTGTGTAGTCCGGCAAGCCCCGCTCACTGAACATCCGCGAGGTTTTGGCCAGGATCGCCTCGGCGACTGTCCGGGCCTTGGCCTTCGCATCCATGCCTGCCAACAAGAAGGTTACCGTGCACTTGAAACCGTCCGGCCAGGTGCCGGATACCTTATAGCTGTCCGTGGGGGGAAGCCCCTTGGCGCCAGAAACCCGAACCTCGTCCGTTGCCACTTCCTCAAGGGAGACCCCGGTAAAATCACAGGTCACATCCGGCAGCAGGTAAGCTCTCGGGTCGCCGATTTCATAGACCAACTGTTCCGCCACCGTGCCCCGGGACACTTTGCCCCCGGTACCTTGCGGCTTGGTCATGATGAAATCCCCGGTGGCGGAGACTTCTGCAATCGGAAAGCCCATATCGGCATAACCCTCGGCTACATCTTCCCAGTCGGTAAAGTTACCGCCCGTGGATTGCGCGCCGCATTCCAGTAAGTGCCCGGCCAGGCTGCCCTGGGCAAGCTTGTCGTAATCGCTCCAGCGCCAGCCAAATTCATGCACCAGAGGCGCCAGCACCAGGGCGCTGTCGGCAACCCGGCCGGTGATAACAATGTCCGCACCCTGTTCCAGTGCTGCGACCAATCCCGGAGCGCCCAAGTAGGCGTTCAGGCTGACCAGCATCGGCGGCATTGGCTGTGCGGTGGTCATCTCGGTGATGCCGGCATCGGCCAGTTGCTTCTTTTTCGGCAGAAGGTCATCACCCAGCACCAGGGCGATCTTCATATCCAAGCCGGCTTTTTCGCACAAAGCCTGCAGAGCATCGCGGCAGGCGACGGGATTGACGCCACCGGCGTTCGCCAATACCCGGATGCCTTTCTGTTTGATCTCACCCAGCAAGGGGCCCATCACCGTTTGTACGAAGTCGCGGGCGTAACCCTGGCTTGGGTCCTTCATCTTCTGCCCCGCCATGATGGACATGGTGATTTCCGCCAGATAGTCCGCCACCAGGTAATCAATATTGCCCTTGTGGACCAGTTGGGCGGCAGCCGTTTCGGTGTCGCCCCAGAAGGCGGCAGAGCAGCCAATACGGACGGTTTGTGGCCTGGAGATGTCGGAATCTGGCATGTCTTCACCTTGTTGACGGAAGCCGCAAAGTGCTTTCAGAGACCCTTACAGGGTCGCTTTTAGCGGAGATTGTCTATCATGCGGTTGACGATACCAAGCAAGCGCTTGGTTTGTAAACAGGCAAATTCGGGATAGAATGGGCGCTCTTCTGTTCCCTGGCTGGAAAACACTGTGAATCAAGACTCTATCCTGCGCTCACTGGTTGCCGACAACCTGGTTTCCGATCCCGCCGGAGCCCGTGGCCGGCTTCTCCACGAGGCCGCAAAGCTGTTTCGTGACAAGGGTTATGAGCGGACCACCGTCAGGGATCTGGCCGCCGCCGTTGGCATTCAGTCCGGTAGCCTGTTCCACCACTTCCGCACCAAGGAAGAAATCCTCAAGGCCGTCATGGTGGAGACCATTCGTCTCAACACAGCCCTGATGCAGGCTGCGGTGGATGCGGCCAGTACCCATCGTGACAAGTTGCAGGCGCTGATTCGCGCTGAACTGGAGTCCATCAACGGGCAGACCGGGGAGGCCATGGCAGTGCTGGTGTTCGAGTGGCGTAGCCTGTCCGAGGAATCCCAGGCTTACGTCCTTGAGCTTCGGGATATCTACGAGCAGTTGTGGTTGGATGTGCTGGAGACCTTGCGTCAGGACGGCGTGCTGGCGGCAGATCCCTTTGTGGTGCGCCGTATGCTCACGGGCGCCCTGAGTTGGACAGTGACATGGTATCGGCCTGATGGTGGCCTGACCCTGGATGATTTGACGGCGCAGGTGGTTGCAATGATGGGTTTAACGACGCCCTGAATCGGATAACCCGGCGTTAAATGCCGATGGTGGTACAAATGTCTCAATTGTAATTTTTTACATAACTTATTGTTTTAAAGAGATTAAAAGATAATTTCCTCTCGTCTATGTGGGCCATTGGCCTGATCGGCATAACCAAATCGGCAATCCAGCCATTTTTGTCTGACAAGATTCAACGCATTCTTGCCCTCGTCAAAGATGAACGGGACAGTGATTGCGATCGCCCCCGACCTATAAAAACAATGCAAACAGGACGAACTATGAACTCCTCACTGGTGAATTCCTTTGGGCATGCCCTCAACGTTCGCAGCCGTCACCTGCTTCTTCTTGTGGTGACGTTTCTGGCCGGTTGCTCGGCCAACCCTATCTACACTACAACGGGTGTGGTGCTCTCCAATTACTCCGAGGGGGAAGCAACCCCTTACGTCATGCAGATGTCCGATCCGCAAATGGCCTGTGCGTTGGGTGAGGGCGTTGACCCGCTGTTGTACTCGTTTTCCCGCGTGACCGAGGCGCCTGAGAGCACCGGTTCCCTGTTGATGCTGCTGGCCGCGAACTGCTCTGAATACAAGGCATGGGAAGCGGAACTGGAATACCTGCGCGCTGACTTTGCCGGTGATGTACCTGCCGCAAAAGACGCGCGGGAGAAAGCAAAGCGGCTGAATGCCCGAACCGCCAAGCGTCGCTATGTCGCCTATCAGCGCGCCATGGCGGCCTATGACTTTGACCCGGCCGCAAAGGAATTCGAGTGTCCGTTCCTGTTCGATGACCAGGAGGAGCTGACTTTCCTGCTGGGCCTGCTGACCGGCATGCAGGCCATCGTGAACGACGCCAACTCCGGTGCCATGGCAGGGGTTCCCCGCAATATTGCGCCCCGGGCGGAGCGTGCCGCCGAATGCCTGGATAACGAAAAATGGGGCGGTTTACCGAATGCCATACGCGGCATGGTGTGGTTGCTGTTGCCGGACACCCGCCCCAGCCTGTCTCCGGATCCCTGGGAAGTGCTTGAGGATAGCTCCCGCCTGGGGGTTGAATCGGGTATACGGGCGTCCATGGCTCTTGAGGCCGTGGCTGCAGAGACGTTTGGTCGCCCGGAGGTGCTCAAGGATGTCATCGCGCGGTTCGCCGACGCGGATGGAGAGATCAAAGTATGGGCTGAGTATCGCCTGGTAGACGAGATCGCCCGAGACGTCATTCAGTTCTCGTCCGATAAGCATTGGACAGCGAACTACGGCTACCGCACGCCCCGTACCTATTTCGGAAGACTGAGCCCGGAACGGCTCGAAGAGCCTGAAACCATGGATCTGGACGGCCTGCTCTAAGCAGGCCCTCGACTCACTGTAATTACCTACAAACACAAGAAAGACCCGGAGGTCATTCATGATCCGTAAATCCCTTGCTGCCCTTTCTTTTGCTGCAGTTGCTCCGATGGCCGCCGCACAGTCTGTGACGATGTGCGTTTTCGATGTGATCGGCGCAAACGGTGATATGTACAACATGGTCAAAGACTATGCGCTGGAAATGAAAGCCCATGGGGTTGATTTTGAACTGCGCCCCTACACTGACGAAGGGGTTGCCGTGGGTGATTTCAATTCCGGACAATGCGACGCCGTCGCCGCTACGGATCTTCGGACCCGCCCGTTCAACCGATTTACCGGCAGCATCAGCGCCGTTGGCGCGATCCCGACCTATGACGATCTGAAAACAACCCTCGCCACGCTTGCGCAGGCCAAGGCAGCGCCCTTGATGAAACAGGGCGACTATGAGGTGCTGGGCATTGTTCCGGCGGGTGCAGGCTACCTGTTCGTCAATGACCGTAGCATTGATACCGCTGGTGAACTGGCCGGCAAGCGCATGGCCACACTGGATTACCAGAAGGACGCCATCCACATGGTCAACCATGTGAAAGCGACGGTTGTACCCTCCGACATCACCAACTTTGCCGGCAAGTTCAACAATGGCTCGGTGGATACGGCTTACGCACCGGCGTTTGCCTACGAAGCTCTGGAACTCTACAAGGGCATTGGTGAAGACGGTGGCATCGTTGATTATCCGCTGGCGCAACTGACCATCCAGGTCATTGCCCGAGACGATGTGCTCGACGACGACACGGCTCAGAAGTCCCGTGAAGTTGCCTGGGGGATGTACGGCCAGGCCATGGACCTGATTCAGCGGCAGGAGTCCGCCATTCCGGAGGAAAAGTGGATCCGTATTCCCGATGCTGACATCGAAGGCTATCAGGAGATGTTTCGGGAAAACCGCCTGCAGCTTCGGGATGGAACCGATGGTGCCAATAAGGTCTATCACCCGAAGATGATGAGCCTGCTCAGCAAAATCCGTTGCTCCAGCAATCCCGGTGCCTCCGAGTGCACAGCGCCTGACCGCGAATAATAAAGGCTGACCCTCCATGAACTGGCGAGCATTATCAGCGGCAGGCCCGAAAACGCTGTACCCCGTGCATCGATTGCACGGGGTTATCCTCCTGCTGCTCCTTATCTTTACGCTTCTTCTGGGTATGGGAAACTCACTCCACTCGCGCATGCTGTGGGTGGGGGAGCAGACCTGGCCGAACTACTACCTGCTGGACCCGGACGCCACGGAGCCGACCTGCACGTTGTCCATGGATGTGGATGCAGAGGTCAGGAAACGTGTCGAGGCCTACGAGCCAGATCCGGACGATCTTTTCAGCTCGCCGCCGGACCCGGATGCGATCCGCAAGTCCCTGGAAAAAAACCTGGCACTCTGCCAGCAGAAGCATCGCCTCTATGAAGAAAACCAGGAGCATGCCACCGAGGCGTTGGCAGTTTACAAGGCGGTTGAACAGGGCTTTGCGGATTTCCTGCTGGATAATATCGAGCTCACCAAGTTCCTGTTTATCGCCATGTTTGCCATGGCTGCGGCGATTTCGGCCTTCGACGCCGATCACATAGCCCTGCGATTGCCGCGCAACCGGTCAGAGTGGCGTCTGAGCCAGGGCATGCAGTTTGTGGTCAATGGCCTGATGGTGTACTCCCTGTTCTCTTACGTGGGCAAGTTATCCTCTTCGCCGGGCTCGGAAGGCACCGCTTTGCTGCAATACGCCTGGGCGGCAGTCTTCGGGCTGTTCATGGTGATCAACCTGATGCGGTTTGTGTCGGTGCCGTCTCGAATGAGGCCGGGATCACTGGCGGCGTCCTCCGGCCTGGTACTGCCGCTGTATTGCGCAATGGGCCTGATCGCGATGAGTTATTTCTTCTTCGTGGACGGCTACTCGTCCGGCCTGGCGATCTATTTCGGTATGATGACCAACCTGTCATCGATGTTTATCAACATCGGGCTCTATGTGCTTGTGGGCATGGCGCTGAAGCAGACTCGCATTCCGGACCTGCTGTTGAACGTCATCAAACCTTACCATCTGCCCGCGCCCATGCTGGCCTCGGTGATGATATTCGCGACCGCTTTTCCCACTGCGTTTACTGGCGCCTCGGGGATTTTCATCCTGGCCGTGGGTGGTGTCGTCTACGATGAAATGCGCAAGAGTGGAGCAGGGCGACAGCTATCGCTGGCTACCACGGCCATGTCCGGCAGCTTGGGGGTGGTTCTTAATCCCTGTTTGCTGATCGTGGTTGTGGCGGCGCTGAACAAGGAAGTGACCACCTCCGAAATGTACGGCTGGGGTTTCTGGGTGTTTATTATGTCGGCCACTCTGTTCTCTGTGGTTGTCTGTAAAACCCAGGGCAACTGGAAGCCTCGCCCGGCTCCAGGGGCATTCCGTAAATCGCTGGCGCAGCTTCGCCCCCTGGTGCCTTATGCCATCGTTACCGCGGTGGTTATCCTGGCCATCTGGGTCATTCTCGGTTTGGGATTCAATGAGTACAGCGCGCCGATGATCCTGCCGCTGGTGATGCTGGCGCTGGTCTATCTCGATTCGGGCAAGGATCCCAACGAACAGGGCCAATCCCGGGTGCGTGCTTTTTGTATGCGCACAACGGCGGCCGCCAGTGACTCTGCCGTACACATCGGCGCACTGCTGGCGCTGATTGGTTTCTCTATCTGTCTCGGGGGCATCCTGGAACGTTCCGATGTGGTGCACGCATTGTTCCCGGAAAACCTGACCAGCCCCTGGATCGCCATGTTGGTGATTGTGGTTATGCTCACCATTATCGGCATGGTGATGGACCCGTTCGGCGCGGTCATCCTGGTGTCGGCCACCATCGCGCAGCCCGCCATCCAGTTGGGTATCGACCCGCTGCACTTCTGGATCGTGTGCCTGGTGGCGTTTGAACTGGGCTACCTGAGCCCGCCGGTGGCACTGAACCATCTGCTGACACGGCAGGTGGTAGGTGAAACCGAGGTGTTGGCCGCTGAGCGCACGGGTTCGTTCTGGCATCGCTATGAGAGACTGTTGTTGCCACTGGTGGTGATGGGACCGACATTGCTGACGGCGGCGTTCGTGCCTCTGTTTTTCTACGCACTGTAGATATAGAGCCTCGGAGACACCGACGCGAAACCGCCTGTGGGGTAACCTGCAGGCGGTTTTTTGCATCTGATTATGGGTTTGGAACGTAATCGGTTTCATAGGCGTTTAATGAGTACCATACTGAAAGCATATGGTGTCGTTCTCGCACTTCTAAGTTGTCGTCCTTGTGAGCCCATTATGATTCGGACTGTTCCTGTTACTGCTGGTTTGATCTCGTTTACATTGCTGTTCGCAGGCTGCGGCGGTGGTGGATCCGGTGGTAGCAGTGAGGCGCAACCCGATCTGAGTGGGGTGATTGACATCGAGAGCGGTACACGGGTGGACTCCGATACCGCAGATGATCGTCGTGTTGACCTTGCCACCGCCAATAACACGGCCGTGTCTGCCCAGACTCTGCCGCCGGGCGCAACGGTGGGTGGCTATCTGAGTTCTGGCTCCGATACCTACGCAAATTTTTTCCAGTACTTTGAAGATGCCGTTGATGTCTACGCCGTAGACCTGTCACCCGGAGACCGCGTCTCTTTTCAGGTGTTCAGTTCTCCGGAGGATCTCCTGCCCGCTGGCGCAGCGGCGCCGGAGCGTTCTCTTCGGATACTGAAACAGCAGGCGGGAACCGTTGTGGAAGTGGCGTCTCAGTCTGCTTCGGGTGATCTGCGACCGCTGGTCGAGGTGCTCGACGACACTTTCGAGCCCGGCTCTTACCTGGTGGAAGTCAGTACCACCAGCGGTATTCCATTTCGGTACGTGCTGTCGCTGGCAGGTGAGGGAACAGCCAGCGTGATGAACACCAGCTACTCGACGCCGCCATTCATGATTGATGAAGCCGTAGTCACCCTCGCGCCAGCCTCGGGGAACCAGCCAGTGATCGCAGCGATGGCGACGTCACAGCGCAGGGAACTGGGTCGAGGTGCCTGGCTGTTGCGCCGTGACCGGCCACGAAACCTGGCAACCATGTCGTCCGGGCAGCGAGAAAGTGCGCGTCAGGAAACCCTGGAATGGGTCAGGGAGTTGCAGCAACAGCCCGGTGTGACATCGGCGGAGCCGAACTACCTCTATTCCTCCCAACAAGTGTCCCCGGACAATGATCCACTCTACAGTCGCCAATGGAGTCTGCCGCTGATTCAAACGCCGTTGGCCTGGCAGGCCGCACCGAGTGCGGGTGCAGATATTGGTATCGCGGTCATGGATACCGGCGTATTCCGCTCGCCACCGACGGCGACGGGCGACTGGCATCCGGACTTGAGCGCCAATGTGCAACTGATCCCAGGGCAGATCATGGATTACGTATCGGGTGATCTGGATATTGATCGGGAGGACAGTGGCCAACGTGACACAAACCCCGCCGACCCGGGTGACGGCAAGGCCCGGAGCAGTAATTTCCACGGAACCCATGTGGCAGGTATTGCCGCTGCCGTTGATAACACCCAGGGTGTCGTCGGGGTTTCGCCGGGGGCCACTATCTATCCGGTACGGGTGCTCGGGCGTGACGGTGTAGGGTCGTCCGCTGACCTGATTGACGCCCTGAACTGGGCAGCCGGCCGGAATGAAATAGATGTGATTAATCTCAGTCTCGGTGGGCTTGGCCCAAGCAACGCGCTCAAGCAGGCGATCGACGCCGCCTGGAATGGTGGCAACGGCAAACTGATTGTTGCCGCTGCTGGCAACCAGGGCACGGACGAGCCTACCTACCCCGCTGCCTATCCCAACGTTGTCGGAGTGGGGGCTGTAGACGGCGGAAGTGTGCGTGCCTCGTATTCCAACGTTGGCCAGTCCGTCGACGTGGTTGCTCCGGGTGGTGATGCAAGCAGGGATGCCAATCAGGACGGTACGGCCGATGTCATTGTCAGCGCCTGGGGGCGCGACGATACGGGCTCATTCGAGCCGGGATACGCTGGCCTGCAGGGCACCTCAATGGCGGCACCTCATGTGGCGGGCGTTTACGCCCTGATGAAGGCGGAAGTGCCGACCCTTACCCCTGCCGGATTTCAGAGTTTCCTGGTAAATGGTGACCTTACGGACGATGTGGGGCCCGCGTTTGAATACGGAGCGGGGCAGATCAACGCACTGGCAGCGATGGATGCGGCGCTGGACGGCAATTTCCCAATCACTCTTGGTTCCTCGCCCACCGCTATACAGTTCAATGCTGCGGTGCTTAGTGAACAGCTGGTATTTTCGACCTACCCCGAAGGGGAGAGCGTCACCATCACAGACGTGGACCCTGGTGCGCCATGGCTTGATGTGAGTGAACCCAGCGATGCGCGACCGTTGTCACTGACAGTGACCGCAGACCCTACGCAACTGGGGGGTGACGGGCGCTACATGGCAACGCTGGTGATTACCTATCAAGCAGACGGCGCACCTGCTGCAACGCTTATGATTCCGGTATCTCTCAGCCTGGGTAGTTCATCGGATGAACGGAACGCAGGCCGACACTATGTATTGCTGGTCAGTGCGGACGACGAGCGCGATACTCTTGAGCAGGCCGTTGTCTCCGCCTCCCGGGGGCGGTACGAATTTGCGTTTGACGAGGTTGAGGCCGGTGAGTATTTCCTGGTTGCCGGCAGCGACATGGACAACAACGGGCTGATTTGTGAAAACGGCGAGGCCTGTGCCGAATATCCGGTCAATGGGTTACCTGAAAAAATCGTTATTGGCGAAGAACCGGTAGGCGGGGTAAGGTTGAGTACCAGTTTTCGTCGGCCCACCATTACCTCCCTGGGTCTGCCCAGAGTGGGCTTTGAGGGGTATCGCCTGAGATCAGGCCCGAAGTCAAAAACTGGCGGTGAGCCGATCCGCAACGTGGAGAATACCCGTTGACCTACCGTTTTACGCTGCTACCACTCTGTGTACTCGTGCTCAGTCTGATCACAGGCTGTGCGATCAATCGCTCGGCGACCGCTGATGGTGCGCCTCTGGCGAGACAGGTCACTGAGTCCGATCACTGTGGGCTCACGGCGCCGGGACTGGTCTATGTGTCCAGTGCCGGAGATCTGGACAAGCTTGCCCAACTGCCCTCCGGAAACCTGGCGCTGAGCATGCTTCGCGCCATTGATTTCAATGAGGAACATCTGGTGTTGGTGGGGCTGGGGCAGAAAACCACTGGCGGCTACGGCCTGACACTGACGTCATCCGAGATCGTAGACGATGTTCTGGAGTTGGCGGTCAAGGTCAGGCGGCCGGCGGCAGACGCCATGGTAACCCAGGCGTTGACCACACCCTGTGCAGTGATCGCCATCAGCCCCGAAGAGTGGGAGCAGTTGCGGGTGTCCGGGGAAGGCCTCGGGCGTTTCTCGCGACAGCGTTAACGGCGCCGGGGCCGTGCTGATCCACACCAGCACAAAACAACCGTTGATCTTTCCCTGCGAATCCCTAAGCTATGGGCCAGTTTTATAACAAACCCGTGGAGTCGCTTCCTTCCCATGAGCCAGAAACAGTACAACGCCGATGCCATTGAAGTTCTGAGTGGTCTGGACCCTGTCCGCAAACGCCCAGGCATGTACACCGATACCAGTCGGCCCAACCATCTGGCTCAGGAAGTCATTGATAACAGTGTCGACGAAGCGCTGGCGGGGCACGCCCGCAGGATCGATGTCGTCCTGCACAGCGATGGTTCCCTGAGCGTGGAAGACGACGGCCGCGGGATGCCGGTCGACATGCACAAGGAACATGGGGTTCCGGGTGTGGAGCTGATTCTGACCCGCCTCCACGCCGGCGGTAAATTCTCCCAGGGTAACTACAACTTTTCCGGTGGCCTGCATGGGGTAGGTGTCTCGGTGGTCAACGCCCTGTCGACGCTCCTTGAGGTTTCCATCAAGCGTGATGGGCAACTGCACCGGATGACCTTCGCCAACGGCCACAAGAAGACGGAACTAACAGTTGTCGACTCTGTGGGCAAGCGGAACACCGGTACCCGATTGAAGTTCACCCCGGACCCAAGCTACTTCGACAGCCCGAAATTTTCCGTCAGCCGTTTGCGCCACAACCTGCGCGCCAAGGCCGTTCTCTGTCCCGGCCTGAACGTCACTTTCCTGCAGGAACACACCGGTGATAAAGATGAATGGTGCTACGAGGGCGGTTTGCGGGACTACCTGCGCACCGAGCTTGCCGACATCGAAGCCGTACCGCTGGAGCCGTTCACGGGCAGCTTTTCCGGCAACAAGGAAGCGGTGGACTGGGCGTTCCAGTGGTTGCCGGAAGGTGGCGAAGCGGTTATGGAGAGTTACGTTAACCTGATTCCGACCGCCCAGGGCGGCACCCACGTGAACGGCCTGCGTACCGGCCTGCTGGAGGCCATGAGGGAGTTCTGTGAGTTCCGTAACCTGTTGCCCCGGGGCGTCAAGTTGTCTCCTGAAGACATCTGGGAACGCTGCGCCTATGTGTTGTCCTTCAAGATGCAGGAACCCCAGTTTTCCGGCCAGACAAAGGAACGGTTGTCCTCCCGGGAAGCTGCCGCGTTTATTTCCGGTGTGGTGAAGGACGCGTTCAGCTTGTGGCTGAATCAGCATACGGACATTGCTGAAGCACTCGCTGAATTGTTCATCAGCAATGCCCAGCGTCGTCTCAGGGCCAGCAAGAAAGTGGCCCGCAAAAAGGTCACATCCGGTCCGGCTTTGCCCGGAAAACTGGCGGATTGTTCCGGCAGCGACACCAACCGCTCGGAACTCTTTCTGGTTGAGGGTGACTCCGCCGGCGGCTCCGCGAAACAGGCTCGTGACCGTGAATTTCAGGCGGTCATGCCCCTGCGAGGCAAGATCCTCAACACCTGGGAAGTGGACTCCAGCGAAATTCTTGCTTCCCAGGAAGTCCATGACATTGCCGTTGCCATTGGGGTAGATCCTGGCTCCGACAAACTGGAAGGCCTGCGTTACAACAAGATCTGCATCCTGGCGGACGCTGACTCCGATGGCCTACACATCGCCACCCTGTTGTGCGCGTTGTTCGTCAAGCATTTCCGACCGGTGGTTGCTGCCGGCCACGTATTTGTTGCCATGCCCCCGCTGTATCGTGTTGATTTGGGAAAGGAAACTTTTTACGCCCTTGATGAGCACGAAAAGCAGGGCATTATCGACCGGCTGGCGGCCGAAAACCGTCGCGGCAAGATTTCCGTTACCCGTTTCAAGGGCCTGGGCGAGATGAATCCGCTCCAGTTGCGGGAGACGACAATGGCGCCGGATACCCGCCGGCTGGTGATGCTGACCATTGAAGACGGCGACGATACCGACAGCCGCATGGACATGCTGCTGGGTAAAAAGCGGGCGTCTGACCGCCGCACCTGGCTGGAGACTTACGGAAATATGGCGGATATCGAAGTCTGAATCGTCCTATATTTCTTCTGGTGCTTTAAACAGCATCCTTTATTCTTTCTAAGTATTCGGCAAACTCGTTATCCTGCCCCTTTTATCCAAAGGACCACCAGATGGATTGGCAGGGCTGGTTTGCATTAAGCCTTACGGGTGTGGCGTTATTATTGATGAGTGTCGGGCGGTTCGGCCCGCATCTCGTCATGCTGGGTGTACTCATCGTTCTCAGTGCCAGCGGCATTATCAGTGCCGATCAGGCCCTTGCCGGATTCAGTAACAGTGGATTGATCACGGTGGTTGCCATGTTCGTGGTGGCGGCGGGCATTCACCATTCCGGTGGAGTAGACCTGGTTGTCCATCACCTGCTCAGGTCACCTCGTACGGTGCGCTCGGCCCAGGCCCGCATCGCATTCCCTGTCGCGTTGCTGAGCGGCTTCCTCAACAACACCCCGGTAGTGGCCACCATGATTCCCGCGGTCCATGCCTGGTCCCGCAAGATTGGCATATCACCCTCGAAACTGATGATCCCCCTGAGTTACTCCGCCATTCTGGGTGGTACCCTCACCCTGATTGGCACCAGCACCAACCTGGTGGTCAATGGCCAGTACCAGCAATTGACCGGGGAGGGCGGTTTCTCGATTTTTTCCATCACCGCCGTTGGGTTGCCGGTTGCTGTGATCGGCTTGGCTGTCATGCTTCTGGTGTTACCGAGGGCGCTTCCGGATCGTAAGGACCAGCAGAAGTTCGGTTCCATGCGGGAGTTCACCCTGGAGGTGGCAGTTGCCTTTGATGGGCCGTTGGTGGGCAAGAGTGTCGGAGAGGCCGGGCTGCGTGAGTTGGAGAGGCTGTACCTCGTCGAGATTGAGCGGGATGGCAGCGTTGTTACGGCGGTACCTTCGGAAGAACGCCTTCGAGGCGGTGACCGGTTGGTCTTTGCTGGCGATACCCAGGCTATTTCCGATCTGCTGCGAATCAACGGTATTGTCCCTTCGGTACACGATGATGAGCCAAGCCTGAGTAAAGACCGGGCAGAGCGCCGGCTGGTTGAAGCCGCGCTGTCCCCGCAGTCGGAAGTGCTGGGTCTGACCATCCGGGATGCCCGTTTTCGGGATCGCTATGGCGCGGTGGTATTGGCAGTCGCCCGGGGTGGTGAGCGGGTGTCGGGCAATCTCGGCAATATTCGTCTGAAAACCGGCGACGTTCTGTTGCTGGAGGCACGTCCCGCTTTTGTCAGTCGTCAGCGATACGCCAAGGACTTCCTGCTGATCAACGACCTGGAAACCGAAACACCCCGCCATGACCGTGCCTATCTGTCCTGGGGCATCCTGCTGGTGCTCGTGGGCGCTGCCGCTTTTGGGGTATTGAGCATGCTGAACGCCGCACTGATGGGGGCGGCCCTGATGGTTCTTAGCGGTTGCTGTTCCGTCGGTCAGGCGCAGAAAGCGGTGGATGTACCAGTGATGCTTACAATTGCTGCGTCATTTGCCTTAGGGGCTGCGCTTCAGGAAACCGGGGCTGCAGGTTATGTTGCGACGGGCATTCTGGAGGTGAGCAGTGGTCACCCACTGCTGACCATCCTGCTGGTGTACTTCGCGGTATCGGTGCTGACCGAGGTCATTACCAACAACGCAGCCGCAGTGTTGGTACTACCCATTGTACTGTCAATGACAACGGCCCTGGGGATCGCGTCAGAGCCCTATGTTATCGCCGTGATGATGGCGGCATCCGCCAGTTTTGCCACACCACTGGGCTACCAGACCAATATGATGGTGTTTGGGCCAGGGGGATACCGGTTTATGGACTTCGTAAAAGTAGGCCTGCCGATGAACCTGTTTATCGGGCTGGTGACCGTCGGCGTGATCTCGGTGGTCTACGGGATCAGCCTTTCCTGAGGGCGGTTTCGGTAGGGTTGGCGAGAATGTCGCAGCAAAGAACCCTCAGCTCGCCCTTGTGGTAGTAACCGAGGGACAGGGTAACGCACATGTATGCGCCGGTAATACAGAGGTAGGGCGCGGTTATATGAACATGGCCTGGCTGGGCAATGGCCTGGCGTAGATACTGTTGGCGATACCAGTCGGCACTGGTGGTGCTTTCCAGCGGCCGGAATCGAGGGTCCAGGCCCCGGGCTGTGGCGTCCGATACCATGGTGTCATCAATTTGTACGCCGTTGGCATCGACCAGGTAACACCGCGACACCGCAGGATGATTCAGCAGGCTACTGCATGCCTCGTTCATCGGCATGCCCTGCGAGAGTGTGTCTACGGCACTACGAAAGAAATCCTCGAAGTAGGAAATCAGTTGCTGTGTTGGGTCTCTCGTTATCCGGTTTTTGCTCTTATAGTCTCTCAGTAACCCGTCCAGGTCCGTCACTTTGTGGGGAATGTCCGCCAGGGCAGTACTTGGCCTGCTGAAATAGAATCCCTGGACAAAATCAACGCCCGCGTCGATAGCAATCATTGCCTGGTCGTGAGTTTCCACGCCTTCAAGGAGCACTAGGCACCCAGACTGATGCAGCAAAGAGACGATGCCGTTGAGTATCTGTCTGGCCTTGTGGTCGTCTGTGGCCCGAGTCAGAAGCTTACGGTCCAGCTTCACGATATCCGGTGACAGGTTCCAGATGCGCTCAAAGTTGGAATGCCCAGCACCAAAGTCATCGATAGCGGTCAGGCAGCCCAGCTGTTGGTAGTAGGCAACGGTTTCACGCAGTCGTTCTGCATCGTCCGTTGGCTGCTCCACAATCTCCATCACGATGCGATGGGGAGGCAGGCCCGTTTTCTTCAACAGTTCGCCGAAAAAGCTGTCGGCACGGTTGCCAGCTGAAACCACACGGGGAGATACGTTCAGGAACAGCCAATTCAGCTGGTCCTGGAATCCGGAATAGTTGCTGATGTGCAGGTATCGGCAAAGGCGATCAAGCAGCAGGTTTTCGGCGTCAGAGCTCGGTAGCTCGAACAAATGAAGGGGTAATACCGCAGCATTATCGGTATCAAAGGCGCGAATCAGCGCTTCGTAGCCGACAACCCGTTTGTGGGAAATACTGAATATTGGCTGCAGCGCCGTTCGTAAAGTCAGGCCCTGGTAGTCGGCCGTCCATGATTCCCCCTCCCTGGTTAACATAGGCGACAGCACATCAACTTCCGGTGCGGTCATCTGCTCTGGGAGGGTTCGCGACATAGGCCTTTTCTGGTCCGGATAAACGAAAACATCGGGAAAGCCTGTGGCAGCCCGATCTGTTGATCCTGGTCGCATTTCGTTGACTTATAGGAAAGTAAATCAGTCAGCACGAACAGGATGGTCTAGATAGACAGAAGAGTGCCAAAAACAGCGGGTTATTACCACTATTTCATGTAAAAACAGGCAACGTCAGGCGGCAATGCGCAGGTGGGTGAGCAGGACCGGTGTCCGGCAGCTCCGGTGGGAGCTGCAGGGAATCAGTTGTTGCTGGGTACTGCGACGGATTCGTCGAATTCAAGTTCCATGTTTATTCCTCTCGTTCACTGAGTGACCCGAACCGGGTAAATGAAGTATGTAAAAAGTTTATCGTACCCATTGTTTTCCACAATCCGTAAAACCCGTATCAGACCAAAGGTATAAGGGATCGTACGTATGGGGTTGTTCATCAGAAAATCTGATCTTCGTCTCCAAAACATTTTGATTGGTTTTGTGCGGGGCTCTTCCTAAACTGTTGGGATCTTGTTTGGTATCGGGGAGTGGGACGTTAAGCGTCATGCAGGTACGCAATTCGAGCAGTAATTTTGGTGTGGTATCCGTAGCCATTCATTGGCTGGTGGCTGTAGCGGTGTTTGGCCTATTCGGGCTGGGTTACTGGATGGTGGATCTATCCTATTACGACGACTGGTATCGCACCGGCCCGGATATCCATAGAAGTATCGGTATATTGCTGCTGTTGGTCATGCTGTTTCGCCTGGTGTGGCGACTGTTCAATCCGCTGCCGCGTGCACTCCCGAGCCATAGCCGACTGGAAGTGTTGGCCGCTCATGGCGCACACTCTCTGCTCTATGTGCTGATTTTTGTTGCTATGGCCAGTGGGTATCTCATTTCGACGGCGGATGGGTCCTCAATAAGTGTGTTCAACTGGTTTGATGTGCCTTCGGTGACCGGCCAGATTAAGGGGATGGAGGACACCGCCGGGCTTGTCCATTACTGGTCTACCTGGGCACTTGTCGTGCTTGCCGGGGTACACGGTCTGGCTGCGGTTAAGCATCATCTGATTGACCGGGACGACACCCTTCGACGCATGTTGGGTTCAGGCCGCCGCCAATCGTAATTCAGACTATCGATTCAATCGTGCCTACGGGCTGTTTAAACAAGGAGATGAACATGAAAAAATTGCTGCTTGCATCTGCGGTTGCACTTGCGGTGTCTGGCGGAGCCCAGGCATCCGAGCACAGTGGAACCTATGCTTTTGATACCAAGGGTTCCCACCAGTTTATTACGTTCAAGATTTCCCATCTGGGCTATAGCTGGTTGTATGGTCGGTTCAACGATTTCGATGGTGAATTTGTCTACGATGCACAAAACCCGGCGAACAGTTCCGTTGAAGTTGCCGTGGACACATCCAGCGTTGATTCCAACCACGCCGAGCGTGACAAGCACCTGCGCTCGGAAGACTTCCTGTACGTTGACGAATTCCCTGAGGCCACGTTCAAGAGTAAAAGAGTGGTTGTGGACGATGAGGGCGAGGCCGATATCGTCGGTGACCTGACCCTGCGTGGTGTGACGAAAGAGGTCACCCTGGACGTGGAAATGCTCGGGCATGGTGACGATCCATGGGGTGGTTACCGCATGGGGTTTGAAGCTGAAACCGAATTCAAGTTGACGGACTTCGGTATCCCCATGGATCTGGGCAAGGCGTCTGAAACGGTTGAGATGATCATTTCTGTCGAAGGCATTCGCCAGTAAAAGCTTTCTAAATGCCGCCTTCAGGTTTTAGTCCGGAGGCGGCAATGCTCCTTCCTTCAAATTCACACCTTGAACCGGCCTGTCTGCTGCTCAAGTTCCCTGGCATAGCCATCCAGCGATTCGCTAATGCGGTCGATGCTGCCTGAGCGCGTCATGCTCTCTGACGCCAGATCATTGATTTCAGTCACGCTTCGGTTGATTTCGTCAATTACCTGGGTTTGTTCCTCGGTGGCTGAAGCCACGCTGGTGTTCATGTCGCTGATATCCGCCATGGATTCGAGGATGCCCTGAAGCTCCGCCTCCGCCTCCGTGGCCAGCTTTTCAGTTTCCACCGCTTCCTTGCTGCCGGTCTCCATCACCGCAACGATATCGGCAACGCCGGTCTGCAGGGCAGTGATCATGGCCTGGATATCTTCCGTGGATTGTTGGGTGCGCTTGGCCAGGGTGCGAACCTCATCGGCCACAACCGCAAACCCCCGTCCCTGTTCGCCGGCCCGGGCGGCCTCGATGGCGGCGTTGAGGGCGAGCAGATTGGTCTGGTCTGCAATCTCGCGGATAACATCCAGTACCGAGGTGATGTTCTCCGAGTCCTGTGACAGCTTGCGTATAACCTCCACCGCCTTGGAAATCTGCGCCGCCAGTCGCTGTACCTGGACGGAGGAGTTGCGAATGATGGTGGCCCCGTTGCGGCCTTTTTCCTGGGCGTGTTTGGTAATGTCGGCCGCACGTGATGCATTGCCCGCCACTTCTTCAATGGCGCTTTGCATCTCATTGATGGCCGTGGCGACCATGGAGATAGCATCTGTTTGCCGTGTTATCCCGTCGCTGTTGTCGCGCGCCGCACTGGACAGCTCGGATGCGCCCGAGCCAAGTTGCTTGCTGAGGTCCTGGATGGAGCCGATCATGGCCTGGAGGTTTTCCAGCACCTGATTAAAGCTCGTGGCCAGTTTGCCGAGGTCATCGTCCATTTCCACGGGAATGCGTTGTGTGAGGTCTCCTTCGCCCCGGGCAATGTTGTCAAGTTGCTTCCTTAGCACACCAACGGACGCAATAATCATCCGGAGGAACACGATAAACAGAAGAATGCCGGCTATGACAGCGCTGGCGGTGATGACCAGTATAAAGGCCGAGCTGGCAGCCCCCTCCTGAGATGCTTCGTTGGCTACAATCTGAGCCTGCTCATCGGCGTGAACCCCCACCTGGTCGTAGTAATCCCTGAGCTCACTGAACAGCGGGTTGCTTTGTTCAGTCAGTAGCCTGTGCCCCGCGGCGGGGTCTCCTGACTGTGCAGTCCGCATGGACTCTCGAGCGGTCTCCAGCCAGAGGTCATAGGTTTTGCGAAAACTCTCGGTTTTCTCGGAGATACCAGTGCCTTGCAGGCGTTCTATCGCTTTCTCCAGCCTCTCCAGTGCTTGGTCAGCGTTTTCCTCGAAGTCAGCCTGATGCTGGTCCGGAGATTCATTGTTCTCCGTTGCGCTGATAAAAGACATTTGCGCGACCAGGGCCTGATAAAGGTCTCGATCGCCGTTGAGCGCTTCGCTTACGGCGGGAAGATAACGTTCGGAGAGCGTATCTGTGTCGGATACCAGATTCCGTGCCGTCAAGACGCTAAAAAGACCGATGACGATCAAAGCGATGGCGGAAATTGCGAAAGGTAAAGCGATCTTGGCTCTCAGGCCTAAGGAATTCTTGAAATTCATCTTTCCTTCCTGCTTTTCTGAAGACGCGTTTAGTCAGGATAGCATCGGAAAGAAGGTTGTCAGTGTTAGCGGGTTGCTTATGAGGTGTGGTTGGCAGGAATACCCTTAAAGCGTATCAGGGGACTCCTGGGCCGATTGTCCGTTCCGGCAGAGATGGCGCTGGCGCCAGAACTGGGCAAAGAAAATAACCAGTCCGATGAGCAACCCCGCCCACAGGTAAGGGCCCGCCAGTTGGAAAGTGCCGGTTATGGCAAACTCCACCAAGAGCATCAGGGTAAGAGCAAGAACAGCGTTCACCATGGCCGTAATCAGCGCCTGCCCACAGGCTTTCAGGTTGGGTCTCATAGTTCTCCACTCGTGGATGTCGTGAAACGGATCATCGTTTACTGATGGCGAGCATACGGTGAGGGTTACACTCTCTCCATGCGGGAATTCCGCTATTGGAAAATCCACGGGGTGTTGGTGTATCCGTCCCCGCCTCCATATAATGTGCAGTCCCGGCTTAGGCCGGGATAACCAGCGGAATTCATATCAGGCAATAACAAAGGGGCATCCATGCCAGAGTTTCAGACCACGGATGAAGGCTTTGAGCGGGTTTCATTGCGGGACTACACCGAAAAGGCCTACCTCGACTACTCCATGTACGTCATTCTGGACAGGGCGTTGCCCAACGTCGGAGACGGACTGAAGCCGGTGCAGCGGCGTATTATCTACGCCATGTCCGAGCTTGGTTTGAAATCCACCTCAAAGTATAAGAAGTCTGCCCGTACGGTGGGCGATGTCCTGGGTAAATTTCACCCCCATGGCGACAGTGCCTGCTACGAAGCCATGGTGTTGATGGCTCAGCCGTTTTCCTATCGCTACCCACTGGTGGATGGCCAGGGCAACTGGGGCGCGCCTGACGACCCCAAATCTTTCGCGGCCATGCGTTATACAGAATCCCGTCTCGCGAAATTCGCGGATGTCCTTCTCAGCGAGCTGGGGCAGGGCACAGTGGACTGGGTGCCAAACTTTGATGGCACCATGGACGAGCCTTCAGTATTGCCCGCGAGGTTGCCTCACGTACTTTTGAACGGCACCACCGGTATTGCCGTGGGTATGGCAACGGACATCCCGCCGCACAATGTCCGGGAGGTGGCAGCGGCCTGTGTAAGGCTGCTTGACCAGCCGGAGGCCACCACCGATGACCTGTGTGAGCATGTCCAGGGACCAGATTTTCCCACCTACGCGGAGATCATTACGCCTCGCAAGGATATCCGCCAGATGTACGAGACCGGCCGGGGCTCGCTAAGAATGCGGGCGCGCTGGATTAATGAGAGTGGGGAAATCGTGGTGACCGACCTGCCTCATCAGGTCTCCGGGAACCGGGTGCTGGAGCAGATCGCCCAGCAGATGCAGACCAAAAAGCTGCCCATGGTCGCGGACCTGCGCGACGAATCCGACCATGAGAACCCGACCCGGCTGGTGATCGTTCCACGCTCCAATCGTGTGGATCAGGAAGGGCTGATGGCCCACCTGTTTGCCAGCACGGATCTGGAGAAAACCTATCGGGTGAATATCAACGTCATCGGCAATGACGGCCGCCCGGGCGTGAAGGGCCTGCGCGAAATGCTGACGGAGTGGCTCAGCTTCCGTCGCACCACCGTCACCCGGCGCCTGCAGCATAGGTTGGATAAGGTCCTGGCGCGTCTGCATATTCTTGAAGGCCTGTTGGTGGCCTATCTGAACATCGATGAAGTTATCGCGATTATCCGCTACGAAGATAAACCCAAAGCAGAGTTGATGTCCCGCTTCGGGCTGTCCGGAGAGCAGGCTGAAGCCATTCTTGAGTTGAAGTTGCGTCACCTGGCCAAGCTTGAGGAAATGAAAATCCGTGGCGAGCAGGACGAGCTGTCGGCTGAGCGGGATGAGCTGCAGGCGATTCTTGGCTCCGAGGACCGCCTGCGGGAGCTGATCAAGGACGAATTGCTGGCGGATGCGGAAACCTATGGGGATGATCGTCGTTCACCCATTGTCGAGCGCCGGGAAGCCAGGGCCTTCAGCGAAACCGAATTGGTTTCCAACGATCCGGTCACGGTTGTGCTGTCGGAGAAGGGCTGGGTCAGGGCGGCCAAAGGGCATGATATTGAGCCTGAGGGGCTTAGCTATAAGGCGGGTGACAGTTTTGCCATGGCTGCCAAGGGGCGTAATAACCAGCAGGCGGTATTCCTGGACTCCACGGGGCGGGCTTACTCCCTGGTCGCCCATACGTTTCCATCTGCGCGGGGGCAGGGCGAGCCTCTGAGTGGCCGTATCAATCCGCCGTCGGGGGCAACGTTCTCTGGGTTGCTGATGGGCGATCCAGCGCGGAAGGTGTTGTTGGTTACCGATGGCGGCTACGGATTCGTGACCTCCCTCAATGACATGATCAGCAAAAACCGCAACGGCAAGGCCGTGGTGTCGGTACCGAAAGGGGCGAAGATCATGTCGCCGGTGGTGGTTCCCGGCTCGGACAAGCCGCTTTATCTGGGTGCCATTTCCAATGAAGGACGGATGCTGGTGTTCCCGCTGAGCGAGCTGCCGGAGCTGGCCAAAGGCAAGGGCAACAAGATCATCAGCATTCCCTCGGCGCGGGTTCAGAACCGGGAAGAATATGTGGTGGCTGTTGCCGTTTTCGCTGAGGACGACCAATTGGAGATTCGTGCCGGCAAGCGCAAGATGGGGCTTCAGTTCAGCGATCTGGAGCACTACCTGGGCGAGCGTGGCCGCCGTGGCCATAAACTGCCTCGCGGGCTTCAGAGAGTGGATGCGATAGATGTGATTCAGTCAGCCAGCAATGCGGCAGGCGTTTCCGATGCAGACAGCGTTGCCAATGCAGAGGAGCAGCCTGACAGTGAGTGAACTGGTTCTGATTAACGTTTCGGGGCGCGACAAGCCGGGCCTGACGTCGGAGATAACCGGCATCATGGGGCAGTACGATGTGCGTATTCTGGATATCGGCCAGGCGGTGATCCACGACCACCTGACCTGGGGTATCCTGATCGAGATCCCCGATGAGTCCAAATCCTCACCGGTGATTCGCGACCTTCTGTTCCGACTGCATGCGCTGGATCTGCAGGTGCGTTTTGCGCCGATTACGATCGAGGAGTATCAGCAATGGGCGGAGGGACGTAACCGCGCCTGCTACATCGTCACGCTGCTGTCGCGGGATATCAAGGCCGAGCAAATTGCGCGGGTGTCTGCGATTACCGCCCGCCATGGCCTGAACATCGATAACATCAGCCGGCTTTCCGCCCGCCCGTCGCTGAATTCCTCCGAGAACCGCATTGCCTGTGTGGAATTTTCTGTCCGTGGCACACCATCTGATCTCGAACAGCTGCGCTCCGACTTCCTGCATATCGCCGGAGAGATGAACGTGGATATTGCCTTCCAGGAGGACTCCATCTTCCGCCGTAATCGACGGCTTGTCGTGTTCGATATGGATTCCACCCTGATCGACGCCGAAGTGATCGACGAACTGGCTTTGGAAGCCGGCGTTGGGGCGCAGGTGGCGGAGATCACCGAGCGAGCTATGCAGGGAGAGCTGGATTTCGGGCAGAGCTTTGCAGAGCGTCTGGCGCTTCTCCAGGGGTTGGATGAATCCGTGCTTGAGGGCATCGCCGCCCGCCTGAATCTAACCGAAGGTGCGGAACACCTGATACTGAGCCTGAAATCCCTGGGCTACCGTACGGCGATACTGTCTGGTGGCTTCACCTACTTTGCTCGCCATCTGCAGAAAAAACTCGGGATTGACTATGTGTACGCCAACGAGCTGGAAATTGAAAACGGCAAGGTGACGGGCAAGGTGTCGGGCCAGATTGTTGATGGCAAGCGCAAGGCGGAACTGCTTCAGGAAATTGCGGAACGCGAGCATATTTCACGGGAACAGGTCATTGCGGTGGGTGATGGTGCCAATGATCTGCCCATGCTAAGCCAGGCGGGGCTCGGGGTGGCTTTTCGGGCCAAGCCCCTGGTCAAGGAATCCGCACGGCATTCGATTTCGACGCTGGGGCTGGATGCGATCCTCTACCTGATCGGGTTCAGGGAAAGCGACAGTCTACAGGCCCGGGAAAGGTAGCAGAACGCGCGGCATGGGAGGGCTATGCCGCGCGATTCTTCAGTGGTCACCGAAGTCGTAGTTCATCTCCGGAACCGGGGCCTGCAGATAATAGCCCTGGATGTAGTTCACCCCAGCCTGCCACAGGGTTGCAAGCACGCTGGCGTTCTCGACCAGAGGCACGATGGTCAGCTTGCCTGCACTCTGCAGGCTCTTGACCATTTCCTTGACCTCTTCCTTGGCGTCGTCCTTCTTCTGAAGTTCTTCAGTAAAGGAACCGTCGATCTTCACGTAATCCACGTCGATATGCTTCAGGGTATTGAACGGATTCAGGGCGCACCCGAACTGGCAGATCGAGACCTTGCAGTGCAGCTCGTGAACCGCCTTGGCAAACTCTTTGGCCTGTTTCATGTAGTTGTTGGCATCACCTTCGCGTATCTGGAAGATCAGTGAGTCGCCCGGCAGGCGAGCCGCCTTCAGGGCCACACTCAGCCAGGGGGTAAAGGTTTTGTCTTCCAGGGTCTCTGCCGTCACGTTCAGGAACAGGCGGGTATCGTGCCCGCGCGATCGATGGCTGGAAAGCTGCTTGATGGTCTGCAGAATCACCCAGCGGTCAATCTTGATAGCCATCTCCGAGGGGCCAACGGGCGGCAGGAAGTCGTACGGTGAGACTTCCTCGTTGTCCTTGTTCAACATCCTGACGAAGGCCTCGTAGTGTTCTTCACCCTCGCCGCGTAGATTGATAATGGGTTGGAAAAGCAGCTTGAAGCGATTGTCATCCAGGGCTTTCTGGATGGCATCGACCGAGTTGCTTTCATCCATGGCCTCGTAATCTGCCGGGTTGTACACCAGAACGCCGTTGCCCTGCTCATGGCCCGGCTTTTTCTTCAGCTCCGATGAGGCGGTGTGGGCCCGGCCCATCAGGTCCGGTGCCTTGGGTGCATTCTCGGTAATCGCGGCAACGCCGATGCTGAGAGTCAGTTGTACCGTGCGGCCGTTGATGTCGAACAGATGGTCTTCGACCTTCTTGCGAATGGCTTCACATTGCTCCGCCATGATTTTCTCTTCGCACGGTTGGCACAGCAGGCAGAAGGCGTCGTCGCTGAGGCGGGCGAGGACCATATTCTCAGGCGCCTGCTCCTTCAGCAGGGTAGCCAGGTCGCCAAGCATCAGGTCGGCGCCGGCAATGCCCACCTGGCCTTTCAGGCTCATGAAGTTGTCCAGGGCGATATAGGCCAGTGCACCAGTCTTGTTGTCCTTGCCAGCCGTCGCAATCGTTTGGCCCAGGGCATCCATCAGGTATTGACGGTTGAACAGGCCGGTTAGCAGGTCCTGGCTGCTGATCTGACGAATCTTCTCTTCCAGCTCCGCGTCGCTGTGCTCTGGCTGGATCACGATCTGGGTGCAGGTCTCACCATCATACGTCGCTGCGGATACCGACATGGTGACGCTGAGTTCCTGGTCGTCACTGCGGCGGGCGACGCAGTTCATGGTCATGCCATCCTCACCACTATCGGCGAAGGATTTCATGAACTCCTTGTATTTTTCCTGGCTTTCCGGTGTCAGGGTGTCGAGCACAGGGATGCAGATCAGGTCGTCGATGTCGTCGTAGCCCAGGAACTCCATGTACGATTGGTTGGCGTAGATGTGCATGCCATCGTTAATGTAAGCGATGGCGTCCTTGGAACTTTCCAGCAGAAGCTGGCAGCGTTGTTCAGATTCCCGTAGGTGGGATTCGAGAGTCCTGCGACGCCGCCGATCCTCCAGGGCGCTCAGCTCCCGGTTAACCACCAGCACCAACTGATCCGTGTTCTCGAACGGAACCGTGTCCTGTCCACCGGCTTTCATAATGGAGACTGTGCGCTCGCGATTGAATTCGCCGGTCAGGAGAACGAACGGAATGTCCTTGTCCAGGCGCCGAATCATCGCCAGGGCGCCATCCGCGCCGAACTCCTGTTCAACATCGTCGCGCGCTAAAAGCAGGTCCCAGTTACCCGTTTTCAGGGTTTCTTCAAGGTCTTCCTCGGACGTGATGCGATGGGCTCGCGTGGCTTTGCCCGAGTTTCGGAGCAGGCTGACCAGGGTCTCGGCGTCGTTCTGGGACGGATCAAGGATGAGCAGGTGTACGGTTGCGTTCTTTTTCTGCATTTCGTCAGATGTCTCGTGATACACGTTGGCTGTGCCGACACCTGTCGTAGAACTCAGAGCACGGGGCCGGCTTTCACTAACGCTGAATGATGCAGGGGTTACCGGTTAATAACAACCCTTCGGGCGGGTTCATAAGCGTCCGTTCACAGTAACGGTGCGCTATAGCGAGGGCCATAGTGAGTCGAACTCGTCTTCACTGGTGCCTGCCTCCGGCGGATTGTCGCCGGCTGGCGTTACACTGGCGCTCTGAAGCTTGAGCTCAAACTGACTGACACTGCCGGTCGCTGAAATCTTGCGGGACAGTGTGCCCTGATCTTCCCGACCGTCATGAAGCAATGAAATCCGGCTGCCGGACTGGAACGGAAGTCGCGGTGTGATTAGGGTTGCTGCCTGGTTAACGACGCTGATTTCCGGTAGCAAGAGGCCGCGCAGGTACTCGCTGCTGTTGCCAATTTTCTGAATCAGTCTTACGCCGCATGGCGCCGCACTGGGGGCCAAAAGCTCAATGCCAACCTGTGTGCCCTGGTTGCGAACCTGTCTTATCCAGCGCACAACCGCTACGCTCCAGGGGTGGTTTGACTGCTCGCGGACGCCGAGAACCTCGCCCGCCTGAAGGGAGGAGGGGACGTTGGTCTCCCACGCGGCGCAGTATCCGCCGGGACTGGTGTTCACCAGCAGTGCATGGTGGCGCTTGGGTTTTCTTCGATCACTTTCACTGTCTGGTGTGGCGCCAATACTGTTACGGAAGTTGATTGGCGTATCTGCCGATTGCAATGGCTCGTCGTTGGGCCCGGCGTCATGGGCGCCGGCCCAGGCATCCTGTTTCTGCCGGGACGAGCGCAGGAACATGTTGTCGTCGCCGTTCTGGTTGTCGTTGCCGCTGACAAACTCGTTGAACGTTTTTTCGCCGGCCACGTAATAATGGGTTGCGGTCAGGCCTACGCATATCTCGAGCGTGCCCTGACTGGCAATGCGATTGAAGTTGCGCTTGGCAAGGATGCCGAGCGCCTGGCTCAGGTGAGTCAGAAGTGTGTCGCCAATGCGGGAGGGCAGCTCAAGTTCGCTGGATCCACCATCCCGTTTGTTGCGGGCGTGCAAGGCGTCCGTGATCTGTTCTGATAATTCCCGAGTGTCGAAGTTGTAGCAGTCGTTACCCGGCTTTTGTTCCAGCAGGCTGCGGTAGACCGGCGAGGTGTCCCGCTCCATGTTTACCACGAACAGGCTGTCGTTATCGGTTTCGGGCCCGCAGGAAACCAGGTGGGTCCAGTTCTCGAACAGCTCGTAAACCTGCGCCAACTCGCCTTGTCGGAGTTGATTGGGGCGGGCGCAGCCTAGCAGCAGGATGCGTTTGTAGCAGTCTTCCACGGAGCTTCCACGGCGATGGGTCAGAGTATCGTCGTCGACGGATAGCCCCTGAATCTTGTTGCGATGGGCGAATCGGAAAAGTCGATGACATTCCAGCCAACTTTGCGCAGGGCTTGGGCAATACAGTTGATGGGCCCTTACGATCGTAGCCGCCAACTCTGAGATGGCGCGGTGAATTGCTGTCGAGACCGCCTTGCGATTTTTGTCCAGGCCGCCGTTGTCCAGGAACTCAAGCACGCACAGTTTGTAGCCGCTGGCGGCATGGAGCTGGAGGGCTTGGGACAGATTGGCAACCTTGCGCTGTTTTTCCGGTAGTGCGACGGCCAAGCCAAGGTAGTGGCGAGACAGTTCGGAGCAGACGAAGTGAATCTTCGGGCGAATCAGTTCCAGCAGTTGCAGCCGCTGCTGAGGCGCGATAAACAGATGATTGAGCTCAATGATGGCGTGATAGAGTTGCCGGGAAGCTTCCCCAATATTCGCCATTGGTAACTGGTTTACCCAGTCCCTGAAGGCTTTGGGGGAAGTCTGGCAAAAAGAGAGACTTGCCGTCTTCTGTTCAGGAACGCGGAGATCGGGCTTCAGAATCATGCCTTCCATGCTATCACGCCAATTGTCTGGACCACGGTAGGTACTCCGGGTTGCACCACGAACTACAGGCGTATCTTGGTAACGCCTGCGTGTTTTAATCGGAAAACGCCGCGAATATCGGTTTTTATTGTTATCGCTTTCTGCACTGTAAAATAGCAAACGCACAACAAAAAGCGAGAAAAGCACGAGTTGACAATGTTTAACAAGTAAAATTGGGCCAACATTGCCAAATGGGTCACGCAAACAGGTCCAATGGTGTTTTCCCGGGCTGGCCCGGAATCTCCCTGACAAGCCTGGGTACCAGGAAACCTGGCAGCACTGTAATCAGTTGCCGTACCAGGTCCCGAGCCTTGTCGTCACTAACTTCGAAGTGGTGGGCGCCGGCCACTGGGTCGAAGGCGTGGAGGTAATAGGGCAGTACACCGCACTCGAACAATCGCTCGCTGAGTTCCGCTAGCACTCTGGCGTTGTCGTTCACGCCTTTCAATATCACGCTCTGGTTCAGCAATGTGACGCCTGCGGCTTTCAGTCGCCCGAGGGCCTGTTGCGTGTCGGCATCCAGTTCGGCGGGATGATTGACATGGATGACGACGACAGACTGCAGGCGTGAGCCCGAGAGCCACGCGATCAGCGAATCAGACACCCTCTGGGGGATGACGACGGGCAGTCGGGTATGGACTCTCAGCCTGCGGATGTGTGGGATGGCTGCCAGTGCCTCGGCCCAGGCCGACAGCAGCCGGTCATTCGCCACCAGCGGGTCGCCCCCGCTGAAAATCACTTCGTTTATGCGAGTATCGTCGGAGAGGGCCTTGAGGGCCTGCGACCGGTCCTCCGGCGACAGTCGGTGGTCCTCGTAGGGGAAGTGGCGGCGGAAGCAGTAGCGACAGTTGATGGCGCATTGCCCGGTCACCATTAACAGGGCGCGGCTATCGTACTTGCGAATCAGCCCGGTCGCTGGCATCGAGCCACTTTCCTGAAGTGGGTCGGAGACAAACCCGGGATAGGTGTCTGCTTCGGATGATAAAGGCAGCACCTGACGTAGCAGGGGGTCGTCGGGATCGCCCCTCGTGATTCGATTCAGATAGGGGTCGGGTACCCGTATGGGGAACAATCGGTGGCCTTCGTCCGCGCCATGGAGCCAAGCTGCCGGGTCAAGGTCAAGCCGGCGCAGGAGGGCATCCGGCGTAGTGACGGACTCCGAGAGCAGTCGCTGCCAGCTGTGATCAGCGTGATCGACGGGGCGGGCTTCTATACGGGTGGCGGTTCGCTGTATCATAGCCAGCTTCGAATTTCCAAAAGCATCGTTTCAGGTGATAATTTCATGGCTTCATATTCTACCAACGAATTCCGTGGCGGTCTTAAGGTTTTGCTGGACGGCGACCCCTGCATCATTCTCGAGAACGAATTCGTAAAGCCCGGCAAAGGGCAGGCATTCAACCGGGTAAAACTGCGTAACCTGATGACCAACCGGCAGTGGGAACGCACTTTCAAATCCGGCGAGAGCCTGGAAGCTGCTGACGTGATCGATCTGGAAATGGAGTACCTGTATACCGATGGCGAATTCTGGCACTTCATGAAAACCGACGGGTCTTTCGAGCAGTTTCCGGCGGATGCCAAGGCGGTTGGTGACTCGCTTAAATGGCTGAAAGAGCAGGATGTTTATACCGTAACACTCTATAACGGCGCGCCTCTGACAGTCTCCCCGCCCAACTTTGTCGAGTTGGAAGTGGTGGACACGGATCCGGGTATGAAAGGCGACACCGCCCAGGGTGGCTCCAAGCCGGCGACGCTTTCCACGGGTGCCGTTGTCAACGTGCCACTATTTATCACCATTGGTGAAGTGCTCAAGGTGGACACTCGCTCCGGTGAATACGTCAACCGGGTCAAAAACAGCTGATTGGAGCCCTGGTGACTGACTCCCTTCAGTGGCGGCCCTCGGCTTCACAGGTGGCTCTTAAAAGCCGCGCACAACAGTTTGCCTGGGTGCGTGGCTTTTTTGCGCAACGTGATGTGATGGAAGTCGAGACGCCCGTGCTTGGCCGGCATGGTGTTACTGATATCAATATTGACAGTATCTCCGCGAATCCCGCCTCGATCGGAGTCCGCCCAGCGGGCGGGTGGCTGCAGACATCCCCGGAATATCACATGAAACGGATGCTGGCGGCTGGATCCGGCCCTATTTATCAGATCGCCCGGGTGTTTCGCGACGGTGAGTTCGGGCGGCGACACAACCCTGAGTTTTCCCTGCTTGAATGGTACCGGCCCGGTTTTACGGATGTTGATCTGATGGAAGAGGTCTCCGAGTTGGTTTGTGGCTGGCTGGGTTGTGAGCCGCCACGCACCATGGATTATCGCGATGCGTTTGTCCGGTTCGCAGGTATTGATCCGTTTTTGGCCGGTAATGACGAGTTGTCAGAGCGTTGCGAACAATGGATGGAACCATCCCAGCTGGATGGCCTCTCTCGTGACGACTATCTGGATCTGCTGATGAGCTCTCAGGTGGAGCCGGCACTGGCGGGCGTTGGGCCGGTATTCGTGACCGGTTATCCGGAGTCCCAGGCTGCACTGGCCCGTGTGTCTGAACGGTCCGGGGTGCGGCAGGCTCATCGTTTCGAGCTCTACGTGGGCGGTGTGGAGCTGTGCAATGGCTACTGGGAACTGACCGATCCCGACGAGCAGAGGCGTCGGTTTGAGGCGGACAACCAGGCTCGCCGCAGAGTGGGAAAGCCCGAGATGCCCATCGACCAGGCGTTCATGGCGGCCCTGGAGTCGGGGGTGCCCGATTGTTCCGGAGTGGCCTTGGGCCTGGACCGCCTGTTGATGCTGAAGTTGGGGCTTGATGAGTTGGCCGGCGTTATTGCGTTCCCGGCTGACCGGTGTTGATGTCGCCGAAAGCTTCACCCATGCGCACCGTACCGCCTGCTACCTGATTGGCGTTCCATTTCACGGCGCCCTTGGGCATAACCATGATCACCGTTGAGCCCAGGCGGAACCGTCCCATTTCCTCGCCTTTTTCAAGCTGGATGGGTGTTTTGAGGCTGTCATAGCGACTCTCGGAAACCTCACCCCCGCCGGGTGCCACGACGCCAGCCCAGGTCGTCTCGACACTGCCCACGATCATTGCGCCGACCAGCACCAGGGCCATTGGGCCTGCGGGGGTGTCGAATAGACAGGCAACCCGCTCATTTCGGGCGAACAGGTTGGGCACGTTCTCCGCGGTGGTCGGGTTGACGGAAAACAGCTTGCCGGGAACGTACACCATTTCCCGGAGCGTGCCGGCCAGCGGCATATGAATGCGGTGATAGTCCTTAGGGGAGAGGTAGATGGTAGCGAATTCGCCATCGGTAAAGCTTGCCGCCCGCTCCTCATCGCCACCGAGCAGTTCGTTGAGGCTGAAGGACTGGCCCTTGGCCTGGAATACCCGATCATTGCTGACTTGACCCAGTTGGCTGATGGCGCCGTCAACGGGACTGACCAGAGTGCTTTCTCGCTCGTCCACGGGCCTCAGGCCGGGTTTCAGGGCGCGGGTAAAAAAGGCGTTGAAGCTTGCATAGGCCGCCGGGTCCGGTTCCAGCGCTTCGCTCATATTGACGCCATAGCGGCCGATGAACCACTTCACCACACGATCCTTTAGTCCGGGCATGCTTTCATTGTCCGCAAGTCGGCCCGCAAGGCGTGAAACCGCGAGTTGCGGCGTTATGTACTGGCTCATTACAAACAGCTTGTCGAACATTGGAAAGTGATCCTTGGCCCTCAAAGGCGCGAAGTTTAACAAATCGCGGGGTGTGTATAGAAATTGTTTCATATCTTCGCGGTTCGGTCCGCTGCTTGCTATTATCTGTGCAGGCCGGCCAGGCGGCTCCGCTTCAGGCGCCTAGCCTGACAGAAATCATAGAAGGTGTGTTCTCAATCCATGCTACTTATAATCGGTGCAGTCATTGTCATTGCCAGCGTCCTCGGCGGCTATGTCCTCCATGGTGGTAATCTTCTGGTGTTATGGCAGCCCACGGAAATACTCATTATCGGCGGCGCTGCAGTGGGGTCGTTCATCATTGCCAACCCCCTGCACACCATCAAGGAAGTGGCGAAAGGTGTCCTCAGCCAACTGACGGGTTCTCCCTACAACAAGTCCTTTTACATGGATTTGCTCAGCCTGATGTACGAGATTTTCGACAAATCCAGGAAACAGGGTGTGATGGCCATCGAGGAAGACATCGACAATCCGGAGTCAAGCCAGATCTTCAGCCGTTACCCCGCCATTATTAAGTCGAAGTACCTGCTGGCCTTTATCACCGACTACCTGAGAATTATCAGTTCCGGGAACATGGCAACCCATGAGCTCGAAGGCATGATGGAAAATGAGATCGAGAGTCGTCAGCACGAACTTGAAGAGCCAGCCCACGCTGTCAACAAGATAGCCGATGCTCTGCCAGGCCTCGGGATTGTCGCAGCCGTGCTCGGTATTGTTATCACCATGAACTTCCTGAGTGAGGGCCCTGAAAGAATTGGCCTCAGCGTGGCGGCGGCGCTGGTGGGAACGTTCCTCGGAATCTGGATGGGGTATGGCTTCGTTGGCCCCACCTCCATTGCCATGGAGCACACCGCCAAATACGAGATCAAGGCCTACGAATGCGCCAAATCCGCAATCGTTGCCACCGTGTCGGGCCAGGCGCCGCAGATGGCCATCGAGTTCGGCCGCAAGGCCCTGCCGTCGGATAAGCGGCCCGGGTTTCAGGAACTCAACGACCACGTGCGTTCAAAATAGTCTGAGCAAGAGCCGTCAGGAGCAGTTTCTTGGAAGAACAGCCAATCATCGTAAAGAGAAAAAAGAAAGTTGCGGCTGGGCACCACGGCGGTTCATGGAAAGTGGCTTTCGCCGATTTCGCTACCGCCATGATGGCGTTTTTTCTCGTGCTCTGGCTGACCGCAACGGCGTCTCCTGAACAGATTCGTGCTGTGGAAGGTTACTTCAAGGACCCGGTCGGGTTTACTGAGGGTGGGTCTCCCAATCCGGTGGATCTTGAGGGCAGTGCCTCGGTGATCAACGAAAGCAGCGAGGACATCGAGCGCAGCGATATCCAGATCGAAGACCAGGTTGTGGAGGAGCTGGCGCAGACTCTGGAGCAGCGGCAGATGGAGGAGCTCTTTCAGGACCTTCAGGACCGTATAGAGCAGAGCCAAACCCTTCAGGAGTTTAAAGATCAGCTGCTGATCGATATCACCAGCGAGGGCCTGCGTATTCAGATCGTCGACCGCTCACAGCGCCCCATGTTTGACAGTGGTCGGGCCGAACTCAAGTACTATTCTCAAGATATCCTATTTGAGCTTGCCAAGACACTCGGCACCGTCAACAACAAACTGAGCATTACCGGCCATACCGACTCCACGCCCTTCAGCGGTCGCCCGGGTTACACCAACTGGGAATTGTCGGCGGACCGGGCCAACACGGCTCGCAGAGCGCTCGTTGCAGGCGGTGTCAGGCAGGAGCAAATTGGCCGGGTTGTGGGGCTGAGCGATTCGGTGCTGTTTGATCAGGACGATCCTCAGGCGCCGGTTAATCGTCGTATTTCCATTATCGTGATGAACAAAAAGACAGCGGCTGGCATCCAGAGCAATGCCAGTCGATCGGGTGAGCCCTTGATTGACCTGACTGCCCCCTCTGAAGAGGAGCAGCAGGAGGCAATGAAACGGCTGGAAGAAGGCAGCTGGGCGGAAGAGAAGGAAGAACCCAAGCCCGGAGAGCTGAACTGGTAAGTCGGTTCAGTCGGCTTTCAGTCCCCGTGACTGCTGTTCCGCCATATCCTGAAGAATCCGGTTGAAGCTTTTCAGTCGCTCCGTGCTGATGCGACCATCCTCGGCAGCCTGCGCAATGGCACAGCCGGGGTCACCCATATGGCTGCAATTGCGGAACTTGCAGTGACCGATCAGGTCTCGTATCTCCCGGAAGCCGTACTCGATCTCTTGTGGTGTCATGTGCCACAGCCCGAACTCCCGGATACCCGGCGAATCGATGAGATCGCCTCCGCAGTTCAGGTGAAAAAGTTTGGCGGTCGTGGTGGTGTGAACCCCTTTCCCGGTGCTCTCCGAGACCGCGCCTACCCGGATCGATGCTTCCGGCAATAACGTCTGGATAATGGATGATTTGCCAACTCCCGATTGACCCACGAATACGCTAGTCTGACCTTTTACCAGGTCTTCAACCCTAACCGCCTGCTCACCCTCCAGGGTTTTTGCGGAGGTGCGTTCTATTCGATATCCGAGCTTTTCGTAGCGAGCCAGAAGTTGGTCGATTGCTTCCCGATTCTGGTCAGTCACCAGGTCGGTCTTGTTGAGCAGGATGATGACCGGAATGTCTGTGCTCTCGGCCGCCACCAGATAACGATCAATCAGGTTGTCGTGGGGTTCCGGTTCGGGGGCGATCACAAGGATGATGTAGTCAATATTGGCAGCGACGGGCTTGAGTGCGCCGAAGTTGTCGGGCCGTTGCAGTAGGGTGTGACGGTCGCAACGCGCCACAATGACGCCGGTATTGTCGCTGCCTGGGCGCCAGATCACCTTGTCGCCAGTTACCAGGCTGTCGATGTTCGCTCTCACAAAGCAGCGCAGCACCGTGCCGGTGTCTTCCCCCTCCAGGGCTTCCACGTCGAGTTGCTGGCCGTAGTGAGCGATAACAAGGCCTTGTTGCTCCGGGCCGAGATCACCAGCGTCCAGCTTTTCGCTGATGGATTCTTCTTTCTTCGCCGCCCGTGCAGCCCGCTCCTGCTGAATTTTCTTGATGCGCCACTGCTGCTGCTTGTTGAGTCGACGTTTAGCCATATCGTGGGTCGGTTAATTCCTGCTGGGAAATGGTGATTGCTGTAACATCATACGTGAATGATTTCGTCAGAGCCTGTTTGTTCTGTCGGGATTGGCCGATATATTACCAATATTACGAGGGTGGCCGGTCACTGCTTCCCGGGAGCGTCTGAAACCAGGGATGGTTTCAGTCGAGCGCACATGGATGTGCTTGTAGCGTATCCCGGGAAGCAGTGACCGGCCACCCATGCACGCATTGGAAGGCTGGGAGTCACCGAATGCCAGAAGCCAACTACCTTGTCTGGATTGACCTGGAAATGACGGGGTTAGACCCGGAAAAAGAGCGCATCATCGAGATAGCAACCATCGTTACGGATTCTGAATTGAACACGATTGAAGAAGGGCCGGTGATTGCCGTTCACCAATCAGACAAACTGCTCAGTGAAATGGACGAGTGGTGCACGCGGACCCATGGCGAAAGCGGACTGACCCAGCGGGTAAAGGACAGTAAGTACGGCGAGATCGATGCCGAACAGAAAACCCTGGAATTCCTGCAGCGGTATCTCGAGCCGGGGCAGTCCCCATTATGTGGCAATAGCATCGGCCAGGATCGTCGCTTCCTGGTGAAGTACATGCCGGAACTGGAAGCCTTCTTTCACTACCGCAATCTGGATGTGAGTACCATCAAGGAGCTGGCGAGGCGCTGGCGGCCGGATGTGCTGGACGGGGTGAAGAAGAAAGGCAGTCACCTGGCGTTGGACGACATTCGCGACTCCATAGAGGAGCTGCGGCATTACCGGGAACACTTTTTCCAACTGTAGGCCGCGGCGCTTTCAAGCTATAGGCCGTGCCTGCGAAGGGCCCAGTGCACATGCTCCCGAACCATCTCTGACGGAAAGTCAGCCCGCTGTTTTAGGGCTTCGATCACTGGGATGGTTGAAGGCGCATTGCCAAGGCCCACCGCCAGGTTCCTCAGCCATCCCTCGTAACCGGTGCGGCGGATGGCGGAGCCTTCAGTGCGTTTGAGGAATTGTTCTTCCGTCCAGAGGAACAGCGTAGCCAATTCGCTGTTGTCCAGGCCATGGCGGGGCTGGAAGTCTTTTTCCGCCGTTGGCTTGCTGAACTTGTTCCAGGGGCAGACCAGTTGGCAGTCGTCACAACCGAACACGCGGTTACCCATTTTGGGGCGCAGTTCTTCCGGAATGCTGCCCTTGAGTTCAATGGTGAGGTAGCTGATGCATTTGCGGGCATCGAGTTTGTGGGGGCCTTCAAAGGCATCTGTGGGGCAGATGTCCAGGCACGCGGCGCAACTGCCGCAATGTTCCTTTTCAAACGGTTCGTCCAGCGGTAATGGCGCGCTGGTAAAGATTTCTCCAAGGAAGAAAAACGACCCCGCTTTTGGATGAATCAGCATGTTGTTCTTGCCAATCCAGCCCAGGCCCGCGCGCTGGGCAAGGGCCCTTTCGAGCACAGGAGCACTGTCTACGAACGCTCTGTAATCGTATCCCGATACCGCCTCGTCAATGCGTTTTGCCAGGGTCGCCAGTCGTTTGCGCATCAGCTTGTGATAGTCACGCCCAGTGGCATAGCGGGTAATGTAGGCCTTCTCGGGGTTAGTGAGTATTCGCCCCGGGTTATCAGGCGCAGGCAGGTAGTCCAGCCGCACGGAAATGACTCTTTGCGTTCCTTCCACCAGTGAGGTGGGGGTATAGCGTTTGTCGCCATGATCTTCCATATACGACATTTCGCCGTGAAAACCCTTGCGGAGCCAGTCCTTCAGGCGAGCTCCGTGAGCACCGGTGTCCGGGAGGGTAATGCCGACATCACTAAAGCCGAGTTCCCGGGCCCAGGATTGGATATGTTCCGGCAGATGTTCGAGGTTTTGATCGATCGATTCGGTCATGGAGTGCCAGTCGAGTGGCAACCGGTTTTCCCGGCGGCCCGAAGGGTAATGAAGTTTAATTTGATTAAGTTATGACCTTTTCCGCTGTTTTGCTATTCTTTACAGGTATCTGGCCGATTTTCTTAATCCGAATTCTTTAGCGGGAGCCGATTTTCATGCCCCTGTCTGGTGGTCATAGTTTACCAGAAGACCTCTACTCCGCCGATGCGGTGAGGGAGATTGATCGCTATGTAATTGATCAACAAGGGGTTGACGGATTTGACCTGATGCAGGCCGCAGCCGCCGGTGCGTTTCGCAGGCTGGTACGCAACTGGCCTGAGCCGGGCCGGGTTCTGGTGCTGTGTGGCGCCGGCAACAATGGCGGTGACGGCTATTTGGTGGCGGCCAATGCCGTACGCCATGGTTTGGATGTGGACTGTATTGCCGTTGCGCCGACGGGAAAATTATCTGGTGATGCCCGCAAGGCCTGGCAAAAATCCGTGGCCGATGGGGTAAAAGTGCGGGAACTTGCGGATCTTGGTAGCGGCGATGCGCAGCGATCAATTGCCAGCGTCGGTTTAATCGTGGACGCCATGTTGGGAACCGGCGTAACAGGCGCTCCCAGGGAGCCCTTTGCGGCGATGATCGACGCGTGCAATGAGGCGCCTGCGCCCGTAATGGCGATTGATTTGCCGTCCGGCCTGAACGCAACCACTGGAGCGGTGGTCGGACAGGCGATACGGGCTGATGCAACAGTGACCTTTATTGGGCTCAAGGCCGGACTGTTTACGGGGCAGGGGGCTGAGTGTGGGGGTGACATCCTGTTCGAGTCCCTGGATACCGATGACTGGGCCTCCGAGAGCGGTCAGCAGCCTTTTGCTCGCCGGGTTGACTGGCGGTCGATTCGTTCGGTCATCCCCAGGCGATCAAGAACCGCGCATAAGGGTCGTTTCGGGCACGTGCTCGTGGTGGCCGGGGACCGGGGTTTTGGCGGTGCCGGCCTGTTGGCAGCCGAAGCAGCGGCAAGAGCCGGTGCCGGACTGGTTACGCTGGCCACGCGCCCGGAATACGTCTCACCGGCCCTCGCGCGCTGTCCATCGGTCATGGTGCAGGGGCTGATTCATGGTTCTGAACTGCCGCCGTTGATTGAAGCGGCGGATGTCATAGTCTGTGGTCCGGGCATCGGCCAGGGTGCCTGGGGGCAGCAGATGCTCCAGCAGGTGGTTGCGAGCGGTAAGCCGAGGGTGCTCGATGCAGATGCCCTCAACCTGATGGCCTCAAGGGTGGCGCAGCCGGCACACAATCATATCCTTACCCCGCATCCTGGAGAGGCGGCGCGGCTTCTGGCGTGTGATGTGGCGGAAATTGAAGAGGATCGTGTAGGCGCTGCCGGGCGAATCTCTCAGATGTTTGGCGGAGTTGTGCTACTTAAGGGGGCCGGAACGGTGGTGGCAGGCGGAGGTGCAGTGCCGGACGTTGTCAGCGGCAGTAACCCTGGCATGGCGACTGGTGGCATGGGGGATGTTCTTTCGGGCGTGCTGGGTAGTTTGTACGCTCAACTGAAGGATGCCCGTGTTGCAACCTCGGCAGGCGCTGCATTGCATCTGGCGGCTGCGGACCTGGCGTCGGAAACCCGCGGTTATATGGGGCTGTTGCCGATGGACGTTATTGAGGCCCTGTCACAGGTATTGGTGGATTCTGAGCGCTGGCCGGATCGTCGTTCGGTTGGCGGTGGTGGAGACGAATGATGGACGTTGCAGCGCAGGAGCTCTCGCTGTTCCTGAAGGATGAGGTGGCAACAGAAAACCTTGGAAGGGGGCTCGCTACCGTTGTGGTTCAGGCCGGACAGGGAGCCATTGTATTTCTCGAGGGCAACCTGGGTACGGGAAAGACGACCCTGAGCCGTGGAGTCATGCGTGGCCTTGGCCATGACGGGGCTGTTAAAAGTCCGACCTACACCATTGTGGAGCCGTATGAGCACCTGAGCCCTCCCGCTTACCACTTCGACCTATACAGATTGGGTGATCCGGAGGAGCTGGAGTACATGGGTATACGTGATTACTTTCAGGGCCAGAGCCTTTGTTTGATTGAGTGGCCCGAGCGGGGTCAGGGAATCCTTCCGGATCCCGACCTTTGGATACGCTTGAGTGTCAGTGGAGATGGGCGTAAAGCGCTTGTCTCGGCGGCAACGGCTGTGGGTGTGGGGCTGCAGGCCAGGCTTGCGGCAATACCGTTGTCGAGTGTTCGAGGTTAATTATGTGTGATCAGTGCAGGTGGGCAGGAAAATGATGGCAAGAATGTTCTCCAGATGGTGCCTGGCCGGTAGTGTAATGCTGACTCTGTTGTTTCCTATGGCAGCAATGGCGGGCGTTAACGTGGAAGGCGTGAGGATCTGGCCCGCGCCGGACCATACCCGGCTGGTGCTGGATGTTGCCGACAAGATTGATCACAAGGTGTTTGCCCTTTCCGGGCCTTCGCGCCTGGTGATTGACCTTGAGAACACGACGCTCAAGGCCGATTTTGACAAGCTCGATCTCTCGGGCAGTCCCGTAAAGCGTATCCGCAGCGCCCCGCGCAACGGTAATGATCTTCGGGTAGTGCTCGATCTGAAGAGTGACATCAAGCCGCGCAGCTTTCAGCTCGAACCCAATCAGCAGTACGGTCACCGGTTGGTCGTTGACCTGATCGACGAAGGTGGCCTGAAGGCTCGAAAGCCTTCGGAGCCAACCGTCACCGAAAACGCCAACGGCAAGCGGGATATTATCGTGGTGGTTGATGCCGGCCACGGCGGCGAAGACCCGGGAGCAATCGGCCCCCGGGGCACCCGAGAAAAGGACGTGGTGTTGAGAATGTCGAAAACCCTGGCGGAATTGATCGACGCCAAGCCGGGTTATACCGCCAAGCTAACCCGTACCGGCGACTACTACATCGATTTGCGTAGCCGCACACTGCTGGCCCGGAAGCACAACGCCGACCTGTTTGTGTCGGTCCACGCCGATGCCTTTCGCACGCCTCAGCCCCGTGGTGCTTCGGTGTTTGCGTTGTCACAGCGGGGTGCCACCAGTGAAACCGCCCGCTGGCTGGCCAAGACCGAGAACCGCTCTGACCTGATCGGGGGTGCCGGTGGGGTGTCCCTTGATGGTCGAGATGACATGCTGGCGGGTGTGCTGCTGGACCTCTCCATGACCGCCAGCATCAATTCCAGCCTCGGTGTCGGGGACTCTATCCTCGGCAGGCTTGGCAGTGTCGCCAAGCTTCACAAGAAAGGCGTTGAGCAGGCTGCGTTTGCGGTGCTGAAATCACCGGATATTCCATCGGTTCTCGTTGAGGCGGGATTCATCTCGAACCCGAAGGAAGAGCAGAACCTTTCCAGTGCCTGGTATCGTGAAAAACTGTCCCAGGCGGTGTTTCGGGGTATCGATGACTACTTCCAGAAAACGCCCCCGCCAGGCACGTTGCTGGCGTGGCAGAAGCAGAACGGCCGTGGCGATGGCAGTGTCAGTCAGTACCGGATTCGCCGGGGGGATACGCTCTCAGGTGTCGCTCGGGAGAACCAGACAACCGTCAGCGAACTGATGCAGTATAACGGCCTCAATGATGACCGTGTTATGGTAGGGCAAACCATTCGTATTCCTGCATCCTGACACGAGGTCCCCTGGTAACATGCCCTCCATTCGATTACTGACGCCCCGCCTGGCCAACCAGATTGCTGCCGGTGAGGTGGTTGAGCGCCCGGCTTCGGTCGTGAAAGAACTGGTAGAAAATGCGCTCGATGCCGGTGCCCGCCGGGTCGATATCGAGGTGGAGCAGGGGGGTGTCAAGCTGATCCGGGTACGTGACGACGGCATGGGCATAGACGAGACGGACCTTCCCCTTGCGCTCAGCCGTCATGCCACCAGCAAGATTGAAAATCTCGAAGACCTTGAAGCAGTGGCGTCCCTTGGTTTCCGGGGGGAGGCCCTGGCCAGTATCAGTTCCGTTTCCAGGCTGGCACTGACATCACGCACAGAGCGCCAGGAGGCGGCCTCAAAGGTAGAAGTGGAAGGGCGCGACATGGACGCCAGTATTTCCCCGGCGGCCCATCCGGTGGGCACGACGGTGGAGGTCCGGGACCTGTTCTTTAACACGCCCGCCCGACGCAAGTTTCTCCGTACGGAGAAGACCGAGTTCAACCATGTTGAAGAATGTATTCGCCGCCAGGCCCTGAGCCGTTTCGACACCGGTTTTACGCTTCGACATAACCAGCGTGTGGTCCAGAGCCTCAGGCCGGCTGAGAATCCGCTGGACCGGGAGCGGCGGATTGGCTCTCTATGCGGTCAGCAGTTTATCGACAACGCCGTGGTGATTGATGCTGAGGCTACGGGATTGAAACTTTGGGGTTGGGTTGCCCTGCCGACCTTTTCCCGCAGTCAGGCGGATTTGCAGTACTTTTTTGTCAACGGGCGGGTGATACGGGACCGGCTGGTAGCGCATGCCGTGCGCCAGGCTTATCGGGATGTGCTTTACAACAACCGTCACCCGGCGTTCGTGTTGTATCTGGAGGTTGATCCCGCGAACGTGGACGTGAATGTTCACCCCACCAAGCACGAAGTGCGTTTCCGCGATGGGCGCCTGGTTCACGATTTTATTTTCCGGACGCTTCACAAGGCGCTGGCAGATGTACGCCCGGATGATCATCTCAAGGGAGCGGTAGCCCAGTCCCACGGTCGGGAGGCCGGTACGGCAACCGGTGGTTTTGGCGTTCAGGCTGCCATGCCGGGTGTCAATCACCAGCCCGCCTCCGATCCGTTTACAGGTTCCGGCGGCAGCCCGCAGCATGCCGGGTTCTCAGGGAGCCCGAGGCCCCCGCAGCCTGAATGGCAGGCCCGCGATCAAATGGCGTTCTACCAGTCCCTGAACGAGGGCGGTGGAACCGGGGCGCAGCCCGCGATGGCTGACTCCGGTGATCTGGCCGTTGCGGCGCCTACGCCACCGCAGGACAGCGGTGATGAGCCGCCGCTTGGCTACGCCATTGCCCAACTGCACGGAATTTATATCCTGGCCCAGAGCCGTCAGGGCATGATCGTGGTGGATATGCACGCGGCCCATGAACGTATTACCTATGAGCGTATGAAGCGTGCGCTGGAGGCGCAGGACCTCAAGAGTCAGCCGCTGCTGGTGCCGGTTTCCCTGGCTGTCAGCCAGAAAGAGGCGGCATTGGCGGAGACTCATGGTGAAGAGCTTTTGCAGTTGGGATTGAGGGTGGAGCGCATTGGCCCCGAAACTCTCGCTGTGCGGCAGGTGCCTGCGCTGTTGCGGGGGGCGGACACCGAGCAATTGGTTCGGGATGTGCTGTCTGACCTGATTGAGAACGGCGAAAGCGACCGTGTGGAGGCGGTGATACATGAGTTGCTTGGTACCATGGCATGTCATGGTTCCGTGCGTGCCAATCGGCAACTGACCATTCCGGAAATGAATACCCTGTTGCGGGACATGGAGGCCACCGAGCGCAGTGGTCAGTGCAACCATGGTCGGCCCACCTGGACTGTGGTCACCCTCTCGGAGCTGGACAAATTATTCCTGCGCGGGCGTTAACACCGGTATGACGGCATCAACCGCTAAAGGCACCAAGCCCATGGCCATATGCCTGATGGGCCCGACTGCCTCGGGCAAGACCGACCTGGCCATCGAGCTCTGTCGCCACCTGCCCTGCGATATCATCAGTGTTGATTCGGCGATGATCTACCGGGGTATGGATATTGGAACCGCCAAGCCCTCGCACGAGGAGCTCTCCCAGGCGCCACACCGGTTAATTGATATCTGCGACCCGGCGGAAACATACTCGGCAGCGGACTTCCGTCGCGATGCCCTGCGTGAAATGAACGACATTGTGTCAGCGGGGCGGATTCCGTTGTTGGTGGGTGGCACCATGATGTACTTCAAGGCATTGCTGCATGGTATGTCCAACCTGCCGTCTGCTGATCCAGTCGTCCGGGAGGCCCTTGAGCAGGAGGCGAAGGAGCGAGGCTGGGGTGCCCTTCACCAGGAGCTGGAGCGACAGGACCCTGTGGCGGCGGGTCTCATTCATCAGAATAACCGGCAGCGACTTATTCGGGCACTTGAGGTGATTCGTCTGACGGGACGGCCGATTTCCTCAATATGGCAGGACAAGGCGAGCAGAGGCCAGGCAGAGAACCGTCAGAACAGCGATGGCATTGAGGATTACACCTATTTCACCCAATGGCAGGCAGACGAATCGCCGTCTCTTCCGTATACTGTAGTGCAGCTTGCGATGGCTCCCGCCGAGAGGCGGGTGCTCCATGAAAGAATAGCCCTGCGTTTCAACGCCATGCTGAATGCGGGTTTTCTTGATGAGGTCAGGGCGCTGAAGGCCAGGGGTGATCTGAATGCTGGCCTGCCCTCCATGCGTTGTGTCGGATATCGTCAGGGCTGGGCACATCTGGCCGGTGATTATGATTACGACACCATGGTAGACAAGGGCGTTGCTGCTACCCGGCAGCTTGCCAAGCGACAGCTGACCTGGTTGCGAAAGTGGTCCGATGTGGACTGGTTGGATAGTGGCGACAAACTTATGTCCGACACTGCCTTGAAAATTATTGAGTTTCGCACCACATTTAACAATTGAAGTTGACGATCTGCCTTTACTTATAAACAGGAGAAAACACATGTCAAAAGGGCACTCTCTACAAGACCCTTACCTTAATGCATTACGCAAGGAACGCATTCCGGTTTCCATCTTTCTGGTCAATGGTATCAAGCTTCAGGGCCAGATCGAGTCTTTTGACCAGTTCGTGATTTTGCTGAAAAACACTGTCAGCCAGATGGTCTATAAGCATGCCATTTCCACTGTGGTGCCCGCGCGGAACGTTCGTATTCCGCCACAGGCTCCGGGCGGAGAAGAATCTGAAGACTGATTTATCCGGGCACACCGGTGTTGTTACCCGCGCTCCCGAAGGGCCCGAAAAGGCTCCCAGGGCCGCGGGTGTTTGTTTTGGTGACAGGTGCAGTCTGACTGATTTGGAGTTGTTACTACTTGTTTGAGCGTCCCGACGTTGGTGAACGGGCGATTCTCGTTCATATCGAGTTTTCCTCACACGAAGAAGCTGAGGATCTGGGCGAGTTCCGTGAACTGGTCTGGTCTGCCGGTGTCGAACCCGTAGGTGTTGTCACCGGCTCGCGCAAGCAGCCCAGCCCGAGACTGTTTGTCGGCGAGGGGAAGCTGGAAGAAATTCGTGATGCCGTGACCGCCAACGAAGCGGATGTGGTGCTTTTCAATCACGCACTCAGCCCCAGCCAGGAACGAAACATTGAGCGTGAGCTGAGCTGTCGTGTGCTCGATCGCACGGGCGTCATCCTGGATATTTTCGCTCAGCGTGCTCGCACCCATGAAGGTAAGCTTCAGGTGGAACTGGCTCAACTTGAGCATATGTCGACCCGCCTTATTCGGGGTTGGACGCACCTTGAGCGCCAGAAGGGTGGTATCGGGTTGCGTGGCCCGGGTGAAACCCAGTTGGAGACGGATCGGCGGTTGCTGCGGGAGCGTATCAAGTCCATTCATCGCCGCCTTGAAAAGGTCCGTAAACAGCGTAACCAGGGTCGCCGGGCCCGGATGCGTGCGGATATTCCAACCGTCTCACTGGTGGGCTACACCAACGCGGGCAAGTCCACGCTGTTTAACCGCATAACAACGTCAACCGTTTACGCGGCGGATCAGCTGTTTGCGACCCTGGACCCGACGCTGAGGCGCCTGGAACTTCCTGACATTGGCCCGGTCGTAATGGCCGACACTGTCGGCTTTATCCGTCATCTTCCCCACAAGCTGGTTGAAGCCTTCCGTGCCACCCTGGAAGAAACCACCGAAGCCTCAATTCTGCTCCACATAATCGACTGCCACGATCACCGGCGTGACGAGAACATGGAGCAGGTGGAAGAAGTGCTGGCAGAAATAGGTGCTGACGAGATTCCGGTGTTGCAGGTTTTCAACAAGATCGACCTGCTGGATAACTTCCAGCCGCGGGTTGAGCGCAACGAAGATGGCGTTCCCGTGCGTGTCTGGGTTTCTGCGGTCACCGGGGAAGGTCTTGAAGGCCTGTTTGATACCATCGTCGAACGATTGGCGGAGGACGTGATCCATCAATTCGTACTGCTGGGCCCGACGGACGGCAAGTTGCGGGCGCTTTTGCATGAAGCGGGCTCTGTCGTGACGGAAAGTCACCGCGATAGCGGGGATTCGGTACTGGAAGTACGCCTTCAGCATCGTGACTGGTTACAGCTTTTGAGCCGCGCTGGCGTGCGCGAAAATGATGTAAGGCTTGAAGAACAACGTACATAGGCCGGCTGTGCTATTGCCGGGGCGCTTATAAATCCCTAGTATTTGCAGCCATTCGATTAGTTTGGAACGGAGAACACTATGGCCTGGAATGAACCGGGTGGAAACCGCAACGACAATGACCCCTGGGGTACTGGTGGTGGTCGTGGCGGAAATGACCAGGGCCCACCGGACCTGGACGAGGCGCTAAAAAAGGGTCTCGACAAGCTCAATCGCTTGCTGGGTGGCAAGGGCAACAAGTCCGGAGGCAGTGGCGGCAGTTCGTCCTCGGGTGGCGCCGGCGGTTTTGGTGCCATCCTGGCGTTGGCGGCCATCATTTTTGCCGGATACGTGGTCTTTCAATCGTTCTACACCGTGAACGAGCAGGAGCGTGCGGTTGTGCTTCGCTTTGGCGAGTTCAGTCGTACTGAAACGCCGGGTCTGCGCTTCAAGGTTCCGTTGATCGATAGCGTTTATCTGGTCCGGGTGACGAACGTCCGGAATGCGGAATCTACAGGCCAGATGCTGACACAGGACGAGAACCTCGTCTCTGTCGACCTTCAGGTCCAGTATCGTGTTGGTGATGCTCAGGCTTATGTGCTGAACGTCCGTGATTCCAACCAGGCATTGGCGTTTGCTACTGACAGCGCCTTGCGCCATGAAGTTGGTAGCTCAACACTTGATGACGTGTTGACGGAAGGTCGTGCCGAGTTGGCCGTTCGCGTGGAGCAGCGCCTGCAGAGCTTCCTGGAAGAATACGGCACTGGCTTGACCATTGTCCGTGTAAACGTCGAGAGCACTCAGCCACCCGATGCGGTGCAGGATGCCTTCCGTGAAGTGCAGCGCGCCCGTGAGGACGAGCAGCAGGTCAAGGAAGAAGCTGAAACCTACCGCAATAAAGTGGTCCCCGAGGCTCGTGGCCGGGCACAGCGCTTGACCGAGGAAGCGGCGGCCTACAAGGAAGAAGTGATTGAGCGTGCCCGTGGTGAAACCTCACGTTTCCTGGCGGTTCTTGGTGTGTATCAGACTGCGCCGGAAGTCACTCGCGAGCGTATGTACATCCAGGCGCTTGAAGGGGTTCTGTCGAATACCAGCAAAGTGCTGGTGGACACCCAGAGCAGCGACAATATGATGTACCTGCCTCTGGATAGGCTGACTAACCGTTCCGGTGCCAGCACCGGCAGCCAGAGCGGTTCCGGAAGCTCCGGCAGTGACATCGACATCAAGACCCTGTCAGATCAGGTGATTCAGGAGCTGCGTGGCAGGCAGGATAGTGGCGTTCGGAGGAGCAGATAATGATGGGACCCAAAAGTATTGTGGGCCTTGCAGGCGCCCTGATTGTCGTACTGGTTACGCTCTCCAGTGTTTACATTATCCCGGAAACCCATCGTGGCGTGCTGCTGCGGTTCGGTGAGTTGATCGAAACGGATATTTCAGCCGGGCTTCACTTCAAGGTGCCGGTCATTGATCAGGTCCGGGAATTCGACATCCGATTGCTGACAACGGATCTTCCATCGCGTCAGTATTTGACCATCGAGAAGAAGCCGCTGGACGTCGATTCCTACATCGCCTGGAAAATCCGCAACGTGGATCAGTTCTACCGGGCCACTGGTGGTGACGAATACCGCGCCTCCGAGCTGCTGTTGTCTCGCGTGGATAACGGCCTTCGGGATGAGTTCGGTGTTCGGACCATGGTCGAGGTCGTTTCCGGCCAGCGTGACGAGCTGATGCACACCCTGCGTGACCGGGTGAACGAAACGTCGCTCAAGGAATTTGGCATTGAAGTGGTGGATATCCGCGTCAAAGCCATTGAATTCCCGGGGCAGGTGAGCCAGAACGTCTATCGTCGAATGGCGACCGAGCGCGAGAAACTGGCGCAGGAATTCCGCTCCCGCGGTCGCGAGTTGGCGGAGGGTATTCGCGCGGATGCTGATCGCCAGCGCACCGTTATCCTGGCGGAAGCCTTTGCCAAGGCTGAGGAAATGCGTGGTGAAGGTGATGCTCAGGCCGCCCAGATCTATGCCGATGCCTATGGGTCTAACAGCGAGTTCTATAGCTTCTACCGCAGTCTGGAAGCCTATCAGAACACCTTTGCCAATGAAGACGACATCATGGTCATCGACACTGATAGCGACTTCTTGAAGTTCCTGAAGGACCCTCAGGGAAACCGCTAACCACGACGATGGTAGTGACAAAACCGGAATACCTCGGTATTCCGGTTTTTTTGTGTCTGCCAACAGTGTAAAATTCTGCCGGTTTTGGTTCGGGTTTTTATCTTTCCCCGAGCATCGCCCTAAATCCTGTGCACTCTCGCGGCAAGAAGCTTCCGCCCCGGGACAGAACGGACAACCGAATCTCATGACAGTATCTGATCGCTGGCTACTGCCTGATGGCGTGGAAGACATCCTTCCGCCATTGGCTGGACAGATTGAATCCCTGCGCCGGGATGTAATGGATACCTGCCAGCGTTGGGGTTACCAGCTGGTTATCCCGCCGTTGATCGAATACCTCGAATCACTTTTTACGGGCACCGGGCACGACCTGGAGCTTCAGACCTTCAAGCTGACTGATCAGCTGACCGGCCGGATGATGGGGCTGCGTGCGGACATGACGCCGCAGGCAGCACGCATTGATGCCCATACCCTTGGCCAGGAAGGTATTACGCGGCTGTGTTATGCCGGCCATGTGCTCCACACCCGACCGCGCCATATGCTGACAGGGCGCACGCCCATCCAGGCGGGTTGCGAGCTGTTTGGTAGCGCCTCCGAATCGGCGGATCTGGAAGTGATCAGCCTGATGCTTGAAACCCTGCGTGTATCGGGTTTGCCCAGAATCCATCTGGATCTTGCCCATGTCGCGATCTACGAGACATTGGTTGGAGAGGCCGGGTTTGATCGCGATACCGGCGCGGCCATCTTTGATGCCATGGCCCGTAAGTCTGTGCCGGAACTGGATGAATTGCTGGGCGGGTGCCCACCGGGTTCTGCTGGCGGCATGCTCAGAGAGCTGGCCAGAGTCAGCGGTGGGAAGGATGCCCTGCGTGAGGCAAAGCGCATTCTTGAAGGGGCGCCGGAACCGCTTCGTCAGGCGCTGGATCAACTGGATCGAGTGGCGGATATGCTGTCCGCGAGCTATCCAGAGGTAAGCTTCGGGTTCGATTTTTGTGAGCTTCGAGGATACAACTACCATACCGGGCTGGTGTTTGCGGCCTATGTGCCGGGGCATGGTGACGCGGTTGCCAAGGGCGGTCGCTACGATGCCATTGGCAGTGATTTCGGCCGTGCACGTCCGGCGACGGGCTTTAGTCTTGATATCCGTGCGCTGGTCTCACTTGGTCAGCGAACCGGCCGCGCTGGCAAGGCCATATGGGCGCCAGCCACCGAAGATCCTGCGCTGGATGGCGTGATTTCCGGCCTGCGGATGACGGAGACGGTTATCCGCGCCCTGCCGGAAGACGAGGGCGTTGATCCTGGCACGCGCAATTGCGATCGTGCCCTGGTGAAGCGAGACGGCCAGTGGGTCGTGGAGCAGTTGGACTGATGACCTTCGGGGTCGGGCCACTCATTTACAGGTAAACCTGCGGGCACCCCATCAATTGGCGGGGCCGCACTGAGAGAGAGTCATGGGTAAAAACGTTGTAGTGCTGGGCACCCAGTGGGGTGATGAAGGAAAAGGCAAGATTGTTGACCTGCTGACCGATAAGGTTGCGGCGGTGGTGCGCTTTCAGGGCGGCCACAATGCCGGCCATACCCTGGTTATTGAAGGTAAGAAAACCGCCCTTCATCTGATTCCGTCTGGCATTCTTCGCCAGAATGTCCAGTGCCTGATTGGCAACGGCGTCGTGCTCTCTCCGGAAGCGTTGCTGAAGGAAGTCCGCGAACTCGAAGGCAATGGGGTTGCTGTGCGGGAGCGTTTGAAGATCAGTCTGGCGTGCCCGGTCATCCTCAAGACCCATGTTCGTATCGATCAGGCGCGCGAGCGAGCGCGAGGTGTCGACAAAATTGGCACCACCGGTCGCGGTATCGGGCCGGCCTACGAAGACAAGGTTTCACGCCGTGGGATTCGCGTTGGAGATCTGTGTGACCCGAAGAGCTTTGAAGAGAAGCTCCGGGAAATCATGTCGTACCATAACTTCGTGTTGACCGAGTACTTCAAGGAAGAGCCCGAAGACATTGATCAGGCGTTTTCCGAACTGATGACCATGGGCGAGGAAATTCTGCCCATGTCTGCCGACGTCACGGATATCCTCCATGACCTTCGCAAGCGCGGCGAACACATCCTCTTTGAAGGTGCGCAGGGCTCGCTGCTGGACATTGATCTGGGTACCTACCCGTACGTCACCTCCTCAAATACCACGGCTGGCGGCACGGCTACCGGGTCTGGTTTTGGGCCGTTGTTCCTGGATTACGTGCTGGGGATCACCAAGGCCTACACCACTCGTGTCGGTTCCGGTCCGTTCCCGACCGAGCTGTTTGACGATATGGGCCATCACCTGGCGGTCAAGGGCAACGAGATTGGCACCACCACCGGGCGTTCACGCCGTTGTGGCTGGTTTGATGCGGTTGCACTGCGCCACGCCATCCAGATCAACAGCGTATCGGGCATCTGCCTGACCAAGCTGGACGTGCTCGATGGCATGGATACGGTGAAGGTGTGCATTGGCTACAAAACGCCTAACGGGGAGATTACCCGCCCGCCGATCGGTTGCGATACCTACAAGGACATTGAGCCGGTGTATGCGGATCTTCCGGGTTGGCAGGAGAGCACGGTCGGGCTGACAGGCCTGGACCAGTTACCGGAGAACGCCAGGGCCTATATCCGTTTCCTGGAAGAGCAGATCGAAGCACCGATCGATATCATTTCCACCGGTCCTGACCGGGTAGAGACGGTCATTCTGCGCCACCCCTTCGGCGAGTAACCTTCCTGGGTTGTCGCGGACACCTTCAGGGCTTGTCCGCGATAACCGTCGCCCTTTTCGGACCCGGATAACCTTCCACGGTCTTCGTTGGGTCGTCCGGGTCGAGAAAGTCCTGCAGCGACTGGAATTGCATCCAGTCAGTGCTGCGTTGCTCCTCGATCGTGGTTTCTGTCACATCCACCACGCGGGCGTTGCAAAAACCGGTTCGGTCCAGCCAGCGCAACAGAGTGTCGCAGCTGGGCAGGAACCAGACGTTGCGCATCTGGCCGTAGCGGTCCTCCGGCATCAGGCTGTAACCTTCCGGCCCATCCGCTATCAGCGTTTCCAGCACCAGTTCGCCACCCGGGCGGAGTGTGTCTTTCAGTTCCAGTAAGTGATCAAGTGGTGAGCGACGGTGGTAGAGCACACCCATTGAGAAAGTGGTGTCGAATGCTTCCAGCTTTGGCGGCAGATCCTCTACGCGCACCGGGAGCAGATCAATGCGCTGCTCCTGGCCTGCATACTGTTTGACGCTGAGAAACTGGAACAGGAATAACAGTCCTGGGTCGATGCCAATCACCCGGCCGGCTCCTTCGCCCAGCATGCGCCAACAGTGATAGCCAGAGCCGCAACCGACATCCAGTATCTGCCGACCACTCAGGTCTGACAGGTAGGGAGCGACGCGGTCCCATTTCCAGTCAGAACGCCATTCGGTATCGATATAGGTGCCAAAGAATTCGAACGGGCCCTTACGCCAGGGCATCAGTCCTCGCAGCCCTTCTTCGAGCTTTGCACGGTCTTCTGTGCTGAGGGGCTGGTCGGAGTTCAGGGTAATGGCCGACTGGTTCAGGTTCGCCGTGGCATCACCAATGTGGGGCAGGGTGTCCAGAGCCCGGTTCCATCGGGCAATATCCCCATGAGGGTTGTCGTCAAAGCGCTTTTGTAGCTGTTGCTGCAGTTGCTTTCGCCAGCGCTCAAGGCCACGGCTATCAAGATCGTCAAGCAGCGGGGCAAAGCACCCCTGCCAGTTGAAGGTCGTCATGGAGGCTCCGTTCAGTGCGATTTAATGGCGAGCATGGAGACAAAGTTGAAACACTGGTACCACACCATAACCTGACTAAATCCTGCGTTTATCAGTCTCTCACGGTGTTCGGCCAGGGTTTCCGGTATCAGTACCTGTTCCAGGGCGGAACGCTTCTGACTGATCTCCAGGTCGGAATAGCCGTTGGCCCGTTTGAACTCGTGATGGAGTTGGGTCTGTGTCGATTGCTCGGAATCGGATTCAAAGCGAATTTTCTCGGAGAGGATCAGTACTCCGCCGGGCAGTGTGGCGTCGGCGATGCGAGCCATCAGTTCTGCGCGTCTGTCTGGCGCCACGAACTGCAGTGTGAAGTTCAGGGTGGTCACCGACGCGTTCTCAATCGGGGTGTCGAGGATGTCCTCGCACCGCAGCGAAACCGGCAATGGGTGGTCGTCCAGAGCAATATAATGCTCGCAACGCTCAATCATGGCAGCCGAGTTGTCCACGCCTGTAAGGGTGCAGTCGCGGTCCCCAATGCCATGGCGCATGGCCAGAGTGGAGGCGCCGAGAGAGCAGCCGAGATCGTAGCAGTGACTGCCCGGGCGGGCATACTGTTCGGTGATCACTTCAATCATCGGAATAATCGTGGTGTAACCCGGTACTGAGCGCCGGATCATGTCCGGAAATACCCGAGCCACCGATGTGTCAAACCGGAATTCTCCGGTTTCCCGTTCAGTGGCGAACAGACGGTCCAGCGCCTGGCCCGGTTTTTTGTTCCTGTCAGCCATTGTCTGCTGGCTCCTGGCCCTCATTGACAGGCCTGTCGTGTGCGGGTGTCGGGCCTCGGCTGCAGCGTACGCCCCGGTTCTTGTAATCAACGAGGATGCCCCGGAACTCCGGGTCCACATCGGCGGCGATGGCCAGATACCCCTGTTCGCAGACAGCGTGGAGTTCCGATGACTTGGGCGACATGCGGAACTCTTCGCCAGGTTTGATGTGAACGGCCTCAAATTCCCCCACCGGCACATGATCCTTATTCTCGGCATGATCAATCCGCCCGCTGGCCTCCAAAACCACGATGGTAACGATGATGGTGGCAATGGCAGTGACAATCAGGCTGCGGACGGTAAATCGGGCCTCACTTTGGCTCATCGGTTGGTCTCCGGTCTGTCGGTAATAGTGGCCTCAATATTGGCCGGGTACATGAATGGAAGGGGCCTGTAGCGCCGCCAGTTGTTCCCGAAGTGACAGGATCTGGTCGGACCAGAAACGCGGCTGGGCAAACCAGGGGAAGAAACGCGGGAAGGCCGGGTCGTCCCAGCGCTTGGCCAGCCAGGTGCAGTGGGAAATCTGCCGGAAGCAGCGCATGGGTTCAATCAGATGACGCTCACGACGATTGAAATCGCGGAACATCTCGTAGCCTTCCAGTAGTTCACCAAATTGCTGGCCACGTTCAACGTCATCACCGTTCAGTAACAGCCACAAATCCTGAATCGCAGGCCCGGTACGGCAATCGTCCAGGTCGACAAACAGCATCTGTTCCTCGCGGCAGAGGATGTTGCCGGCGTGGCAGTCACCATGAATTCTCAGGGAGTGCACCTCGCCAGCGTCATCGATCCGACGGGCGCAGTGGTCGACAAGATCGGGAATCAGCGAGTCCCACGCTGGCCGAAGGTCATCTGGAATCCAGCGGTTTTCCGTAAGGAACCGATTGTTATCCTCAATGCCCGAAAGAATCGACATAACCGGGCGATGGTTGAAGGGCTCAGTGTCACCGATATTGTGGAGCTGGCCCAGCCACTGGCCGAGGCGGTACAGGGTATCTGTCACGCTGGTGTCGGGCGCCTGCCCGCCCCGCTGCTGAAATACGGCAAACAGAAAGTCCCCGCAACGGCCCAGTGTATCGCCGGAGGGCATAGCCATGGGCGCCACGACCGGAATATCGGCGTTGAGCAACTGGACGGTAAACTGATGTTCTTCCCGGATCTGGGCTTCGCTCCAGCGCCCCGGACGGTAAAACTTGGCGATTATCGGTGGCTGGTCTTCAATACCAATCTGGTAAACACGGTTCTCGTAGCTGTTGAGGGCAAACAGGCGTCCACTGACCACAAATCCGGCGTCTTCCAGGGCATCAAGAATGGTATCGGGGGTAAGGGCGTCGTAAGGATGGCTGGAGGTTTCGGTCATAAATAAGGTTTAGTATCTCGAATTCTGTTGGGACTTCATGCTGGCGAGGTGATACCAGTTTTCGTCCAGTTCCCATCGCACCCGATCAATGCCAGACGCGCTGAGGACGATGTTGCCTGCCTGGGCCTGGACCTGGGCCAGTTCACGCTCGGCCCGTTGCCAGTCACGATCATTGTCTCCCAGGTTACGCATGCTCGGAAAAATGGTGGTGAGTGCTTCGTGCGTCGAGGTTTCATGGGAGCGCAGTGAGCTCATGATGGCGGTCCCTCCTTCAACCCTGAGAACACGATGCTGATAAGGATAGTTGGCCACCATTTCATCGGCCTTCAGTGCCTGGTTCAGGCTGATGACTTCAAAGCCTCGCCAGCCAAGCCAGCCAACAAATATGGCCGCCACCAGCATTACAATAATAAACTGCTTCCTGTCAGACATCGGTTCCCTGCTCCGTGCACTCAATTCACGGCCAAGTATAACGTTTCGGGGGCGACACCGTAATGCGATTCGGGCTTTTTAGCCAACGAGCGTGTTGGTGATGCTGACAAACGATCGAAACACAACGCGGGTGACGTTAGAGCAGATGACAGGGCGAGACATAGTACAGGCAGATACCGTGGTCATCGGTGCCGGCATTGTCGGCCTCGCAGTGGCCAGGACGCTGGCCATGCAGGGCAGGGAGGTGCTGGTACTGGAATCCGGCGCTCACTTTGGCGAAGGGGTGTCGTCCCGCAATAGTGAGGTTATCCATGCTGGTATCTACTATCCCGAGGACACCCTCAAGGCCCGACTGTGTGTTCGTGGTCGTCGGATGTTGTATGAGTATTGTCAGACCCGTGGCATCGACCACCGCAAAACCGGCAAGTGGATTGTTGCCAATGGCGTGTCCCAGGTGGAGAGGCTCGACACTATCGCCAGTCAGGCCCTTCGCAACGGTGTTCTGCTCCAGAGGGTAACCCGCAGGGCCTTGCGGGTTTCTCTGCCGGACGTGACCGCCCAGGAGGCGTTGTACTCACCGGAAACGGGCATTGTAGACAGTCATGGAGTGATGCTGTCGTTGCTGGGAGAGCTGGAGGACTACGGTGGCCATTTGGTCCGCCAGGCGCCTGTAGAGCGTGCGGCGACCTGTGACGGAGAGCATCGGTTGCAGGTTGGAGGGCCAGCGCCCTGTGAGCTCAGGGCGCAACGGGTGGTGAACGCAGCCGGCCTCGGAGCAGTACCATTGGCCACGAGCTGGCAGGGAGTACCAGCGGATATCGCGCCCCGCCAGTGGCTGGCCCGTGGTGTCTACTTCAGCTATTCCGGTCGCCACCCCTTCCATTCATTGGTATACCCTATCCCTGAACCAGGCGGCCTCGGCGTTCACCTGACGCTTGATCTAGCGGGCCAGGCTCGATTCGGGCCCGATGTTGAATGGATAGAGCGGGTGGACTTCTCGGTTGACCCCGGTCGGGCAAGGTCATTTGCTGAAAGTATTCGCCGTTGGTGGCCAGCATTGGACGAGTCCCGCCTGCAGCCCGCCTATGCCGGCATTCGTCCCAAGCTTGCTGGCCCGGATGGTGGGTTTGCGGATTTCCGGATCGCCGGAGAACGTCGGCACGGTGTTGCCGGACTAGTGCACCTGTTCGGCATTGAGTCGCCGGGATTAACGGCTGCTTTGGCCATTGCGGATGAAGTGACAGGGCAGCTCGCCGACTAATGCGTTTACATACCTTTATCCAGGGGTTCTTGCCAGCGCCCAGATCTGAACCTCCCTGGCGCCGGCCTCAAGCAGCACTTCAGTCAGGCTTCGTGCAGTGGCACCGGTGGTGACCACGTCATCAACGATGGCAATACTGGCCGGTGGTATACGGGTAACCTGGTAGATTCCCCGCAGGTTGGCCAGGCGCTCTTCGCGGTTCAGTCCTCGTTGTGGCCGGGTGCGCCGGTTCCTGACGACAAGGTCAGCGCTCCAGGGAATGCCCGATTGACGGCTGATGTGCTCTGCAATATCCGCCGCTTGATTGAATCCTCGTTTTCGTCGACGGGCCGGATGCATCGGGCTGGCCAGAAGCAGGTCCGGCGTGCGTTCAGGATGGGTCTCCAGCATCAATGTCAGATGAGTGCTCAGATCCTGGATCAGGGGGCGGGCATAGGCGCGTTGGCCATTGTATTTGTAGCGCTGGACCATACCGTCAACCGGGAATCGATAGCGCCAGGGCGCGACGATTCGGCTGAAGGGCGGTGGGTCTTTCAGGCACTGACCGCAGATGAGTTCATCGCCAGCGTAGGCGATAGGCAGTGCGCAGCAGCGGCAGTGCGAGTGGTTGGCGGGCAAGTCCTGCCGGCAGGGAGTGCAGAGCCCGAAATGGGCATGCGGTTCCAGGCAGGCCACGCATTGCCCGCCGCGCAGCTGAAATAAGCCCTTGATGCTGATTTGAGCGCGCGGAATCCGTTTCGCGCTGTTAACCTTTGGTGTCATCAAGGTTGACAGCGATTTCAGTCCCTTTATCATCTGTTCAATCCGTAAACCAGAATCCCGGTAAAGTTAACAGGACTGAATCATGACTGCCACCGCACACGCCGATGCACCCTCTATAGCGCCTTCTGCCGCGCCTTCTACCTCACCGCGCCACGATTGGACCATGCAGGAAGCCCGTGCGTTGTTCGAACTGCCATTCAATGACCTGGTGTTCCGGGCTCAGAGCGTCCATCGTGAGCATTTCGACCCGAATGAAGTGCAGATCAGCACGCTCCTGTCCATCAAGACCGGTGCCTGCCCGGAGGACTGTAAATACTGTCCCCAGAGCGGTCATTACAACACCGGCCTGGAAAAGGAAAAACTGCTGGAAATTGAAAAAGTGGTTGCTGAAGCCAAGGCCGCCAAGGCAAAGGGCGCGTCCCGTTTCTGTATGGGGGCGGCCTGGCGTAGCCCGTCGAAGAAAAACATGGAATATGTCGTGGATATGGTGCGCCAGGTTAAATCCCTGGGCCTGGAAACCTGCATGACCCTCGGCATGTTGGAGCAGGAACAGGCCGACGAGCTGGCCGAAGCCGGGCTGGATTACTACAACCACAATCTGGACACGTCCGAAAAGTACTACAGCCATATCATTACCACCCGCACCTATCAGGACCGGCTGGACACCCTCGAGAATGTCCGTAATGCAGGCATGAAAGTATGCTGCGGCGGCATCGTGGGCATGGGCGAAGACCCTGACGATCGTGCTGGCCTTCTGGTTCAGTTGGCGAATCTGCCCCACCATCCGGAGAGCGTGCCGGTGAACATGCTGGTGAAGGTGGCAGGAACGCCGATGGAAAATGTGGAAGATCTGGACCCGTTCGACTTTATCCGTACCATCGCTGTTGCTCGGATCATGATGCCTGCCTCGCACGTGCGATTGTCTGCGGGCCGTGAAAATATGAATGAGCAGATGCAGTCCCTGTGCTTCCTCGCTGGTGCGAACTCGATTTTCTATGGCGAGAAGCTGCTGACGACCGCCAACCCCGAGGCGGATGCGGACCGCGAGTTGTTCAAGCGTCTGGGCATTCGGCCTGAAGAGCGCGAGCAGTCCTGCACCGAACAGGAAGCGGAAGAAGCTATCGTTGAAGCGGTCGAATACGAACAGACCCGTCACATGTTCTACGATGCCACCCGTGAGTCTGCATAGGCAGGCAGCATGTCTGTGAGGGCTGGCCATGCGTGACTTTGCAGCAGAGCTGGAAGAGCGAAAACAGGCGGGGCTTTACCGCACCCGCCGCCAGATCAGCGGCCCCCAGCAGCCCGCGTTGGTGTCCGATGGCGTGTCGCTACTGTCGTTCTGCAGCAACGATTACCTGGGGCTGGCGAATCACCCCGGGATTATCAAGGCTGCCACTGAGGCCATGCCAAACACCGGTTTTGGCGGCGCCGCTTCGCATCTGATTTGCGGTCACCACGATGCCCACCACCAACTGGAACTGCGGCTAGCGGAATTTACCCGCCGCAGTGCTGCGCTGTTTTTTTCGACCGGCTACATGGCCAATATGGGCGTTATCTCTGCGCTGGCTGGCCGTGGCGATACCATCTTCTCTGATCGCCTGAACCATGCCTCCATCATCGATGGTTGTGTTCTCAGCCGCGCCAGGGTGCGTCGTTATCGCCACGGTGATATGAGTGCCCTGGCTGACATGCTTGCCGCTACCGGTGGCCACAAGTTGGTGGTGACAGACGGCGTATTCAGCATGGACGGGGATATCGCGCCATTGAGGGAGTTGGCGGCACTGTGCCGGGCGCACGAGGCCCTTTTGGTGGTGGATGACGCCCATGGTTTGGGCGTCCTGGGGCCTCAGGGGCGGGGCAGCCTGATGGAGCAGGGATTGTCCGAGGAGGACGTGCCCATATTGATCGGCACCCTGGGCAAGGCTATGGGCACCAGTGGCGCCTTTGTGGCTGGCCCCCAGCTGCTGATGGATTACCTGGTACAGAAGGCCCGCACCTATATCTACACCACCGCCATGCCTCCGGTCATCGCTCTGGCCACCTGTGCCAGCCTTGACCTAATCGAACGGGAAGATGGCCGTCGCAGTCACCTGCAGATGCTGATCTCAGAGTTTCGCCAGGAGGCATCGGCACTGGGCTATGAGTTGATGCCATCGCGCACACCAATTCAGCCAATCATGGTGGGCGACAACTGGGCAGCCCTGGCATTGAGCCAGGCCCTGGAGGAGAGGGGGCTAATGGTTACGGCGATCAGGCCGCCGACTGTGCCGGAAGGCCAGGCTCGTTTGCGGGTCACCTTCAGCGCTGCGCACTCTTCGGAAGACCTGGCAACGTTGCTGTCCGCATTGGCGGACTGCCGTTCACTACTGAACAGGCCCTCTGCAGAGGTGGTATGAACGCTGTGGAATCACGAATCCCGCTGGTGGTTGTGGGTGGTTGGGGTGTCGATGCCGCCATGCTGCTTCCGTTGTTTGATCGTTGGCCAGGGGAGATTCATCTGATATCGCTGAACGATGCCCTGATGTCCCGATGCGACTCGATCACGGGGGTGGCGGATTATCTGCTGGAGCGTTATCCGTGCCCGTCAGTTTGGGCGGGTTGGTCCCAGGGGGCGCAGGTGGTAATGGCGGCTGCCTCACGCAGTTGTCCCCAGGTCCGCAAGGCAATCACTCTGGCGGGGTTTCCCCGCTTTGTGGCTGGGGAACAGTGGTCCGCAGGGATGGAGGTGGATACCTTTGAGACATTCCGGGAACAGGTATCGCAAAACGCCGGCCTTGCCTGGCGGCGCTTTCAGCGACTTTTGATTCACGGCAGCCATGATGAGTCGCAAGCCCGGCAGGAACTGCGCCCCTGGCTTGCGCGAGGGCCTTCTGTCAGCGACGTGAACCTGGTTCGGGGCCTGGACTGGTTGGGCAGCGAAGATCAGCGGTCTCTGTGGGGTGCTTTACCAGTGCCGACGCTGCATCTTCAGGCGAGCAACGATGTGGTCGTTGAATGTTGGGAGCACTCGTTTCATCCGTCTCCAGCCGCCAAGGTCGTTAGGGTAACCGGTATGACCCATTGGCCTCGAGGGCAGGCGCTTTCGCGTTGCCATGACGAAATCCTTCAGTTTGTTTTCGGCAAGGAGGTTGAATGGACCCTGTAACAACCAATATCCACGACTGGGTGCCTCCGAAATCCACAATTGCCCGCGATTTCGGCTCAGCTTCCCATACCTACAATCCCGCTGCCCGGCTGCAGCGCTATATGGGCCAGGTCTTGCTGGACCAGTTGAAGGAAGGGCTGCATCAGGCCCAAAGCGCAGATGGACTCCAGATACTCGATCTGGGTAGCGGCACTGGGTGGTTTACAGGGCAGTTGGCGTCGATTCCGGGGAGCCAGGTGACCGGCGTTGATATTGCTGCGGGAATGCTTCGTTACGCCCGATCTGCCAACCCGAGCGGCATTCGGTGGATCGAGGCGGATGCCGAGGCGTTGCCGTTGCCGAATAACAGTGTGGACGTAGTCTTCAGCAATTTGATGATTCAGTGGTGCCGTGACCCGGCCGGTGTGCTTGCTGAATGCCGCCGGGTTCTGCGCCCAGGCGGTCGGCTACTGGTGTCGACATTGCTGGAGGGTACCCTCGACGAACTTCGGGAAGCATGGCACCGGGCAGACCCCGGGCACCAGCATGTGAATCGTTTTGAATCGGAAGCGCGTTTTCGGGAGCAGGCATTTGAAACGCTCCCGGATCCGCAACTTGCGATCGAGACCATTTCACTGGATTATCCCTCGCCGCTGGCTCTGCTGGCGGAGCTCAAGGCTATCGGCGCCGGGTACAAAGGCGCCTCGCGGCGGCAAAGCGCGACTGCGCCTGGCCGTTTGCGGGCCATGTGCCGTTATTATCCGCGAGACGGGGAAGACCGGATACAGGCCACTTACACATCGGCATGGCTGGGTTGCCGTCTGCCGGACTGACATGGGGATTCATTGATCTATGGCCAGAAAGAGTTACTTTGTGACGGGTACCGACACCGGCGTGGGGAAAACGCTGGTGTCTGCTGCGATTCTTGAGGCGGCCGCTACCCTGGGGAAGAAAACGCTTGCGATGAAACCGGTGGCGTCTGGTTGCGACGAAACACCGGAGGGGCTGCGCAATGAAGATGCGCTGATACTGATGGAGTCCATGTCGGAACCGTTGCCTTACGATCAGGTGAACCCGGTAGCCTTACAGCCCGCCATCGCGCCCCATGTGGCAGCTGCCCAGGCGGGTCGGCACCTCACGGCGGAACGGCTGGTCGGATTTTGCCGCGGGTTGCAGATGCGTCCCGCGGATTTACTGTTGGTGGAGGGTGCCGGCGGCTGGCGGGTACCACTCAATGATCGTGAAACCTACGCCGCCATGCCTGTCGCTCTGGGTATGCCTGTCATTATGGTGGTACCCCTGAAACTGGGCTGTATCAACCATGCACTGTTAACCGCTGAAGCTATCCGCCGTGATGGATTGCCTGTCGCAGGTTGGGTGGCCAATCGGCCGGACCCCGCGGCCATGAACTGTGAGCAGGAAACCCTCGATTATCTGATTCAGAACCTGCCCGCGCCATGCCTGGGGGTGTTGCCATGGCAGAAGCGTGCCGACCCGAAGGAGCTGGCCAAAGCACTGGATGTTGCCGTTTTGTTTGAAAATTGACCAAATTTGTGGCTTACTGGTGTCAATATATGGTCATTGGGCTGCGCGGTTATGATCAGCAATACATTAGGCATTGGTATTCAGGGTATCCAGGACGGCATGCAAGGCATGGAAAATGCCGCCCGCAGGATTGCCCGTGGTGGTGTTGATGGCCCCCAGGGCACGGCAGAAGGTGTCGGTGGCCTCGTGGAACCGATCATTGATCTAAAACTGTACGAGCGCAGCGTTGAAGCTTCGGCCCAGGTAGTGAAAACCGCCGACGAAACCCTGGGAACGCTTCTGGATATTACTGCCTGAACCCTCTCAGGGCGTCCGAGCCCTGTTCAGGTCCTTTGGATTCGACGGCCAGTCTGCTGACATGATGATTTCGGGCTCCCTTCCGTCAATGGCTCCTGCCTTTCCTGCGCCTTCCGTTGGCTCGGGAGACGCAGCTGCGGGTGCCCCTCTCCGGCCATCTTCGGATGAATCACCTTCATCTCGAACATCTCCTGAAACCTCCGGGTCCGGCCGCGTAGCTGACGATAATGCTGCGGAGGATCGTACCCGCTCGCAGGGTTCCAGCGTAGAGGATGCTCAGGGCCTGGATGAGGCAGAGCTGAAACAGCTTACGGAACTGAAAGCCAGGGACCGTGAGGTTCGTGCCCATGAGGCAGCCCATCAGGCGGTTGGCGGCCAGTACGCCGGTTCCATTTCCTACGTCTATGAACGGGGCCCCGACGGTGCCCAGTACGCTGTTGGTGGCGAGGTCTCGATCAGCACCTCGCCCGTGCGGGGAGATCCCCAGGCGACAATCGATAAAATGCGTGTGGTCAGGGCCGCAGCGTTGGCGCCGGCAGAGCCTTCCCCACAAGACCGGGCAGTGGCGGCAGAGGCCATGCAGTTGATGCTGCAGGCACAAGCTGAACTCTCCTCAGAGTTGGGTCGCACTGACGAGTCCGGGCAATCTGAAGTGTCCGAGGACCAGGCGGGTGACGAAAGCAGTGCAAAGCAGTCGCAGGAAGCGACGAATGCCTATCAGGTCATCTCCGGCGTCGGGAGCAATGATGTAAGCGCCAATCCCTCTTCATCCTTCCGGGCAACAGCCTGAAAACAAGCTGCTTTTTAGTCTAAAACCTCCCCGTGTGCTTAAGCCATCGGTACACATTCGCGACAAAACACAACACAAATTTTGATTGCGCCTATTGACAATTCTGTGCCTCTAAACGTATGTTTCAAACAAGTGTTTTATTGGCGTTCAGCTTCTCTTGCTGAGCGTATGAGTAAATCCCGAGGCTGAGTGTTGTGACCGTGTCGCAGCTGAGACCGAAAACCTGAGGTGGATTCCATGCCTGACTACAAAGCGCCCCTGCGTGACATTAAATTCGTAATGAACGAGCTGCTGGACAGCGAGCAGCACTACGCCAATCTGGAAGGCGCCGAAGATGCAACTCCGGATATGGTCGATGCCATCATCGGGGAAGGTGCCAAGTTCTGTGAGCAGGTTCTGTCTCCGCTGAACCAGGTGGGCGATAAAGAAGGCTGCACCTGGAGCGAAGACGGCGTGAAAACGCCAACCGGCTTCAAAGAGGCCTATCAGCAGTACGTGGAAGGCGGCTGGCCGTCCATGACCGCTGATCCCAACTATGGTGGCCAGGGCCTGCCACACTCTCTTGGCCTGGTAATGAGCGAGATGGTGGGTACCGCCAACTGGTCCTGGGGCATGTATCCCGGCCTCAGCCACGGTGCGACCAACACCATTGAAGCCCACGGCACTGAAGAGCAGAAGCAGACTTACCTCACCAAGCTGATCAGCGGCGAGTGGACCGGCACCATGTGTCTGACCGAGCCTCATTGCGGTTCCGACCTGGGCACGCTGCGTTCTAAGGCTGAGCCCAATGCAGACGGCACCTACAGCATCACCGGCACCAAGATTTTCATTTCCGCTGGTGAGCATGACATGGCCGAAAACATCGTCCACATTGTGCTGGCCCGGCTGCCAGGCGCTCCTGAAGGTACCAAGGGCATTTCCCTGTTTATCGTGCCCAAGCTTCTGCCGAATGACGACGGCTCTTCCGGTGAGCGCAATGCCGTTTCCTGTGGTTCCATCGAGCACAAGATGGGTATTCACGGCAACGCCACTTGTGTGATGAATTTCGACGGTGCCAAAGGCTGGCTGATCGGGCCTGAGAACAGGGGCCTGAACTGCATGTTCACCTTTATGAACACGGCGCGTATTGGTACCGCGATCCAGGGTCTGGGTGCTGCTGAGCTTGGCTTCCAGGGCTCCCTGGCCTACGCCAAAGACCGTCTGGCCATGCGCTCGCTGAGTGGTCCGAAGAACCCCGAGGGTATCGCTGACCCGATTATCGTTCACCCGGATGTTCGTCGCATGCTGCTGAGCCAGAAAGCGGTTGCAGAAGGCGCCCGTGCTCTGATTTACCTGACCGCACAGCAGGCTGATATCGTTCACAGCGGTAAGACCGAGGAAGATCGCAAAGCGGCTGATGAAGCCCTGGGCTTCCTCACCCCGATCGCCAAGGCGTTCCTGACCGAGATCGGTTACGAAGCAGCCAACCTGGGTATGCAGGTATTCGGTGGTCACGGGTTTATCTCCGAGTGGGGTATGGAGCAGAACGTTCGTGATTCCCGTATCGGCATGATCTATGAAGGCACCACCGGTATTCAGGCGCTGGATCTTCTCGGTCGCAAAGTACTGATGACCCAAGGTGAATCCCTGAAAGGTTTCACCAAGCAGGTTCACGTGTTCTGTAAGGAAAACGCCGACAACGAGCAGTTGAAAGAATTCGTTGAGCCGTTGGCCGCCATGAACAAGGAGTGGGGCGAACTGACCACCAAGGTTGGCATGTCCGCCATGAAGAACCGCGAAGAAGTTGGCGCGGCCTCCGTGGACTACCTGATGTACTCCGGTTACGCTGTTTTCGCCTATCTTTGGGCCCGTATGGCCAAGGTGGCGCTGGACAAGATGGTGGAAGGTACCACCGAGGAAATGTTCTATAACGCCAAGGTTCAGACAGCGCGCTTCTACTTCAAGCGCATGCTGCCGCGGGCCAAAGGGCATGCGGAAAGCATGCTGGCGGGCTCAGACAGCCTGATGGACATGCCGGAAGAAGCCTTCGCCCTCTAAGGCGGGTTTCACGGAACTCTAAAAGCCCGCTCTCCCAGGAGGCGGGCTTTTTTGATGACATGGCCGCCGGTGCTCCATGAGTTGGGGGCTCCAATAGGGTAGAATAGGCCACCATAAATATAACCTGTGCGGACACATAGCCGAGGAAGTGATCAGGGCCGAAGGTCCATCGTTGTTCACTTCGCAGACTGACTGAATTGTGGAGAGTTTTGAGATGGCTGATTATCAGGCACCTTTACGTGACATGCGCTTTGTCCTGAATGAAGTATTTGATGCGCCGGCTCTTTGGGCGTCTCTGCCCAAAGTGGCAGAGAACGTTGACCCGGACACTGCCGATGCCATTCTGGAAGAAGCCGGTAAGATTACCAGTGGTGTGCTGGCTCCTCTGAACCGCGAGGGCGATGAGCAAGGCTGTAAGTGGAATGACGGCGACGTGTCCACACCCGAGGGGTTTCGCGAGGCCTACCAGACCATCGTTGAGGGTGGCTGGAACGGCCTGGGCGGCAACCCGGAGTTTGGCGGTATGGGCATGCCAAAAACTCTGGTTGCCCAGTTTGAGGAGATGATGCAGGCGGCCAACATGGCCTTTGGCCTAGCCCCGATGCTGACGGCGGGCGCCTGCCTGGCCCTGGACGCCCATGGCAGTCAGGAGCTCAAGGAAAAATACCTGCCTAATATGTACGCGGGTACCTGGTCAGGCGCTATGGACCTGACGGAACCTCATGCGGGCACGGATCTGGGGATTATCCGCACCAAGGCCGAGCCTAATGGCGATGGCTCCTTCAGTGTAACGGGCACCAAGATTTTCATTACCTGGGGCGAGCACGACATGGCGGAGAACATCATCCACCTGGTGTTGGCGAAGCTGCCGGATGCGCCCAAGGGCCCCAAGGGGATTTCCCTGTTTTTGGTGCCCAAGTTTGCAGTCAACGAAGACGGCTCCCTTGGCGAGCGCAATAGCCTGAGCTGCGGTTCCCTCGAGAAAAAAATGGGCATCAAGGGGTCCGCTACTTGCGTGATGAACTTCGACGGCGCCAGGGGCTGGCTGGTTGGTGAGGAGAACAAGGGACTGGCCGCCATGTTCACCATGATGAACTATGAGCGTCTGGGCGTGGGCATCCAGGGTGTTGGTGCTGCTGAAGCATCGCTGCAGAGTGCTCGTGAATACGCTCTGGAGCGTATCCAGAGCCGAGCTCCCACGGGTGCCCAGCAGCCGGAAAAAGCTGCGGACCCGATCCTGGTCCACCCTGATGTGCGCCGCATGCTGCTAACCATGAAAGGGTATGTGGAAGGAGGGCGCGCGTTCTCTACCTATGTTGCTCAGTGGCTGGATATCGCCAAGTATTCCGACGATGACGAGCGCCGCAAGCATGCCGAGGGCATGGTGGCGCTGTTGACACCGGTAGCGAAGGCTTTCCTGACCGATCGTGGCCTGGACGCCTGTATCATGGGCCAGCAGGTTTTCGGCGGTCACGGCTTTATCCGGGAGTGGGGCCAGGAACAACTGGTTCGCGACTGCCGCATAACGCAGATCTACGAAGGCACGAACGGCATCCAGGCGCTGGACCTGATGGGTCGGAAAGTGGTCGGCAGCCAGGGCAAGCTTTATGAGCTATTTGCTGAGGACGTGGCCACCTTCATCGAGGAAAGCAGCAGCGACGAAAACCTGCGCCCCTACCTGGAGCCACTGGCTGCAGCATTTGAGCGCCTGTCGGATGTGACTGAGCATGTGATCAAGCAGGCTGGGGATAACCCGGACGCTGTGGGCGCGGCCTCCGTGGACTACCTCGACCTGTTTGGCCTGACGGCTCTCGGCTATATGTGGGCCAAAATGGTTAAAGTGGCGGCACCGAAGGCCGATGGCGACACCTCTGGCTTCTACACCGGCAAGGTGAAGAGCGCACGCTTCTACTTCGACCGATTGCTGCCGAAGACCGTCGCACTGGCTGAGGGCATTCGCAGTGGTAGCGACTCAATGATGGCTCTGACGGCTGAGGAGTTCTGAGTAGTCAGCGGTGAACAAAAAGGCAGGCCCGCGGGCCTGCCTTTTTTGTGCTGCTCTATATACTCGCTTACAGGTTTTCTATCCGGCCTGGATCAAGAACAAACGGGTTTTCGTTACCTTGAATGTCGGCCACCTGGCGATGGCGGACAAGCTCTCGATCATCCGGTGGATCGATCTGATTCCAGCTCTTGAACACCCGGGAAGCGCCTGCCCAGGGCAGGTCATAGGTGTCCACCATATAGGCAACCGTGCGGGCGATATCGCCTTTTACCTTTTGCGGGGGTTCAAAAAACTGCGCACTCTCGCGAATTCCGCACTCGTCCGGGCTGCTTGCATTGCCCAATTCTTCGTAAATCGCGTTTCTCCGGGACATTTCAATGCGACTGCGCACGGGGACCATGTTATGAAGGTCCGATGCAATCTGCCGGTATCTGTCGTCATCGTCGCATTGGCTGCTGGTGCCGCACCCAAGTGCATTGCGAACTTCTGCCAGAGGGTAGACATAGCCTTCCGTAAGGACAAAGCCTTTATTTTTGAAGGGTGTGTCACAGAAGAAGGAGTTGCCGCCTTGGGCATAAAGGTTGCCCCAGAACTCGTTTTTTACAACGGTGTCCGGGTCACTGAAGCGGGTGTTCTGGCTGATGACGAGAGACGGGATAAGCAAGGCCGCCAGTGCGACCAAAACAACGTTTTTAGTTTTCATAGGCCATTTATACCTCTCAGCGCGTGACAGCGCCTTTGCTGATCGGGCCAGGAAAGGAAGTGGTTAGATCTGGCCGGTCAGAAAAATGACGGTTTATTCATTTATAATTGAGAAGTATGACACAGAGGCTCCAAAGGGAGAGAGCCTCTGTGTGGCTATTTGTTGCATTATGTTAACTGGTTAACACTTCACTTCTTTCGGTTGCGCAGATTCTGGTAACCCGTTCTCAAATCTTCGCCCAGCTTATGAGCGGTCTCGCGAGCCTCTTTTGATGCATCTTCGGCGTCGTGAAGGATGTGATCGAGTTTGCTCCGAAACCGTTCCCAGTCCTTCTCCAGATCGTCCCACTCGTCTTTCACGTCCTCATGGGCCAGATGCATCTGAACCCGTGCTTCGTCACGGTACTGTTTAATCTTTTCGGACAGTTTTTTCAGTTCGTCCTGGAAGCTCATATCACGCACCTCCTTTAACAGTTAACAACTATACGATGCTACTGAATATCGAAAACTGTCAAGCCGGATGACGGCCATTTCGCGGAGTCAGGCGGGTCTTGCAAGCAAGGTGATCAGGTCTTGCAGGTAGTGCCAGGGGGAGAGCGTATCAAAGCCTTTGGCGGCCCTATCGGTGGTGCTGCATAGTTCCAGTGCGGTATTGAGCTGGTGGCGGTTCAGGCGTCTCGCCGCTTGTTCAACGGCCTTTGCGCGCTGGGGCTGGAACACTCCGCGCTTCTTGAGGAAGCCGGCAGTATTCTCCCGTTTGGCCGCGGCGATATTCAGCTCCATGGTGAGGTTCAGGTCCCGTGTCAGCACCGCCAGCAATCCCAGCGGGTTCTCGCCTTCCTGCTGCAGTACCCCGACGATTTTGCGAGCGTGGGCGGCCCGGCCAGCGAGGAGTTCTGTCACCAGCTCAAAACCGTTGAAGCGGGAGCTGTCCTGAACAGCCTGTTCGACGGTGTCTTCGTCGATGGTGGCGCCGGTGCCCAATAACGCCAGGCGATCCAGTTCCTGACTTGCCGCCAGGAGGTTGCCCTCGAGGCGTTCCGCCAGGATGTCCAGTGCGCCGCGGGTAAGGCTGAGGCCATGGTTGCGAGCCCGCTGTTGCAGCCAACCCGGGAATTTATCCGTATCTATGGGCCATACCGGCACGTGTACGCCTTTGTCCTGCAATTCCTTGTACCACTTCCGGCGGGTTTCGGCGGCATCCAGCCGTGCGCTGATCAGTAGCAGCACAATGTCGTCAGGAGGATTCTGCAGCACGCTTTCAAGAACGGCGCGGCCATCACCCAATTTGCCGGTAGGCAGGTGTATTTCGATACGGCGTTTTTCGGCAAACAGCGATAGCGCACCAAACTCCTCGCCCACGCGGTTCCAGTCCAGCTGCTGGTCGGCGTGGAAGGTTACCCGGTCCTGATAGCCCGCTTCCCGCGCAGTCTTCCGGATCTGGTCGCAGCATTCCTGAACCAGTAGGGGCTCATCGCCTGACACCAGGTAAACAGGTGACAAGCCTTTCTGGAGAAGCTGGGATAGCTGGTGGGCCTGGGTCTTCATGGTTGGCCACTGTCTTGATCGCGGGTCTGTTCCGCTTCCTGTTTCAGCCGGTCAATGCGATCCCGGTCAAGGGGCGCCAGGCGAAAGATAATTTGCTGGGCCAGTCGGTCATAGAGTTGCTCCTGGAGGGCTTCCTCTTCCCGTTGCTTGGCCAGCACATTGGATTCGTCGTAGCGATAGGTTTCACTGCTATTCAAGTCGGTTGGGGCGATCAGAGGAACCTTGTCGGAGGTCAAAACCTCAATATCGACCGTTTGCCGCAACGTATACTCAGCAGCCGCGGCGCGCACGGTGATGGCACTGGCACGACGTTCCCGGCGGAAATTGCTGATGTTGAGCACATAATCGGCTTTTTCGGAGGGCTGAAGGTCGATGTTGCCCAGAGACAGCTGTTCCTTCACCGAGCCACACAGCTGTTCTGGCACATCGCCGGAGCAATCAACAGCCAGCGGCTGCAATGCGGATGACACCGGCGGGGCGCCCCGTAGCTGAAACCCGCATCCTGACACCAGAAGTGACAGGGCGAGGCCAGCCGGAAGTACCTTGGGGAGGCTCGCCAGGAGGTTCATATCAGTTCGCCACCACGTTCACCAGTTTACCGGGCACAACGATGACCTTTCGCACGGTTTTGCCTTCGGTGAAACGGACAACGTTCTCGTTCTCGAGTGCCAGAGCTTCCAGTGCGCTCTTCTCGATGTTCGCTGGGACGTCGGCTTTTGCCCTGACTTTGCCATTCACCTGCAGGACAACCTGAATCTCGCTGCGAACCATGGCGTCCTTGTCTGCCTCAGGCCAGGGCGCGTCAACCACAGGCTCGTCGTGACCCAGTGCGTGCCACAACTGGTGACAGATATGGGGAACGATTGGTGACAGGACGAGTACCGCGGTATCCAGCGCTTCCTGGCGAACCGCCAGGCTCTGGGGCTCATTGTCGGTCAGTTTGCTGACATCGTTGAGCAGTTCCATCACCGCTGCGATGGAGGTGTTGAACGTCAACCGTCGGCTGACATCGTCGCTCACCTTGGCAATAGTCTCATGGGTCTTGCGACGAAGATTGCGCTGACCTTCACTGAGGCCGGTGGTATCCAGGGCAGGAACTATTCCGCTTTCAGTGTGCTCGCTGACCATACGCCACAGGCGCTTGAGGAAACGGTGGGCGCCCTCAACACCGCTGTCGGACCATTCCAGTGACTGCTCTGGAGGCGCCGCAAACATCATGAACAGACGCACGGTATCGGCACCGTGCTCATCGATAATAGCCTGGGGGTCAATGCCGTTGTTCTTGGACTTGGACATCTTGGTGACACCACCGGCCACCACCGGTTGTCCGTCGTCCTTGTGAACGGCGCGCACGACCTGACCCTTGTCGTCTTTCTCAGTAACGACATCCGCTGGCGAGATCCAGATTTTTGCACCGTTATCGTCTTCACGATAATAGGTTTCGGCCAGCACCATACCCTGGCACAGAAGGCGGTTAAATGGCTCGGAACTGTTGACCAGCCCCACATCCCGCAGCAGCTTATGGAAGAAGCGCGCATAAAGCAGGTGCAGAATGGCGTGCTCGATGCCGCCGATATATTGATCTACCGGCAGCCAGTAGTTGGCGGCAGCCGGGTCCAGCATGCCCTTGTCGTAGTTGGGGCTGCAGAAGCGGGCGTAGTACCAGGACGACTCCATAAAGGTGTCAAAGGTGTCTGTTTCCAGCGTGGCCGGTTGGCCTTCAAAGCTGGTCTTTGCCCATTCCGGATCTGCCTTGATGGGAGATTGGACGCCGTCCATCTCCACGTCTTCGGGCAGTGTGATCGGCAACTGATCGTCCGGTACCGGGCGTTCGGTGCCATCGTCCAGGGTCATCATCGGGATTGGAGCGCCCCAGTAGCGTTGGCGCGACACGCCCCAGTCCCGCAGGCGATAGTTGACCGTGCGCTTGCCAATACCGCTTTCTTCCAGATGATCGGCGATTGCGTCAAACGCCTCGGCACTGGTCAGGCCGTTGTACTTTCCAGAGGATACCAGAACACCTTTTTCGGTGAAGGCGCGCTCCTGAACATCGATTTCGCGGCTGTCTGTGGCGGCGATAACCTGCTTGATGGGCAGGCGATACTTGAGCGCGAACTCGTGGTCCCGGTCATCATGGCCAGGCACCGCCATCAATGCGCCAGTGCCATACTCCATGAGCACGAAGTTGGCGACGTAAACGGGAATCTCTTCCTGCGTCAGCGGATGAATGGTCTTGTAACCGGTATCAATGCCTTTCTTTTCCATGGTTGCCATATCGGCTTCGGCAACCTTGCTGTTACGGCACTGCTCGACAAATTCAGCAACCTCGCGATAGCGCTCGGAAGCGGCCTTGGCAATGGGGTGCTCGGCGGCCACGGCCATGTAAGTCACGCCCATGAGCGTGTCCGGGCGGGTGGTGTAGACGTCCAGCGCGTCCTCGCGGCCTTTGAGGGGGAAGGTCAGCTCGGTACCCACAGATTTGCCAATCCAGTTACGCTGCATGGTCTTGACCTGCTCAGGCCAGTCCTCCAGCTCGTCCAGATCATTCAGCAATTCTTCGGCGTAGTCGGTAATGCGGATAAACCACTGGGGAATCTTTTTCTGCTCGACCAACGCGCCGGAGCGCCAGCCGCGACCATCAACCACCTGTTCATTGGCCAGCACCGTCTGGTCGATTGGGTCCCAGTTGACGGTGGACATCTTCTTGTACACCAGGCCTTTTTCGTAAAGACGGGCGAAGAACCATTGCTCCCAGCGGTAATAATCCGGCTTGCACGTCGCCAGCTCGCGGTTCCAGTCGTAACCGAAGCCCAATTGCTTGAGCTGGTTTTTCATGTAGGCAATATTGGCGTGGGTCCACTTCGCCGGCGCGGTCTTATTGGCAATGGCGGCGTTCTCAGCGGGCAGACCGAACGCGTCCCAGCCCATGGGCTGCATGACGTTCTTGCCCTGCATGCGCTGGTAGCGGGAAATGACGTCGCCGATGGTGTAGTTGCGCACGTGCCCCATGTGCAGTTTGCCGCTGGGGTAGGGGAACATGGACAGGCAGTAGTATTTGGGTTTGCCCGGTTCTTCCTTCACCGTAAACGTGTTGTTTTCTTCCCAATAGGTACGGGCTTGTTGTTCAACATCGCGCGGATTGTATTGCTGGTCCATTCCTGCCATTACCAAAGTTACCCTTTATCAGACCGTATCAAAAAAAGATGTGCGAAGAGGCCGGACATTCTAACGCACACAAGGCTTAACAGGTAGTCTGCCAATTTGCCGATACTGTGCCATGCTTGGGGTGAAGGCGGGCAGGTGCGGCTGACTGGGACACACCGTGAATACGTCCCTGTAGGCTCATAAAAAACATCCCTGTTTTTTACGGTCCCAGTCAGCCGCACCTGCCCGCCCAGGCGCTTGGCGTAAGTTTGCAACTTGTTTTGGTATAGGGCGGAGTGGCTATGGCTGATCAGGGATGTCAAAAACAGGGATGTTTTTGTCAAGCGTACAGGGATGTATTCACAGCGTGCCCTGATCAGCCATAGCCACTCCGACCGTACACCATGAGGGAGCAGTCATGACCGAACCAGAACGCAATCATCTCTCAGGCAGGGCTCTCGAGGCCTACGACCGCATGCTGGAGCGGGTCCAGGCCCGGCTCAGTGATATGGAGAATACCACTCGCGATACCTTGAAAGAGGAAATCGAGCGGGCGGTGGAGTTTGAGTATGAACTGGCAGAGATGACCCGCGAAGAAGCGGACCTGCTTGGCGCGTATCTGCAGCGGGACCTCGAACACCTGCTGCATTTTGTGGAAGAAACCGGCGAAGGTCTGAAGGAATGGTTGCAACTGGATATCTCACTGCTGGAGCACCAGTTGGCGGATATGCTGTTCTCGGTGGCGGATAAGACCCGACTGGATACGCTGGAGCTGAACCAGAAACTGGAAAACCACGAGCCCAGCCAGTATATCAGCGGCGAAGTGGCCACGGCCGGCATGTTCAAATGCCTGAACTGCAGCCACATGCGCTGCCTGACCGCAACCAGCCATCTGGAACCCTGTGACGCCTGCGGCTCCCACTACTACGAACGCGTCACCAGCCGCTGGCCACGGAAGTCAGAATAGCCATAGGAAGACTAGGGGAGTCCAGCGCAGAGCCAGAACGGCCATGGGGTGGGGGTCCCTTTTCTGCCAGAAAAAGGTGTCCGAGCAAAGCGAGTTCTTTTTCCAAAGAAAAGGGACCCCCACCCCGTGGCCAGGCACCATTCAGGCAGGCTGCGAACCCGCCCCGAGGATAAATCAGTTCCGGGGAATCACTCGCTCCCGAACAAACACAATAAGAATCGCCGCCAGCGTCAGCACCGGCCAGGAACCGGATTGCATGTAGGGCGTATTGCCCTCCGCCGCATAGACCTCACCTGTCATCACCGCACGTTCAAACTGCGGGATGGTTTCGGTGATCTGGCCCTTCTCGTCAATAATGGCCGTTACACCATTATTCGTGCCCCTCAGCATATAACGACCGGTTTCCAGTGCACGCATGCGGGCGATCTGTAGGTGTTGCAGCGGGCCAATGGAATCGCCAAACCAGCCATCGTTGCTGATGGTCAGCAGCATGCCACTGTTGCGGGCATTGGTGGCGACGAAGTCCGGGTAGGCCACTTCGTAGCAAATAAACGGCATGATCCTGATGCCATTGGCCTCAAGCGGCGACTGATTGGCAGGGCCGCGACTGAAACTGGACATGGGCAGGTCAAAAAAGCCGATCAGACCGCGAAGCCACTGCTGCAGCGGCACATACTCACCAAAAGGCACCAGCTTCTGCTTATGGTAGATGCCGCCGCCGCTACCGATGGCCATGATGCTGTTGTGGTACGTAAAGTCTTCAATGCGGTCACTGAAGCCGTACCAGGGGATGCCGGTAATCAGTGTGCTGCTCTCTCCCAGTTCCTCACCGATGTGGTCGATGATTTTGCCAGCCTGGTCCTGGGGAATCGGAATAGCGGTTTCCGGCCACAGAATCAGGTCGGTATCCCAGTGGTCTTCAGTCAGCTCCAGGTAAGCGACGATCTGGTCCCGGAGGAAGTCCGGGTCCCACTTGATTTGCTGGGGAATGTTGCCCTGCATCGCGACAAACGTCGTTGGTTCTGTCTGCAGGGCCGTCCATTGTGCTTGAGAAAAAGCCGGGCCGGTTACCCAGGGCAGCAGCGCCACGCCGGCGACGAGCGCCGTGCTGGCATGGCGGGCTTTCCGGACCAGCCACCAACAGCCTGGAATTGCGCAGCCGGTCACGGCCACCCAGAACGTAAGCCCGTGGACGCCCGTTAAGGGGGCGAAGCCGCCCAGAGGCCCATCAACGTGGGCGGTGCCCAGATACAGCCAGGGAAACCCTGTCAGTAGCCAGCCCCGGACCCAGTCACAGAGTATCCACACCGCTGGAAACAGGATCAGCCGCCTGACCGCGTTGTTTTTGGCAAGTTTTCCCCAGGCCCAGAACGCCAGACCATGGAAAAGAGCGAGTCCCGACACAAAAATGACGGTGAGTATGATCGCGAGTGGAACGGACGTATTGCCGTGTTCACTGATGCTGATGTAGACCCAGCTTGCGCCCGTACCGAACAGCCCCAATCCGACCAGCCAGCCAGCCCGAAACAGCTTTTGCGGGGCGAGCGGCAGGCAGCAAAACAGTATCAGCGCGACCGACAACGGCCCCAGCCACCACCAGTTAAAGGGTGAAAAGGTGAGTGTTTGCAAGGCCCCGGCAACGAGCAGAGTGGCCGCTCGCAGCCAGGCGTGCTCGGACAGGGCGGATGTCAGTTCGGAGGTTCGGGCCGTTGTATTACTGGTCATCACCACGCGTTACCTGCAGCAGACGGATAACACGGTTATCGGCGTTGGCAATGGTGAACTGCAATCCGCCAAACTCAACCGACTCGCCCCGTCTGGGCAGATGGCCGAATTCCTTGAGCACAACGCCGCCAATGGTGTCGAACTCCTCTTCGTCCAGCTCGGTTTCGAAGAATTCGTTAAAGTCGTCGACGGGGGTGACGGCCTTCACGGCGTAAGTGCCATCGCCGCGGGCCTTGATGTGGGTTTCCTCGTCGAAGTCATGTTCGTCTTCGATTTCGCCCACGATCTGTTCCAGCACATCCTCAATGGTGATCAGGCCGGCTGTACCACCGTATTCGTCAACCACAATGGCCATGTGGTTGCGGGTTTCCTTGAACTCTTTTAATAGCTGGTTCAGGCGCTTGCTCTCCGGTACGAACGTGGGAGGGCGAAGAATCTCGCGGATGCGGGTCCAGTTGAGGTCGTTGTTCAGGGCCAGAGGGAGCAGGTCCTTGGCGAGCAGTACGCCAATGACATCGTCCTGGCTGTCGCCAATGACCGGGAAGCGGCTATGGGCAGATGAAATGATTTCGCCCAGGAACTCTTTCGGGTCCTGGGATGCCTTGACGGTGACCATCTGGGAGCGGGGAATCATGATTTCATCCACCCGCATGTCGATCACCTGCATGGCACCTTCGATGATGCTCATGGCATCGGTATCGATGATTTCCTGGGACTCGGCGTCCCGCAGGATTTCCAGCACGTCCTCGACGGACTCAGGCCCGCTGGAGAAGGCCTGTGATATACGCTCCAGCCAGGACTTGTTGCTGCCCTGACTGCGACTCGACTGATCGTCGTTCATGAGTCTTTTTCCGTTTCCTCTGTCTCGTAAGGATTGCTGAACCCGAGCTGCGCAAGCAGCCGGATCTCGAGGGCTTCCATGACCTCGGCATCATTGTCTTCAATGTGGTCGTAGCCCTGAAGGTGCAGCATACCGTGCACCACCATATGGGCCCAGTGTTCCGTCAGTGTTTTATGCTGCTCGGCTGCTTCTTTTTCAACAACCGGGGCACAAATGATCAGATCACCGGCCAACGGAACCGTTATACCGGCTGGCGCCTCAAATGGGAAGGACAGTACATTGGTTGGCCCTGATTTCCCGCGATACTGGCTGTTCAGCTCGGCGCTCTCATCACTGGCAACGATACGGATCGTCACCTCGGATGGATTCTCACCCAACCATGCGGCCCGGGCCCAGCGCTCAAACTCGATGTCATCTGGCGCCTCGGGTACCTCGATGGCCCGCTGCAAGTCCACTGTCAGTTCACTCACTGGCCTGTGGCGCTCCCGTCGTCAAAGGAATCGTAAGCCTCGACAATCCGCTGCACCAATGGGTGACGCACCACATCGCGGGCCTCGAACCGTGTGAAGCCAATACCGGACACCTTGCTCAGCACACCGGCCGCATGGATCAGGCCGGAATTCTGCCCGCGGGGAAGATCCACCTGGGTGGTGTCACCGGTGATCACGGCAGTGGAACCAAACCCGATCCGTGTCAGGAACATCTTCATCTGTTCGCGGGTGGTATTCTGGCTCTCATCCAGAATGATGAACGAATTATTGAGCGTGCGGCCGCGCATGAAGGCTAGCGGCGCGATCTCAATCACGCTTTTTTCGATCAGCCGCGTCACATGATCAAAACCCAGCATTTCGTAGAGAGCGTCGTAGAGGGGGCGCAGGTAAGGGTCCACCTTCTGGGCCAGGTCACCCGGCAGAAAACCGAGCTTTTCGCCGGCTTCCACGGCCGGCCGGACCAGCAAGATGCGCTTCACCTGTTCGTCTTTCAGTGCCTCAACGGCGCACGCCACCGCCAGCCAGGTTTTGCCGGTACCAGCGGGGCCGATGCCAAAATTCACATCGTGGGTACGGATGTTGTGCACGTATTTCTGCTGGTTCTCGCCTCTGGGCTTGGCCTGCAGTTTCGGGGTTTTGATGACGGTGACGGCGCCCTTGTAAGGCACGTCATCCGGCAGCCGTTCGAATCCGGTCTCGCGGATAAACAAATGAACCATGTCCGGCGAGATATCATCGTTGGCTTCGGTTTCCCGATACAGGTGCCGGACAACTTCCGTAGCGGCTGCCACGTGTTCAGTTTCACCTTCCACCCGGAAATGATGGCCACGGCGGCCAATTTTGACGTTCATGCGCCGCTCAATGTGCTTCAGGTGCTCATCAAACTGGCCGCAGAGGGTGGTCAGTCGGCGCTGGTCTACCGGGTGTAGGTCGAATTGTCGGTGATCGTTGGCGTTCAAAAGTGCTCCGTTTGTTTACTCCCGTGGATTCAGGGAGCGGGTATGTCATGAATTGTGCAATTGGGCGCTGGCCGGAGGACTATCCCAAAAAACGCCCGTGAATACGTCCATGTAGGGCTCGGTCGCGCCATCCCTGGCGCTCCACGTTTTTGGAATAGTCCTCCGGCCAGCGCCCTTATCCAACTATGTGCAGGCTCACTTGTTTAAATACAAGACCATTTGCACGCTGAAGACACGAGAAGAAGTTGCGGAGAGTGGTGGGGGCCTCCTCCCAAAAATGTGCGGAGCCATGGATGGCGGAGCCCAAGCGCACATGGATGTGCTTGTAGCGTTTTTTGGGAGGAGGTCCCCACCACTCGCCATTCACCAAACCCGAGACGCGTGGGGCCCAGGTTTAATACATCCCGGAACCCACAGGAACCCCGCGAAGAGAATTAGGCAGAGCCTCCCGAATCTCCACATCAATAAAGTGCCCAACCACCTCCGGATTCTCATGCCGGAAGTTCACAATACGGTTGTTCTCGGTACGGCCCGCGTATTCACCGGGGTCCTTCTTGGACAAGCCTGTCACCAGAATACGCTGTGTCGTGCCCACCATCTTGCGACTGATGTCCATCACATTCTGGTTCAGCCGGTCCTGGAGAATGCTCAGGCGCTGTTTCTTCACCTCCAGTGGCGTGTCATCCGGCAGGTCCGCCGCCGGAGTGCCGGGCCGGGCGCTGTAGATGAAGCTGAACGACATATCGAAGCCAATATCGTTGATCAGCTTCATAGTGTCCTCGAAATCCTTCTCGGTCTCCCCCGGGAAGCCAATGATGAAATCCGAGGAGAAACTGATGTCCGGGCGAATCTTGCGCAGGCGACGGAGTTTGGACTTATACTCCAGAGCTGTATGGCCGCGCTTCATGGCTGCCAGGACTCGGTCTGAGCCACTTTGCACCGGCAAGTGCAGGTGACTGACCAGCTCTGGTACCTGCTCATAGGCCTCGATCAGTGAGTCCGAAAACTCCACCGGGTGTGAGGTGGTATACCGGATACGGTCAATGCCGTCGATGGTGGCGATTAGGGTCACTAGCTCCGCCATGTCCATCACGTCGCCATCGTGGGTTTCGCCGCGGTAGGCATTAACGTTCTGGCCCAGCAGGTTTACCTCACGCACGCCCTGGCTGGCAAGGTGGGCGACTTCCGCGATCACGTCGTCCACCGGCCGACTGACTTCCTCGCCACGGGTGTAGGGCACCACGCAGAAGGTGCAGTATTTGCTGCAGCCTTCCATGATGGACACAAATGCGGACGGGCCGTCGGCACCGGGATCAGGCAAGTTGTCGAACTTCTCGATTTCCGGAAAGCTGACATCTACCACGCCAACGCCATTACCCTTGGCGCGGACTTCGGTGATCATATCCGGCAGGCGATGCAGGGTTTGCGGCCCGAAGACCATGTCCACGTAGGGTGCCCGGTCGATGATAGCCTGGCCTTCCTGGCTGGCCACGCAACCGCCTACACCGATGATCAGGTCCGGTTTGCTGTTTTTCAGTTTCTTCCAGCGACCCAGCTGGTGGAACACTTTTTCCTGCGCTTTTTCGCGGATTGAGCAGGTGTTTAGCAACAGGATGTCGGCGTCGTCCGGCGAGTCGGTCATTTCGACGGTTTCGCCGGTGCGAAGCAGGTCTGCCATACGTGATGAGTCGTACTCGTTCATCTGGCAGCCATGGGTCTTGATGTACAGCTTCTTGGCCATGATTCTCAACGTGCTTGGTGTGTGATTTGCGCCGGGAGGTTGGGAGTGGCGCTTAAAAAAGTTAGCTGCACATTATAACGGGGTGATCAATCGGCAACCACCTTTGTCTCGGCAATCCTCTAAATCGCTTGTGGTAGTATTGGTTTTTCCAATTTTTTAGAACGCTCAAACAATCATGACTCCCGAACGCCTGGCCCGAATCAAACAAACCCTGGATACTCGCCAGCCCGATCTCAGCGTCCTCACCGACCAGGTCCACAAACCCCGTAATCTGTCGGCCATCATCCGCTCCTGCGATGCGTTTGGTCTTGCCAGCATGCACGTGGTCTGGCCGCGGGAAGGTTTCCGTGCCTTCCGAAAAACCGCCGGCGGCAGCTACAACTGGGTCACCACCCACACGCACCCCACCATGGATGAGGCGGTTTCGGAGCTGAAAGGGCAGGGGCACAAACTCTACGCCGCCCAGCTGTCGGACAGAGCGATTGATTACCGGGAAGTGGATTTCACCGTGCCCTGCACGGTGATCATGGGTAATGAAGTAGATGGTGTCAGCGACAGCGCTGCCGAACAGGCTGACGAGCACATTGTGATCCCCATGATGGGCATGGTGGAGTCCCTGAACGTGTCGTCCGCCTGTGCGATTATTCTGTCCGAAGCACAACGGCAGAGGAAACAGGCAGGCCTGTATGCCCACCAGAGGCTACCAGACGATGAATACAACCGTCTGCTGTTCTGCTGGTGCCAGCCGGTCGTAAAACGCTACTGCGACGACCGCAACCTGCCATACCCGCCTATAGACCCGGAAACCGGTGAATTGGTTGACGGCGTAGGCTGGATGCAGGAAGTCCGGAAGCTGCGAGCCAGCCGTCCGAGGTGGACCGATACTAATTCGGTCACGACCGCCGAACCTGAATAAAGCTGGTAATCGGTCACGGGGTAGGGATACCTTTTCTGCCGGGAAAAGGTGTCTGAGCGAAGCGAGTTCTTTTCCCAGAAGAAAAGGTATCCCTGCCGCGGGACCAGCCCCCAAGGTGTCAGGCTGGGGAAAGGCTATTCTTCTCGACCTTCAAGATACCGTTGCAGCTGCTCCCGCAAGGCCTTAGGCAACCGCGTAATCGTCAGTGCGTCGTTGTCACGGTCATAGTAAACCGCCTGATTCACCAGATCCGAAGAGAACGACACGCTCATGCCACCACCTGAGCCCGCAATCCGAACCAGCTTCTTCACCTTACGGTGATCCGGATGCAACACCCCGCTTTCCGGCAGCTCGGCAGTCTCACTGGCAAACTCCTTGAAACGCTGGGGCTCGTTCTCGTCCAGATAGCCCGACAGAGCTTCAATGGCCACCGGCTCGCCCAACGCATGCTGCTCCTTCGAGAACTCATAGGCTCGCGCACGAATCTTGCCCGCTTCTTCAGGCTCTGAAGACTTGGCAAACGCCTCCACCGCATCCATGAACGTCAGCGTCTCTTTCTCCACATCCACCTGATTGGTGAAACCGCATAGCTTGATGAACAGGTCACCGCCTTCCCCGGAACCACGAGCGTGGACCAGCGTAAGATAGTTCTCGCCGGCGTTGTCACTCAGCCAGTCGTCCAATTCCACGCGCACCGCCAGATTCAGCCGCGACAGGCTCAGGATGTCCGTCGCGTCCAACGTTTGCTGGGCATCAAAACGCATGGCGCTGTCGTTTTCCAGGATAAACAGATAAACCACCTCCGCATCCGCGAGGGCTTCGTGGACAATCATCAGGTGCCCCTCAAATTCCTCCTGGGCGCTGTTCAGCAGTTCTTGCCATTGCCCAAAAAGACGGTCAGTCATCGACGCAAAGCTTTGCTTGTCCTCCCGGTAGTCCTTCAGCCAGCTGCTAAACGGACTTTCACCGATGTCCTCGGAAAAGCGACCGTATTTCTTGCCGGGCTTGCTGTTGAACAGGCGCTTCATCTGCTTGTGAAGCGCCTCATAGTCGCCACCCGGCTCGGCCAACGCCTCGCCGGGACGAACCCGCGCCGGCTGTCCGGGCTGATACTGGCTGGCGAAGAGAGTGCGGAGCTGTTTGATGGCCATGGAGTCAAGAGTCCCTTGGTTAATAGAGCGTGTAGGAGGCTGAGGGTAAACCTTCAGGGATTGGGATTGTAATGGTTTTTATAGGGCTGTGGGATCAGCCCCAAAACGAAGAAGCCCCCAAGGCCTAAGACCATGGGGGCTATCCTCAAGTCCCAAAAGCGAGGTTAAACCCGCTTATGCCGCATCAGGTCCTGAATCAGTGAAGTCACCGCTTCAGTGATCTCCTTGTCATTGTCTGCAGAAACAGACGCCGATGCCACATCCGCACCTAGGTTCACCGCAATGGCAATCAGGCCATGGGCACTGACCACCTGCGCTGCGCGCCGACGGTCTTCGGCATTGCCGGCGTTGTCCTCGCTGAGGACAACGGAGGTCTTGCCCTGATCGAACAGCGCCCGTTCAACTGCCAAGGCCAGCGCCGTGGCCTGCTTGCCGTTACAGGCAATAATGGCAGGCTTCTGCGCCAGACGGCGCTCGCGCTCTTCGCTGGTCACCGGGTCCAGCGACTCAACTGTGCCTGCAGTGCCAGCAATCATGCCCGCACCGATCGTCACGTTGGTCAGTCGATCAATCACAATGAAGCTGCCCGTGGCGTGGTTGCGCTGATAGGCATCAAACGCAATGGGCTGGCTCAGGGTCAGCTCACACAGTCCGATTTCGTTCAGCTGAAGCGAAGACGGGTTGTCGTTCTTCTCCAGCGTGTTGACGTCGGTCTGGTGATGAATCTTTTTGACGGTAGCCGAGGTAAACGTCGGGCCGAGCTTGATGTCGTAAAGGCGACCGGTTTCCAGCGGGCCGTCCGTCATCCAGACAATGTTGGCGGTGAAGCGGTTGCCCACTTCTGGCTCATCCTCAGCCTTGACCAGCATATCGCCTCGGCTGACATCGATTTCATCGGTGAGCGTCAGTGTGACCGCCTGGTCGATATAGGCTTCTTCCAGGTTGCCATCAAACGTCACAATGTCTTTGATTGCGCTGGTGCGTCGTGAAGGCAAGGCCATCACTTTGTCGCCGGGGCGCACAACACCAGAGGCTATGGTGCCGCAGAAACCGCGGAAGTTCAGGTTCGGGCGCGTCACGTACTGGACGGGGAAGCGGAAGTGCTCCAGATTTTTGTCGTGGGATACTTCCACCGTCTCCAGAATGTCCATCAGGGGCTGGCCGTCGAACCAGGGTGTGTTCTCACTCCTGTTAACGACGTTGTCGCCTTCGAGGGCAGACAGTGGCACGAAGCGAATATCCTTCAGGCCAAGCTGATTGGCAAACGCCAGGTAGTCGTCCTTGATTTCGTTGAAGCGTTCTTCGCTGAAATCAACCAGATCCATTTTGTTCACTGCGACCACGATGTGGCGAATGCCAAGCAGAGAGGCAATGTAGGAGTGGCGGCGGGTCTGGGTCAGAACGCCGTGGCGCGCATCGATCATCAGGATCGCAACTTGAGCCGTCGATGCCCCTGTCGCCATGTTGCGAGTGTACTGCTCGTGGCCGGGAGTGTCTGCGATGATGAACTTGCGCTTATCAGTTGAGAAAAAGCGATAGGCAACATCAATAGTGATGCCTTGTTCCCGCTCGGCCTGCAGGCCATCGACCAGAAGGGCAAGGTCCAGCTTTTCGCCCGTTGTGCCCATCTTGGCGCTGTCACTTTTCAGGCTCGCCATATGATCTTCATAGATCATCTTGGTGTCGTGCAGCAGGCGACCAATAAGGGTGCTCTTGCCGTCGTCCACACTGCCGCAGGTGAGTAGGCGCAGCAGTTCCTTGTTTTCGTGTTGCTTCAGGTAGGCCTGAATATCTTCCGCAATCAGATCAGACTGGTGTGCCATCTTAGAAATACCCTTCCCGCTTTTTCTGTTCCATGGAGCCGGCCGAATCGTGGTCGATCACGCGGCCCTGACGTTCGGAGCTGGTTGCCAGCAACATCTCCTGGATGATCTCCGGCAGCGTGTCTGCCTCGGATTCGATGGCGCCGGTCAGTGGGTAACAGCCCAGGGTGCGGAAACGGATGGATTTCATCATCGGCTTTTCGCCTTCTTTCAAAGGCATGCGGTCGTCGTCCACCATGATCAGCGTGCCATCGCGTTCCACGACGGGCCGCTTGGCGGAGTAGTAAAGTGGCACGATTTCAATGTTTTCGAGGTAGATGTACTGCCAGATATCCAGCTCGGTCCAGTTGGACAGCGGGAATACCCGGATGCTCTCGCCTTTGTTGATCTTGCCGTTGTAGATGTTCCAGAGCTCAGGACGTTGGTTCTTTGGGTCCCAGCGGTGGTACTCGTCACGGAAGGAATAGACGCGCTCCTTGGCACGGGATTTTTCCTCGTCCCGGCGAGCGCCGCCGAAAGCAGCATCAAACTTGTACTTGTCCAGGGCCTGTTTGAGGGCCTGGGTTTTCATCACGTCGGTATGCTTGGCGCTGCCGTGAGTAAAGGGGCCGATGCCCTGTTTGATCCCGTCCTCGTTCTTGTGGACGATCAGGTCCAGGCCATACTCTTTTGCTTTGCGGTCCCGGAATTCAATCATCTGCTTGAACTTCCAGGTGGTGTCCACGTGTAAGAGCGGGAAGGGCAGCTTGCCGGGATGAAAGGCTTTGCGGGCCAGGTGCAGCATTACTGCGGAGTCTTTCCCGATGGAATAGAGCATGACCGGGTTGTCGAACTCGGCTGCAACTTCCCGGATGATGTGGATGCTTTCAGCTTCCAGCTGTTTGAGATGCGTCAGGTTGTAAGTGGTCATCGTGTCCTGTTACCGCTTTGCGTGCCTCCGGATTCGATAGAGGCTGGGCGTGTGAATGCCGCCATGATACCAGATCAGGCCATGGCATAAGAAGTCGGGTAACTAGAGTTTACTGCTATAACAATATAGCGGCAGGAAAGGCTGGAGGGTAAAACTTCCGAGTTAGTGCGACGAGGTGGAAAGCAGTTTGCTGACGTAGTTGTTCACGTAGTCGAAACCATTGCCTTCGAACTCCGAGAACTGGATGCCGAGCTGGAACTGGTCGCGGGCAATTCGTCGCATGTGGACAATGTTGCCTCCGGCGATCACAGAAACGGGTTGGTTGGCAACAACCGGCACAGAGAATGTCGTTGTTACGGATATCCAGTTTCCGGGTGCCGGTGTTTTCTGGCCGGGAACCAGTTTTCTCACGGAGTCCTGATCACAGAGGACCATCAGGCCGGTTCGGGAAATGTTGGAGACTTTACAGGTAAGGCAGCTGCCGTCGGTTTTTTCAATCCGGGCTTCGGTAGCGACATCGACGCGTTGTTGGTTGCGTAGGTTTGGCTTGGCGGCAACTGGTTTCATAGTCACTCTTCTTGCGTCTCTGGTTTCAAAGCAGGCAGCCTTACCCATCGTTCAATCCTTTATTATTTTTACTCGCTGCCTTCTTTCCAGGCACGCTTTCTATACACACGAGAAAGCCAGCCAATTGTCATAAATCTGCAATATGGCGAGTGCGAAAAACAGCAAGCGCTTGTTGTTTCGATCTTAACTTCCTGAAAGTCTAGTTGTTTGTTTGGTGATCAGCAAGTTGCCTGTCGCCAAAACTGTCAGATTTGTGAACTGAATGTGAGCGTGGTGTCACCAAAATCGATTCGGAGCGCTCGCGATCAGGCGGATACGACGGGCAGCTGTTACTTACGGTGTCGGATTGGCTGCGGTAAACTACGCACCAACATCCACCGGGGCCGCTAACGGCTCCACGATTTCGTGCAGGTTATGACAAACAAGATTTCATCCCTTCCCGCAGGCAGCGGAAAAGTGGGTTTTATCAGTCTTGGCTGCCCCAAGGCCCTGGTTGATTCCGAGCGCATCCTTACCCAGCTTCGGCTGGACGGCTACGATGTGGTACCGACCTATAACGACGCTGATATCGTCGTGGTGAACACCTGTGGCTTTATAGATGCCGCCAAGCAGGAGTCCCTAGATGCCATTGGTGAAGCAATCAATGAAAATGGCAAGGTCATCGTAACCGGTTGCATGGGTGTTGAAGCGGACAAGATGCGTGACACTCACCCGGGTGTTCTCGCCGTGTCCGGCCCACACGCCTACGAAGAAGTTGTGGGAGCGGTGCACCAGTTCGTGCCGCCGAACAAGCAACACGATCCGTTTACGGACCTGGTACCTCCTCAGGGCATCAAACTGACCCCCCGGCATTATGCATACCTGAAAATTTCCGAAGGCTGTAACCACCGATGCACCTTCTGCATCATCCCGTCCATGCGCGGCGACCTGGTCAGTCGCCCGATTGGTGACGTGATGGACGAGGCCAAGCGCCTGGTGGACGCTGGCGTAAAAGAGCTTCTGGTGATCTCCCAGGACACCTCTGCATACGGTGTCGACACCAAGTACCGTACCGGATTCTGGCAGGGCCGCCCGCTAAAGACCAAGATGCAGTCCCTGTGTGAGGCGTTGGGTGAAATGGGCGTTTGGGTGCGCCTGCATTACGTTTATCCCTATCCGCACGTGGACGATGTGATCCCGCTGATGGCGGAGGGCAAAATCCTGCCGTACCTGGATATCCCGTTCCAGCACGCCAGCCCGAAAGTGCTCAAGGCCATGAAGCGCCCGGCCCACGACAGCAAGACGCTGGAACGCATTCGCAAGTGGCGTGACATCTGCCCGGAGCTCACCATCCGTTCCACCTTTATTGTCGGTTTCCCCGGCGAAACAGAGGAAGATTTCCAGTACCTGCTGGATTGGCTGGATGAGGCTCAGCTTGATCGTGTCGGAGCCTTCAAGTACAGCCCGGTGGAAGGTGCGAGGGCGAACGAGATCGAAGGTGCCGTTCCGGAAGAGGTGAAGGAAGAGCGCTTGGCCCGGTTCATGGAAAAACAGGCTGAAATATCAGCGGCCCGATTGCAGGCCAAAATCGGCCAGACTATTGACGTTCTCATCGACGAAGTCGACGAAGAAGGCGCCATCGGCCGCTCCAAGGCGGATGCGCCGGAGATTGACGGCATGGTTTACCTCAACGACGAAACCGATCTTGTTCCGGGGCAGATTGTTCAGGCTGCGGTCGAGCATGCGGATGAGCATGATCTATGGGGTCGGCTTGTTCGGTAGTCTTCAGGTTACGCTACTAGCCTCCTTGGGCTGGAGTTGCTTGTCAGGCGTTTTCTCGGAGCCAGTTGGCCTTGGTGGGAGGCTTCTCCCAAAAATGTGCGGAGCCATGGATGGCGGAGCCCAAGCGCACACGGATGTGCTTGAAGCGTTTTTTGGGAGAAGCCTCCCACCGAGGCCTCCCCCAAACCAAACAGGCTGGGGCCGCAGCCAGAGGGTCAGCCCCCCAGTTTCTTCACCAGAATCTCATTAAACAGCTTCGGATTGCCCTGGCCCTTGGAGGCCTTCATCAGCGGCCCCATGAACCCGCCGAGCATCTTCTTCTGCTTCTTGGGGTCGGATTCCTGCTGGTACTGGGCCACCTGATCCGGCATGGAGGCCAGAACCTCGTCCACCATCTTCTCAAGCTCGCCAGTGTCTGACACCTGCTTCAGGCCCTTGGCATCGATGATCGCATCCACGTTGTCATTTTCGCCGGTCCAGAGCGCCTCGAACACTTTCTTGGCACCCGCCGATGAAATTGTGTTGTCCGCGATGCGCACCACCAGATCCCCAAGCTGCTCGCCGGAAATCGGTGAGTCGGCCACAGATTTTTCCTCCGCATTCAGACGTGCGGAGAATTCGCCCTGAACCCAGTTGGAAGCCAACTTGGCGTCCTTCCCGCGATCAGCGGCGGCTTCGAAGAATGCGGCCAGTTTCGAGTCGCCAGCCAGTAGTCCAGCATCGTAGTCGTTCAGGCCGTACTGTTCCTTGAAGCGGGCCTTGCGGGCATCCGGCAGTTCCGGGAGGCTGTTGCGGGCTTCGTCGATAAAGGCATCGTCGATTTCCACCGGCAGCAGGTCCGGGCAGGGGAAGTAGCGGTAATCGTTGGCTTCTTCCTTGGTGCGCATAGAGCGGGACTCGTCCCGGTCGCCATTGTACAGGCGGGTTTCCTGAACAATGGTGCCACCGTCCTCGAGAATGTCCATCTGCCGCTCGACTTCGTGGGCAATGGCCTGCTCCATGAAGCGGAAGGAGTTCAGGTTCTTGGTTTCGGTGCGGGTGCCCAGGGTATCGGAACCCTTGGGCTTGAGTGAGATGTTCACGTCAAAGCGCATGGAGCCCTGTGACATGTCACCGTCACAGATGCCCAGGGACGTGACAATGCCGTGGAGTTTTTTGGCAAAGGCGACAGCCTCATCGGCATTGGTCATGTCGGGTTCAGTGACCACCTCAATCAGCGGCGTGCCTGCGCGGTTCAGGTCGATGCCCGTCATGCCGTGGAAATCCTCATGGAGAGATTTTCCTGCATCCTCTTCCAGGTGGGCGTGGTGAATACGCACCCGTTTGGATTCGCCACTGGCCAGATCGATATCCACATAGCCGGGGCCGACAATCGGGCGCTCCAGTTGTGTTGTCTGATAGCCCTTGGGAAGGTCCGGGTAGAAATAGTTTTTCCGTTCAAACACTGAGCGGCGTTCAATCTCGGCGTTGACCGCCAGGCCAAACATCACCGCGTAGCGAAATGCCTGCTCGTTCGGCACGGGCAGGGTGCCCGGCATGGCCAGGTCAACGGCATTGGCCTGGGTGTTGGGTTCAGCGCCATAGGCGGTGCTGGAGCCGGAAAAAATCTTGGTTTTGGTGGCGAGCTGAACGTGAATCTCCAGCCCGATCACAATGTCCCACTGCATAGTCGTTCTCCTGTATCGGGCTTATTGCGGTTCGCGCTGGTGCCAGTCGGTCACCTGCTGAAATTGATGGGCGGCGTTCAGCAGGCGAGCTTCGGAGAAATAATCCCCAATAATCTGCAGGCCCACTGGAAGCCCGTCCACAAACCCGGCTGGAACGGACATGGCGGGGATGCCCGCCAGGTTGATGGCAATGGTAAACACGTCCTCCAGGTACATGGTCACCGGGTCGCTGGTTTTCTCGCCCTGTATAAAAGCCGGGGAGGGCGTGGTGGGGCTCATCAGAACATCCACTTCCTTGAAGGCGTTGATGAAGTCCTGCTGGATCAGCCGACGAACCTTCTGGGCTTTCAGATAATAGGCATCGAAGTAACCGGCGGACAGGGCGTAGGTGCCCACCAGAATCCGGCGCTTGACCTCGGTGCCGAAGCCTTCGGCCCGGGTGCGTGTGTACATGTCCAGCAGGTCTTTCGGGTCTTCGCAGCGGTAGCCATAACGGGCGCCGTCAAAACGGGACAAGTTGGCCGAGGCCTCGGCCGGGGCGATAACGTAGTAGGCTGCGATGGCGAGGTCAGCGTGGGGAAGGGATACTTCCTTTACCGTGGCGCCGAGCTTCTCGTACTCCCGGATAGCACCCCGAACCTGTTCTTCCATGGCGGCACTGAGGTTGCCAGCAAAGTATTCCTTCGGCAGCCCGATGCGTAACCCTGTCAATGGCTCGTTCAGCGTTGCGGTATAGTCCGGAACGTCACGGTCAATGGAGGTGGAGTCCTTGGGGTCAAAGCCCGCCATTACATTCAGCATCAGCGCATTGTCTTCGGCTGTGCGGGCCATGGTGCCGCCCTGGTCCAGGCTCGAAGCAAAGGCAATCATGCCGTAACGGGACACCCGGCCATAGGTTGGTTTCAGCCCGGTCACGCCACACAGCGCGGCCGGTTGGCGAATGGACCCGCCGGTATCCGTGGCTGTCGCCGCGGGCACCAGCCGCGCTGCAACCGCCGCCGCGGAGCCGCCGGAAGAACCACCCGGAACCCGCTTCTCGCCCTGGCTCAGACCCCAGGGGTTGGCAGTGGCGCCAAAGTAGCTGGACTCGGTAGACGACCCCATGGCGAACTCGTCCATGTTGGTCTTACCCAGGCACACAGCGCCCGCCTTGCGGAAATTTTCCGTGACCGTTGCATCGTAGGGTGGCACAAAATTCGCCAGCATCTTCGAGCCACAAGTGGTCGCCACGCCATTGGTGCAGAATATGTCCTTGTGGGCGAAGGGCACGCCCGTCCAGGGTGTCGCCTTACCCGCTGCCCGTTGCTCGTCTGCCGCATGGGCGTCGGCCAGGGCCTGTTCTTCCGTAATGGTGATAAAGCTGTTGAGCTGCTCGTCTTCCTTTTCAAGGCGGCCCAGGAACTGCCGGGTCAGCTCCACGCTGGAAATCTTGCCGCTTTCCAACTCTCGGGAAAGCTCTGCTACGGATTTGTTATGCATGATACGTCCTGTTTACGTCGCTGTTCGTCGGGTCACTCGATGCCCTTTATTCAATCACTCGGGGAACCAGATAGAGGCCATTCTCGGTAGCCGGCGCAATCGCCTGGAAAGACTCCCGTTCATTGGTTTCCGTCACCTCATCCGGGCGCAGGCGCTGGACGGCATCCAAGGGGTGGGCCATGGGCGCCACCGAATCGGTATCCGCCGCGCTCAACTGGTCCACCAGATCCAGGATATTGCCCAGATCCTTTTCCAGCGCTGAAACCTGTTCCTCGTCCACCCGAATGCGGGCGAGCACAGCGACTTTCTCAATGTCCTTGCGGGAAATGGTCACGCTTCCTCCCATATATATGAAGTTTCAGTAACTTAAATGCGCGCTTTATATCAACTGAAGTTTGCACGGATGATGAGGGTGCTTGAGAGACGGCCTTCCAGAACTGTGCGGAGCCATGGATGGCGGAGCCCAAGCGCCACACGGACGTGCTTGAGCGTGTTTTGGAAGGCCGTCTCTCAAGCGCCCATGCACCCAAGTTCAAAAAGAAAGCGCTATGGTAACAGATTCAAACAATCGCGGGAGGGGCCAAAACAAAGGAGAAAAGCGCGAAAGGCGCCTCGGGAGCCCCGATGGTGCCTTGCCTGCGGGGGTGCTCACTGCTAAAGTTGCCGCATCATTTTTGCGACTGCAACTCTCAGGTTGAAACTACACGAATGTTGATCAAAAGACTCCGAGGTTTATTTTCCAGCGACCTGTCCATCGACCTGGGCACCGCCAACACCCTTATATACGTGCGCGAACGCGGTATCGTACTCAACGAGCCCTCCGTTGTAGCCATCCGCACCTCTGGCTCACAGAAAATGGTCGCAGCCGTCGGCGCCGAAGCGAAACGCATGCTTGGCCGCACACCGGGAAACATCACCGCCATCCGTCCGATGAAAGACGGTGTGATCGCAGATTTCGTGGTTACCGAGAAAATGCTCCAGCACTTCATCCACAAGGTGCATGAGAACAGCTTTATCACCCCAAGCCCCCGCGTACTGGTTTGCGTTCCCAGCAAATCCACCCAGGTAGAGCGTAAGGCTATCCGTGAATCCGCTCTGGGCGCTGGTGCCAGGGAAGTGTTCCTGATTGAAGAGCCGATGGCGGCGGCCATTGGTGCTGGCCTGCCGGTGGAGGAAGCCAGCGGTTCCATGATCGTGGACATCGGCGGTGGCACCACCGAAATCGCTATCATCTCCCTGAATGGCATTGTGTACGCCGAGTCTGTTCGTACCGGTGGCGACAAGTTCGATGAAGCGATTGTTACCTACGTTCGCCGCAACTACGGCAGCCTGATCGGTGACTCCACTGCAGAGCGCATCAAACACGAAATTGGTTGTGCCTATGAGGGGTTGGATATCCGCGAGATCGACGTTCGCGGCCGCAACCTTGCAGAGGGCGTGCCCCGGGCGTTTACCCTGAACAGCGAGGAAATCCTCGACGCGCTCCAGGAATCCCTGGCGCAGATCGTCCAGACAGTGAAAAGCGCCCTGGAACAGTCGCCACCAGAGTTGGCGTCTGATATCGCCGAGCGTGGCATTGTGCTTACGGGTGGTGGTGCGTTGCTGCGCGGTTTGGATAAACTGATCAGCGAGGAAACCGGCCTGCCGGTGATTATTGCGGAAGACCCGCTGACCTGTGTCGCCCGTGGTGGCGGCAAGGCGCTGGAAGTGATTGATCGTGGCGGAATCGGAATGTTCTCCCAGGAGGGCTGACCTTGACTCCGGCTTTACGCCCCGACATTGCCTTTACCCGGCCGCCGCTCGTGAATGATCACGGCGGCGGTTGTCGTATGGACACCTGCATGGAGTGCGGGAGGGTGAGCTATTAAAACCATCTTTGTCCAAGGCCCCGTTCCCGGTTTCAGGCTGCTACTGGTTATTGTGCTCTCTGCGATACTGATTGTTGCGGATGCCCGCTTCGATCAGGTAACGCCGGTTCGCAGCGCGATCGGTACCGGCCTTGCCCCGGTTCACTGGCTTGGCAATGCACCCTCCGAATTCAGCGACTGGGTCGCCAGCCTGTTTACCACCCGTGAAGACCTCCAGGAAGAAAACGAAGCGCTGCGTGCTCGCTTGCTGATACTGGAGCGCCGGGCGCTCAAATATGCCGCCCTGGCCTCAGAAAACAACGAACTGCGCAAGCTGATGAACTCCTCAGAAGTCCTTGATGACCGGGTCATAGTTGGCGAAATAGTCGGTGTTTCACCGGACCCGTTCTCTCACGAAGTGGTGATCAACAAAGGCAGTCGCGACGGTGTTGTGGTCGGTCAGGCTATCCTGGATGCCAACGGCCTGATGGGGCAGGTCCAACAAACCAGCAGTTTTACCTCACGGGTTCTATTGGTATCGGACAGCAGCCACGCGGTGCCTGTGGAAGTGGTTCGCAACGGCTTGCGAGCTATCCTGCTTGGAAATGGGGACACCAGCACGCTTGAATTGGTGCATGTGCCGGATACCGCCGATATTCGCGAAGGGGATCTGTTGGTCAGCTCCGGGTTGGGGGGGCGTTTTCCCAAGGGCTACCCGGTAGCGGAAGTGGACCAGATTTCCAAGGAGCCGGGTGAACCGTTTGTGAAAATTCGTGCTACGCCAATGGCGGAACTGAACCGAAGTCGCCTGGTGTTGGTTGTGTTTTCACCGGAACAGGACGACGCCACGAATGACGCTGAAAGCTCGCCCGAAGGCTCCGATGCTGGATCACCAGAACAGGATGGGGTGCGCTAATGCTGTCGGTGATCAGTTATCCCGTTTTTGCCCTGAGCGTTTTGTTTGCCCTGGTGCTCAGCAGTTCGCTGTTTCCGCTGGGCTGGTTTGAGTTCCGGCCGGAATGGCTGGGCCTGATTGTGTTCTACTGGACATTCCGGGCACCGGCCCAGTTCGGTATCCTGTTGGCCTGGTGCCTGGGTCTGCTGCTGGACGTACTGGAAGCCACCCCGCTGGGCGTGAATGCCCTGGCCATGGGTGTTATTGCGTTCCTGGTGCTGACCATTCACCAGCGGCTGCGTATGTACCCTTTGCCGCAGCAGTGCCTGATGGTGTTCCTTTTGTTGGGTATCAACCAGATGCTGGTGCATTTTATCAAGCAGACACTGGGAGCTGACAGCTCCGGTTTCAGCTACTTGTGGCCGGCGCTGACCAGTGCTCTGGTCTGGCCGGTGTTGTGTGTTTTGCTGGATAACCTGAATCGCAAGCTTGGCTAGGATTGGAGGGCGCTATGCAGTCTATTGTTCTTGCCTCAGCGTCTCCTCGAAGAGCCGAACTGTTAAGGCAGATCGGTCTGTCGTTCCTGGTTCAGCCGGCGGATATTGACGAAACTCCCGCGAGCAACGAGTCAGCCGAACACTATGTCGAACGCCTTGCCCGGGAAAAGGCTCTGGCGGGAAGTGCTTCCAAGCCTGGCTGCCTGGTGATTGGTTCGGACACCTCGGTTGTACTGGAGGGCCGGATTCTGGGCAAACCAGACAGCACCGGCGATGCGACCGTTATGTTACAGGCGCTCTCGGGAACCACCCATCAGGTCATGACCGGTGTTGCTGTGGTTCACAAGGGTATTTGTGAGTCCTGCCTGGTGATAGCGAATGTTCGTTTCCGCGAGCTGCTGGCGGCGGAAATCGATGCCTATGTGGCAACTGGTGAGCCCATGGATAAAGCGGGCGGCTATGGCATTCAGGGGCGGGGTGGTATTTTTGTAGAGGAACTCCGAGGCAGTTACAGCGCCGTAGTGGGACTGCCCCTGCAGGAAACCGCAGCATTACTGGCCGGTGCCGGATACCCGGTATGGGAAACCTGGAACAGCAGGCAGGAGAGCCGCAATGAGTGAAGAAATACTGATCAATGTGACCCCGGTGGAAACCCGGGTGGCGCTCGTGGAGAACGGTATGCTCCAGGAGGCCTACATTGAGCGCACCAGCCGCAAGGGCATCGTGGGCAACATTTACAAGGGCAAGGTGGTTCGTGTATTGCCCGGCATGGAGGCGGCATTTGTAGACATCGGCCTGGAACGTGCGGCGTTTATTCATGCCTCTGATGTCGTCACCAGTCAGCAGCCGGCCAGCGAAGCCCCCGAAACGCCGAAAACGGTTCCGGATATCCGCACCCTGCTCCGTGAAGGGCAGTCCCTCGTGGTTCAGGTCACCAAGGACCCCATTGGAACCAAGGGTGCACGGCTGACCACCCAGCTATCCATCCCCTCGCGCTATCTGGTATTCATGCCTGGCGTCCGTCATGTTGGTATTTCCCAGCGAATTGAAGATGAGACCGAACGTTCACGGTTGAAGTCGCTGGTTGAAGAGGGTGCTGCCGCAGAACCGGACATCTCTGGCGGCTACATTATTCGCACCGCTGCAGAGGCTGCCTCGGAAGATGACCTGATCGGCGATATGACCTACCTGCACCGTCTGAACCAGGCCATTGAGGAGCGCATTACCCGAAGTCAGGCGCCTTCGGTGGTGTATCAGGATCTTCCCCTGTTTATCCGCACCATTCGCGACCTGATTCGTCCACAGACTGAGAAGGTGCGCATCGATAGTCGGGAAAGCCACCAGCGGGTGATGGAGTTCGTTGAGGAGTTTGTGACCGAGTTTTCCGACAAGGTTGAGTATTACCCGGGCGAACGTCCCATTTTTGACCTGTATTCTGTTGAGGATGAAATTCAGAAAGCCCTCAGTCGCAAGGTCCAGCTCAAATCCGGTGGCTACGTGATCATCGACCAGACCGAAGCGATGACCACGATCGATATCAACACCGGCGCGTTTGTGGGGCATCGCAACCTGGAAGAAACCATTTTCAAGACCAACCTCGAGGCGGCCCGTGCCATTAGTCGCCAGCTCAGGTTAAGGAATCTCGGTGGTATTATCATCATCGATTTCATCGATATGGAGGATTCCGAGCACCAGCGCCAGGTCCACCGAATGCTGGAGAAAATGCTGGAGCGGGATCACGCTAAAACCAAGATTACCGGGGTTTCCGAGCTCGGATTGGTGGAAATGACCCGTAAGCGCACCACCGAAAGCCTTGGTCAGATTTTATGTGAGCCTTGCCCCATCTGTGATGGACGCGGCTTTCTCAAGACCAGCGAAACGGTCTGTTATGAAGTATTCCGTGAAATTCTCAGGGTCAATCGCGCCTATGACGCGGAAAGCTATCTGGTGATGGCGTCCCAGAGCGTGGTGGATCGGCTGTTGGATGAAGAGTCCGACAACGTGGCAGACCTTGAGACGTTTATCAGCAAAACCATCCGTTTTCAGGTTGAGCCATTCTACAGTCAGGAGCAGTATGATGTGGTACTGCTGTAACGCCGGCCCGGCAGGCATTGGTTAGGCGTGGCGATTACCCCTGATGGCATCCAGTGTGGCTGATCAAACTCTGAAACATCTGTTACTTCGAATCGTCTCGGGCGCCGCCAGTCTGATCTGGTGGTTGTTGCTGGCGGTCGTCGTCCTGCTTGCACTTTATGCCGGAATAGGGCGCCAGGTTACTCAGAACATCAACGAATATCGCTCTTCGATTGAACAACGGTTGTCGTCTGAGCTGGGCCAGCCGGTCAGTATTGGTTCGCTCTCCTCTAGCTGGAACTGGCTGGATCCAACCATTGTCGCCCGCGATATCGTGGTCGTCTCCGAAAACGACCGTAGTGACGTTGCCGGGTCACTGAAGAGCGTCCGCATTGGCCTCGATTTTCTCGCCTCGCTCATGCGCCTGCGTATTGTGTTCGCTGATTTTGACGCCGATGGGCTGGAACTGACGATCAACCAGACTCCGAGGGGGGCGGTGACCGTCGAAGGTGTCGATATTCCCGATCCCGTGGCAAGCGACCTGGAACTCTGGCTGGATATTGCCGGCGAATGGCTGTCCGACCCTTCCGTCAAGATTACACGCCTGGACCTTGGTATTCGCGACGCCAATGGCACCCTGCGGCATGTAGAGGTGCCCCAGTTGGACCTGATCTACCGGCGCGGGCTGTTTCATGCATCAGGCCGTGCCATGCGGCCGGGAACGACCGAACAACTGGCCAGCTTCGAGCTGGTTGGTCGGCACTTCTTCCGTGGTGACTTCACGGGGCAGGTTTATGCAGATATTAACTCCGGCCGGTTGTTTGATGGACTCGCAGAGGAGTACGCCTGGCGGAACATTCGGGCGGAAGGTTTTGATCTCGGAGGTCAGGTCTGGATGACGTTTCGGGATGGGCACATCGAGCAAGTCAGTGGCAACCTGGAAACGCCGTATCTGCAACTCGGTGTCGGTCTCCAATCCCTGGCCCCACTAGAGAACATCAGGGCGAAATTTGGTTGGCGCAGGCACGACACGTTGGGCGAGCGTGAGCCAGAAGCGGCGGCTAAGCCCTGGTACGCCACCGGTGAGTTTCACGTAAAGGAACTTGAGTGGGAGTGGAACGGCAATACGGTTTCTCCGTTCAGCCTCCGGTTCAGTCATCGCGACGGGGGCCGAAGATTGATCGCTGATGCGCTTCCACTCCAACCCCTTAGACGGTTGGTCGCAGGCATGAACCTGTTGCCAGGCAGGGTTGAAAGGGCCCTTGAGAATTATCGCCCCACCGGCCGCCTGGACCGGGTGATGCTTAACCTGCCCACGGATGATGGCGGTGGCTTTGAGCTGACGGCAGCGTTGAACAATATTGGCGTCAGGGCCCATGACGGTGCGCCGGGTGTGTCTGGTCTTGATGGTAGCCTGGTTATTGACCGGGAAGGCGGTTTCGTCAGAGTGAATAGCGAGGGGCTGTCACTCGGTTTTCCGGAGCTGTTCCGGGGGTTCTGGAGCCTCCGCGACGTCCGCGCAGGTGTGGCCTGGCGTTTTGAGGGAGGGGTAACCCGCGTATACGCGGATGATATCCGTATGGTTTATGGCGCCAACACCCGGCTGACAGGTGCCTTTGACCTGCGAATGGATCAGGGCGGGGAGGACAATTTGGGGCTGAGGGTCGGTGTGCGGGATGGTACGGCCGATATGCTTGCCGACTTCGTGCCAATGAAGGTTGTCGACCCTGACCTCTACCAATGGCTGACGACGTCGATCACCAAGGCCGATATCTCCAGCGGTGAGTTTTACGGTCATGGCCAGATTGATCGTGACGCCCCGGAAAATTCTTTCTCGTCCTCAATGGTTTACCGATTCGAAGAAGCCAGTATCCGCTACGACGAGCGATGGCCCGAGGTGGCGGATGCCAGTGGTGAAGTCTTTATTCAGGATGGTCGCACCCGGGTCGACATCCGCGCAGGACGAACGGGAGGGCTGGAACTGGAGCCCGGCGAGGTGAGGGTTGTCCCGGAGGGTGAGGATATTCAGGTGTACGTCGATGCGTCAGCCCCGGTTCCCGGGTCAGCGTTGGCTTTCTGGATGGACAACAGCCCCCTGGGTGAGCTGGCGGGAGAAGCAGGGCGGAGCATCGTCCTGGATGGCGATTTTCACCTGGATCTCGGGCTTGGTTTGCCATTGATATCCGATGCGCCGCCCACCATCAACGCCAGCGTCAGAGCCGATTCCGGTACCCTGACTTATCCCGAAGCCGATCTACAGTGGACCCAGGTCAATGGGGAGCTGGGGTTTAACAGCGATGAGGGATTTTCCGAGAACCCCCTGCAGGCTCGGTTTATGGGAGCTCCGGTCACGGTTCTGATGCGGCGGAGTGAGAACGGTCAATCGCTCAATATCCGTCAATATGGTCGCCTTGACGTTCGCCAGCTCCTGGATCGAACTGAGTTGCCGGAGGGCATGGACATGGGGCTCAGTGGCGACATTGGCTACCAGGCAACGTTGGACGTCTCAACGGACACCGCTTCTGCCGTTACGCTGTATTCGGATCTGGCCGGGCTCTCGGTTGACTGGCCTGAACCGCTGGCAAAAGACATTGATGATGAAGCGCCCCTGAGGGTAACAGTCACGCCCCGACAAGAGTCCGGCGTTGATATGTCAGTCGACTGGCAAGATCGCGCCAACCTGGATATGACCTGGGAGTCGGGAATGGTAGACGTTGCCCTGAACGAACTGTTTCTGGGCGACCGCCAACTGACTGATATTACGGTGTCTGCGCGGCAAAGTGACAGTGAGTGGTTGATCACTACCGACTCGGAATGGGCGTCAGGCCATGTGCTCTGGCCCCAGGACGATCGACCGGTCAGCGTCGACTTTGAGCGCCTGATGCTCTCCAGGGGCAATAGTGAGTCGGGCGATGAACAGGAGCCCGAACAGCAGGCACAGACATTCCGTGACCTGGGCCTCGGCAACTGGCCGGACGTGGATGTCCGTATTGCCGCTCTCAACATGGATGGGGAAAACGCCGGTAGCTGGTCGTTCCAACTGAGGCCCGAAGCCACACAACTGCTAGTACAGGACATTGTTGGCACTCTCAAATCCTTGACCCTGACCGGGGAGCTGTCCTGGAGCATTGCAGCCGGGCGGGAAATCACCCGTTTTACCGGTGATATCAACGGTAAGTCGCTGGCAGACCTGGACACCTTGGTTGGCGCTGAGATTCCCTTCCGCAGCAAGAACACGGCCGTCAAGCTTGATATTGACTGGCCCGGCCGCCCGGATCAGTTTGACGTTTCGGGCCTTAGTGGCTCGGTCAGTGTGCGTTTTGATGACGGTGTCATCCTTGAGGGCAACAATACGGCTCAGCTGTTCCGGGTGTTCAACCTGCTCAATGCTGACACGCTCTGGCGACGCCTGAAGCTCGATTTCTCCGATCTGTACGAAGCGGGTGTCGCCTTCGATGCCATCTCCGGCAAGGCCAGCATGATTAACGGCCTGCTGACGTTGGATCCAGAGCTGCAGGTGGTAGGGCCTTCCGGCGCGTTCAAGCTGACGGGCACCTCCAACATGATTGAGGAAACCCTCGATATGAGAATGGTGGTGGTGTTGCCTCTGACCCAGAACCTGCCACTGGCCGCTTTGTTAATGGGGGCAGGTGCTCCGATTGGCGGCGCGTTGTTTGTTCTCGACAAAGTGTTGGGTGATCCATTGAGCAAACTCACCAGTGCGACCTATAGTGTAAGTGGAAGCTGGGACGAACCAGACGTTCGACTGAGGCGGGTATTCGATACCGGCAATTGATGGTTTTGGCAGGAGGGCCGTAATGTCAACGCAAAGAGACAATCCCGTCAAATGGCAGGCAAGTCGGGTAGCGGCGATACAGATGGTGAGTACCCATGACATCGCCGCCAACCTCAACGAGGCAGCAAGACTGCTGAAGGAGGCGGCCGACGCAGGTGCCAGCATTGCAGTGCTGCCTGAAAACTTTGCGGTACTGGCCACAAAACAGATGATCGGCTGTGGCCGCCGGGAAGCGGAACCGGACAACGTGATTCGGCAATTCCTCGCACAGCAGGCGACCGAACTTGGCATCTGGGTGGTCGGTGGTTCGCTACCCATTGCGGCGAGGCCGGACTGGTCCACTGTGACCGATCGGGTTCGTGCCTGCTGCTATGTCTACGATGACCGGGGCCGTGAGGTTGCCCGCTACGACAAGATTCATCTTTTTGACGCCACCGTTGAAGATGCCCAGGGGCAGTATCGTGAGTCGGATACCTTCGAGCCGGGTGAAGACGTGGTTGTGATTGATACACCGGCAGGCCGACTCGGCATGGCCATCTGTTACGACCTGCGCTTTCCCGAGCTGTTCCGACAGCTCAGGGAGCAGGACGCAGAATGGGTGTCCCTGCCCAGTGCCTTTACCTGGTATACCGGTGACGCCCACTGGCATGCGCTGATACGTGCCCGTGCGATTGAGAATCAGTTCTGGCTTGTGGCAGCGGCCCAGGGTGGGCAGAACAGTGAGCGCCGGCGCACCTATGGGCACAGCGCGATCGTCGATCCCTGGGGCCGAATACTATCCGAGATCGATGAAGGGCCGGGTGTCGTCGTTGGAGAGCTTGATCGCGAAACACTCAAGGACATCCGCACACGGATGCCCGTCTGGGAGCACCGGAGACTTTAGTTTCCGGCGGCTTCCGCGTCGTCGATGCACTCTCTGAGGTAGCGAAACAGCTTTCGTGGCTGGCCGGTATTCTTTTCTTTCTGCACGTCCCGGCGAGCGTTGCGCGCGAGGTTGCGCAGATGCTGTATATCCGCCGTTGTGCAGTAGTTCAGGAATTCGCCGACGGCCGAGTCGCCTTCCTCAATCATCCGGTCTCGCCAACGTTCAGCAAGGTGATGTCGGCGGGTGTGCTCTTCGCTTCCGGCATCGAAAGCATCAATGGCTCGAGTCAGCCCTTCCGGGTCGTCTTCCTGGCGGATAATCTTGCCGATGTACTGCAGGTGGCGGCGACGGGCTTCGTTCTGGCGAATGCGACGGGATTCCTCGATGGCCGCCCGCAGGGTGTCGCTGATCGGCAGGGTATTGAGCTGATCGTTACTCAGATCCAGCATACGCCTGCCAAGATCCTGCAACTGGTGCATTTCGCGCTTGAGTTGGGATTTGCTCGGGCCGAGGTATTCCGGGGCGTCGTCTTGGGAGTCGTTCATTTTCAGTCCGTGTTGTCGGATACAGGTTATCCGTAGAATATCGTCGCCAGACCAAGGAAGGCCATAAAGCCGACCACATCCGTGACCGTTGTCAGTATAACGCTACCGGCCAGTGCCGGATCAATGTTGCGGGACTTCAGGAACAGAGGTAGCACGGTGCCCACGAGTGCCGCAGCGATCAGGTTGATAATCAGCGCGGCGGCGATAATGGCGCCAATCATGATGTCGCTGAACCAGAGGGTTGCCGCTGACGCAACCACCACTGCCCAGAGCAATCCGTTCAGGGCACCCGCAATAAATTCGCGGTTTAGCAGCCAGCCCACGTTGGCGCCACTGATTTGTCCCACGGCCATGCCACGGATGACCAGGGTCAGGGTCTGACTGCCGGCAATGCCGCCCATGGATGCCACGATGGGCATCAATACCGCCAGCGCCACAACCTTTTCGATGGTCGCCTCAAACAGCCCGATCACGGCCGAAGCGGTAAAGGCCGTAAGCAGGTTGATGCCCAGCCACACGGCCCTGCGCCGGGTGGTCTTCAGAATCGGTGCGAAGGTGTCTTCGTCTTCATCAAGACCGGCCATGCTCATCAGGGAGTGGTCTGCGTCTTCGCGAATAACGTCAACCACGTCATCGATGGTGATTCGGCCCAGGAGTCGGCCTTCCTCACTGACCACGGGTGCTGAGATCAGGTCGTACCGTTCGAACAGGGTTGCCACCTTGGTGTCGGACAGCGTAACCGGTATCGGTTCGATGTCCGTGTCCATCACCTCCCGCACGGTTGCCGCCGGGTTGGATACGAGCATTTTGGTGATAGGCAACATGCCGATGAACTCGTCGCGTCGGCTGACCACGATAAGACTATCCGTCATCGGCGGCAGGTTGCGATGACGGCGCAGGTAGCGCAAAACCACGTCGATACTGATGTCCGGGCGCACCGTAATGGTGTCCGTGTTCATCAGGCCGCCGGCGGTATCTTCCGGGTAGGAGAGGACTTCTTCGACACGTTGGCGATCCTGCTCGTCCATGGTGTCCAGGACTTCCTGGATGACCGTGTCGGGCAACTGCTGCAGTAAGTCGGCCAGATCGTCCGACTCGAAATCCTCGATGATGTCAGCCAGTTCCTGAGCGTTCAGCTGGCTCAGGAAGTAACCTCGGATATCGTCATTCAGATACTGGAGGACTTCGCCTTCAAGCTGCTTGTCGACCAGGTTCCAGAGCAGGGCACGCTGGCGGGGTGGTGATGACTCCAGCAGGTGGGCGATGTCACTGGGGCTCAGGCCGCCATTCAGGATGCGGGCAACCTGTTTCAGGGCGCCACTGTCCAGCGCTTCGCTCAGGGAGCGAAGGCGTTGGCGCGCTTGGCTTTTCTCCAGAATATCGGTCATGGATCACCCACGGTCAGAAAACCCTCGTATTATAGCGGAGTTAGGCAACATAGGTGAGGAAGAGTTGTAGGTGAATGCCGTAGACGGGCAAGGATGTCCAGTGTGGAGGTGGTTATTCGCCTTCCCCGAAGTAGTCGTTGATCAGCGTAACCAGCGCATCGACAGCTTCGGACTCATCCGGACCGTCTACAATCAGCTCTACCTCTGATCCCTGGCTGGCGGCGAGCATCATGACTGGCATGATGCTTTTGGCGTCCACCTGTCGCCCTTTGCGGCTGATCTGAATGCTGCTGTCGAATTCAGATGCCTTGCCCACCAGTTTGGCTGCGGCCCGGGCATGGAGCCCAAGTTTGTTGATGATGGTAATGGGGCGGCGGATCATAGGCGGTTCAGCTTTCCCTGCTTTGCAGGTGGGGCAGTTCGGTGTGGCGAACCTGCACATTGCTGTATTTGCCCGAGAAATAGCGGCCGAGCTGGTCGCAGATATAAACCGAGCGATGCTGGCCACCGGTGCAGCCGATGGATATGGTCATATAGCTGCGGTTGCTGTCTGCGAACGAGGGTAGCCAGTTTTCCAGGAATTGGGTCAGGTCTTCGACCATCTTACGGCTCAACGGCTCCTTTTCCAGGAAATCGATAACCGGCTGGTCGGTGCCCACAAACTGCCGAAGGCTGGTGTCCCAATAGGGATTGGGCAGGCAGCGCACATCGAACACATAGTCCGAATCCAACGGCACGCCGTGCTTGAATCCGAATGACTGGAATAGCAGTGCCAGTTCCTGGTGGCGCCTGCCCGCGACTCGTTGCTTTACCATATCCCGGAGCTCGTACATGGACAGCCCCGTGGTGTCGATGTAGAGGTCTGCCAGCTTGGAAAGCGGCTCCAGAAGCTTCTTTTCGTTACCGATGGCCTCCCTCAGGGAGGTCTTGTCATCACTCAGTGGATGCTTTCGGCGCGTGGCATGGAAGCGCTGCAGAAGAGACTGTTCATCGGCGTCGAGATAGATGATCTCGATGGTTACGCCAGTATCCTGAAGGCTGCGGTAGATATCCTCGAAGTTGCTCAATTCTCCGGAAAGGTTACGGGCATCGATGCTGACCGCCATCTTTCCCAGCCGGCTGGGAGAGTTCTGGTTGGTGGCTTCCTGTGTGAGGGGGAACAGGAGGCCAATGGGCAGGTTGTCAATGCAGTAAAAGCCCAGGTCTTCCAGAACATGTAACGCGGTACTTTTCCCGGAACCTGATCGGCCGCTGACGATGATCAGTTTCATAGCCCGTTCACCTTGGATGTGGAGTTGTTCAGCTTGTTTCGGCTGTCATCCGGCGATAGAGAGAGCCTGCATCAGTGCACTGACGCAGCTGGTCGCAGAATGCACGTTCGTTGAACTTTTCAGCAAGTTGGCTCAAAAGCTCAAGATGCTCGCTGGTGGCTTCCTTGGGGACAATCAAGGTGAAGACGAGGTCCACCGGCTGGTTGTCGATAGCATCGAACGCAACGCCTTCTTCCAGGGTCAGCAAAACGCCAACCACGTGATCCAGCCCTTCCAGTCTGCAGTGGGGGATCGCGATGCCCTGTCCGATACCCGTGCTCCCCAGTCGCTCCCGTGCGACCAGATTAGTGAATATCTGGGTGTCGCTGAGCAAAGCGTCGTGTTGCTGGATCTGCTCGGCAATGGTTTCCATAACCCGCTTTTTGCTAGAGGCAGGCACCCGGCAAAGGGTTAGCTCCGGCGCGAGAATGTTCTCGATAGTCAGGGATGTGTCGGTCATGAATCGACTGCATTTCCGTAAAAAAAGGCTGCGGCACGTGTTGCATGGTTAGCCAGTGCCGCAGCTCGATTAACTGTCATGCCGGGGGCGTCGTCCTAGCGGGCGCCGTTCCCGTGCATCCGGTCTACGTTCTTTTCCTTGTGCTTCAGAATCTGCCTGTCCAGCTTGTCTACCAGTCCATCAATGGCAGCGTACATATCGCTGTTTTCGGCCTTTGCGTGAATCTCACCACCTATCACGTGAAGCGTAGCTTCCGCCATCTGGCGCACTTTTTCCACCTCAAGGGTAACCTGGCAATTGCTGATGTGGTCGAAGTGCCGCTCAAGCTTTTCAAATTTGCCTGATACGTAATCTTTCAGTGCGGGAGTCAGTTCTACGTGATGGCCTGAAATATTGAGTTGCATAGGCTTCTCCTGTTTTCAGCTTGCCGGCACCCGTTAGGATACCGGCTGTGTGCCACAGCGTTATGCTGCAGGCGGTATACTTTCAGGAAAGGGCTCTCCCCGTGAGGCCGGGAACAGACGCTTCCTACACCAATCGCTTTCGCTCGTTGGACGGAGGAATGTGCATTGCCTCGCGATACTTGGCCACGGTTCGTCTAGCCACCTTGATACCCTGGTCTCCTAGCATGGCTGCAATTTTGCTATCGCTCAATGGCTTTTTCGGAGTTTCCGTTGCAATCAGCTTCTTGATCATCGCGCGGATTGCCGTGGATGAGCACTCTCCACCCTCGTCGGTACTGACATGGCTCGAGAAAAAATACTTAAGTTCAAATATGCCCCGCGGCGTGTGCATGTATTTCTGGGTGGTGACCCTTGAAATGGTCGACTCGTGCATTTCCACCGCCTGGGCAATATCCGAGAGAATCAAAGGTTTCATGGCTTCCTCGCCATGATCCAGGAATCCCTGCTGGTGCTCGACAATGCGCGTGGCCACCTTAAGCAGGGTTTCGTTGCGGCTCTGCAGGCTCTTGATGAACCACTTTGCCTCCTGCAACTGGTCCCGCAGGTAGGTGTTGTCAGCACTGCTGTCAGCACGCTTTATAAGAGAAGCATAGCTTGCATTCACACGAATGCGCGGTGCAATTTCAGGATTCAGCTCCACGCGCCAGCGTTCATTGTGCTTGCGCACGATCACATCTGGGATGACGTAGTCTGGCTCGGCCTGATCCAGGGTGTCGCCGGGACGGGGGTTTAACCCGGTAATAAGTGCCAGAACGTCCCGTAGCTGCTCTTCTTTCAGGCGGCTGCGGCGTAACAGCTGGGCGTAATCACGGTTACCCAGCAGGTTTATGTAGTGGGTAATCACCAGTCGCGCCTGAGCCAGCCAGGGTGTTTCCGGGGGCAGCTGATTCAGCTGGATCAGCAGGCATTCCTGCAGATTACGGGCGAACACGCCGGGTGGATCGAAGTGCTGCAGGCGATGAAGAACGGCTTCCACTTCGTCCAGTTCCAGCGGGTCTTCGTCGGATTCGTCCACCATGCCTGAATGAATTTCTTCAAGCGGAGAGGTCAGGTAGCCGTGGTTATCAACCGCATCCATCAGGGCATGGGCGATGGCCTGATCCCGCTCGCTCATGGGCGTCAGGTTCAGTTGCCATTCCAGGTGGTCCTGGAGCGTTTCGGTGGGGGAGTTACGGGTTTCGAAGTCGTGGTCGTTTTCGTCGTCGTTACGGGCTGCTGACGCGGGGGCTGACTGGTAAATGTCATCCCAAGCGGTGTCGACGGGAAGATCATCGGGAATGGTGTCGGGACTGTCCGTTTCTGATGACCAGTCAGGTCCGTTTTCGGATTCGTCCCACTCAGCAGCGGTGTCTGAAGCGGTGTTGGATTCCTCGGTTGACGCTGTTTCAGACGACTCGTTGTCACTGTCCGTTGATTCCGGATTCTGGTTGTCGTCGTCTTCGGAGGTTTCCAGCATTGGGTTGGATTCCAATGCCTGCTGGATTTCCTGCTGGAGGTCCAGGGTGGAGAGCTGCAGAAGCCTGATAGCCTGTTGCAGCTGGGGCGTCATGGTCAGGCTTTGGCCCAGCTTTAACTGTAGTGAGGCTTTCATAACCATGGTTCAGGATCCGTCACTCGGTCTCTCTCTTCCGTCACTCAGGCTCTCTCTTTACGTCATCAGGGCGCTTTCTGGAGCCGGGGTTGCACAAAAACTCTTTGTATGCTGGCTACTTGCCGCACCAAGCAAGTTCTTTGCCGAGTGTACTACAGGCGAAACTCGTTGCCCAGATACACTTCCTTGACCTGCTGGTTGGCCAGTATATCGTCCGAATTACCAGAGGCAATGATGTGGCCGCCGCTGACAATGTAGGCATTCTCGCAGATGTCGAGGGTTTCCCGCACGTTGTGGTCGGTGATCAGTACGCCGATACCCTTGTCCCGCAAGTGTCGGATGATCTGCTTGATGTCGCTCACGGAGATCGGGTCGACTCCGGCGAAGGGTTCGTCCAGCAGGATGAACGCCGGCTCCATCGCCAGCGCCCGGGCAATTTCCACCCGTCGTCGCTCGCCGCCTGACAGGGCCATGCCGACGCTATCGCGGATGTGGGTAATGTGAAACTCTTCAAGCAGTTCCTCTAACTTGGCCTCCCGGTCAGCGCGTTTGAGTTCGCGGCGGGTTTCCAGGATCGCCAGTATGTTGTCGCGTACGGTGAGCTTGCGGAACACGGATGCTTCCTGGGGCAGGTACCCGATTCCCTTGCGGGCACGACCATGCATGGGCAGCGGCGTTATGTCCTGATTGTCGATGGTGATTCGACCGTTGTCGGCGGGAACCAGGCCAACAATCATGTAGAAACACGTCGTTTTTCCCGCGCCATTGGGGCCGAGTAAGCCGACGATCTCGCCACTGCGAATTTCCAGGGAAACGTCGATGACGACCTTCTTCTGTTTGTAGCTTTTTGCGAGGTTACTGGCCCTGAGAACTGCCATCGATATCCTGTCCGTTAGGGTTGTTATCTGGATTGCTACCGGCGTTGCCGCGCGGCTGGATGACCATTTCGACGCGACCGCTGCCATCGCCCTGGTCAGCAGAGCCTTCTGCGGTCACCACGCGTTCGGCGCTGTCATAATGAATGACGTCGCCCCGGAACAGGTTGCCGCCCTGTTCGATCACAGCTTCGCGCTGAAAGGTAACCCGGTTGTCGGAGGCGGACCAGGTGATCGTTAGCGCACGGGCGTCGGTTTCGCCCTGGCCTTCCATGGCAGGCTGGCGGTAGCGTGCCGGGGTACCGGTGGCTTCAATGCGGCTGACGCCATTCTCATCCCGGTGGAGTACAACTTTGTCCGCCATAAGGTTGGCATCGCCCTGACTCATTTCAACCGAGCCGGTATAGGTTGCAATGCCCTGGCCTTCGTCAAGCCGCGCGTTGTCGGCATTGACCCTGATGGGTTGGTCAGACTCAAGATCAAAGGCCGCGGCGAACGGCATGCCCACGGTCATTGTCAGCGCCAGGACAATCGCTGAGACTGCCGGGCGCAATGCCACCGGTTGGTGCCGATTGCGGTGAGGGTTGGGCATGAATTTACTTGCCGGTCTCATAGCGTCCTTCCACGTCAGAGTCGAGTTCGAGGATTCGGTCATCAATCCAGGCCTTCATGCCGGTTGCGCGGGTCAGGCTGAACGAGTCGGTCAGTTCCACCGGGGCGTCTGTGTAAACAGTACGCTCTGTGTTATCCAGTGTCAGCGTTGACGTGGTTAATGTCAGGGGGCGCCCACCTTGGGCTTGCTGGGACACCCGAACATCCCCCGTCAAGTGGACCAGGTCGTCAGCTTCCATGAATTGGCCTTTGTTGGCCTGGACTTGCCAGGGTGCGTTGCCGGGGTCGCCGTAGAGCGTCGCATTCGGCGATTCCATAATGGTTTCGTTGCGGGCCTCGAATTGCTCGATACGTGGGCTTTCGAAGTGTGCGGTAAGCCGCCCGGTCTCGTCGAAAGACAGATAGCGACCATTGACCACGAAACCGTCTGGTTCCGATTCGCCTCTCAGCGCGGCGGCATCCACCGGCTCTGATGACTCGTCACTTTGCCAGAGCAGGAAAAACAGTGCCACTATCGTGACAGCCAGCCCCAGGGTTCGTACCCAGGGCCGGGTAAAGAGGGCTTCAGCGGCCATTCAGTCCTGCTCCAGGTAGGGTTGCAGGCTTGCGTTGAGCTGCCCGCAGGCGCAGAGCAGCAGTTCGCAGGCTTCACGGACCGCGCCGCTACCCCCTGCGGCCGACGTGCAAAAATCCGCGTGCTGGCGCACCAGCCAGTAGCCGTTGGGTACTGTTATGCCCAGTCCGGCGTAACGGATTGCGGGCAGGTCCGGCAGGTCATCACCCATGTAGGCAATCTGGTGTGGCGCGATCTCCAGCCGTGCCGCCAGTTCCCGCAGGGCGATTTTCTTGTCCTCTCGGCCTTGCATCAGGTGTGGGATGCCGAGGTCATTCATGCGTTTCTCTGTCAGCGGCGAGCGCCGTCCGGTAATGACGGCAACGTTGATGCCAGCAGCCATAACCTGTTTGATGCCCAGGCCGTCGAGAATATTGAACCCTTTCATCTCATCGCCTGAAGCGCTGAACAGCAGCGTGCCGTCGGTCATGATGCCGTCCACATCCAGGGCCAGCAGGCGAATGGCAGCGGCTTTTTCAATCAGCTCCGCTGGCCATTGAGGGCGCAGAGTGTCAGCCATCAGATCACTCCCGCCCGCAACAGGTCGTGCATGTTGATAGCGCCGGTCAGTTTGCCGTCACGATTGATGACGGGCAGGGCGTTGATCTTCAGCTCTTCCATCATGTTCAGTGCCTCGGCGGCCAGTTGGTCATCGTGGATCACACGACCGTTGCGGGTCATGGCCTCGGCAATCGGCGTGTTGTGAATGTCCACGGAGCGGTCCAGGGTGCGGCGCAGGTCGCCGTCTGTAAATACACCGACCAGGTCGCCCTCGGCATTAATGACCGTCGTCATACCCAGTCCCTTGCGGGAAATCTCCAGTAATGCGCCGCTGAGGGTGGTGTCTTCCTGCACTCGGGGGATCTGGTCCCCAGTGTGCATAATATCGCTGACACGCAGCAGCAACCTGCGGCCCAGACTGCCACCGGGGTGTGAGAGCGCAAAGTCTTCGGTGCTGAACCCCCGGGCTTCAAGCAGTGCCACGGCCAGGGCATCACCCATCACCAAAGTGGCCGTGGTGCTGGAGGTGGGGGCCAGGCCAAGAGGACAGGCCTCCTGGGCGACACTGATATCCAGGTTGGCAACGGCCTCCCGAGCCAGGGTGGAGTTCTCGTTGCCCGTCATGCTGATCAGCGGGGCTCCCATGCGCTTTATTAACGGCAAAATGGTCAGCACTTCGCTGGTGTTGCCGCTGTTGGAAATGCCCAGGACCACGTCCTGACTGGTGATCATGCCCAGGTCACCGTGGCTGGCCTCGCCCGGGTGTACGAAGAACGAGGGCGTTCCGGTGCTGGCGAGGGTGGCAGCGATCTTGTTGCCGATATGGCCGGATTTGCCCATGCCGGTCACGACAACACGCCCCTTGCACGCCATGATTACTTCGCAGGCGCGGACGAAACGGTCATCAATCCGGTCGGTCAGAGCGTGAATGGCCTCACGCTCGATCTCGATGGCTCGGAGGGCGGATTCTTTGAAGGTCTGGCTGGTTTCGGTGTTCATCTGGCTTCCGGGTTCGAAATGTTGATGCTTTCGTCGTGGCAAAAGTATATCACTTCAAGGGCTTTGGCTGCCCTTCATGACAAGACGTTCAGCAAAACTGATCATTGACATCAGTTCATTTTGTGAAGGATGGATTGAGGTTCACGGCAGGTTGACATAATGTAGCGCACTCATTAAAGGCTGGGAATGCGGGTTCACCGACACTCAGGCGGTTTTGGAAGCAGGTATGGACACATCCCCCTACATTGAATTGAGAGACGTGGTTTTCAGTCGCGGGAATCGTCGTATCTTTGATGGCGTCAGCCTGGACATTCCCCGCGGCAAGATTACCGCCATCATGGGGCCGAGTGGCACTGGCAAGACTACCTTGTTGCGGCTGATCGGCGGCCAACTGAAACCGGATTCCGGCAGCATATCTGTAGCGGGAGAAAACGTTCCTCAGCTCAAGCGCAAGGCGCTTTACCGTCTGCGGGAAAAGATGGGGATGCTGTTCCAGAGTGGAGCGCTGTTCACGGATCTCAGTGTCTTTGAAAACGTGGCGTTCCCGCTCAGGGTTCATTCCACCTTGCCGGAGGACATGATCCGCGACATCGTTCTAATGAAGCTCGAAGCTGTGGGGCTTCGCGGAGCCCGGGATCTGATGCCGGCAGAGCTGTCAGGTGGTATGACCCGGCGCGTGGCCCTGGCCCGCAGCATCGCGCTGGACCCTGAGCTGATCATGTACGACGAGCCCTTTACCGGCCAGGATCCGATTGCCATGGGTGTGCTGGTGAAGCTGATCCGGGATCTCAACAGCTCCATGGGCCTGACCAGTGTGCTGGTATCCCATGATGTGCCGGAGTCCCTGAGTATCTGCCACTACGCCTGTATCGTTGCGGACGGTCGTATTATCGGCGACGGCACGCCCGAGGAATTGAAGGCGCACCCATCGGAGCAGGTTCAGCAGTTCCTGCGTGGTCATCCGGATGGTCCGGTGCCGTTCCACTATCCGGCTGCCGATGCGGCTCAGGACTGGAGTGTTGCCGGGAGGGGGGATTGATGGACCGGCTGGCGGCTTTTGGCCGATTGGGGATGAACGTGATTGCATCGCTGGGCCGCTCCGGGCGTTTCCTTGTCGGTGCCCTGGCAGGTGTTCCGCGGCCCTCGGTTGGTTTTCCGCTGTTGCTGAAGCAACTTTACTCGGTCGGAGTTCTGTCCCTGGCCATCATTGTGGTGTCCGGCCTGTTTATCGGGATGGTTCTGGGGTTGCAGGGATACACCATTCTCAGTGACTACGGGTCTGAGGCCGCGATCGGTCAGATGATTGCCCTGACTCTGGTGCGGGAATTGGGCCCCGTAGTGACTGCGCTGTTGTTTGCCGGCCGTGCGGGTTCCGCACTGACGGCGGAAATCGGGTTGATGAAAGCCACCGAACAGCTTTCCAGCATGGAAATGATGGGTGTTGATCCGCTGCGCCGGGTGATTGCCCCGCGGTTATGGGCGGGTTTTATCTCAGTGCCCGTGCTGGCTGCTGTGTTTTCGGTGGTTGGTATCTGGGGCGGCATGCTCGTGGGTGTGGAGTGGCTGGGCGTGTTTGAAGGCTCTTTCTGGGGCAACATGCAGTCTTCCGTAAGCTTCACCGCCGATGTTCTGAACGGTGTCGTCAAGAGCCTTGTGTTCGGGTTCGTCTGTACCTGGATTGCGGTCTATCAGGGTTACGACTGTGTGCCCACCTCAGCCGGTATCAGTGCTGCAACCACGAAAACCGTGGTGTATTCGTCGCTGGCCGTACTCGGGCTGGATTTTGTGCTTACCGCCGTCATGTTTGGTGACTTCTGACCGCGGTATACTGAAACGTCAGGAAACAGGGGGCCGGAATGGCACAGAGAACAACAGAAGTGATTGTGGGGCTTTTCATGATCGCAGGCATCGCCGCCATAATGTTCCTGGCGTTGCAGGTCAGCGGGCTGACACCGAAGGCCCCGGAAAGTTCGTACACGCTCTACGCCAATTTTAACGACGCTGGCGGGCTGACGCCCCGGGCAAAAGTGTCCATGGCTGGTGTCACGGTCGGCAAGATCCGGGAGATAACCCTGAATCGGGAAACCTACCAGGCCCACGTGACCATTGATGTGAACGCCAGTGTGGATAATATTCCGGCGGACAGCTCAGCAGTAATACGTACATCCGGGCTGCTTGGTGAACAGTACATTGATATATCGGTGGGCGGAGATATGGAGTCCCTGGGGGACGGGGATACCTTCTATTCCACCCAATCCGCCATGAATCTTGAGCGGCTCATATCCAATTTTGCCTCCGGGCAGTCACAATGAAAGAAAGTGGTTCACGGGAGAAAACCATGGTTCTGATCAGACATAGCCTGATGATTGTTGCGTTGCTGATGGTGGCGCTGGCAGCACCGGCCCACGCCGGACCGGAGGAGGACCTCCGCACGTATGTGGATAAAAATACCCAGCGCCTGGTCGACAAGCTCCATCAGGAAAAGGGCCTGTACGAGCAGAATCCACAGGCGTTTTATCGGAGCATGGATCAGGAGCTGAAGAACTTCGTCGACTTTCGCCGAATTGCCGCCCGGGTCATGGGTCGCTATGCAAGGCAGGCATCACCGGAGCAGCGCGACGAGTTTGTTGAGAAGTTCAAGCGCAGTCTTTTCGACAGTTACGCTCAGGCTCTGGTGAGTGCTGACGATTTTACCATCGAGGTAAAGGAAGCCACGATCAACCCGAATGACGACGGTCGGGCGTCTGTGCGTATGGAGGTGATCAGTGCCTCTGGCAACCGCTACCCTGTGACTTATTCCATGTACGAAACGGATGAAGGTCGCTGGATGATGGAAAACGTGATCGTCGAAGGTGTGAACATCGGGCTGGCTTTCCGTGATCGTTTCAGCCAGGAGATGGAGAAGAGCGGCGGCAAGGTCCAGGCTGTTATCAACGACTGGGGCGATGCAGTCGAATCGCTGAACCTCGAAGGTGAAGTCGACAAATCATGAATGCGAGCCGGCCCGTGGTGACTCTTGATGGCGACACGCTATTGGTGAGCGGCGCGGTTGATCCGCTCACCGTGATCTCCGTCAGGCAGGAAGGCGAGAAGTGGATACGGGCGAGCAAGGCGGATTTACAGGTGGACCTGTCCGCCATGGGCACCGCGCACAGCGTGGTGCTGTCTCTGCTGCTGTGTTGGCACCGCCTTGCAGTTGCCCGCAGTCTGGCTCTGCGGTTTACCGGCGTAAGTGAACGGCTGAACTCTTTGGCGGCCCTGAGCGGCCTTGATCGCCATTTGCCGGGTTTTTCCGCCCAGTCCTCTTCTGAAAACCTGCACCATAGCTGACCCGAATGCCATAATTGGTTACAATCTCGCCCCTGATTTAATAACGCCCGAGGATTATTTATGGAAGCCACCGAAGTTGCCGAGTTGGTTAAAGAGGCGCTGCCCGGCTGTGAGGTCGAAGTGCAGGTCGATGGCAATCACTATCTTGTTGTTGTAGTGGGCGATGTATTCGAGGGTTTGCCAACCATCAAACGGCAGCAACTGATCAACAAGGCGCTGTTCCAGCACATTCTGGACGGTACCATTCATGCCCTGCACCCCAAGGCCTTTACACCGGCTGAATGGGCCGCGCGCCAGGGCTGACACGCCCGCAAACTACAGGACACCATTGTGGACAAACTTCTGATCAGAGGCCGCAAGCCTCTCGATGGCGAAATCCGGATTTCCGGCGCCAAGAACGCCGCCCTGCCGATTCTGGCTGCCACCCTGTTGGCGGATGAGCCGGTGACCGTGGGCAACCTGCCGCACCTGAACGACATCACCACGATGATCGAGCTGCTGGGCCGCATGGGTGTGGAACTGATGATCGACGAAAAAATGAGCGTCGAAGTTCACGCCAACACCATCAAGCAGTTCCATGCGCCCTACGAGCTGGTGAAAACCATGCGGGCCTCGATCCTGGTGTTAGGGCCGTTGGTAGCGCACTTTGGTGAAGCGGAAGTGTCCCTGCCGGGTGGCTGTGCCATCGGTAGTCGGCCGGTGAACCTGCACATTCATGGCCTGGAACAGATGGGCGCCGACATCAAGGTCGAAAACGGTTATATCAAGGCAAAGACCAATGGCCGCCTGAAAGGCGCGCACATCTTCCTGGACACCGTGACCGTCACCGGTACGGAAAACCTGATGATGGCTGCCGCGTTGGCCGATGGTAAAACCATCCTGGAAAACGCTGCCCGGGAACCGGAAGTGGTGGATCTCGCTGAATGCCTGATCGCCATGGGTGCTGACATCAAGGGTCATGGCTCCGCAACGATTGAGATCAACGGTGTCGAGCGTTTGCATGGCTGTCACTACGATGTGCTGCCGGATCGCGTCGAAACCGGCACCTACCTGGTTGCAGCAGCAGCTACCCGTGGCCGGGTCAAGCTCAAGGATACCCGCGAGGATCTGCTGGAAGCGGTCCTGCTGAAGCTGGAAGAGGCCGGTGCCCACATTGATACGGGCAAGGACTGGATTTCGCTGGATATGAAAGGCAATCAGCCAAAAGCGGTTAGCCTGCGGACAGCGCCATACCCTGCGTTTCCGACCGATATGCAAGCGCAGTTTGCGGCGATGAACGCGGTATCCGAAGGCACTGGCACCATCGTGGAAACGGTCTTCGAGAACCGGTTCATGCACCTGCAGGAGCTGATCCGCATGGGTGCGGACATTACTCTTGAGGGCAACGCTGCGATCATCAAGGGCGTGGATCACCTCACCGGTGCCCCGGTGATGGCAACGGACCTGCGGGCGTCCGCGAGCCTGGTCATTGCCGGGCTGGTGGCAGATGGAGACACCATCGTTGATCGCATCTACCACATCGACCGTGGCTACGAGTGTATCGAAGAAAAATTGCAGCTGTTGGGCGCCAGTATCCGCCGCCTGCCAGCCTGAACACATTGAACCGGAAAGACGCATGACCGATTCCATCACCATCGCGCTGTCGAAGGGGCGAATCCTCGACGAGACCCTGCCGCTGTTAAAAGAAGCGGGTATCGAGCTGGTCGACGATGTTAAGAAGTCCCGGAAACTGGTGTTTCCCACCACGGACCCGAACGTACGGGTTTTGATCCTTCGGGCCACCGACGTGCCCACCTATGTGCAATACGGAGGAGCGGATCTGGGGGTAACCGGTAAGGATGTGCTGATGGAGCACGGCGGTGAGGGGCTGTATGAGCCACTGGACCTGAATATTTCCCGGTGTCGGTTGATGACGGCCGGGAAGAAAGACTGCAAAGCGCCAGAGGGCCGTTTGCGTGTGGCGACCAAGTTCGTAAATTTGGCACGGCGCTATTACGCGGCCCAGGGGCGGCAGGCCGATATCATCAAGCTCTACGGTGCGATGGAGCTTGCTCCGATTCTCGGGCTCGCCGACGAGATTGTCGATATCGTTGATACCGGCAATACCCTGAAAGCGAATGGTCTTGAGGCTCGCGAGCTGATTGAAAACATCAGTTCTCGCCTTGTGGTTAACCGTGCCTCGATGAAGATGAAACACGCCGGAATTAATCCCATAATTGAGAAAATGTCGATCGCCGTTGAAAAAAGGCGAGCTTCAGAGTAAGAAGCGCTCAGGGACGGCTTTCCAAAACACGCTCCTTCGGCACGTCCATGTGACGCTTGGACTTCGCCATCCATGGCTCCGTACAGTTTTGGAAAGCCGTCCCTGATCACTTCCCATGCCAAGGCGTTGCCTTAAACACAAAGAGTAAACAATCCGAAACAGGATTTAGTGATGACCGATATCAGCATCAGACGATTGAGCGCTTCCGACAGTGACTTTGACAGTGCGCTGGCCAAGCTATTGGCGTGGGAAGACAGTGTGGATCATCAGGTGAATGAGTCGGTTCGTCATATCCTGCATGAGGTGAAAACCCGTGGGGATGCTGCGGTTCTGGAGTTTACCGAGAAGTTTGATCGCTTGAAGGTTGGCGCTGTTGCTGAACTGGAAATGGGGCAGGAGCGGTTGCGGCAGGCGCTGGAGGCTATTCCCCAGGGGCAGCGTGTTGCCCTTGAGAAGGCCGCCGAGCGGGTGCGTGACTATCACGAGCGTCAGAATCAGACGTCCTGGCAGTATGAAGACGATGACGGCACTGTACTCGGTCAGAAGGTCACGCCGCTGGATCGGGCAGGGCTGTATGTGCCCGGTGGCAAGGCTGCCTATCCCTCCTCCGTGCTAATGAACGCCATCCCGGCTAAGGTCGCGGGCGTGGGCGAGGTGATTATGGTGGTTCCTACGCCGGATGGTGTGGTGAACGATATGGTTCTCGCCGCTGCGGCGATTGCCGGTGTGGATCGTGTGTTCTGTGTGGGCGGTGCCCAGGCGGTGGGTGCCTTGGCCTACGGCACACAGACCATTCCTGCCGTCGATAAGATTGTTGGGCCGGGAAATATTTTTGTCGCTACCGCCAAGCGAGAGGTGTTCGGAACCGTTGGTATCGACATGATTGCCGGTCCTTCGGAGATTCTGGTGATTTGTGACGGCAAGACTGACCCAGACTGGATTGCCATGGATTTGTTCTCTCAGGCCGAGCACGATGAGCAGGCTCAGTCCATTCTTATCAGTCCCGATGCCGATTTCCTGGATGCCGTGGAAGCCAGCATCAACAAGCTGCTGCCGACCATGGAGCGGGCCGACATCATCGCTACCTCGATGACGGACCGGGCTGCATTGATTCACGTGGCCGACTTGTCGGAAGCGGCTCGCGTTTCCAATCGTATTGCGCCGGAGCACCTGGAGCTTTCGGTGGAAGATCCGGAGAATCTGGTGGACGAGATTCGCCATGCCGGTGCCATCTTTATGGGGCGCTATACGGCGGAGGCGCTGGGCGATTATTGCGCCGGGCCGAACCATGTGTTGCCGACGTCCGGGACGGCGCGTTTCTCCTCTCCTCTGGGGGTTTATGACTTCCAGAAACGGTCGTCCCTGATTGGTTTTTCTGCAGCCGGTGCCGACAGGATGGGGCGAGTTGCCTCTGTTCTGGCGCGTGGAGAAGGGTTAACGGCTCACGCCCGTTCTGCAGAGTATCGGGTTCGGGAGGGCCAGTCAGATGAGTAAGTTCTGGAGTTCACGGGTCAAGGAGTTGGTCCCCTATGTACCGGGGGAGCAGCCGAAAATGGCCAACCTCGTGAAACTGAATACCAACGAAAACCCTTTCGGCCCGTCTCCGAAGGTGATCGAGGCGATCAACACGGAACTGAATGACAGCCTTCGGCTTTATCCGGACCCCGAAAGTGAAGCTCTGAAAAGCACCATCGCGAATTACTATGGCGTGCAGGGCGAGCACGTTTTCCTCGGTAACGGTTCCGACGAAGTGCTGGCACACATCTTTTATGGTCTGTTCCAGCACGGTGAGCCCGTGTTGTACCCCGATATCACCTACAGTTTTTATCCGGTGTATTGCGGCCTCTACAACATCGAAGGCAAGACCGTACCGCTGACCGACAGCTTTGAGATTGATCCCAAGGACTATAAGCAGCCGAACGGCGGCATCATCTTCCCCAATCCCAATGCGCCCACTGGGCGTTACCTGGCGCTGGATAAGGTTGAGGCTATCGTCGCCGCCAATCCCGACCGGGTCGTGGTTGTGGATGAAGCCTATGTGGATTTCGGCGGAGAGAGTGCGATCAAGCTGGTGGGGAAATATCCCAATCTGCTGGTCTGCCAAACGCTGTCCAAGGCCCGTTCCCTGGCCGGGTTGCGCGTCGGTTTCGCCATCGGCAGCCCGGAGGTCATCGAAGCCCTGAACCGCGTCAAGAACAGCTTTAACTCTTATCCTATTGACCGCCTGGCTCAGGTCGGCGCCATTGCGGCATTCGAGGATGAAGACTGGTTTCGAGCCACCTGCGAAGGCGTCATTGGCGAGCGAGGGTGGGTTACCTCGAAACTGGAAGCCTTGGGGTTCGATGTATTGCCCTCAAAGGCCAACTTTATTCTTGCGCGCCACCCGGATCATGCCGGTGAGGCGTTGGCGAAGGGGCTTCGGGAGAAGGGGGTTATCGTGCGTCACTTCAATAAGCCCCGCATCTCGGACTTCCTGCGCATCACCATCGGCACGGCAGACCAGAACAAGCGACTGGTCGAGTGCCTTAAACCGTTGGTGTAACACGAGACATTCAAGGCAAACCCACGGAGGCAGCATGGCTTCACGCAATGAGATACTCCGCACACTGAACGACTGGTTGGCCCCGCAAGACTTCAAGGACTATTGCCCTAATGGTCTGCAGGTCGAGGGCACTGAAGAGGTCCGTACCATAGTAAGTGGCGTCACGGCTTCCCGGGCGCTCGTGGACGCGGCGATCGAAGCCGATGCCGACATGATTCTGGTGCATCACGGGTATTTCTGGAAAGGTGAGGATCAGGCCATCCGTGGCATGAAACGGGACAGGATCAAGCGCCTGCTGGAGCACGATATCAATCTGGTTGCTTACCACCTGCCGTTGGACGATCACCCTGAGTATGGCAACAATCGGCAGTTGGCCGACGTGTTGGGTATTCTCAATCCCCGGCCACTGGGCGGACTTGTGTGGCAGGGCGAACTGAGCGCCCCGATGGCGCCCCGGGCGTTCGCGGAGTTGATCGGAGAGCGTCTGGCCCGTGCTCCGCTTTGGGTCGGGGACGGCTCCGCAGAGATTTCCCGGGTCGGCTGGTGTACCGGTGCAGCTCAGGGGTTCATTGGCAGCGCCTTGGAAGCCGGGCTGGATGCTTACATCAGTGGCGAGATTTCAGAACCCACTACCCATACTGCCCGGGAATGCGGTATTCATTACTACGCAGCTGGCCATCACGCCACTGAGCGGTATGGCGTTCAGGCCCTGGGGCGGGCCCTGGAGCAAGCATTTGGGGTAAGTCACCGGTTTATCGACTGCGATAACCCGGTGTAAGCGTCAGGCTTTCTGCTGCTTTTCGGCCAGGCCAAAGTCTTCGGCCAGGGTGCCTTTTTCCTGGGGGTCGCTCTTGGGGGCGTAGTCCCGGGGTGGCTCTGCATCATCCTTGCTGGCGGCGCCTTCCAGACGCGCCTTGGCGTTCTCTTTCTCGAGCTCCAACAGCCAGTCTTCGTCGTTGCACAGGCGGTTAGCGCCCCGCGCCATGTGCTGATTTACGTCCCGGTAGGTATCGTTGAAGCGGCGCAGCAGATGCGCAGATTCCATAAAATGCTCGTTCACTTGCGCCTGATAGCGTGTGTACTCGTTTCTCAGCTCCTCGATCTGCTGTTCAGCCCGGCGCTGCCGCAGCGTAGAGCCCTGACCAGACCGGCCAACCAGTACTCCGATGACAATGCCGACAATCAATGCGGCGATGGCTGCCAGAATCAGGTTTGTCATAAGCTGTGTGATCCTTTTAATGAATAGGAATTCCTTCCCGAAGTATACCGTCCCAAGGCCCGTTCACGCACGATTGCCTCGTGCGCCAATCGTCGTATTGCGTCGTATGTCTGGCTCGCCCCCGCTGTTGCAGCGGTTTCTCAGGGTGTTGAACGTGGCGAAAAAAGCCAAAATCGGCCACAATACGCCGCCGTTATGAATGACCATACTTCGGGAAACGCCTTAATGACACCCCAAAAGCGAATCCGTATGACCACTACCCATATGACCCCATGGGAACGATACCAGCAGGACCTTGAGCGGCCCGAGTTTCACAAAGACCCGGCCCAGGAAGATGCGGTCCGCCGTTTGCAGTCACTTTACGACAAACTGGTGGCGGCGGAAAGGGAGCGTGACAAACCGATGGTCAAACTTCGCCTCAAGTTCAAGAAGGGCAAAGAAGATCCGGTGAAGGGTTTGTATTTCTGGGGCGGCGTGGGTCGCGGTAAAACTTACCTCATGGATACGTTCTATGAAGCTCTGCCCTTTGATCGCAAGATGCGGGTGCACTTCCACCGGTTTATGCAGCGTGTTCACAAGGAACTGAAAAGCCTGAAAGGCGAGAAAAACCCGTTGGATATCGTGGCGAAAATGTTTGCGGACGAAACCCGGGTGATTTGCTTTGACGAATTTTTTGTCTCTGACATCGGTGACGCCATGATACTGGCAACGTTGATGGATGGCCTGTTCAGTCGTGGTGTGACCTTGGTTTGTACCTCCAATATCGTGCCTGACGGGCTTTACAAGGATGGCCTGCAGCGTGCCCGCTTCCTGCCCGCCATCGCGCTGGTCAAGAAACACACCGAGGTGGTGAATGTGGATGGCGGTGTGGATTATCGCCTGAGAACCCTGGAACAGGCTGAGCTGTACCACTTTCCCCTGGATGAGGATGCCGACAAGAGCCTTCAGAAAAGTTACGACGGGCTTGCGCTTGAGGCGGGCAGCCACAGCCTGGAGTTGGATATCAACGGCCGAAAGCTGACTGCCCTCAGCCACGCCGATGACGTGGTCTGGTTTGATTTCAAGACTCTGTGCGATGGCCCGCGCAGCCAGAACGACTACATCGAGCTGGCGCGGGAGTTCCATGCAGTGATCATCAGCAATGTCCCGGTGCTGGGAAAAGACAAGGACGATCAGGCCCGGCGATTCATAAACATGATTGACGAATTTTACGATCGCAACGTCAAGGTGATCATTTCCGCAGAAGCTTCGATTACGGACCTGTATGCCGGCGGGCGGCTAGGGTTTGAGTTTGAGCGCACGGAGTCCCGGTTGCTGGAAATGCAATCCAGGGAATACCTCGAGGCACCTCACAAGGCCTGATAGGCGTCGGACTAAACGAAGTCCAATTCGATAACGAACTACCCAAACTATAGAGAGATCAAGCAATGAGCACAGACAACGTCGTCATCGTCAGCGGTGTGCGCACCCCCATGGGCGGATTCCAGGGCAGTCTAGCCGCGGTTTCCGCGCCGGAGCTGGGCGCTATCAGTATTGCCGAAGCTATCCGCCGTGCCGGCTTGCAGCCGGCAGACGTGCAGGAAGTGATCATGGGCAATGTCCTGCCGGCAGGGCTCAAGCAAGGGCCGGCTCGCCAGGCAATGCGCCAGGCAGGGCTACCGGACAGCACTGGTGCCACTACGATCAATAAGCTTTGCGGTTCGGGCATGAAAGCCGCCATGTTTGCCCACGATGTGATCAAGGCCGGCACCAACGATATTATGGTTGCCGGTGGTATGGAGAGCATGTCCAATGCACCGTACATTCTTCAGGGTGCTCGCAGTGGTTACCGCATGGGGCCTGGCCAGGCGCCTCAGGACCATATGTTCCTGGACGGCCTTGAAGACGCGGAAACCGGTCGGCTGATGGGGGCTTTCGCCCAGGAAATGGCCGACAAGAAAGGCTACACCCGGGAAGAGATGGACGAATACGCGATTACCTCCCTGACCCGGGCCAAGAGAGCCATTGAAGAAGGGCTGCTGAAAGATGAAATCATCCCAGTTACCGTCAAAACCCGCAAAGGCGAGGTAGTGGTTGAGGACGACGAGCAACCCCACAACGCCAACATCGAAAAGATCCCGAGCCTGCGCCCGGCCTTTGCCAAAGACGGCACGGTCACCGCGGCCAATGCCTCGTCAATATCGGATGGAGCCTCTGCACTGGTGTTGATGCGTGAATCCGAAGCCGAAAAGCGCGGTCTTAAACCCTTGGCACGGATTGTTGCCCATAGCACCCAGTCCCAGCATCCGTCGGAATTCACCTGTGCTCCGGTGGGTGCCATCGAAACCCTTTTCGCCAAAACCGGCTGGACAAAAGACGACGTGGACCTGTTTGAGATCAACGAAGCCTTCGCCATGGTGGCGATGATGCCCATCCGCGAACTCGGCCTGGACCCGGAGAAGGTTAATATCCACGGCGGCGCCTGCGCCCAGGGCCATCCGGTGGGCTCCACCGGCTCCCGCCTGCTGGTGACGCTGATGCACTCCCTCAAGCACTACGGCAAGAAGAAGGGCGTTGCAGCACTGTGTATTGGTGGTGGCGAAGCAACGGCGATGGCTATTGAATTGCTGTGATTTGTGCCGGCTGGTTGCATCCAAATTTGTTGACTATAGTGAGTCAGTGCGAGGGAAGTCTGCCGCAGAGAGGGGCGTAATCGTAAAATCATACTTTTGACTGATCAAAGCGTTCGATGGCGTTAGCTATAGTGCCAACATCACGAGCACTGTGCATGAAGCCTCCAAACATCGTGAACACCAATAATCAGAGCAGCGACTCAGAACAACAATGGAGTAGCCTTCCAATGACAAGAAAAACACATCAATGGCAGCAGTGGACCAAGTTGCCGCTGGCCGTAGCGGTTGCAGCCGGAGTATCCGGGCAGGCAGCTGCCTATTCATTTTACGTGGGGGATGTGGAAGCCTCTTTCAATACGACGCTGTCGGCGGGCATTGGCTGGCGTACCGAGTCACAGGACCGAAGGTTGATTGCCCAGGGTAACTTGGGGCCACAGTTTGCAAACACCACTGTTGGTGCGTCCACCAACAACTATGATGACGGTAACCTCAACTTCGAGAAAGGGGATACCTACTCCAAAATCGTCAAAGGCAACAGCGAGCTGTTCCTGAACTACAACGTAGACAGCGACACGCTGACTCGCGTTGGTGGTTTTGTGCGTGGTCGGTACTGGTATGACTTCGAACTGAAAGATGAGAACCGGGCCGTGGACCCCGTCGGTCAGCGCCGTGAACTGAACGACGAAGCCAAAGATAATGCCTCTGGCGGTGAAATCCTTGACGCCTACGTATTCTCGGACTGGTACTTTGGTAATGTTCCGGTCAGTCTCCGTTACGGCAAGCAGGTGTTGAGCTGGGGTGAAAGTACGTTCATCCAGGGCGGTATCAATACCATTAACCCGGTCGACGTACCTGCCTTCCGGGCACCAGGCTCCGAACTAAAAGACGCGCTGTTGCCTGTTGAAATGTTCTATGCCTCGGCGGGTATTACGGAAAACGTGACTGTTGAAGCGTTTGTGCAAGCTGACTGGGAGCCGGTTCGCCCAGATGATTGCGGCACATTCTTCTCGACAAACGACTTTGCCGCTGACGGCTGTGGCCCGGTTTTGTTGGCCGGTCAGTTGCCTGATTCCCAAGCGGCGGCGCAGGGGTTCATTGCTCCTCGTCTGGCGGACCGTGAGGCGGATTCCAAGGACCAGTTTGGTGTCGCGCTGCGCTGGTATGTGCCAGCCCTGAACGACTCAGAGCTTGGTTTCTACTACATCAAGTACAACAGCCGTCTGCCGTATGTCAGTGGCTTGGTGAACAACCCGTCTTCACCCAGCGGCAGCCAACAGAACGATCCGAACGAACCGAACTCCACGTTTCCGAGCTACTTCATTGAGTATCCCGAAAACATCAATCTCTATGGTATCAGTATCAACACCACCACCCCGGGTGGTTGGTCACTGGGTGCTGAGTACAGCTTCCGTGATAACGTTCCGCTCCAGTGGAACGCGTTTGAGCTGATATATGGTGGTTTGCAGCAGCGTGGTCCGAACGGGGAAATTCTAAGCAAGCTTGAAAAGCAGCGGCTTGAGGAATCCGGAGGAGCCAACCTGGCAGGAAAGCCTGTTGACGGTTACGACCGATTCAACGTTTCCCAGGCGCAGTTCACATTGATCAAGTTCTTCGACCAGGTCATGGGGGCAAGTCGCCTTTCCCTGATCACGGAATTTGGTGCCACCTACGTTCACGATCTTCCGGACGAGGATGAAGCCCGTTACGGTCGCTCAGGTACCTTTGGTATCGGTACATTGCCGGTGGAAGGTTCCAACTTCACGGGTGATTTCTGTGAGGCAGGTGCCAACATCAATGCCAGCTACTGTACTAATGAAGGCTTTACCACATCCTTCTCCTGGGGCTACCGCACGCGCTTGGTTTGGGACTACCCGAACGCAATCGCTGGTATCAACCTGTCGCCGCAGTTGGCCTGGAGCCATGACGTTCAGGGTTATGCGCCGCAGCCTGGTGGTAACTTCAACGAAGGCAACAAGGCTATCGGCCTGTCACTTCAGGGTGTATACCAAAACCGTATAACCGGTAATATCGGTTACACAAACTTTTTCGGTGGCAAGCCGTATAACGAGTTGACCGACCGTGATTTCGTGAGTGCGAGCGTTTCCTACTCATTCTGATTCGGCCTGAATTCGTTTAACGAGGTAATTTAAATGAAACTGAACAAGAAGCTACTGGCCACTGGCATTCTGTCCGCAACGTTGATTGCGGGTAACGCCTTTGGCGCGGTTTCCGCACAGGAAGCGGCCAAGCTCGGTGACTCGCTCACGCCAATGGGTGCTGAGAAAGCGGGTAACGGGGGCGCTATTCCGGCCTGGGATGGAGGTCTGACGACACCTCCTGCCGGGTACAAAAACGATGGTATCTACGTGAACCCGTTCCCGAACGAGGAGCCAAAGTTCACTATCAACCAGAGCAACGTTGACCAGTATGCGGAGAACCTGTCCCCGGGGCAGGTCGCAATGATCAAGCGTTATGACGAATACGTGATGCCGGTATACGAGACACACCGTTCCGCTGCATACCCGGAACAGGTCATGAAGGATACCGTTGACAACGCCACGAGTGTGGAATTGATCAAGAATGGTAATGGCCTGGGTAACTACCAGACGGCTACGCCATTCCCGATTCCACAGAATGGCCTGGAAGTTATCTGGAACCACATCACCCGCTATCGCGGTGGCTCCGTTCAACGCAACGTAGGGCAGGTGACTCCGACAGAAGACGGCGCCTTCAGCGTTGTGAAATTCCAGGACGAACTGACGTGGAAAACCTACCTGGAAGACTATGAGGCGGGGCAGGACCCGAACGTACTGTTCTACTTCAAGCAGGCCATCACCGCCCCGGCCCGCCTTGCTGGTAACGTACTGCTGGTTCACGAAACCATCGACCAGGTTGAGGAACCGCGTCGCGCATGGGTATACAACGCCGGTCAGCGTCGTGTACGCCGCGCCCCGCAGGTTGCCTATGACGGCCCGGGTACCGCTGCGGACGGCATGCGTACCTCCGACAACTTTGATATGTTCAACGGCGCGCCTGACCGTTACAACTGGGAGCTGGTTGGCAAGAAGGAAATGTACATTCCGTACAACTCCTACAAGCTGGTCGACCGAAGCCTGGACTATGACGAAATCATCAAGGCCGGCCATATCAACCAGAATCTGACCCGCTATGAGCTGCACCGTGTCTGGCACGTGCGTGCCACACTGAAGGACGGTGAGCGTCATATCTACGCCCAGCGTGACTTCTATATCGATGAAGACTCTTGGCAGGCGGCGGTAATCGATCATTACGATGGTCGTGGAGAACTGTGGCGTGTGGCAGAAGCGCACAGCATGCAGTTCTACGATCAGATCGTTCCCTGGTACGCCATTGAAACCCTGTACGACCTGCTGTCTGGACGGTATCTGGTTCTGGGTTTGACCAACGAAGAATCCAACCCTTACGAGTTTGGGGTTGATCGCATGTCACGTGACTACACACCCGCTGCTCTGCGTCGTGCAGGTACGCGGTAAGTCACCGTTATCCGGGAGCAATCCCGGCTGACTGGAAAGCGGTGGACCCTTGGGTCCGCCGCTTTTTTGTTAAAGTCCTTGAATTTCCTCGAATGTTGGGAATTTGCCGGTATTTCGTTCTCTTCCCGTCAAATTTTTGCAGCCTACCCCCGATTTGGTTTAACCTCTCCCTACTAATACTAAAGGCGTACCCGATGCAGGGCGCCGCAGCAACGACAAAGCAGAGATCACATTTGCCGGATAAGGGCCCATCGGGCTCGTAGATTCCGGGCTTTCAACGGGGCAAAGAGTGAAACCATTCGATGATGGCCGTGCGGCCAACGATGAGTTCCAGTCAACATTAGGCGGTACTCATCGTGGCGAGTTGATCAGGGATTTGTTGCGCCAGCGAGTACGGATGCCGGAGCCCGTTCCGAATTACCTCAAAAGGCCAGCGCTAACCGAAAAACTGACAGCGGCAATAACTCCGGGCTCGGTTCTGTTGCTTGAGGCGCCTTCCGGTTATGGTAAAACTCATGCCCTGAGTGCGGCGTTCCGTGAAACCTCCCGTAGCCCCGACACCCTCCGATGGCTGGCTTTGACCGGGCAGGAAAATGATGCCGGGCGACTGTTGGCCTTGCTTGAAATCGCGTTGACACCGCCCGGTGCCACCTCGCGACCGTCAGGGCAACAGAAAGCTTCCAGCAATACGGATGCGCTTGCCCTACTATTGTCCGATGCTCACTGGAGCGACTCGGACCGCGACAGTGTGCTCGTGATTGATAACGTTGGCACCGTCGCCAATCCGGCAGCCATCGCCCTGCTTCAGCAGCTGGTTGAGAACATCCCTTCTGGTCTGGCGCTGGTGATGGTGTCCAGAAAGCCGCTGCCATTTGAGACCCACACATTCGAACTGGAAGGCCGATTCAATAGAATCGGCGCGGATTCCCTTGAGTTGACACGGCTGGAAACGTTCGAGTTCTTCCACGCTGCGATCGACCGTAATCAACTGACCACGGTTGCTGTGGAGCATCTGTTTTCGTTAACTGAGGGATGGATTACGCCTTTGGGGTTGTACCAGCGGGAACTGGACTCCGCGCCGGAATCCCGATTGCCGATACAGGAAACCTTCAGTGTTGAGCGTTTTCTCAGGGATGCTGTGCTGATTCATTTAACGCCTGGCCAACAGCGTTCTCTGAGAATCATGGCGGAAATGGAGATCGTCTCGGACGAACTGTTCCTGTCATTGGCTGATGCTGGGTGTGATCATGCCTTTCGACCCTCTGCAGCTTCGGAAAGTGGTATCCCGCTGCGTCCATTGCCGGGGCGTGGGCGCTGGTTCCGCCTGAACCCTTTGCTGCACGATTGGTTACAGACGCCGGCCCTCGATGAGTCGCAGGAGCGTGCCCTGAAAGCCAGCCGCTGGTTTAGTGACCGTCATCAGTTTCCCGAGGCGCTGCGTTATGCGCTGGTGAGCGGTAGTCTTGAGGAATCGGTCCGGATAGCCTCTGAAGGCTCAGAGGCTTTGTTGATTGGCCAGGATACCGCGTCTTTGCTTCGGCTTCGCCGGTCGTTGCCGTCGGGGCTGCTGGAGAAAAGCGCGCGTCTGAAGATTGTCTACGGTTGGGTCCATGCCATCGGTGGTCAGTTCAGGCAGGCAAGAATGTTGATCAACGATCTCGATAATGGCGAGCGTCCCGAACTTGCTGGCCGGGTCGATGCGCTCAGGGCCTTTATTCTCCGCGGCGAGGGCAGTGTTGATGAGGCCCTGATGGTCGCAGACAGAGCCCTGCAGGCGGAGGAGTTGTCTACTCAGGGCCAGCTGGTGACGCAGCTGGTTCGTTCCAGTGCGCTATGCGCCGCAGGCAGGTTTGGCGATGCCCGGGAGGCCAATCGCATTGCCGCAAGGCTGGCTCGAGAGGCTGGAGACGCTGGTTCGGAAGTTCTGGCAGTCTATGCCCACGCACGGATCGAGCTTGGCAAGGGATCGTTGAAACACGCAGAGCAACTGCTGCGCACTGGTCTGGATACCGCCATGAACGAGTCATCGCGGCCCGCACGTGTTGGCGAAACACGCCTACAGCTAAATCTGGTGATGGTGCTTTGGCACCAGGGACGACAGGCGGAAGCAGATCGCCTGTTGGTGACCTGTGTTCGCCATGCAGAGCAAACCCGCGATCTTGGGTTGCTGCTGGCCATGGCGCTGAGGGTGTTGATTTGCCGCACCCAGAATCGGATGGACGATGCGTTTGCCTGGATTGGTCGTGCCGAGCGAACCATGCAGTCGTGGCAGGTCGACGAGTCCGTCTATGTGCCTGTGCTTGAGGCTCTGAAAATCAGCGGCTGGCTGGCGCTGGGTCAGACGGACACGGCGGCACAGGCTATGGAACGGCTCAAGCCATGGCGGGAAGTGAATTGCGTGCCGGAAATGTTCCCAATGATGCCTGGCATGCTGCAATGCCTGCAGGCGAGGATCGAACTGGCGCGGGGTGATGACATCAAGGCTGCTGAAACCGTCCGGAACATTCGGGACAACGGCGGGGAGACATTGCCTTTCGGTTTGGACTTATATTCCAGGCTGCTGGAAAGTGTCCTTAGCTGGCGCCAGAAAGGCCCTTCCGCTGCCCAGAAAATACTGACCGCCACTATAGCCATGGCAGGAGAAGAGCACTACATCAGCCCCTTCGCGGAGCTGAGGGGAGAACTTCAGGAACTGCTTGAGAAAACCTGGACCCAGCTGCCAGATGCGCCATTTGTCGACGCGATAGGGAGGCTTTACGGTCTCACCGACATGAAAGAGCACGCGTCTCTGGCTGAGCCTATCAGCGACCGGGAGCAGGGAGTGCTTGAGTTGATTGCCCAGGGGTTGTCGAACCAGGACATTGCCGACCGCCTTCACATCTCGTTGCACACGGTCAAAACCCATGCTCGTCGTATCAACGCCAAGCTCGAGGTGAAGTCACGCACGCAGGCCATCGTCCGCGCCCGTGAACTGGGGTTGCTATAGTGAAAGCTCTGTAACGTTCAGCCAGTCTGCTTCAGCTCGTCTATAAGAGCGTCCTTTTCTTCCCATACCTGGCTTACCCAACGCTGGAAGTCCGCCCGTATTTCACGGTTGTTTTCGTAGTCCATGCCCAGGAAACGGTGTGGAATTTCTCGCGTTCGAATATCAACCACAATCCGTTGGATCCGCCCGCACAGGTAATCCCAAATGCCGGACTTGCCGTCCGGATATACGATGGTCACATCCAGCATGGTGTGCAGGGACTCGCCCATGGCTTCCAGTACAAAGGCCGTACCGCCTGCGCGAGGCCTTAGCAGGTGTTTGTGGGGCGAATTCTGACTCTGGTGTTTGGCCGGTGTGAGCCGTGTACCTTCCATGAAGTTGAAAATGGTCACCGGTGTATACCGGAACTTCTCACAGGCGGCTCGAGTGGCTTCCACGTCCTTGCCCTTCAATTCCGGACGCCGGGCTATCTGCTCCTTGGTGTGGCGTCGCATGAAGGGGAAGTCCAGCGCCCACCAGGCCACGCCCAGCAAGGGTACCCAGATCAATTGCTGTTTGAGGAAAAACTTCAATAGCGGGATGCGGCTGTTCAATACGTGCTGGATGGCGGGAATGTCGGCCCAGCTCTGATGGTTGCAGGTGACGAAGTACCAGTGTTCGCGGCTCAGGCCCTCAGCGCCGCGGATATCCCACTCGATGTTGTGAAGTACGTCAGCCAGCACATTGTTGAAGCCAATCCAGAACCACGCGATGCGGTTCAGAACGATGGTGCAGCCTTTGCGAACCGAAGGCGTCGGGATCAACAACTTGATCACGGCAAACACCATCAGGATCGGGAATAGCCAAAGGGTGTTAAGAACAATACAAAGCACTGCGAGCACGCCTTTGACGGGTGCGGGCAAGAACCTGGACATTGACCGATGTCTCCGGAATACGATTTAGCTTGGTTGTGTGATGGCGGTGTCAGCCTTCGCCACTGGTTTCGTCAGCGGTGGTGGCACCGGGCAACAGTGCCTGCTCCTGTTTTGCCGCAGCCAACTCCAAGAGTTCCTGGGAGTTAGTCCCCTGAACAATAGCCTGGAAGTCGTCATCATAATAATCCAGGTTGTTGTGGCGGATCATGTTTCTAATCTCCTCCACATAATCTTCACCGCGCTCGGAATACCCCAGCAAACCGGCAGCAAGGCTTGGACCACTGGCGATATCATCACGATTACGGGCTTTCAGGCGAATGTCCCTGAGCAACTGGTAGGTTGGATGGCGATTCAGGTTCTGGATGTACGAACGCACAGATCGGTAAGGCGAGGAGAAGCTTGCCACTTCATGACTGGCACCCTCGACTCGTCCCCGGGGCACCAGACCGCAGCCCTGCGAGAAACACCATTGTCCGAACAGGTTGTTGCCTCTACGTGCAAAACGGGAGGTGCCCCAAGCGGATTCATTGGCGGCCTGAGCCAGCACCAGCGAGGGTGGAATCACATCGAGGCGGTTTTTCAGGCGTCGGAACATGGTTTCGCTGCCGGGTTCTTCATCAACCCTCAAGCGCTCGGCCTGGCTTTTCAACCAGGAAAGTTCCGATTTGCTGAGTTCGTCCTTGCCGGCCAGGCTGTCGAGGTAATCACGCTCGATCAGAATACGGGAGTTTGCCAGCACGATACGTGGATACAGGAACGAGAAAAACGCGGCTTTCTTCTCGGTGGTATCACGGTAGGCAGAGAAATCCGGCAAGTCCGCTCGTGACCAGCCAGGGAGTGAAGGCAGTTTGGCCAGGGCGACATCCGAGTCCTCGGCGTCGCGGTCGTGGTCTGGGTCAGGAGTGTGCAGTATGCCCCACAAACCAAAAACCATCAGCGGAACTATCAACCACAGTGCCCGGATACCAGAAGACATAAAACCTCTCGTTACAATCGATATGACAGCAATTATAACAGGTTATACGCCAACGTCGCCCGGGTGGTTTGCTGCCCGCTAATCTGGCAGGCGTGTCGCCATGAGCAACCCCAGTACCTCTTCCTGGCCCTCTGTCTGCCTGAGTTGCAGGAAAAACTGATCCTGATCGCTGGTGAAAAAGCCGTCCAGCGTCAGGCTGCCCGCACTAAACGTTGCAGCCCCGGTGTTGCTGGCCGTGTACGCCAGGGATACCGTTCCGGGTGACTGTGCCTGCGGAGTGGAGACAGATTCGGCATTGACTTGATGGACAACCTCGAGTGTCCGGCCCTCCAGACGGGCGCCGCCGGAAGATTCAATCACCAGCAGGGCGTTATCGAAATGCGTCAGCCGGTTGCTGGCCTGCTCCATTCCCACCCCCACGCCCTGAAGGCGGTAGCGCCCCTGGCTGGGTGGTGAGGCATTGGCTTGCTCGGCAGCCACCAGAATTCCATCACCAATGGCGTTGGTGTCCAGGTTGAAGGCCATCAGCGAACCGTTCGGCGTTGATGCGCCGACGGCGATGTCCGGCTTCTCATCCAGGCCGGAGGCACTGTCGCGGTCCAGATTCAGGCGCCCGTTACTGACGATACGGTTTCCACTGTTTGGGTCGTAAACCCGGGACTGACGCTCACTGATGATCCAGTTGGCGTCCCGCTGGCCGGGGTTGTCTGCCGGCACGGACACAGTGACGTTCCCCGTGTTGTCCCTGCGCAGGGAGGTGGTCGCCATGGTCTGGGTGACGGATGGGCCACTGATCTGCCAGTTTCCCACGCCGGCTTCTACCACGAAGGGCTGGTTCTCATCGCCCATGCGGGTGGACAGGTAAGCCACGTTGTAGTTGCGGCCATCCAGTTTCTGGCGCTCGAATCCTTCTTTCCTGAGCAGGTTCAGTTCAAACACGGACAGGTAGTGATCTTCCAGTGTCCGCTCGCGCTTCAATTCACCGCTCTCCGAGCGAAGTTCAATCGCTTTCCCGGCGCTGAAATACCCACTAAGGACTCGATCGGGCTGTTCGGTGCCGCCACCGACGTATGCGCTCATGAAATAGGGGTTGCGGGTCCAGCCTATGATCCGGGAGCTACCACGGCCGGTGATGCTCTGGTAAAGGGCGCGGCCGGCCAGCAGGCGGGTTTCGTCCTCCACGGTGGCGGCGCCAGGCGAGGATGAGTGGGTATTCAGGTCCCAGGCCGGGCGGTCGAAGAACTCGTTGCCATCGGCATGTATCAGGGCCCGGCGATCATAGGGGATATCGCTGGCCAGGTTGGTGACTCGAATATTGAAGGCGTCGAGGGAGGTTAACGTCATGCCTGGGTAAACATAGCCGGTACCGTTCTGGTCGGTTGTGGTTTCCTCGCGGGCGATCCGCACGCCCCATTGGCCGGAGCCGGCAATGCTGGACTCGAGAAACGTTTGCCCCAATTCGACGCCCCAGAACACTGAATTGTAGTTCGCGGCGCTGGCTTCTATCTTGCCGGAGGAGCTTTCTCCCAATAGTGCGTAATCGGCCATAGCGTCCACATATCGGGCGAAATCTCCCCGTTCCTCTAGCAGGTCGAGTGCTCCGTCGACATCCAGATTGCCGGGGATATCGATTTCAAAATCATGGACCTGATCGGCGAGCGTGGGCCAGACGTACTTGTTCAAGCACAGTGAGCCATTGACGTCGTTCACACAGTCCATGATCTGGGAGAACTCGCCGGAGCTGTAGAGGTCCAGCGAGTTGGTCACGAGGTATTCCGAAAACGGGTTCACTTTCACGTCCCTGTCTTCATCGGCCGCCAGTGATCGCATGCGGCTGTTGCCATAAGTGGCTTCGATAACGACATTGGGTCCTATTGGTTGTCCATTCTCAAAACGGATGACGGTTCGCCCGCTGTCTTCCCGGCGGGACCGAGTCTCTACGGAGCCGAGCTCGCGGAGGGTCTGATCGGTCAGGTAAACCCGAATGGTGTCGGGCTCCACAATCCTTAGGTTGCGGCGCGTCAACTCACCACCTGGTGCAACGGATTCCGGCACCTCCATGGTAATCCGTACTTCATCTTTGGCCAGGCCGGACGCATTGTTGGAATCGCCGGTTGAGCCGGGCGTGAAGTCATCGATCGCGTTTTTTGTCGGCGGGAAGCTGTTTCCCCGGCCTGCCACGTCGTCGTTCGCGTCACCACTACCGTCACAGCCGATCATCAACGTAACAGTGGAAAGAGTGAATACAGCGGTGAAGGTCCGTGCAGCTAGGTGAAACATAGGGTTGTCCATGCCAGATAAAACGTTCCAGAAGCGTGAGCCAGAAGTCTATCAAGTTGGCAAGGCACAAAGAGTGAGGAAGGGCACGAAATGGGGAGCGGTAACCCCGCCCTGGTAGAGGCGGGCAGGGTTACTCTGCGGGATCAGGACCTGATCAGAAGAAGATCTTCATGCCGGCCATCACGCCTTCATCCAGGTTCAAATCACCACGACCGTCAAAGTCGGTATTCAGGTAGCGGTAACCGGCAAACACCTCGGCGTTGCGGATAACACGGTAGCTGCCGCGAAGCTCAAGGCTGGTGAGGTCATCGGAATCGCCAAAGGCAAGGATGCTGGGCGCGTAGTGAAGCCCGCCGGTAAATGACAACCCGGGTACGTTGGGTACATTCACGGTGGCAAAGCCGCCGAGAGCTACGGCGCCGCCGTCCAGCCGATCATCATCCCATCCGAAGGCGCGAACACCAATGCCCGCTGTGGTGGGCAGGTTGCCAATGGCGGTGCGGCCCTGGGCGTGGAAATCCACGTTGCCGATGTGACGGCTGCCTTCGTGATAGGTATAGCCGGTGCCGACCTGGATGTCGGAATTGGTGCCGAAGAAGTTGACCTGGCCCTTGACCGAGTCGTTGGTCAGGCTCAGGTCCACATCGGAGGCGTATACAGGTGCTGCCGCAAGTGACAGAACGATAAGGGGAATTCGGGACGCTTTCATTCTTCGACCTTCTTAATGTTTGAATGTAACCGCCGGAATGTTAACGGTCCGGCCCAAGTGGCTCAACTTAAAACGGGTTAAGGGCGGGTTAATGCGGGCGATCAATGGGTGGTTGTGTCGCCGCCCTGATCCAGATCGTCGGGGGATGCATTTTCTGCGGGAACACGATATTCCTCATTGGCCCAGGCGCCCAGATCAATCAGTTTACAGCGTTCGGAGCAGAAAGGGCGAAACGGGTTATTCTCATTCCATTCCGCGGACTTTTTACAGGTGGGACATTCTACGTTCATGGTGGCCTTGTGTCGGGTATTCAGGTGGATGCGGAGGCTTGGCAGTATTGTTCCAGAACCGCCCGCAACATTTCAATATTGACCGGCTTTGCAACAAACGAGTCCATGCCTGCCTCGCGGCAGCGCTCTTCATCCTTTTCCATAGCGCTTGCAGTCAGCGCCACCACAGGTACCCGATTACGGTTGTGGTCCTTCTCCCATTGGCGCAGGCGGCGAGTGGCCTCGAAACCATCCACCCGGGGCATCACACAATCCATGAAAATCAAATCAAAGGGGTGCCATTGCCAGAGACTGGAGGCGGCTTCGCCGTCATTCGCCGTCATCACATCACAGCCCAACTTTTCCAGCAGCCGGCGGGTGAGGGTGCGGTTGACCGGGTTATCTTCCACCAACAGAACTTTCATGCGGCCGCAGGGTAATTCCTGGCGGCGGGTATTGTCACTGACGGCTTGCAGGGAAAACCGGGTCAGGAAGCGACGTTCGTTACGGACGGAATCCGAAAACAGTTGGTGCAGGATAGGGGTCAGGCATGATTCCCGCAGGGACTTGCTCAGGAAGGCATCGGCGCCGGCCTGCCGGAAGTGCTCTGCATCCCCCCGCTGGGGGTTGGACGACAGAATCAATAGCCGTGTATGGCCCCATTCCGGGTTGCTACGGATCTGTCGGCACAACAGGTCACTGTCCATATCCGGTACAAACCCGTCCAGCACCAAGGCATCAAAGGGCTTGTGGTTGTCCGAGGCCAACCGCAATGAGGTCAGTGCCTCTCCGGCGGATTTCACTGCTTCGATATCCAACTCGTGGCGCGAAAGCATTTCCAGGGTGATCTTGCGGGACAGTTCATAGGAGTCCACCACCAGAATGTGCCGCCCGCGGATCATGCTGGTATCCGGTCGACCGCGGGCGGCGCTCTCTGGCGCAACCTGCAGGCTGAGCTCCATCCAGAAGGTGGAGCCCTCGCCGGGTTTACTCTCAAGGTCCAGTGAGCCGTCCATCAACTGAACCAGCTGGCGACAAATGGTCAGGCCCAGGCCTGCACCCGGCAATTGTCGCTGAAAACGCTGACCGAGCTGAACGTAGGGCTCGTACACCAGCGGTATATCCTCGGGGTTGATCCCCACGCCCGTGTCTTCAACCGCCACCCGAAGTCGTACGTTGTTATCCCGCCGACCCAGCACCTCGATGCTGATCAGCACGTGCCCGGAGTCGGTAAACTTGATGGCGTTGGATGTCATGTTGAGCAGAATCTGCCTCAGCCGTACCGGATCCCCTTTCAGGGCCCAGGGCAGGTTCTCGTCAATTCGCAGTTCCAGCGCCAGACCCTTTTCCCGAGCCCGTGCACCCAGCATATGCACCAGATCATTCAGGGTGTCGCGAAGGTCAAAGGGAATGTCATCCAGCACCAGCTTGCCGGCTTCCATACTGGAGATGTCCAGCAGGTCATTGATAATGGCCGACAATCCCTCCGAAGCGTTGAGCAGGGTGTGGACATATTCCCGCTGGTCCTGATCGAGGGGGGTATCTGACAGGAGATTAGCGTAGCCCAGCACCGATTGCAGCGGAATGCGCAACTCATGGCTGACGTTGGCCAGGAACTGATTCTTGGCATGGTTTGCCCGCACGGCTTGATCTCGTTCATCCTGGGACTGGATGGAGGTCTGGCGTAGGGAACGGGTGTCTTCCAGCAGCTGCAGGCGCATGGTGTTCAGCGCCTGTTCCAGCTCGCTGAGTTCGTCACCACGCTTTGGGGGCTTGCGGCGAAGCTTTAGCGGCTCAATCAATGCGTCCAGGTTAAGCCGGGCGGCGTAGTCGGCAATCGATTCCAGATGGCGGGAAAGGGTGAGCCGAACAATGACCAGAAGCCCGAGAGTACCCAACATCACGATCATCGACTGGAACAGCAGTGTGAGCAGTGCCCGGTCCATTAATTCGTTGTAGACGGTTTCCACAGACGACGTCACAGTCAAGGTGCCCATGGCTTCCGGGCTATTGAAGGACGCGCGATTGAACACCAGGGGGAAGGATTGGCTGATCACCCGGCCATCCGGATAGGTACCCGTGTTGAACTCCTCGCCAGCGGCTGTGATCACCCGGGCATGCTGGATAACCGGAATGGCGCGCATGTCATCCAGGCTGTTGGCGACCTCGCTGTAGTTCATCAGCCAGAGGTTGTTGCTCATACTGCCGGCAACCAGTTCCGCAGCGCGTTCCTGGGTGCTGCGCAACTCTTCGGTTCTGCGCTCAAACTCGCCAATCATCTGAACGCCGGTGGCAGCCAGCGACAGGATCAGGCTGAACAACAGAACATATACCAGCAGCCTGGCAGCCAGTGGCCGTACACCTATTCGTCTGAATAACCGGATCGGAGGCAAGGCACGCATTCCCTGTGTCGAAAAATCAACCGATCTGCAGTTTAACAGACCGTTAGCACTTCGACACGTTCCTGTGATTCATCATGGACAAAGCGGAAGCGCACGTTCAGATCGTACAAATGCGCTCCGTATATCCGTTCTTCATCCCGGCCACGCCGGAACGATGGGCGAGGGTCGTAGCTCACCACATCTTCTATCAAGTCTCGGAAATCCGGATACTGATCCGCTGGCAAGGCTGCGAGCTGTTGGTCAGCCTCATTCAGGAACACTACCGGTAGACGATCCGTCGGTGCGGACTCCGCCCAACCCAGGGTGGCTTCCGGGACTGAATCTGCAAATGGCAGATAGGGCTTGATGTCCAGGATGGGGGTGCCGTCGATAAGATCGTGGTCCCCAATCCGCAACACCAGGCGACCGCCCGCGTCCCGCGTCAGTCCTTCGTTTCTCACGACTGACAGCCCCAGGCTGTTGGGCCGGAAAGGTGACCGGCTAGCGAACACACCTATCTTTTTGTTGCCTCCCAGCCGGGGTGGCCGAACCACCGGCCGCCATTCCGCCCGTACCGCCTCATGGAACTGGAACGTCAGCCACAGGTGACTGGCCGTCTCCAACCCCCGGAACGCATCCTCGCGATCGAAGGGCGATTGGATGATCAGGTCAGCGTGGGCAAAGCGGGTCAGTCCTGGTTGTCGGGGTACACCAAACTTGTCCCGGAAGCAGGAACGGGTAATAGCGATGGGGGTCAGCGTCAAGGCATCAACGGCGGGGCGGGAGGGGTGTCGGCTCATAGACACTAACGCCCAAAGGCTGCCAGGAACGTCTGGTGTAACTGTTCAACCTGACGCTCAACATCAATTATAGCCAGGTTGTTGTCCACCACGTCATCGGCTTTCCGGAGTCGTTGTTCTCGCGGCATCTGAGCGGCGATGATGCGTTCAACCTGCTCTCTGTCGTTGGTATCCCTGGCCATGGTTCTCTGGATCTGCACATCGACCGGCACATCCACCACGACGACTTTCTCGACCAGCTCATGCTGGTCGGTTTCCAACAACAAAGGCGACACCAGAAGCACATAGGGTAGGGAATAGTTATCCGGACGCAGTTGCCGCATCAGCTCCTCACGGATCACCGGGTGCAACAGCCCCTCGAGCCAAGCGCGCTCCTCCGGCGCATCGAATACGATTCGCCTCAGCGCCGCACGGTCCAGGCTGCCATCCGGCAGCAGGATCTCTTGCCCAAAATGCTCCGCAATCTTTTCAAGGGCCGGCGTGCCGGGTTCGACGACTTCGCGGGCAACATCATCCGCATCCACCCAGTGCACACCCAGTGCTCCGAACAGCCGCGCGACCGTGGACTTGCCAGAACCGATACCGCCGGTAAGGCCTACGACTGCCATTCAAACCCCCAGATAGGTAAACCAGGCTGCCTGAATTTCTGCCCCAAACCAAAGGCAGAGCAAACCCGCCGCCGCCAAATAGGGCCCGAACGGAATTGGCACTTCGCGGCCGTGCTTGCGGAACACCATCAAACTAATCCCCACAACGGCACCGACCAAAGACGACAACAAAATCACCGCCGGCAGCAATTCCCAGCCCAGCCAGGCGCCCAGCGCCGCCAATAACTTGAAATCGCCGTGGCCCATGCCCTCCTTGCCGGTTACCAACTTGAAGAGCCAGTACACCGACCATAGCGACAGATAGCCTGCCACCGCGCCCCAGAAGGCACTGCTGAAATCCGTCAGCACGCCGAAGTAATTCAGGATTAGCCCCAGCCACATGAGGGGCAGCGTCATGCTGTCTGGCAGCAGCTGGGTGTCGAAATCGATTACCGTCAGCGCGATCAGCACCCAAACCAGCAACAGCGACCAAAGCGCAGCTTCAGACGGCCCCATGACCAGAATGGTCACCACTGAAAACAGCGCGGTAATTGCCTCAATGATTGGGTATCGCGGTGAAATGCCCGCTTTGCATGATGCGCATTTGCCGCCCAAAACCAGGTAGCTGATGACCGGGACGTTTTCCCAGGCGCGAATCCCGTGACCGCAGGAAGGGCAGGTGGAGGCAGGTTTGGAGAGCGTAATCGGCGCATCGTTCTTGCGTTGATCGTCTGATAGCTCCAGGAACTCTTCGCATTGGCAGCGCCAGTCCTGCTGCATCATCTTCGGCAGGCGAAGGATCACCACATTCAGGAAGCTACCGATGCAGAGGGAGAAAGAAATGACTGCGGTATAGAGAAGCCAGGGCGTGGCCAGGAACGTATCAAGGGAAATCATCAAAACTCTCAATCTGTGCCATCAAAGCCCCCCTCCCATTGCGGAAGAGGGGTGGGGAGAGGGGTTGGTGAAAGGAAGGGCGTGATCAGCCAACCACCTGACCCATCTGGAAGATCGGTAGGTACATAGCGATGATCAAGCCGCCTACGAGTACGCCCAATACCGCCATGATGATCGGTTCCAGCAGGGCTGTGAGGTTGTCGACCATATCATCCACGACTGCCTCGTAGTGGATGGCGACTTTCTCCAACATTTCATCCAGGTTACCGGATTCTTCACCAATGGCCGTTAATTGCACGGCCATAACCGGGAACACATCCTGTTGGCGCATGGTGGCCTGCAATTGGGTACCGCTCGAAACATCGTTTTTTATTCGCTGGATAGCATCCCGATAAACGGCGTTGCCGGTCGCGCCGGCAACGGAGTCGAGCGCATCAACGAGCGGAACGCCAGCCGCAAAGGTCGTGGAAAGTACGCGTCCAAACTTGGCAACGGCCGACTTGTCCAGGATTTCGCCCACGACAGGCAGTTTCAAAATGTATTTGTCCACGAAGTCAGAGAACTTCTGAGACCGTCGCACCGCTTCTTTGAACAAGAAAATCGTGCCCACAATGCCCAGTAACACCACAAACCACCAAGCTTGTAGCCACTCAGACAGCCTGACAACCATCTGCGTGAACACGGGTAGCTCTGCACCAAAGCCCTTGAACAGGCTTTCGAACTGGGGCACCACTTTAACCAACAGGATAGCGGTCACGATCACGGCAACCACAATAATGGCGGCCGGATAGGTCATGGCTTTTTTGACTTTCTTCTTGAGAATCTCGGTTTTCTCGAGATAGGTGGCGATACGGTCCAGCATGCTCTCAAGGGCACCGGCTTTTTCCCCGGAATCCACCAGGTTGCAGTACAAGTCGTCAAAATGCCTGGGATACTTACGCAAGGCGCCGGCGAAACTGGTGCCCGAAGAAATATCGTTGCGGATGTTGGTAACCAACTCCTGAAGGCCCCTGTTCTCAAGGCCGTCAGCCACAATATCGAAACTCTGAACCAGCGGTACGCCAGCTTTCATCATGGTGGCGAGCTGGCGTGTAAGCATGGCGATGTCGAAAGGCGTGATCTTTTTGCTGCCGCCAAACAGGGGTTTCGGTTTCTTCTTTACCTTGTCAGGAATAATGCCCTGCTTACGCAGCTGGGCCTTCACCAAGGCCAGGTTGGTGCCAGACACCTCGCCCTTGGTTTTGTTGCCCTTGCGGTCTTTGCCTTCCCAGACGAACGCCTGAAGTTTCTCTGCTTTCTCTGCCATGCTTAATCCTTCGTCACGCGGTTGGCTTCCTCAAGACTGGTCACGCCCTCAATGACTTTTTTGAGGGCAGACTGCCGCAAGTTCGGGAAGCCTTCGGCCTGTGCCTGCTTTGCAATTTTAATCGAACTGGCTTCTTCCATAATCATGTTCGCCAGCTCGTCGGTAATCTTGACCACCTCGTAAATCCCGACGCGGCCTTTATATCCACCATTGCATTTATCACAGCCCTTGGGACGGTACAACGTGAACCCTGTATCAATTTGTTCCTGTGTGAACCCCTCCGCTAAAAGCACGTCTTTGGGGATATCGGCCGGCTGCCGACAGGAATTACACAGTCGGCGGCCCAGTCGCTGGGCAATGATCAGGCTCACCGACGTGGCGATGTTGAAGGACGGAACGCCCATGTTCATCATGCGCGTGAGCGTTTCCGCAGCGCTGTTGGTGTGCAGGGTCGAGAGCACCAGGTGCCCTGTTTGCGCAGCTTTGATAGCGATGTTCGCCGTTTCCAGGTCTCGGATCTCACCCACCATGATGATGTCCGGGTCCTGGCGGAGGAAGGCTCTCAATGCCTCCGCAAAGCCGAGGCCTACCCTGGTGTTGACGTTGACCTGGTTGATGCCTTCCAGGTTGATTTCCGCGGGGTCTTCGGCCGTGGAAATGTTTCTTTCTGGTGTATTCAGTATGTTCAGGCCGGTATAAAGGGAAACCGTCTTGCCCGAGCCGGTGGGCCCCGTCACCAGTATCATCCCCTGGGGCTGCTCAAGGGCGTCCAGGTACAGTTGTTTCTGTTCTTCCTCATAACCCAGGACATCGATGCCGAGCTTCGCCTGACTTGGGTCGAGAATCCGCAGAACGATCTTTTCTCCCCACAGTGTCGGCAGGGTATTGACCCGGAAGTCGATGGCCTTGGTCTTGGACAGCTTCATCTTGATCCGGCCGTCCTGGGGGACCCGGCGCTCCGAGATATCCAGCTGCGCCATGATTTTTACCCGGGCAGAAATCTTCGGGGCCAGCTTGATGGAGGGCCGCGACATTTCTTTCAGAATGCCGTCGGTGCGGTACCGAACCCGATAGGTTTTCTCATAGGGTTCAAAGTGAACGTCCGAGGCACCCCCGCGAATGGCGTCAAGAAGCATCTTGTTCACGTACTTTACGATGGGGGCATCGTCGACATCGCTCGTTGCGGCAACGGCATCGTCTTCCTGATCGCCGCCTTCGGTTTCAACGCCTTCAAGGTCGGCGTCATCCAGATCACCCATCGACGTATCGTGGGACTCAAGATACTTGTCAATGGCTTCCCGGAGCTTGGCGTCGTCAACCAGGATGGCGTCAGTGCTCAGACCGGTATTAAACTTGATCTCGTCTAACGCCTGGATGTTGGTCGGGTCGGAGACCGCAATGAACAGCCGGTTCCCGCGCTTATAGAGCGGTAGGGCGTTGTGTTTTCGTATCAGTTTTTCGTCTACGACCTTATCGGGCATCATCTCCGGCATAAAGGCGTTGAGATCCAGAACCGAAACGCCGAACTCCATCGCGGCGGAGAACGCGAGCCCTCCGCTGTTCGCCAGGTTGTTCTGTACCAGGTAGGTAATGAGTGGAATGCGGTTGTGGGATGCCTGAAGAAAGGCATCTTTCGCGGTGGATTCATCAATAAGCCCGTCATCGACGAAGCGTCTCGCCAAGCCTGTAAGCGTTACATTGCTTTTATTGGTAGACATAAATTGTGTAAAAAACGCAGCCTAAGTGTCTGAAACGGATGTTGGTCTAATGGAGTGAGTTTAGATGGCTGGCAACGGTTTGGAAAGGCGTGCGGGCAATGAAGTGGTCTTATGCCCAGAAAACCCGGTGGCTATGGATGTGTCATCTGACAAAAATTGTCACCCAGTGACGCGTGAGGGCATGGGGTCGACTTCTTTTGTCGATGCGATGAATTTCACAATGTTTTATAAAGTGCTGATAATAAGGCGTTTGTCGGCGGCTGACTTTAGTTGGCACGAGCAATGCTTAACGAAACCCAGGCTCTAGATACCGGTCACGGGGTGCGACTCCGCCGGGCCCGGGCCGTATCGAGTGGATTAACGACAAACACAGAGGTCGACTAATGAAGAACATTCAAATGAATCACGCCCAGAAGGGTTTCACACTGATCGAACTGATGATCGTTGTTGCGATCATCGGTATCCTGGCAGCTGTTGCGATTCCTCAGTATCAGGATTACACAGCTCGTACACAGGTTTCTCGTGTTGTTGGTGAAGTTAACGCGCTGAAATCCAATGCCGAGAGCATTTTCAACAACGGCGGCCAGATCGGCTATGAAGATGACCTGACCACCGATCCACGTACTATTGGTATTGGCTGGACTGGTTCCAACCTCGTAGATGAGGGTACTGGCGCGGCTAACGGACCTGAGTTTGGCCTGACTATCGCTGACGGTGCTTTGGCCACTATGTCTTGGAACGTTGAATTGGGTACTGACGCTTCGGCAGCGGTTCGTGGTGCAGTGATTACTGTAACTCGCTCTGCAAATGGTGCTTACAGCTGTGGCGTTACTCCGCCGACTGCTGGTAACGGTTGGAAAGACAGCTACGCACCTGCGGGCTGCCCGGCTTCCTAATCGGGTGATGTGAACTAAGCTTCCGTACAGTTTTGTCTAGAACTATACGGCAGTCTGAAAGCCCGGGGCCTTGGCTCCGGGCTTTTTTATTTGATAATGCGTGTAGCAACGTCGGGCTTTTTTTGGGCGATATGAACCTTAGAGACGGAGTGTTGCAAAATTGAAAGCCAGTCGGATCACGCTTGCCCTTACAGGGTGTGCTGTCACCTTGTCTTTACTTGCTGTTTTGTTTGCCGATTTTTTGCCCACATACGCTGGATCATACGCGGACCAGCGTTTTCTTCTGGTGGGCCTGATAGGTGCTTTTTCGGTTGCAGGCACAATGTTTATTGCAGCGCAGGGAATACCCTCGAAAAAAGCAATGTTTGCCCTACTGCCCGCTTTTTCGTTTGCGCTTGCCTTTCCTATTTTATCCATTCCTTTTCTTGAGCAGTTATACGCGTTCGTCGAGCCGGCTCTGTACTCGTTTTACTTTGCTGCTGCGGTCTTTGGGGGGCATGCTCTTGTGGCGCAGGGAATGGCCAATCGATACCTAGAGATATTTGTTTCCGTCGCAGCAGCGGCGTGCTTTCTTTATGGTGTGATGTCAGTAAACGTCTACCTGTTTGCGTTGGTGGATGGCTATGCCGATCTTTCAGATCTCATTCCATGGGGCTTCGTGAATATCCGTTACTGGAGCCATGTAGCAACCTGGCTTTTACCCATTCTACCGCTGGCGGTCCTTGTGGGCCCGCTTGGTAAATTCCGCCTTTGGCGCACGATCGTCGCCACCGGAGCTGGGCTTTGGTGGTGGATCATTTTTTTGTCAACTTCCCGGGGTTCGATTCTGGGAATTACGATTGGTGTGGTATTCGCTGCACTGTTCTTTGGCCGTCAAGGCTGGCCTTGGCTAAGGCGGTTTCTTATCTACCTTCTAATTGGACTTGCAATTTGGTTTGTCCTCTCCGTTCTGGTGCCTTCACTTTTCTTCGGTGAAACCGAGTTGCGGTCAGTCAGGGTGGACAGCGCAGGCAGGGCGCCACTATTTATGGAAGCTTGGCAGATGAGTCTCCAGTATTTTCCGTTGGGTATGGGGCCACAGTCCTGGTTAACCCACGATCTGCTTACGCAGGCGTATTCGGAAAACAGTAAATATGGTCATCCGCACAATATGTATCTGATGTGGGCGGCAGAGTATGGCTGGCTGTTGATTCTCCTGTTCCTCCTGCTAGCGCTCCAGCTAACCGTCCAATTATGGCGTCGTCGCACGGCGCTATTGGCTGAGGGTGATACGGAAGGCGTTCTTATGCTCGCTGGTGTTGTTGCGTCCGTGATTGCCGCTTTCATACATGCGGGGGCGTCCGCGGTGTTTATTGCGCCGGGCTCAATGTTGGTTGGTTTGTTTGTGTTGGCGGGGTTCTGGGCGTTGATTGTCTCTCCACTGTTCAGCGTTAGGCAGAGGAATGGCTCTAACCAGGTGCTACCTAAGAAACTGGCTTTTGCGACCTCTTCAGCAGCACTCGTCTTGATTCTTTGGTTGTTGTGGGCCGCACAGGTGCATACCTATTATCTCGATATGAAAGCAGATGAGATTTATTATCATGAGCACATGAGCGAACGGACACTGCCGCGCTTCTGGTTTCATGGAAACTTCCCTCGCCCCGATACCCGATAGTGGCGTTCCAGAGAATGGAGTGCCTCCTCTCTCGCTATATCGGTATTGGTCCGGACTTTGCTCAGTAAAAGTATCTTCGGGTCTTCGGAATACAGAGTATGTCTGGAAAAAACAGCGGTTTTACCCTCATTGAGCTCATGATTGTTGTTGCCATCATCGGCATTATTGCATCCATTGCGATACCAGCCTACCGGGGGCATGTTATGCAATCCCAGGTAAATCGAGCACTTGGAGAGCTGTCTGCCTACAAATCTGCTGTTGAGGAGCGTCTGGCGCGTGGAGCGACGGTTGATAATTCGGACATCGGTTACTCGCCGTCATCGTTGACAACCGGTGTTCCTGCAATCGACATCGCAGTGTTGAATCCTGACGGTTCTGGTCACATTCAGGTGACCATGGGCGGCAACGCCCATGGCGACTTGGTGGGCGTTGTCATCCGCATGGAGCGATCGGTGGCGGGGAACTGGCAGTGTGTAATTGATCCTAGTGCAGCGGCTAATTGGAAGGGTCGGTATAGCCCCAATGGGTGTGATGTGATCTAAGCGATTCCTGCGAGGCATTCCTGTAGTAATTTTGATGTGTTGCGTCACTATCGCCCATAATAGCGCAAACGTAATTGACCTGACGCAGGAAGCCGAGCCTCATGCACTACAACTCCATCCTCCCCGATGTCCTGAAAATCGCAGACGCCGCCAGCGAAAAGGTGCTCAGCATCTACATGACGGACTTCAAGGTCGATTTTAAAGCGGACGAGTCGCCGATTACCGCAGCGGACGTCGCCAGTCATCGCGTGATTGTGGAGGGCTTGCGCAACCTTAGCCATGATATTCCGGTACTTTCGGAAGAGGGTGCCGAAATTCCCTGGAGCGAGCGAAAACAGTGGCGGCGCTTCTGGCTGATTGACCCGATTGATGGCACCAAGGACTTCACCCAGCGTACTGGCGAATTCACCGTAAACATCGCTTTGATCGAAAACGGCGAACCCATTCTCGGGGTCGTCACAGCGCCTGCGTTAAAAGAAGCATACTGGGGCTTGAAAGGCGAGGGCGCCTACAAGCGGGACCGTACAGGCCGCACCCGGCGGATCAGTGTGGTCGAGCCCGGTGAGGCCAAGCGCGTTGTTGCCAGCAAGAATCACTTGAACGACGAAACCAAAGCTTTCATCGACAAGCTTGGCGCTCATGAGCTGGTGCAGGCTGGCAGTTCCCTCAAGTTCTGCAAGATTGCCGAAGGCCATGCGGACATTTACCCAAGGCTGGGGCCAACTTGTGAGTGGGATACCGGTGCAGCTCACGCCGTGCTTTCGGCCGCCGGAGGTAAGGTAGAAACCTTGGAGGGCAAGCCCTTGCAGTACGGCAAGGAGGATGTGCTCAATCCCCATTTCGTTGCTGCTGGCAACTGGTACAAATGACCTGGTACGCATTACAGTACAAACCCAGCCAGGGTGACCGCGCCCTAAGTCATCTGCAAAATCAGGACATTGCCTGCTTCTATCCGAAAATCACGGTGGAAAAAATCAAGGCTGGCAAGCGCACCAAAAAGCTGGAGCCGCTGTTCCCCGGCTACCTGTTTGTGAACCTGGAGCAAACGGATCCCATGTGGGCCAAGCTACGCTCCACGAGAGGCATACTGCGGATTGTCAGCTTTGCCAATAAACCAGCCGCCATCCCGGATGACGTCATCAAACATGTAAAAGACAGCCTGCACACCGTTGCAGAGCAGGGTGGCATCAAACCCGGTCAGGCCGTGGATCTGGAAGACGGACCCTTTAAGGGTATCAGCGCCATCTTCCAGGCTTACGACGGCGAAGAGCGTGCCATTGTCTTGATCAGCTTCATGCAGAAGCAGCAAACGGTCAAAGTTCCCCTATCCACCCTCCACCCACGTAAGTCGGATTAGCGCAGCGTAACCCGACAAGCCAGCCCTAGCTCAAAGAGGAACTTTTGTTCACTTCTATTCGTTCTTCAAACGGTCATAATGTCATTAACGCTTAACAAACGATGGTTACGGAATGCTAGACCCCTCACAAGGGCCATCACGGCCTCAATACGATGACGAAATTAATCTGGTTGATCTGACCAGGACGTTCCTAAGACGAAGGCGGGTGTTCTACATCGTTTTTGTGGTGGTCTCTCTCGGAGGCGTGGTATACGCGTTGTTTGCGCCCGAGAAACACGAATACGTCACCTTGGTGAAATTGGCTGAAAAGGCGAACGGGGAATTCATCGAGGAGCCTGGCACCGTCATCGCCGAACTGGACAGTCTCTGGGTACCTGACCTGCAGGCCCAGCACCATCAAGCTGCAGGCAGTAATCTACCGTTCAGCCTATCCGCCAGTAACCCGGAGAACACCGGGCTCGTCCGAATCGTATCGGAAGCGCCGCCCGCTAAGGCGGAGCTCGTGGAGAAGAACCACCGGCAACTGATTGAGCGACTGAACTCTGAGCAGGGGCAGGCGTTCGCAGCTCTGCAGAAGAGTCTGGAAAAGCAGATTGAATCTCTGGAATCGACCATCAAAATGTTGGAAGCCGGAGAGAATACCGGGGACGCAATTGCATCCGCCGTCGAAAAACAACTGTCACTAGAATCGAGTTTGGAATCGTTATCGCCCTTTGAGGCGTTGGTCGTCAGCAGGCAAAGTGGAGAAAACGCCGGCCCATCGCGCAGGCTGATGGTTGCGCTCTCGATCATGCTCGGTTTGTTGGCGGGGGTATTTATTGCGTTTTTCGCCGAGTTCGTTGGTTTGGTGAAAGGCAAAACGCCTGAAATTTGATCACATGTACCCGTTTCAATAACGGTTTGACAACTTATTACTCCCTGGGCGCTTTGGGGCGGGCATGTCAGGCTTATTGTCACTTGCGTGTCATATTGGATGCCGTAAAATCGTCACGCTTTTGACACAGATGCTTCATCAACCGACAGGGATACAGTTGGGATTGGGTTGTTCCCTCCGTGTTGTTCGTTTTTCCTGTCATTTTTCAGAAAGTTGCCGGTATATGACCTCAAAACACTGGACTCTGGTCGGTGGGGCGGTAGCGTGCCTGATTGCCGCCACGTATTCTTCTGCGGCCTTTTCGGCACCTTGGCTGAAACCTGGCGACAACCGTGCCCGCTTTGCCCTGCAGAAACTGGCGGACCGGGGGCACCTGAACCGCACAACCTCCACCTGGCCGGTGATGATGGGTACTGTCCATAGTGGCTTGGGCCGGGAAACCGGTAACGATGCCCCAGCCATCGGCGGCCCATTGGCTTACCTGACGTTCGAGATGGATGAGCAGGGCCAGCAGGGCTGGCGAGCGGAATACGAACTGGGCGCAACCAGCGAGCCGACCTTTGTAAGAGGCTTTCAGGCTGGCCCACGCGAAACAGCCGAGACCAGCCTCAATGTGCAATGGCAGGGTGAATCCTGGGCCTTCGGCATAAAACCAGGCCTGGCAGCTAACCCGGAAGACGACGATACACTTCGCCTGGACGGCTCCTATCTCGCTGCAACCGCCGGTAACTGGGTGTTTGGCGCTGGTGCCATCGACCGCTGGTGGGGGCCTGGGTGGCAAAGCAGCTTGATCCTTTCCAACAACGCTCGCCCCATGCCTGCGATATGGCTGAACCGTAAGGACGCCGCGGAGCCGGAAACCAGCTGGCTGAAATGGATCGGCCCCTGGCAGTTCACCACCTTCGCTGGCCAACTGGAAAGCGAACGTGCGGTTCCCGACGCCAAGATGATTGGCATGCGCCTGACGGTAAGGCCCATCGACGGGCTGGATATCGGCTTCTCCCGCGCGATCATGTTCGGCGGCGAAGGTCGGCCGGAAGGCGCCTCCACCATCTGGAACGCCCTGATCGGTCGCGACAATGGTCAACTGGAAGAGAACGACCCCGGAAACCAATTGGCCAGTATTGACGCGCGCTACGGTTTTTCCATCGGCGACCAGGCCATGGGTGTCTACGGCCAGATGATGGGCGAAGATGAGGCTGGCGCCTTTCCAGCTCGCAAATCCTGGCTTTTGGGTACGGATTGGACCACTCAATTGTTAGAGAGCGACCAGCAATGGTTTGTAGAGTACGCCAACACGTTGGCCGATGACTTTCTGGGAAATGCCATGCCCAACATCACCTACAACCATTCCCGCTATCAAAGCGGTTACCGCCACAAAGGTCGCAGCATGGGCTCCACTTTCGATGGCGATGCCGAAACTCTGACGGTCGGCGCATTCAACTTTTTTCCGGATGGCCGTAACCTGTTGGCGTCTGTAAGCTATCTGGATCTCAATAAAGATGGCCAGAACCGTGCGGTTGTAATCGACGAGGACGTATTTTATACCGTTCCAGGAGGCAACCAAACGGCCGCTATGCTATCCGTGGGTTACGGTACACAATTTCTCAACGGCTGGCTGGACCTCACGGCCCAGGCCACCGACAAAAAGATAGAATTCATCAGCGGCGAGAAAGACCAATGGTCTGTTGGCGCCGCCTGGCGCTACCGCTTCTAAAAAACGGATTTACTAAGTGAACCTGACCAAACGACTATTAATGTCACTGGCGCTTGTGTTGCCAGTTACCACCGCTGCCCAATCCATTAGCCAGTCCCAGATTGAACAGTTCAAGACTATGCCCCGGGCCCAACAGGAAGCTCTGGCAAGCCAGTATGGGGTGGATCTTGATTCAATCACAGGCTCTGTAAGCCCACAAAACCAGCGCCCACAGAACGTGAGCGTGGTAGAGCCGGTTGACGCCATCTCCGACGAAGAGCGTGAGCGCGCCCGGAAAGAGGCGCAAACCAACGAAGAACAGGACCGCAAGAACGGCGGCCTGAAGCCTTATGGTTACGATCTGTTTGTTGGAAGCCCTACAACGTTTGCGCCAGTGACCGAAATTCCCGTTCCTAACAACTACACCTTGGGCCCCGGCGATGTACTGCGGGTGCAGCTCTGGGGAAAGGAAAATCAGCAACTGGAACTGCCTGTTTCGCGGGACGGTACCATTAGCTTTCCGCAATCCGGCCCCCAAACCGTTGCGGGCCTCACGTTTGACCAAGCCAGACAGCAGATCAAGAAGCGGGTCTCCGAGCAGTACATCGGTGTGCAGGCCAGTGTTTCCCTGGGAGAACTGCGCAGCATGCGGGTGTTCGTGCTGGGGGAGGCCAGAAATGCCGGCTCCTATACCGTCAGCTCGCTGTCCACCATCACCAACGCACTGTACGTCTCAGGCGGCATCAAGCGCACCGGCTCCTTGCGTAAAATTCAGCACAAACGGGATGGCAAACTCATTGGTGAGTTGGACCTGTACGACTTGTTGCTGGCAGGTGACACCTCCAACGACAACCGCCTGCAACCTGGCGACGTTATTTTCATCCCACCTGTGGGTGACCGAGTAGGGATAGAGGGTGAAGTCTACCGCCCCGCGCTCTATGAGCTGAAAAATGGCACCAACCTTCAGGAACTGGTGAATCTGGCCGGCGGCCTGACCCCTCAGGCCTATCCGCAGCTGGTGCGTATTGAGCGGAACAATGACGACTTCCTGCGCATCGTCGCCGAAGCCAATCTCACTACGGCAAAAGGAAAACAGGCAGCAGTTAGACCCGGTGACCGCATAGAAGTTGCCTCCATCTCCGACATCACTGGCCAATACGTGGAAGTGAAAGGGGCGGCCACCCGGCCTGGCCGCTACGCCTGGGTACCGGGCATGCGAGTGAGCTCCGTTATTCGCTCTCTGGATAACGATCTTCTCCGGGAAGCCGACAAGCGCTACGCCGCGATAGTTCGTACTGACCCGGATGCCGACACTGTGTCTGTTATTAACTTGCGCCTGCGAGAGGCCCTCAACAACCCTGGCGGCGGGAATGACATACTTTTGCAGGAAAAAGACCAGTTCCTGATTTTTGCGGATGAGGGCAAAGTTAATGCCCGCAAGCGGGATCAAAATGACTCTGCGCGTAAGGTATCCTCCTCTGGCAATGGCACCGATAGGCTCAAGAACGGGGCTACCTCTGAAGATGGAGATAGGGATTACGGTCGGTTCAGTCGTGAAGCGCTCTTTGCCCCGGTGCTACAACGCTTGAAAGCTCAGGCCAAACCCGGAGCGCCCCAACAAACCATTCAAGTGACGGGCCCAGTGCGTTACCCTGGCGAGTACCCGTTGCCGGCTTCGCGGCAAGTAGCAGATGCCATATATGTCGCCGGCGGCTTGAAAGATTCAGCTTCGCTCTATACAGCAGAACTGGCGCGATTCGGCGTTGACGAACAGGGTACGGGTAAAACCAACATTCAGAACCTGAACCTCAAAGCCGTAATGGAAGGGCAGGTGTCAGTCTCGCTTCAAAGCCGGGACCGTCTACTTATCAAGTCCATTCCGGAGTTTGCTCGGGCTAAAACGATCGAGCTGAATGGTGAGGTCCGTTACCCGGGGCAATATACAATCCGCAATGGCGAAACCCTGCGTGACGTGATCCAGCGCGCCGGTGGCCTCACTGAGAACGCTTTCCCCGAAGGCGCGGTCTTCACCCGCGAAAAGCTCCGCCAACTGGAGGCCCAGCGCCTGCAGGAAGCCGAAGAGCGCCTGCAGGGAGACCTTCTGGGCATACAACTGGAAGGCGACGACATCGGTGGTCAGGGCGCAGAAAGAACCCAGCAAGTCGAAGATCTGCTGGAGGACGTACAAAGCGCTCGCCCGGTCGGCCGCATGGTCATCAACCTGGCTGACGTTATAGGCAGCGACGAATATCAGCCCATCCGTCTGCAAGACGGCGATCGCTTGACCATACCCCTCATCCCGCAGTCCGTCAGTGTATTTGGCGAAGTACAGTTTCCCACCAGCCACCTGCACACTGAGGGACTCACCGTGGATGAATACCTGGAACGTAGCGGTGGCCCAACGCGACAGGCCGATGAAGACAGAGTCTACGTCGTTAAAGCGGATGGCTCCGTAATGCTCCCTGAGAAGAGTCGCTGGTTTGGCGGCCGCAGCCAACAACTAGCGCCGGGAGACACCATCATCGTGCCCATCGACGTGGATCGCCTGAACCAACTGGAGCTTTGGAGTAACGTAAGCCAGATTGTTTACCAGATGGCGTTGGGAGCAGCGGCAGTGGGGAACCTCTGATGGCCAGATACGAGCAGTTACCGGCAAACACTCAGGCTAAACACATTCCCGATGACGAGATCGACCTGCGGGAACTCTTCATAACCTTATGGCAAGGCAAGTGGATAATCATCTTGATCACGGTGCTCTTCGCCGCTGGCGGCGTGGCCTATGCGTTGTACAAACCTGACATCTACAAGGCCAGCGCCCTCCTGGCACCTGCAGACGGCGATGGTAGCAGCGGTTTGGGCGGCCGGCTCGGAGGCCTGGCCAGCCTGGCTGGCATCAACATTGGCCAAGACGGCTCAAACAAAACCGTCATTGCCCGCGAGGTACTTGAGTCCCGCGCCTTCCTAACGGATTTCATCCGCCGCCACGACCTAATGGTACCGTTGATGGGCACCGATGGATGGAGTAATCAGAGGCAAGAGTGGATTTATAACCTTGATGCCTACGACCCCGGAACTAGTGAGTGGAATACGGACGAAGATGGCAAAAGCCTGGAGCCCACCAACTGGGACTTGGTCAGGAAATTCAAAGAAGTTCACCTAAGCGTCAGCGAAAACAAAGAAAACGGTATGGTTATCGTCAGCGTGATAAGTGAGTCCCCCATCGCCGCAAAGCGGTGGACAGACTGGCTGGTAAAAGATATCAACGAACATATGCGGACCCAAGATGTGGAAGAGGCAGAGGCCAGCATTGAGTACCTGCGGACCAAATTGAACGAAACCAATATCGCCGGTATGCAACAAGTGTTCTATCAGCTCATCGAAAGCGAAACACGCACCGTTATGCTGGCGCACGCCCAGAAAGAATATGTGTTTAAAACTGTAGACCCGGCCGTAGTGCCTCAGGAAAAAAGTGAACCAAAACGTGCCCTTATTGCCGTCGTAGCAACCATGCTTGGCGGTATGCTCAGTGTATTTGTTGTATTCATTCGAGCCCTGCTGCGCAGTGGAAAAGAGCCTGAGTTTACACCCAAAAGATAAAGCGGCTTTAGACGGTATTTGATAGCCAACGACTTTTTCGAAAGCAGCGCATCGGACAGAGCAAAGCGATACCCGATACCTGAGGCAACGTCTTCCTTGAAACTGAAAGTGCGCAGGACCGTTTGGCAAACTCCAAGCTTGCAGCGATGGCGAGTCTCCTAGCGGTCCGTCCTGCCAGCAAACAACCAAAGGCAAAGTCCAAAATAAGCGGGCTTATGCCTCATTTACTCCGAATACATAGGCACCAATGTTCAGCCAACTAAAAGAGCTCTACTCCTTACTAACAATCGACCAACGAAAAAAGCTCCTACGTCTACAAATCCTGGTCGTACTTATGTCTTTCGCCGAAATCGCTGGTGTAGTCGCCATCGGGCCATTCATGGCGTTGGTCGGTGACATTTCTCAGTTGGAAGGCGACGGCGCTTTAGCCGACCTTTTTCAGGCTACGGGCCTGGAGAGCCCTCGCGACTTCCTGTTCTGGCTAGGCATCGGTGTCCTAACGATTCTTACTGCAGCAGCATGCATTTCCATGTTCACCACTTGGCGCCTCTCCATATACGGCGCCCAGGTGGGGGCTGAGTTGGGCAACCGCCTTTTCCGCCATTATATGTATCAGCCTTGGTTATTCCACGCCAGTGGTAGCAGCAGTCAGCTTACCAATCGCATTTCTCAGGAAACACAAAGAATAACTACGCAGATAATTAATCCTCTGATGCAAATGAACGCAAAACTGGTAATGGCATTATTTATGGCGTTAGCCATATTTTTATACAACCCGTTAGTAGCGCTTTCAGGCATCGTTATATTCTCCAGTTCCTATATGCTGCTCTATAAAACGGTTCGTCGCCGTTTGGTCCGTAACGGACGCCACATAAGTGATGCACAGCAAATGCGATTCAAACTTATGGGTGAGGGCTTCGGTGGCATCAAGGATGCGCTGCTTTTGGGTCGCCAAAAAATTTTTACTGACCGATTTCAAGTAGAATGCGAAAAATTTGCAGCAGCCCAAGGCGCCAATCTGGCCCTAGCCCAGGCTCCTCGTTATGCAATGGAATTGGTGGCGTTTGGTAGTGTTATCTTTTTGGTACTGTATTTGCTAGCGGTACACGAAGGTAATCTTGGCACTATCCTACCTGTACTTTCAGTCTATGCGCTAGCTGGTTTCAAACTTTTGCCTGCATTCCAGAAAATTTACACCAGTCTTTCAAATATTCGTGGCAACCTCTCCGCTTTCGATACCGTGCGGGATGACCTACGAGCAAGCAGTTTAGAAGCTGCGAAGGCACACCATCCAACTGCCGAGAGAATCACGCCGAGAAAGGAAGTCCAGATTAAAGACGTGATATTCACTTATCCAGGCATAACCGAACCCGCCCTAAAAGACTTGAATATCAATATTCCGAGCAACCGGACAATTGGCCTCGTTGGTGCTTCCGGCTCCGGAAAATCAACGGCAATTGATATATTACTTGGTCTTATCGAACCGCAACAGGGTAACCTGCTAATCGATGGTGAACCATTAACGAAGGACAACATACGAGCCTGGCAAAATTCCGTCGGCTTTGTACCACAATCGATTTTCCTGGCTGACAGTTCAATTCGTGAGAATATCGCCTTCGGGCTACCGCCAGAAGCTGTTGATGAAGAGAAGGTTGACCATGCTGCCACCATGTCCCATCTGGGTGAGTTGCTCGCAGAACTACCTAATGGCTTAGACACCAGAGTAGGGGAGCGGGGTGTTCAACTGTCAGGCGGCCAAAAACAACGTATTGGTATAGCCAGAGCCCTCTACAACGATGCAGATGTACTTGTTCTAGATGAGGCCACAAGCGCACTTGATGGTATTACTGAAAGGCTTATCATGGATGCCATTCATGATTTTTCAGGTAAGAAGACCATCATCATGATCGCTCACCGACTTGCAACCGTGCGCCAGTGTGACGTTATTTATCTACTGGAAAAAGGTAAAGTAACCGATCAGGGAACATACAACGAGCTAGCTTCACGAAATGCGATCTTCCAACGTATGGCCGAACACAACTGAAACAAATACGTAGTGATTTATAGCTTAAAAACCAAACTGTGTGTTCATTAAAGTTTCCGGTTTTTACTGCGATTGTCCCGTGTAATACGCTTAGCGTCAGCCACGCTTCGAGTTACGAGGTTCAACTGGCACTCGCATCTTAAAGAATCCACTACAGAGAGCAAGCTAGTATCTAAGCTTACAATCTAATATTATTTATGGAGGTTTCAAGTGGTTGATAATCCGAGTTTTAAGATAGCTGGCCGAGATGTTGGTGTAGATTTTCCTCCGCTCGTTGTTGCGGAAATTGGAATCAACCATGAAGGATCTTTAGACACCGCGAAGGAAATGGTAGATGCGGCTAAGCGGGCTGGTATAGAAGTGGTTAAGCATCAAACCCATGTCGTTGAAGATGAAATGAGCGCGGAAGCGAAGAAGGTGATTCCTGGGAATTCTGATGTTTCAATATACGAAATAATGGAACGGTGCAGCCTTTCCGAAGCGGAAGAAGTCGCGCTCAAAAACTATGTCGAATCGAAGGGTATGATTTTCATTAGTACTCCGTTCTCGCGGGAAGCAGCGAATCGTTTAAATCGGATGGGCGTTGAAGCTTTCAAGATTGGATCAGGGGAATGTAATAACTATCCGCTACTAATGCATGTTGCGAAAATGGGTAAGCCGGTCATATTGAGCACCGGAATGAACGATCTCTTAAGTATAAGAAAGGCTGTGGAAATTTTTAAAAGTCATAATATACCCTTGGCTATATTACATACTACAAACCTATATCCAACGCCCCCCCATCTTGTTAGATTGGGCGCTTTCAAACAGATGAAAAATGAATTCCCTGATTTGGTGGTTGGCCTATCCGACCATACAATAACAAATCACGCCTGTTTCGCAGCAGTCGCGCTGGGCGCATCGGTTCTTGAGAGACATTTCACGGATCGAATGGACCGCGAGGGGCCCGATATAGTTAACTCAATGGATGAACATGCTGCACGAGATTTGATCGTTGGAAGTCAGATGATTTGGGAGATGCGCGGTGGAATAAAAGAGGCGGCAGAAGAGGAAAGAGTTACAATAGATTTTGCTTTCGCTACCGTAGTGGCAACAAAGCCTATAGAAAAAGGCGGAGTACTAACAGAAGATAATATTTGGGTGAAACGCCCAGGGAAGGGAGAAATTCCCGCGGAGAAATATTACGACCTAATTGGCAAACGAGTTAAAAGGGCAGTTTCTAGTGATGAGCATCTTGAATGGAAGGATATCGAAAGATGAAGAATATTCTCTTCGTTTCCGGTACAAGAGCAGATTTCGGAAAACTTAAGCCCTTGATTGAAAGAGTTAGGGAAGAGAAAAACTTAAAATATGGCATTTTCGCGACTGGAATGCATTTGCTTTCTAAGTACGGGTCTACGATAAACGAAATCTATAAATCAGGCTTTTCCAACGTCTTCCAGTATATGAATCAGGTTGAGGGAGAAGACATGGAGGTTGTGCTCGCAAATACAATTACGGGTATCAGCCGATATTTACATGAAAATAAAGTTGATCTCATTGTCGTTCATGGTGATAGAGTTGAAGCACTGGCCGGTGCAACTGTAGGGGCATTGAGAAATGTTCTTGTTGCCCATGTAGAAGGCGGGGAAGTTTCTGGAACTGTAGACGAATTGATGCGTCATGCAATTTCTAAGTTGTCTCATTTCCATTTCGTTGCAAGTGACGTTGCTAAGAAGAGACTAATCCAGCTTGGAGAAGACTCGGACTCTATTGCAGTTATTGGCTCCCCCGATGTAGACGTTATGTTGTCGAAGAATCTACCAAAATTAAATGATAGTCTATCTCGTTACGAAATACCTTTTGAATCTTATGCCATCGCTATATTACATCCAGTTACAACAGACTTAGCCTCGCAAAGGTATCATGCCGATCAATTCGTTCAAGCACTGGATAAAACCGGAGACCGCTATATAGTCATATATCCAAATAATGATCAAGGGTCTGCTTTTATTTTTGAGGCATATCAAGTCATTAAAGAAAACCAAAAATTCAGGATGTTTCCTTCCCTAAGATTTGAACACTTTCTAACACTGCTGAAAAATGCCGATTACATCGTTGGGAATTCGAGTGCTGGGATTCACGAAGCACCTATTTATGGTGTTCCGACCATAAATATTGGCAATCGTCAGCATAAACGTATGCAGCATGAATCGATATTTAATACTGAGTTTTGTGTCGATTCTATAGTCGACACGATTAGGAATGCCGTCTTGTCTGCACCATTTAAGAGAACAAACCACTATGGCGACGGACGAAGCGCGGACTTGTTTGTCGATGTGCTGAAATGTGATCTGTGGCAAAGACCAAATCAGAAACATTTCCGGGACTTGGAATTTGTACATGTTTAAAGGAAAATCGATTCTAGGGCTTATTACAGCGAGGGGCGGGTCAAAGGGTATCCCACGCAAGAATGTGAAGGAGTTAGCGGGCAAACCGTTGATCCAATGGACAATTGAGTCAGCAAGAGATTCGGTTTTTATTGATCGACTCGTTGTAACGTCTGATAGTGAAGAGATACTTAGTGTATCCCGCGGTTTGGGGTGTGAAACAATCCAAAGACCAAGCTGTTTCGCCCAAGATGAATCTAGTAGCATGGAGGCGATTCTTCATGCAATAGAAGTTCTGTCGCCGTCGTATGATTACTTGATTCTGCTTCAGCCAACGTCCCCCCTTCGAAAAACCTCTGATATAGATGGAATACTAGAATCTGCGATTACCAGTAACTCCGAGATAATGGTTTCAGTATCTAAATTAAAAACACATCCTATGTTTATTTATGAAATACATAACGGATATCTAAGATCTTTTCAGCCACAAAAGGAGCAGTTAAGAAGGCAAGACATGCCTCCTGTGTACGTACATAATGGTGCACTATATGTTGCTGAGGTAGCGAAACTAAAAGCTGAGAAGAGCTTTAATGGCCCAACGGCAATGGCCTATGTGACGGATGGTTTAATAAATCTTGATATTGATACGCTTGAAGATTGGAAGTATGCGGAATTTTTGATTGAGGAGAATTTATGAGCCTAAGAATTCTCCACATTGCTTCTTTTGTTGGTAATATTGGCGACAATATGAGCCATATTGGACTTATGTCAATATTCGATGACATTCTCCCAAACTATCAAGTTGAAAGACTGGAGATTCGAAAATTTTATAAGAACTATACTGGAAACGATAAGCAACATTTTGATGAGTCTTTTCTTTCAAGATTGAAAAATTTCGATCTATGCATTATTGGTGGTGGTGGGTTTCTCGATTATTGGGTTGAAGGAAGCGAGAGTGGTACCACTATCGATATCTCTCCTACAATCATATCGCACATTGACGTCCCTGTTTTAATTTGCAGCGTCGGTTGTATTCCTCACCGGACAGTTCCCCGTGGCAATATTGATAAATTCAAACGATTTTTGGACGCCTGTGCATTAAATCCATTGATTAGAATCATTTTACGTAACGATGGCTCACTTGAGAATGTCAGAAGAAATATTGGCGATAAGTATTCATTAGGCTTAATGCAAGGGCTTGATAATGCTTTTTTTATTAATGGTAAATACGAGAACGAACTCCCATTTCTAAAGGACTATGTTGCAGTCAATATCACTTCCGATCAGCTATTAATGAATAGTGAGGTGAGCGGCGAAATTGACATCGGCCTCTATAATGATGAGCTGGCGAAAGTTGTCTCATATATTTGTGAAGAGCGTGGTTTGAATGTGGTTTTTGTACCGCATATTTACAGTGACCTTGAAGCAATATCAAGCTTGTTGGCGCGATTAGATGATTACACTATTAGGACTAGAATCTCGATTGCTTCGTGTTTGCAATTTGACCAAGGAGCTATTGCAGCTGCATCCATTTATCAGAATGCTCGATTGACGATTGGAATGCGGTTCCATGCCAATATAATACCGATAGCACTAGGTTGTACCGCGCTTGGACTGGTCGCACTTGATCGAGTAAAACATATGTATGATAGCATTGGAATGAATAAAAATTACGTTTTCGCCGACGGATGTTTTTCATCCGAGTTGTGTGGGAAGATTAGAAATATATTTGATGATACGTTACTAGACGGCCAAGCATGGACTCCATCGCTTGATGTTATCAAGAACGAAGGTCGGCATTCCATCGTCAGTGCTGTTCGGTCTTTGGGGATTGGTCAGTCATCTATATAAAGTTTTGGAATTTTTAACTCGTTTAAAATAGGTTCTCAGTGTCTAAGCAAAAAAAAATAGTTTTTCATTCGATTGATTCTCCGCGTCGCGAGTTAGAGTGGCGGCTTTTCGTAGCGATAAAGCTTGCAGAAAAGGGGTTTACTAATATTATAGGCTCAAAAACGGAGATAGAGTATTTACATGAGAATTCTAGAAATTGTGTTTTCCTTGGTCGACTTAATAGTGTAACAGGTCGCACCAAATCAGATATTCGATATCTGAAAAGGATGGAAGTTAACGGAACTAAAATGTTCTACTTGCACGACGAGGGTGGGTTTTACTTTAGGGGAGAGTATGACGAGGCCGTAAAGAAAATATATCCGGATGAATTGTTTGGCTCAAGTGCCATTCATAACGTATTTTTCTGGGGAGAAAAGCAGAGAAGAGTCTTTGAGAACCATAAGAACTATTCTAAGCTTCATGTTACCGGTTCACCCAGGTTCGACCTGTTAAAGTCTGGCTTTTCTCATATTGATTCTGAATATGTAAAAAGTATAAAAGAGCGTTATGGTAAATTTGTACTGGTTTGTACCCGCTTTGGTGCTGTAAATAGAGTGCCTGATGAGCCAACTACTTTAAGTAAACGTAGCTTTGATATTAGGGTGGAGGGGGGTGCTCTCAAGAAATTCAGTAAGGAAGAAATATTTGAAACAATGTTCAGCGCCTGGGAGAAGATATCCTATGAATTCACGAGTTTCGTTCCTACTTTAGCAAAACTCGTACAAGACTTCCCTGACGTCAATTTTGTAATTCGTCCGCACCCAGCAGAACGCCAGTCATTCTATTCGGATTCATTCGCTCATTTTAATAATGTTTTTGTAGATAAAAGTGGTGACGTTCGACCGTTTATAAGGGCCTCGGAGGTTGTAATACATTCAGAGTGCACCACGGGTGTGGAAGCGGAAATAGCGGGCAGACCCACCATTAATTTTCGCCCCTGTATGAATATTGAGAAATACGCACCATTCAGCGTTGAAGGTGTTAGCAACGTGGGCCTTCTTTGTTGTGATTACGAGTCACTTTACGACTCATTACAGTCAGCGTTGTCGGGTCAAAGCCAGTCAAATGATTCACTTCATAACGCTGCTCCATATTTGGCTAACGTTATGGGTAATTCATTCGCATTTGAGCGAATTGTTCAGATGATAGATGAATTTTGTGGGGCCCGTCTCGAAACATCGCATCTACCCATTTTGCCAATTCGATCGAGGTTTCAGTTCATAAGGTATATTAAAAATAAACTTAGAACGTTTAGAGATTTAGTAGTAAATGCTGCTGCACTGAAAAAAGGTGACTCTAAGTTTTATTATTATAGTGATACGGAGTTACAGCGCTTTCTTAAAAATGTATCTACCAACGATGTCAAAATCTGGAGAAAAGGGCGAAATATTTGGGTAACACCAAAACGGAATTTGTATAGTTAGGACATTGCGCTTTGTAGTTCTATATTTACTGAGCGAATCGTATAGTTTATATTGATTCAATCATTCCTGACGTCAGGGTTAAAGCCTGAAAGTTGCAAGATTACTCGAAAGGGAAACTCGTTCTCTTTCGAGTGTAACCATGATGCTGCTAGCCCAGTGCTGGATAAAAGTTTGACTATTAAGGCGAGCTTGAGTGTCCTAGGGCTATCTACTTTCCAGCAAAAATGCCGTTATGGCGTCACGCTCAAGATTAAGGTGTCCACTCTATATCAGTGCGAAATTTCAGTGCTGGTATGTCGGTCTAGCGTCTCGAATTGGTAATAAACGTCATTGAGAGGCGATCGCTCCATTGAGCTGGAACTACGCACTAGCAAAAAAGTTGAGTAAGTATCTTGCGATAATAGATAGTTTGTACAGCATCTGGTGTCATGCGTTTCAATAGAGACCAACATTAAGCGTGTGGATATCGGAGCTCTGTCTCTTGGAGCCTTAATGAACTGTCTGTTTCTATAGAGCCGCAATCATCCCTCTGCGACACAATCAAGGACTTGTTGTTTTGGTAAATGGTGAAATTCGAAATACTCTGTTCGGTCCAGGTTTACCATTGTGGTTCGCAGGTAATTAATTGTTAACTCCTTTGTTTATTAGAACAGTAGACTACAGAGTAATCTAATGGGTTTTAACCTTGTAGCAGCATTCATATTTTTATTTTTTTCATTTGCGGCTCTCAAAAGGAGTCCTGTTTCGGCCTATATCTCCGCTTTAATTGCATTTACTTATATTTCTGGAATCTTAGTTGGAAATTTCCCTACGGACGTAGGGTTTTCGCTGGTCATTAACTTTATTTTTATAGCATTAATTTTGTTAGCATTTTGTTGTACTTTTCGAGGTAAAAAAATTTTTTGGATTAAAGAAGATTACTCCATCGTCACCCAGAAATGGTTTTTATTTTCTTTATCCTTGATGTTAACGATTGTAACAGCAACAAATATTTTAATCGTGTACAGTTCTATTTCTTATGTCCTTGGGGGGAATATTGATATAACCGCCTTTAAAAATCAGGGAGGGGCGGCTGAGATGATTAGGGTTTGGGCTGACCCTCGTCTTGTTTTTTTAAGCTATGGTTTTTCGCCTCTTGCGTACTTTTCTCTCGCATTGCATTTCTACTTTATCTTTCGAGGGAGAGTTTTTCTGAGCCTGGTTTTCTTCATCTTTTCCTTGAATATACCGCTAGTTGGGCTTCATAGTCTTTCGCGCTCTTCAATCGTTCACTATTTTTTACTGTACTTCCTTATTTATTGTGCATGCTATGGTGGTATACCTGATAAAGTAAAAAGAAAGGTAAATTTGATCGCTGGTTTGTTTTTTACCGGGATCGTCGCGATATTTGCTCTCATTACAACCTCTAGATTCTCTGGGTCTAGTTTTTCGACGATACCTGGAAACTCCTTTGTATCGAGCCCCATCTTGTACTCAATTTTGAATTATGCGTCTCAATGGATAGTTAATAGTATCGGTGCTTTGGAAGATTTCTCCTTGAATCATATTTGGTTTGGGAAGTCTACTTTTACCGTTTTCGATATAGTAACTGGTATGATTGGATTTGACACTGTGGATTATGGAGATCTTCGACAGGAGACCCTGGGGCAGTATTCAACTAAGTTTATCGGTTTGGTTGCTACTCTCGTTTATGAATTCTCATACATAGGTGCGATCTATTATGTTTGTTTATTTTACTTGTTTTTTAGGTTTCTCGCTCCAGGTCGATTTGAGATGAGAGTAAGTGGTATTTTGATTTTAATTGTTTTCTCGAGCCAACCTTTGATGTTTTTCACTAATAATTATCTTGGTAATACGATGTATGCGATTGGGGCATTTTATGCGATCATGATTTACATTTTATCTAACTTTTTTGTTAAGTTAAATGTGCCGAAGTATTGATCTGATACAAATATCATAGACACCTTTTTCGATAGTTGCAGTTCCAGAAGGTTAATATTTTAGTTCTCAGAAAATGATTTTCGAGGACCATATCTGGTAACTGTTATTTATATTGCTTATTTTGATGTTTTTAGGTTAAAGGTTATATAATGTGAGTTTTATTAGGTTGGTAGTATAATCTCCGATAATATTGTTTAATACTTCGTTAAGAGTAGCAGTAGCAGTAGCAGTAGCAGTAGCAGTAGCAGTAGCAGTAGCAGTAGCAGTAGCAGTAGCAGTAGCAGTAGCAGTTTTCTGATCACCTAGTCAAAATGATCTAAAACTTTTCCACCATGAGCTAAAGTTCAATGATGAATGCCTCAAATAATCTAGTTTTTCTTGATTGTACACTTCGAGACGGCGGCTACTATAATTCGTGGGATTTTGATGTTCGACTAATTCAGGATTATATGGATGCTATGAGTTCAGCCGCAGTCGATATTGTTGAGCTCGGGTTTCGTTCGTTGAAATTGGAGGGTTTCAGAGGGGCCTGCGCCTACACGACTGATGAATTTCTCGAGTGTCTGTCTATCCCCACTTCATTGACTGTCGGGGTGATGGTTAATGGTAGTGAGCTTGCTACGTCAGAGTGTCTGGACGCGACTCTGCATGCTTTATTTCCCCGTCCTGCGGATAAGACATGTTTTAGTCTGGTCCGTATTGCATGTCATGCTCATGAGTTCCGTGCCGCGTTGCCTGCAGCAACTTGGCTCAAAGATCGCGGTTTTTCGGTAGGCTTTAACCTAATGCAAGTAGCCGACAAGAGCGAATCGGAAGTCGTTGGGCTGGCAAAAGAGGCTACGAACTATCCGGTGGATGTTTTGTATTTTGCGGATTCCATGGGGGGCATGGAGCCTGATCAGGCAGCTCAGATTATTGGATGGATAAGGCAAGCATGGCCGGGGCCGCTGGGCATTCATACACATGACAATATGGGGCTGGCGCTCCAGAACTCTTTACGCGCGCTGGAAGAGGGTGTTACCTGGGTTGATTCTACTGTGACCGGTATGGGGCGAGGGCCTGGCAACGCCAGAACAGAAGAAATGATGATAGAGATGGGGGAGCGCCGCTCGGGGGCGGTTAATATGGTTCCCTTGATGCGGCTTATACGCGAGCACTTTAAGCCTATGCAGGAACTTTTTGGCTGGGGAACAAACAGCTATTACTATCTTGCAGGAAAATATTCCATTCATCCCACCTACGTTCAAGAAATGCTGAACGACTCCAGGTACGACGAGGAGGATATCCTTGCGGTCATCGAGCACCTTAGAGTTGAAGGGGGGAAGAAGTTCAACCTGAACACGCTTGATGCAGCCCGACACTTTTATCAGGGTGAGCCGGCAGGTAGTTGGGACCCGGCACCCATGATGAAGGGGCGTGAAGTTTTGCTGCTGGGTTCCGGCCCAGGCGTAATGGATCATCGGGGAGCGATTGAGTCCTATATCCGCCGAAAAAGGCCGCTGGTTGTTGCTCTTAACACGCAGTCTTCCATATCTGCGGATCTGATTGATGTTCGTGTAGCCTGCCATCCGGTTCGTCTACTGGCTGATTGTGAGACCCATACCCGGCTTCCGCAGCCGTTGATAACCCCCGCTTCAATGTTGCCGGAAGATGTTAAAGTTTCACTGTCCAGCAAGCAGACTCTGGATTTTGGTTTGAAAGTTGAGCCGGAAAGGTTTGAGTTTGGTCAATATTACTGCTCTGTACCAACTTCGTTGGTTATAGCCTATGCGCTGGCGATTGTCACAAGCGGGAGGGCGGAACGGGTACTGATGTCCGGCTTTGACGGTTATGGTGCAGATGACCCGAGAAGTCAGGAGATGCAAAACCTGTTATCACTTTATCAGTCCAGTCCGGAGGCAGTGCCTTTGGTCGCAGTTACGCCGACCCGGTATTCACTCCCTGTTCAATCGATTTACGCATTGTGAGGACCAAATGAGAAGAGCTGTTATTATCCCTGCCCGGTATGCTTCCAGTCGTTATCCTGGCAAGCCTCTGGTGCCACTGCTGGGAAAACCGATGATTCTGTGGGTAGCGGAGCTTTCTGCCAAAGCTATCGGTGCTGAGAATGTTTATATTGCCACGGAGGATCCTCGTATAGCGGAGGTTGTTCGCTCGGCGGGGTTCCAGCCAGTGATGACGAGCACGAGTGCGTTGACGGGGACGGACCGGCTCGCTGAAGCAGCAGAACAGATCGAGGCGGATATCTTCATAAACGTCCAGGGTGACGAACCACTGGTCAATCCGGCAGATATTCTCAATATAGGGGATGCCAAGGCCGGCAGCATGGATGTGGTGGTAAACGGGTACAGCTGGGTCTCTGATCAGGAGAATCCTGATAACGTTAATATTCCCAAAGTCATCACCAATGAGCGCGATGAGTTGGTTTATATGTCTCGTGTTGCCCTACCTGGTTACAAAGATCCCAAAAATGCACCAGAGCGGTATAAAAAGCAGGTATGCATCTATGCATTTACCGGTGAGGAACTTAATGCGTTTCGTCAGTTCGGACGAAAAAGCGAGCTCGAACGCTGTGAGGATATTGAAATACTGCGTTTCCTGGAATTGGGCAAGCGCGTTCTCATGATTGAAACACAGCCCGGGAGTCTCGCTGTTGATGTCCCGGAGGATGTGGCTGGCGTTGAAATGGCGCTGAAGCGGAAGCATGGCTTGTGAATATTGAACGCTACAAGAGTCTGATTTTTGATTGCGACGGGGTTGTACTTAATTCCAACAGGGTAAAAACCAGGGCTTTTTATGAAGCTGCCTTGCCCTACGGTGAGGCAGCGGCAATGGCGCTGGTTGATCACCATGTGGCCAATGGTGGAGTCTCACGCTATCAGAAATTCGCACACTTTTTAAGCCGGATTGTTCCCCAGGGTGCTGATGGACCGAGCCTTGATGAGCTGCTTGAGGTTTATGGGAGTAAAGTTCGTGAAGGTCTTATTTCCTGCGAGGCGGACTCGGGATTGATTGCCTTGCGTGAACGGACTCCGTCGACTCGATGGTTTATTGTTTCTGGTGGTGATCAAGCCGAACTGCGCGAGGTATTTTCCGAAAGAGAATTAGACCATTTGTTCGACGGCGGTATTTTTGGCAGCCCGGACACCAAGGATGAAATATTGTCGCGTGAGTTGCAGGTGGGGAAAATTATTAGGCCAGGCCTATTTATTGGGGATAGCCGATACGATCATGTGGCTTCCGTTAATGCCGGACTGGACTTTGTTTTTGTCAGGCAGTGGACAGAGTTTAGTGAATGGAACTCATATTGTGAAAACCAGAAGATTGAGGTTGCCGCCAGTTTGCGTGATCTGACATGAAGTCAAGGTTAGTTCTCTTTATCGTTTGGTGCTGTTTTGTCTGATAAATTTACATGCTTGCATCTTACTCGTTCGGGCCTTAAAAATGTTCAGGCTAATGATGAATCTGAAAATATTTCTCCGGATAGTTGTTATACTGAGGATTTTGTAGACCGACTGAACGATCATCATTTTATTGGGTTTTCTGACTATTCAAATGAAATTTTTCTTTATCATTATGTGAGATTAATGGAACTATGTGAGCTATTAAGGTCGAGTGATTGCTCACGCTCTAGTTTTTTTGCGCAATTTTTAGATAAGGTGTTTTTTTTAAGAGCAAAGTCGATATCTCATCATAAAGTTTTTTTTGTGAGCCGGGCGCTAAGATTTTCTCGTGTTCTAGTGGGGTTTCTATTTTCTGTTATTGCCATATTTTTCTTGTCATTTTTTCTTCCTTTTTATCTTATTAGAAGAAAAAAATCAGATAGCTCTTTGAAGTATGATGCCAAAAGGAAATTTGTATTTTTAATACGCTCTAAGGCTGCTTATCAGAGAAGTAGAGTTAGAATAGAGAAATCCATATCGGCCCTGACACTTGTAGACAACTACGGTGGTCTCGATGTTCCAGGGTGTTCTATATATTCTGTCATTAATTGTAAGAATATCTTTAAAATAGCAGTAAAATCTGCGTTCTACGCATTGAGGGATATTTGGGGATTCTTCAAGGATAGCAATATGATGCTAGGAGCTGCCTGTTCTTTGGCATTATTCCCTGGCTATATTAAAAAGATTGCTCATAAATCGGTCTATGAAGCATGCTTAAATGAAGTAATTTACTTGTCTCCAGGTGCAGTTTTCTTTACTGGGGATAAAGAAGACCGATTCGCACTGCTTCAGACAAGGATTTGTAAGCGAGAGAAAAAGAGTCTCTTCTGTTTGCCGCATGGGCTTGAATATGGGTTTCGGTTTCCTGGCGGTTTGGCAGCAACCACTTTCTATTGCTTTACTTCAGAGGCGGCAGAATTCCTAAACGATTTGTATCATGAAACCAAATTTGTTTATTCAGAGCTTGTAACGGATGAGATGTTTGGGGCTGATTTTGAAAAGCAAGCCGAGCGAAAAGTTGAAAGACTCTGTTTTTTTACCGAGCCTCGTGATCCTGAAATAAACTATGAAATTGTAAAGGAGTTAATGGGAAAAAATATAAGATTTTCCCTGAAGCTGCACCCTCTTGAAAGTTCTGGAGACTACAGGAAGCGGTTTCCGGAAATAGAACAAGTAAATGATTTTAACGATGCGATATGCTCGACGGTTTGCCTTGCGAGGAAGTCAACCGTTCTTCTCGAAGCATCCCAAAGAGGATCGAAAGCTGTCGCGTTGCTGGTTAATGAAAAAGACAGAACCTACGTAATGAAAATATTTCCATCTCTGTGTTCAAAGAGTATTCTCAGGGCTTTTACGTTTAATGAGCTTCAAGAGTTTCTTTGATGTTTGGCGAACGGAGGGATCAAACTCGTAATGTTTTTGAAACTTTATGACATCGGGGGCTTAGAGTGTTCCGCAATAAAACCTTACTTATAACCGGTGGCACAGGGTCTTTCGGCAATGCCGTACTGAACCGCTTCTTGGGCACCGGTATCGAAGAGATCCGGATCTTCAGCCGTGACGAGAAGAAGCAGGATGACATGCGCAAGCGCTACGCCGATCCCAAGCTGAAGTTCTATATTGGCGACGTGCGCGATTACACCAGCCTGCTGAACGCTACGCGAGGTGTCGATTACATTTTCCACGCGGCCGCGCTCAAACAGGTGCCCTCCTGTGAGTTTCACCCCATGGAGGCGGTGAAAACCAACGTGATCGGTACGGAAAATGTCCTGGAGGCGGCGATACAGAATCAGATTCAACGAGTAGTTTGTCTCAGTACAGACAAGGCCGTGTATCCCATCAATGCCATGGGCATCTCCAAGGCGATGATGGAGAAGGTGATGGTGGCCAAGTCCCGTAATGTCGACCCGGAGAAGACAGTGATCTGCGGTACACGATACGGCAATGTGATGGCGTCTCGTGGTTCTGTGATTCCGTTATTCGTGGATCAGATTCGGGCCGGTAAGCCGCTAACGATCACGGACCCGAACATGACTCGGTTCATGATGACTCTGGCTGATGCGGTAGACTTGGTATTGTATGCCTTTGAACACGGTGACAACGGCGATCTGTTCGTCCAAAAGGCACCGGCTGCCACCATTGAAACGCTGGCACTGTCCCTTACGGATATCCTGGACAAACCGGAGCATCCTATCAACGTGATTGGCACGCGCCACGGTGAAAAACTGTTTGAAGCGCTGCTCAGCCGTGAAGAGATGGCCTGTGCGGAAGATCGCGGCGGGTATTATCGGGTGCCACCGGATTTGCGGGACCTGAACTACGGCAAGTTTGTGGAGCAGGGCGAAGAGAAGATCACCCATACCGAGGATTATAACTCCCACAATACCGAGCGCCTGGATGTTGCGGGTATGCAAACCTTGCTGCGCAAGCTGGACTTTATTCGTGCCCTGGAAAGGGGCGAGTACCTCAACCCGGAGGATTGAGCCATGAAAGTACTGGTTACCGGCGCGAATGGATTTATTGGTAAAAACCTGCTGATGCATTTGCGCGAAAAAGGCGGTTTTGAAGTGGTTCCGTTTACCCGGCAGCACACCGAGCAGGATTTGCCCGGTTTGCTTGACGGTGTCGACTGGGTTATTCACCTGGCTGGCATCAACCGCCCCGAAAACCCTTCGGAGTTTGTTACCGGCAATACCGGACTCACTCAGACTTTGTGCGATGCGGTAAAACAGTGTGGCCGTCAGATTCCGATCATTTACAGTTCCTCCATTCAGGCGGAGCGGGAGAACGACTATGGCACCAGCAAACGGGCCGCGGAAGGGGCCTTGCTGGCGCTGAATGAAGCCACCGATAACCCGGTGTATATTTACCGCCTACCCAACGTGTTTGGCAAATGGGCGCGCCCCAATTACAACTCTGCGGTAGCAACCTTCTGCCATAACGTCGCCCGGGATTTGCCCGTGTCGATTAATGATCCGGATGCGGTGATTAATCTGGTGTACGTAGACGATGTGGTTAACCATTTTCTCTCGCTGCTGGAAGGGAAAAACAGCAACCCTGGCCCGTTTGTTGAGGTGGAGCCGGTTTACCAGATTTCCGTGGGTGGCTTGGCGGGCCAACTTAATCGCTTCAAGGCCACCCGGGAGAACCTGATCACGGAACAGGTAGGTACCGGCCTTACCCGCGCTTTATACGCCACTTATGTGAGCTATTTGCCACCGGAGCGGTTCACCTACACAGTGCCCCAGCATGGCGACGATCGCGGCGTGTTTGTGGAGATGCTAAAAACCCGAGACGCCGGCCAGTTTTCCTTTTTCACCGCCCACCCTGGTATCACCCGGGGCGGCCATTATCACCACTCCAAAACCGAGAAGTTCCTGGTGATCAAAGGCCAGGCCTGTTTTCGTTTCCGCCATATGTTAACTGGCGAGTTCTACGAGCTGTTCACCGCCGGGCACAAGCCGGAGATTGTGGAAACCGTGCCGGGCTGGACCCACGACATCACCAACGTGGGTGACGACGAGCTGGTGTGCATGCTCTGGGCCAACGAGATCTTTGACCGGGACAACCCGGATACCTTCGCGTGCCCGGTGGGCACGGAAGCCTGAACCGATTTGGGAATGCCATGAAAAAACTGAAAGTAATGACGGTGGTGGGCACCCGCCCGGAGATCATCCGGCTCTCACGGGTAATGGCCAAGCTGGATGAGTATTGTGAGCACATTCTGGTGCACACGGGGCAGAACTACGATTTCGAGCTGAATGAAATCTTCTTCCAGGACCTGGGCATCCGCAAGCCGGATCACTTCCTGAGTGCGGCGGGTGCCAGTGGCGCGGAAACCATTGGCAATGTGATCATCGCGGTGGATCGGCTTCTGGCCGAAGTTCAGCCAGAAGCCCTGCTGGTGCTGGGCGACACCAACAGCTGTATGGCGGTTATCCCGGCCAAACGCCGCAGAATTCCTACATTTCATATGGAAGCGGGCAACCGTTGTTTTGATATGCGGGTGCCGGAGGAGATCAACCGGCGCATTGTGGATCACACCGCCGATATCAATCTCACCTACAGTTCGATCGCCCGTGATTACCTGTTGCGCGAAGGCCTGCTGCCAGACAGGGTAGTCAAAACCGGCAGCCCCATGTACGAGGTGCTGAACCATTTCCGCAGTGGCATTGATGCCTCGGATGTTCTGGAACGACTGGGGCTCACCGAAGGCGAGTTCTTTGTGGTGAGTGCGCACCGGGAAGAGAACGTGGATTCCGACCGCAATTTCACCGCGCTGGTAGAAACCCTGAATGCCGTGGCTGAGCAGTACGGCTATCCGGTGATTGTCTCCACCCATCCCCGTACCCAGAAGCGTGTGGATGCGATGGGTGTGAAATTCCACAAAAATGTGCGTCTGCTCAAGCCCCTTGGTTTCAAGGATTACAACAAGCTGCAGTTGAGCGCGAAGGCGGTGCTGTCTGACAGCGGCACCATCAGTGAGGAAGCGTCCATCCTGAACTTCCCGGCCTTGAATATCCGCGAAGCCCACGAGCGCCCCGAAGGCATGGAAGAGACGGCGACCATGATGGTTGGCCTGAGCACGGAGCGTGTGCTGCAGGGGCTGGCCATTCTTGAGGGCCAGGGCAGGAGGGACGAACGCTCCATGCGCTTGGTGGAAGATTACAGCATGCCGAATGTGGCGGAGAAGGTGGTTCGCATTATCCACAGTTACCGGGATTATGTGATGCAGACGGTGTGGAAACAGTATTGAGGGCGCATCCTTGAAGGTTCTGGCAATTCACCGGTTTTACTGGCCGGATACGCCCCCGTATGCATCAATGCTTCGCGCCATTGTGGGCCGGTGGGTCAGCGATGGGCACGAGGTGGATGTGTTGTCCTCTCAGCCCTCGTACAAGGCGAGTGTTGATAATCAGCGGCAGCCTGCCCGGGAGCGCGTGGATGGCGCGAACGTGGTTCGTCTCAATCTGCCGCCGGAGGCGGGAAGGCCCTTGGTGCGTATTGTGAACTCACTGGTCCTGGGCCTGGGGGTGTTCTGGCATGCCGTCGTCCGAAAACGGTATGACGTCATCATGGTGTCGACTTCACCGCCTGTTCTGGCGGGCTGGTTCGTGGCGATGGCGGCGAAGGTGACTAGCGCGCGGTTTATCTATCACTGCATGGACATTCACCCGGAAATTGGCCATATTTCCGGGGAGTTCAGGAACCCCCGGGTGTTTTCGCTTTTGTCCCGCTTGGACAGGTGGACCTGCACACAGGCGCGACCGGTTGTGGTGCTGTCGGACGATATGGCCGAATCGTTAATCGCCCGCAGGCCCGAAAAACCGCCGGAAACCACTGTTATCAATAACTTCAGCCTGCCATCGGAGGGGGCTGAGCCTGATGAACTGCCTTTCTCCTGGCCGAATGAGCCGTTTGTGCTGCTGTTTGCCGGCAATATTGGCCGTTTCCAGGGCCTGGATGCTTTGGTGGATGCCATGGCCAGGCTGCGCGACCGGCAGGATATCCGGCTGGTCATGATGGGCGATGGCACGGAGAAAGAGCGCCTGTGCCGCAAGGCGGAAGAAAGCGGCGCCCAGGTATCCTTCGTGGGCCATCAATCCGTGGAGGTGGCCAAAGCCGCCATGGCGAGGGCAAGTGCCGGCTTTGTCAGCCTTGTGCCGGAGCTCTACCGGTACGCATACCCCAGTAAGACCATGACCTATCTGGAGCATGGCTGCCCGGTGTTGGTGGCGGTTGAAGTCGACAGTGGCCTGGCGCGGGATGTGACTGGCAATAGCGCGGGGGTGGCTGTTCCGGGCGGGGATGTCGATGCCCTTGCTACTGCGATTTCGTCTCTTGCCGATGATCCTGAGGGTCTGGGCTCGTTGAGGCAAAAGGCGCTTGAATTCTCAGCCCGGGCTTTTGCGACGGATGTCGTCCTGGCCAGGTGGTCTTCTCTTCTTCAATGAAATTCGGAAGTTTGAATGAGTAATACGGACGTAATTATTGTGGGCGCCCCCCGTTCGGGCACCAATATGCTGCGCGATGTGCTCACGTCGTTTGACAGCATTTGCACCTGGCCTTGTGACGAGATCAACTACATTTGGCGCCATGGCAATGTGCGCTATCCATCCGATGAAATCCCTGAAAAAAGGGCGACCCCAGCGATAAAGAATTATATTCGACAGCGCTTCAGCGATATACGGCAACAATACAATGCCGAGGTTGTCGTAGAGAAAACCTGCGCAAACTCGCTTCGTGTGCCTTTTGTGGATGCGGTTTTGCCCGATGCAAAGTACATCTTCATCTACCGTGACGGCATTGATGCCACCGGTTCGGCGAAAGAGCGATGGACGGCAAAACTGGATATTCCCTACATTCTGGAAAAGGTGCGCTTTGTTCCCAAAACGGACCTGCCATATTACGGCTTGCGTTATTTCTGGGCGCGGGTGTATCGGTTTATATCGCGTGAAAAGCGCCTTGCCTTCTGGGGACCGGCTCTGGATGGCATGCAGAGTGTTCTGCAAAACCACACCTTGAACGAGGTGTGCGCACTGCAATGGCAACGTTGCGTGGATAACGCGGAAAAGGCGTTTTCCGACATGCCGGCCGATAAGGTCGTTCGTGTGCGCTATGAAGATTTTGTTCGCCAGCCGGTGGAAGAGCTCAGCCGCATTCTTGAGTTTATCGGTAAAGAGGTCGAGCCTGAGAAAATCGCTACGGCGGTGGAGGGCGTTTCACCGCGTAGCCTGGGGAAAGGCCGTAAGGCTCTCGGTGAGCAACAGGTGGCAAATCTGGAGGAGCTGGTAGGGGAGACGCTGAAGCGTTATGACTACCTCTGACTCGCTGTCCTGCGGTACGGCAGGCCTCGGAACCGTTCAAGCGTTGCAGAAAAGAGCGTTCGATCTTTTTTTTGCAGTGCTGGGGCTTTTGGCGGCCTGGTGGCTCATTCTCCTGGCCTGGATGGCCGCCAGTATCGATACCCGCTCCAATGGTTTTTTCATCCAGAAGCGGGTGGGGCGCCATGGTAAAATTTTCCGGGTAGTGAAAATGAAAACTATGCGTCCGATTGCGTCGTTTGAGACGACAGTGACCCGGCGGGGGGATCCCCGTATCACTCCCCTCGGAGCGTTCTTTCGTCGCACCAAAATTGATGAGCTACCCCAGCTCTGGAATGTGTTGTTGGGCGATATGAGTTTTGTCGGCCCAAGGCCGGATGTTCCCGGCTTCGCCGACAAGTTGCAGGGTGAAGAGCGGGCAATGCTGTCGATTCGGCCTGGCATTACCGGGCCCGCCACGTTGAAGTACCGGAACGAAGAAGCGCTTTTGGCTACGCAGGCTGATCCGGAAACGTACAACCATAAAGTGATCTGGCCTGATAAAGTGCAGATGAATCTTGATTACATCCGCAACTGGTCACTTCGAAATGACATTCAATATATTATTCAGACGGTTTTTCACTAGATGCTAAATGGACCATTCTCGCCCTGGCCCTCCTATACTCAGGAAGAGGCCGATGCGGTTTCCCAAGTACTGCTCTCCAATCGAGTCAATTACTGGACAGGTAAGGAGTGCCGTGAGTTCGAGCGGGAATTCGCTGAGTTTGCCGGCACCAACCATGCCATTGCTGTGGCTAACGGTACGGTGGCTCTGGATCTTGCCCTGAAGGCGTTAGGTATTGGCGCCGGTGATGAAGTAATTGTCACTTCCCGAACCTTCCTGGCCTCGGTAACGTGTATTGTTAACGCGGGCGCTTGGCCTGTGTTCGCGGATGTGGATGCGGATTCCCAGGGGATTTCGGCTGAGACGGTTGCGTCGTTGATTAATGACAACACCAAGGCGGTCATTGCGGTTCATCTTGCAGGCTGGCCCTGTGACATGGATGGCCTGAATGACTTGGCTTGCCGCCATGGCTTATCAGTGATCGAGGATTGTGCCCAGGCCCATGGTGCGACGTACAAGGGCAAACCGGTTGGGTCTCTGGGGCACGTAGCAGCCTGGTCCTTTTGCCAGGACAAGATCATGACCACCGGTGGTGAGGGCGGCATGGTGACCACCAATGATCGGGAACTGTGGTCGCGCATGTGGGCCTACAAGGACCATGGCAAAAGCTGGGAAGCAGTCTACGAGCGGGAACACCTTCCGGGCTTTCGCTGGCTGCATGAGAGTTTTGGCACGAACTGGCGGATGACGGAGATGCAGGCTGCCATTGGCCGGATTCAGTTGCGGCGCATGCCAGACTGGGCTGAGCGCCGTCGGGCTAACTGTGAGGCTATCTGGCAGGCTGCTAGGGAGTGCAAAGGGCTGAGAGTGCCGGACGTTCCGGAACACATCGGCCATGCTGGCTATAAGTGTTATGTTTTTGTAGAGCCTACTACCCTTAAGCCAGGGTGGGATAGAAACAGGGTGATGTCAGAGATTGTTAGTGCTGGCGTACCATGTTTTTCCGGCTCCTGCTCGGAAGTATATTTTGAGAAGGCGATACAGGACGCAGGTATGGCTCCAGCGGAGCGCTTGCCGGTGGCCAGGGAACTGGGTGATACCAGCCTGATGTTTTTGGACCACCCCACATTGACTGCCGAAGAAATCAGACTCACGTGCGATGTGCTCGCACGGGTAATGAAGGAGGCAACCGCTTGAACAGGGACAAGTTGGTAAAGCGTAGAGATGGCAATCTTATGATCAGGTCATTTCTGAACCTTCCCAGATTTCATAAACGGGTTGTATCCGTTCTGTCGGATGCGTTCTTCCTGTTCTTTGCGATCTGGGCTGCGTTTGCCCTGCGCCTGGAGCAGCACCTGTGGTTGCCTACTCGGGAGCAATTGACGATCGCTGCTATCACGGTGGTGTTTACCATCGGTGTGTTCATTCGCCTGGGGCTTTATCGGGCGGTTATCCGTTATCTGGGTGACCGGGCTTTCCTCACAATAATCTACGGAGTGATTGCTTCCAGCGTTGCCCTGATTACCTTGGGCTACCTGTTGCAGGTGTTTGTACCTCGCTCGGTGCCCATCATCTACGGCGCTCTTGCTTTTCTATTTGTTAGTGGCACCCGCCTTGGTGTGCGGATGATCGTAAACCATCCCAAGCAGATGGCGAAGGAAGCCGTTGCCATTGTCGGTGCGGGCGAAACCGGCATGCAATTGGCGTCTGCGCTGGAGCAGGGCACGGAGTACCGGCCGGTGGTGTTTGTGACGTTTGACCGGGCCAACCACAAGTCCATGATCAATGGCTTGCCCGTCGTCAGCATTAATCACATCGCCAAGCATATGCCTAAGCACCAAGTGCAGCGGATTCTGCTGGCGCTGGATGAAGGTACGCAAATAGATCGCAAGAAACTGCTGAAGCAGCTTGAGCCATTGTCGATCCCGGTGCAGACCGTTCCTTCCATGTCGGAACTGGTGGCGGGCCAGGCGCGGATTAATGACATCCGGGATCTGGAGATTGAAGACCTGCTGGGGCGAGACCCGGTTCGGCCGGACTCTGCCGTTGTAGCCAAGAGTCTGTACCAAAAATCCGTGATGGTCACTGGCGCGGGCGGTTCGATTGGCTCAGAGTTGTGCCGCCAGATTATTCGTCATCGTCCGCGCGCGTTGGTACTGTTCGAGCAGTCCGAATTTTCCCTGTACGCCATTGAGCGTGAGCTGAGCTCCATCAATCGGGTGGAGGGGCTGGGGGTAGAGTTGCATCCCTTACTCGGTAATGTGGGGCATCGGCGCCGCTGCGAGTCTGCCATGAGGGCGTTTGGTGTGCAGACGGTATACCACGCAGCCGCCTATAAGCACGTACCCTTGGTTGAACACAACGTGATAGAAGGCGTGCAGAATAACGTGTTTGGCACCTGGCACACGGCTGAAGCCGCTATTGCAGCCGGTGTTGAGCGTTTTGTGCTGATTTCCACGGACAAGGCGGTTCGTCCCACCAATGTGATGGGGGCCAGCAAGCGGTTGGCGGAACTGGTGCTCCAGGCGTTGGCACAGCGGCAGAAAAAGACGGTGTTCTCCATGGTGCGTTTCGGCAACGTACTCGGCTCTTCCGGTTCTGTAGTTCCGCTTTTCCGAGATCAGATTCGCGATGGTGGCCCGGTTACCGTTACCCATCCGGACATTATCCGGTACTTCATGACCATTCCTGAAGCCAGCCAACTGGTTCTCCAGGCCGGCAGTATTGGCCTGGGTGGCGAGGTGTTTGTGTTGGATATGGGCGAGCCGGTGAAAATTGCGGACCTGGCCCGCAAGATGATTCACCTCATGGGGCTGGAAGAGAAAACGGAAAGCAATCCCGCAGGTGATATTGAGGTGACCTTTAGCGGCCTTCGCCCTGGGGAAAAGCTCTATGAAGAACTGTTGATTGGTGACGATCCGCAAGGTACTTCGCACCCACGAATCATGATGGCACGGGAAGTTTATCTTCCCTGGGAGCAGGTAGAAGACTTCCTCAGTCAGTTGCAGCGGGCCAGCCAAGCCTTTGATTGTGGTGCGATTGTCGAAGTGTTGAAGAATGCCAAAACGGGGTATGCACCCAACGGCAATCTGGAGGATCTGGTGTGGTGCAATGGGCAGTCCGATGTGGTGGCTGCGGACCGCCAGGGTGATAAAGTGCACCGGTTATCGGTGTAGGAAAAACAAGTTTCAAGAGCAAGGTTGCTGTTTCATGTCTGAAAATATCGTCTGGCATCACCAGAAAGTCACCCGTGCTGATCGCGCTTCCATCAAGAACCAGAGCCCGTGCCTGCTGTGGTTTACTGGCCTGAGTGGTTCCGGTAAGTCCACTATTGCCAATGCGCTGGACGTGGCTCTGTTTGAGCGCGGTTACCACACCTTTCTGTTGGATGGAGACAACGTGCGCCATGGTCTGAACAAAGATCTTGGCTTTTCCGATGAGGACCGGGTTGAGAATATTCGTCGTATAGGTGAGGTGAGTAAGCTCTTCACAGATGCTGGGGTGATTGTGCTCAGTGCGTTCATTTCCCCCTTCACCACCGACAGGCGCTTGGTGCGTAACCTGTTCCCGGCGGGTGAGTTCATTGAGGTGTTCATGGATACCCCGCTTCAGACGTGTGAAGAGCGTGATCCAAAGGGTCTTTATGAAAAGGCCAGGGCTGGCAAGATCAAACACTTTACGGGTATCGATTCCCCCTATGAGGCGCCTGAGCGCCCGGAAGTACGCCTGGATACGTCTCAGATGTCGGTGGATGATTGTGTAAATCGCTTGATCAGTTACCTGCTGGACCGGCAATTGATCTTTACGTCGCCACAAGCCGCCGGAGCGTAAGCGCCTATGGCGTGGGAAGCCATTGTTACCCTGCTTACCTTGTTCTCGGCTCTGGCAGCATTGGTGATTACACGGGTGTCGGCCGATCTGGTGCTGATGGCGGCCCTGGCGTTCCTGTTGATTGCCGGCATCCTGGGGCCGGCTGACGCGTTGGAAGGGTTTGCAAACCCGGGCGTGATTACCATTGCAACGCTCTATGTGGTAGCCGCCGGCCTGAAAGAAACCGGGGCCGTTCAGTGGATTGCCCGTTTGCTACTCGGGCATCCGAAAACCGAAAAAGGCGCGCAGCTTCGGATGCTCGCGCCGACTGGTATCCTCAGCGGCTTCATGAACAATACGGCCGTTGTGGCCATGTTCATCCCAGCTATTCAGGACTGGGCCCAGCGCCTGGGTATTCCATCCTCACGCCTTCTCTTACCCTTGAGCTACGCCGCCATTCTGGGCGGCACCTGCACGTTGATCGGTACCAGCACCAACCTGGTGGTGGATGGCATGCTGCAGGCGCGCTTGGGTATTAATCTGGGGTTGTTTGAGTTGGCCTGGGTGGGCGTGCCGCTGTTGTTAGTGGGTGGATGCTATTTGGTGCTGGTGGCATCTCGCATACTGCCGGACCGGGGAGGCATGCGGGAGGAACTGGAGCAGGTTCGGGAATACGGCGTAGAGGTGGAAGTGGACGCCGCTGGCCCGTTGGTGGGCAAAACCGTGGCTCAGGCTGGTTTGCGCGCACTGAATTACGGTTACCTGACGGAGATCGACCGGGGTGGCCGGCTGATTACGGCGGTGGAGCCGGATCGGATGCTGCAACCGGGGGATAGGTTGTATTTTGTGGGCGCGCCGGAATGCGCCAGTGAGTTGCGTCGGATTCAAGGCCTGAAACCAGCCCATGCCAGTATCCAGAAACTGGATCTGGCGAACCATCAGCGCTGCCTGGTGGAAGTGGTGCTGGGACAGGAATTCACGGCTCTGGGGAAGACCGTGCGGGAAAGCCGTTTCCGTACTCGCTTTAACGCCGCGATTCTCTCAGTTTCGCGTGAGGGGAGTAGGGTGCCTGGTAAACTGGGGGATATCACCTTCCGGATGGGCGATACCCTTTTATTGGAGGCCAGCCACCAATTTGTAGAACAGTACCGCTTCCGCCGGGACTTTTTGTTGGTCAGCGCCCTGAACGATTCCACGCCACCGGATTTTCACCGGGCGCCCCGGGCGCTGGGAATCTTGTTGTTGATGGTTGTGGCCAGTGCTACCGGGCTATTACAGATTATAGAGGCGGCCTTCCTGGCCGCGGGCGCAATGATTGTCACTGGGTGCATTACGGCCAGCCGTGCCCGCCGGAGTGTGGATTTGCCAGTACTGGTGGTGATTTCGGCCTCTTTTGCGCTAGGCAATGCCATGACGGAAACCGGTGGGGCCGAGTGGGTAGCCGCCAGCCTGCTGGGCCTGTTCGGCCCGCTCACGCCCTGGCTCGCTCTGGCGTTGGTGTATATCCTCACCGCTGCCTTTACCGAAGCTATCACCAACAACGCGGCAGCGGTGCTGATGTTTCCGATTGCGTTGGCGGTGTCTGAACAATTAGGCGTTCATTTCCTGCCGTTTGCCGTGGCCGTGATGTTCGCTGCTTCGGCGTCGTTTATTACGCCTCTGGGTTATCAGACCAATCTCATGGTTTATGGCCCCGGCCGCTACCAGTTCATGGATTACGTGCGTTTGGGCTTTCCGTTGAGCCTGCTCGTAGGCTCAACCGCTATCGGTTTGATCCCGTTTGTCTGGGGATTTTGAGCTGTTTGGGAATATACTGGCAGAAAGCGAATTGTGAATAACAAGGATGTGTTGGATGATCGATATAAAACACCACGGAGCGGTGTCAGGTGTAACCGGTTCTTGCCACGAGCTGGTCGTTGGCCGTTCCGGCATTTTGATTGATTGCGGCCTGTTCCAGGGTGCGGAAGCCGGTAACGGCGCGAGTGCGTCGAATCTCGCCATTGATTTCTCCATTAGCCATATCCGTGCGCTGGTGGTCACCCATGTGCACATCGACCACGTCGGTCGCATTCCCTATCTTCTGGCTGCCGGGTTTGACGGGCCGATTATCTGTTCGGAGCCATCGGCCATTATGTTGCCGGAGATTCTTGAGGATGCCCTGAAGATTGGCTTCACCCGGGACCGAGCCCTGATTGAGAGGGTGCTTGGGTTGATTCGATCCCGTCTTGTGCCGGTGCCCTACGAGCAATGGCATTCGGTGTTCGATGGCAAGGATGAGTCGCTTTCCGTTCGGTTGCAGAGGGCCGGGCATATTCTTGGTTCGGCTTATGTGGAGTGCGAAGCGGAGAGTGATGGCGAGTTCGAGCGTGTCGTGTTCAGTGGTGACCTTGGGGCTTCCCATGCGCCACTGTTGCCTGAGCCACAGCCGCCGGAGCGTGCTGATAGGTTGGTGATTGAAAGCACCTACGGCGATAAGGACCACGAGAGCCGGGAAGAGCGTCGTTATCGTCTCAAGGCGGTGCTGGAGCACGCCCTTGAGGACGGCGGGACGGTACTGGTGCCGGCGTTCAGCATTGGGCGTACGCAGGATCTGCTGTATGAAATTGAAAGTCTGATTCATGAGTTCGGCAGCGATGAAGTCGGGCCGGACTTGCCTTGGCGGGATCTCGAGATCGTTATGGACTCGCCTCTGGCCGCCACTTTTACCCGTATCTACCGGGACCTCAAGCCTTTCTGGGACGCTGAAGCCACCGAATTGGTCAGTCAGGGCAGGCACCCGCTTTCGTTCGAACAACTCACGCTGATCAACAGCCATGAAGACCACCTCAATGCCGTGGATTATCTGGCAAAGTCACACCGCCCCTGCGTGGTGCTTGCTGGCTCTGGCATGTGTGCAGGGGGCAGGGTGGTGAACTACCTGAAGGCTATGCTGGCGGATGAACGCAACGATGTGTTGTTCGTGGGCTATCAGGCCAAGGGCACGCCGGGCAGGGATATTCTCGCCTGTGGGCCTCGTGGTGGCTGGGTGGAGTTTGACGACCAGCGTTACGAGATTCGCGCCCGGGTTCATCAAGTGGGTGGTTACTCCGCCCATGCGGGGCAATCCGATTTGCTGCGGTTCGTAAGCGGAATTGAGTCGCCACCAACGGAGATCAGGATTGTGCATGGTGATGCGAAAGCCAAAGAATCGTTGAAAAGCCAATTTCATTCCGCCGGACTAACGGGGATAATGATCCCAGGTTTGGCGTAAACCAGTTATTTGTTATTAAAGGATTGTTGGAATCATGAAAAAGATCGCCGTCGTCGGCCTGGGATATGTCGGTTTGCCTTTGGCCGCCGCATTTGGGGAAAAGCGGGACGTTGTTGGTTTTGATATCAACGTAAAGCGAATAGCCGAACTAAAAGATGGCGTGGATTTTACCCGTGAGGTTTCCCGCGAAGAGCTGGCTGCTTCAAAAGGGTTGTCGTTTGCCGACTCCCTGGACGGCATTCGCGATTGTCAGATCTATATTGTGACGGTTCCCACACCAATTGATGAATTCAAATCCCCGGATTTAACACCGCTGGTCAAGGCCAGTGAGAGCGTGGGTAGCGTCCTCAAACGCGGCGATATTGTTATTTATGAGTCCACGGTTTACCCCGGTGCCACGGAAGAAGTCTGTGTTCCTATTCTGGAAAAAGTATCCGGCCTTGCTTTCAATCAGGACTTCCACGCCGGTTACAGCCCCGAGCGGATTAACCCTGGTGATAAAGAACATCGTATTGCCACGATTAAGAAGGTAACTTCTGGCTCCACGCCGGCCATCGCCGATGAAGTGGACGCGATTTATGCCGGTATTATTACCGCTGGTACTCACAAGGCCAGTTCCATTAAGGTGGCCGAGGCGGCCAAGGTGATTGAGAATACCCAGCGTGATTTGAACATTGCGCTAATGAATGAGTTATCAATGATTTTTTCCAAGCTTAAAATTGATACTCACGAAGTGATTGCTGCCGCATCGACCAAGTGGAATTTCCTCCCGTTCAAACCGGGATTGGTTGGCGGACACTGTATTGGCGTGGACCCTTACTACCTGACTCACAAGGCCCAGGCCATTGGCTATCATCCGGAAATTATCCTGTCTGGCCGCCGCGTAAACGACAACATGGGCCCGTATGCAGCGTCTGAATTGGTGAAGGCGATGATCAAGGCCGGGCATACGGTTGCCAACGCTCGGGTGTTGATCATGGGCTTTACTTTTAAGGAGAACTGCCCCGATTTACGTAATACTCGCGTTATTGATGTGGTTAAGGAGTTGTCTGAATTTGGTTGCAAGGTGGATGTAACGGATTGCTGGGCCGACAATGAAGAGGCTGAGCACGAATACGGAATTACATTGAAACAGAATCCGGAGAAAGCCCAGTACGATGCGGTACTTCTGGCGGTTCCGCATAGAGAGTATGTGGCGCGTTCGTCCCATAATCTACGCGAGTATATGAAAGACAATGGGGTTTTGTTTGATCTGAAAGGTGTATTGCCACTGGGTGAAGCTGATTTGCGTTTATAAACGCTTTGGCTATTTAAATAAAAAAACCAGCCTGCGGGCTGGTTTTTTTTGGGTTACTTTTCCGTAAATGAATTATTTTGCCATAGTCTGTTTTATGGATTACTATTTCTCGTGACTTTCAGTCATAACCGTCATATTCAAAAATTATCCATTCGCAGGTTCCGTGCTTGGTTGTCTGAACTAATTGCGGCCTTCGAATATCGGCAAATCAATAGCAGTTAATTAAATAAGGGTTTGTATCCATGGCAAAGATTAACGATTACTACCAGAAAAAACAGCTTATGGAAAAGCTCTCTGAAGAACTGGCGAAACTGGAGCAGGACCAGGCGCTGAAAAGCGAGCTTGAGTTTGAAAACAAGGTTCGCGACCTGATGAAGAAGTATGACAAGTCGCCAAAAGACGTTCTGCAGATTCTGGGCGCCATTGATCCGTCCATTTCCGGTGCCAAGGCTGATGCATCCACCGGCAGCCGCCCCAAGCGCCCGATGAAGACCTACAAGAACCCGAACACCGGTGAAGTGGTCAAGACGCGTGGCGGGAACCACAAGGTATTGAACGAGTGGCGCCAGAAGCATGGAAAAGAAACTGTGCAGAGCTGGCAGCAGGACTGATTGAGTCGTTTTTAACATGGTGTCGGATTACGACTTTGCGTAATCCGACCTACGATTGCTCCCCGAATACCACCACCCGGTTTCTTCCCCCTTCCTTGGCGGCGTACAACGCTTCATCCGCCTGTTGTAACCACTGCATATGATTCTCCGGCCTATCCGTTAATGGCGCGATGCCAATGCTGACGGTGTACTGAATCGGCGCTGCCGTGGTCTGAACCGTGCTGTTCTGTATGGCTTCCCTTATGCGCTCGCAAATCACCCTGGCGCCTTCGGCATCGGTTTCCGGCAGGATGATGCCGAATTCCTCGCCACCATAGCGGCCGGGGCTGTCTGACTGGCGCAGGTTGTCTTTCATAACCTTGGCGGTGTACTTGATGACTTCGTCACCCGCCAGGTGGCCGTAGGTATCGTTCACCGCTTTGAAGTGGTCTATGTCGAACATGATCAGACAGGTGCTGTGACCATAACGACGGTAGCGTTCGTATTCGGCGTCGATCAGGTTTTCCCAGGTACCACGGTTGAGCAGACCGGTCAGGCGGTCGGTCATGCTCAGCTTGGCCAGTTGTTCGTTGGCGGTTTCCAGTGCCCGTTTGCTGGTGGCGATGTCGGTGACGTCGTAGACCATCAGGCAGATCTTCTCGACCTGGCCGTCTGGCCCGGAGAGGGGGCTGATGGTCAGATTCTGGTACATGAAGTCTTCGGTGCCGGTTATCGGGCGTGTGTTGCGAAAGCGGAACAGGTAAGGGCGCTGTTCCCAGGAGGTGAATGCCCGGGTGTTTAGCATGGCGACTGAGTCGACCTTGCGGGTCAGCCATGCTTTGGGGATGTCCGGGAACACGTCAAACAGAACCTGCTCGCGAATCTTGCTGGCGGTGATGCCGCTGTGATGTTCCATAAAGCCGTTCCAGGCCTGTACTCGAAAATCCAGGTCCAGCACGACCAGGCCGACTTCCACCGATTCCAGCATGTCCACCAGCCAGTGGAAGGTGCTTGCTCCGATCTCTTTAATGGCCATGGTTAATCCACCAGGTACTGTAGTCGTTGTTCAAGGAAGGGCACTGAATCTTCTGTCAGCAATACCAGCATGTCGCAACTGATCTCCCGGTCTTCCAGTTCATAGCTGATTTCAATACACAGCAGCTTTTCGTGGCGAGTACTGTGGTGTTCCAGCAGGTCTCCGATCTGTCGATGCTGTCCCAGGACGGTTGGGTGACCAAGACCGAGTTTAAGATCCAGCTGGTCGCCAATGCCTTTGAGGAAGGCGCCAAACAGGATGCTGGACATGTCCATGAGCACCTCTACCTGAATGCTTTCGGTGTCCATGTCCTCGTAATGGAGCAGTTCGGCCATGTCATTGAAGCTGGCGTCAGCAAACAACAGAAGTGCTTCACCTGCAACGCCTGCGCCGGTGAAGCCCTGGCAGACAGCGGAGTAGCTGCTGTCGGCCTGGGCGGCTGAAATCGCCATGCTGAGCTCCGAGCGGGCAATCATTTCCACCCGGGGGATGGGCTGTTTGACGAATACCCGCAGCAGTCTTGCCAGCAAGTCGGACGAACGGCCCATGGCAACGTTGGCGATTTCCTGGAGATAGTCGTTCAGGCTAATCGGTGCACTGGTTAAAGTGGTGTTGGTGGTATCGGACGCAGCGCTCTGCTCGTGTTCTTCAACCAGATCCTCAGGGCGCAGAAAACCGTAGTCCTGCAGCAGCTTTAAAACCAGTTCAGTGTCCGTAGGCTTTTTTATGAATTCGATGGCGCCGAGCTTGCGGACTCGAGCCCGCGCTTCCGGTTGGATGTCGCCGGAAACGACGATCGTCAACACGGGAAGATCCTCTTTCCTGATGGCGTCCAGAACCTCGTAGCCATCCATTTCCGGCATATTGAGGTCCAGAAACAGCAATTCGCCGGCACCGGCACGGAGCTTTTCCAGAGCATTGCGGCCATCAAATGCGAAGGTAACTTCAGCGTTCCAGTTTTTGGGTAAAGCGCGCGCCATTTGTTTTCGGGCGAGAGAGGAATCGTCGCAGATAAGAACGCGGGTGGTCATGGGGGCTCCGTTTATTATTTAACCCCAGTATAGCAGTGCCTGAAGTGAATTCTATGCCCTGTGAACTATCTCACTCTATTGGCTCGGCAGCCTGGGATATAGTGCTCCTGCGGTCATAATAAGAATTGATTCAGAGACACAACACTATGAGACAGGATGCTTGTTGGTATGCTGTCCCTCTCACCATCTGTCTGGGTATGTCGCCTGTTGCCCTGGCAGAGTTGGAGCCTATTTCCGAACAGGAAATGAGCCAGGTGCAAGGGCAGGCAATGATGACGGTGGATCATGTGGATGGAGTAAACCACCGGTTTACCCGCGTGACACTGGGGGTAGACGCAGAAACCCGGCTGAACGCCGACGGTGTGGTGATGGGCGGGGATGATTCCGGCGCCGATCTCGATATCAAGAATTTCGCGCTCGGCCACTACGTGCGCGACGACACCCGTGTCCAGATCGACGGCAACACTTACAACGTGGACGAGGTGGTTCCGTTTGAGGGTGTTGAACCCTATCTTGAACTGGCTGAACGGGATGGTCAGCTCTCCGGTTTCCGCTTTGGTCTGAACCAGGCTCGGGGCACACTTTCTGGCGAGATCGCCAGCTTCAGTGGCAACCTGAACCTGAAAATTAACGATGCAGACGGCAACCCGGTGGGCGCCATGCTGTTCGATGATGCAGGAGTGGCCACCAATCACCGGGCAACCCAGATCGGTCTGGCGGGTGAAGACGGAACCTGCAGTCAATGTGTCCCGCTGACCAATCTGCTGTCCATGGATATTGGTGTGGACAATGGAGATGGCACGGTTGGCTTTACGGAAGACCTGTTCCTGGCGTTCCAGCGTGAGTCTGTGGACTGGCAGGACCTGGGAGGCCCTGGCGCCATTCAGGGGCCTGAAGGCGTGTTCCTGAATCTGCCCACCAGCATGACGCTGGACATGCAGACACTGCAGAATGGTGTTCAGCGGGAGCGCACGCATTACGTGGATCGCGGTACCGGGATGTTTTGATTACACTACCCTGCATTCGACCGATTCACGCAATGCAGGAGTTCTCTCGGTGATCCGTTCTTTCTACTGGCACGACTACGAAACCTTTGGTGTCGACCCCATACACGATCGCCCCTCCCAGTTTGCCGGGGTGCGCACCGATGCGGATCTGAACATCATCGAAGACCCGCTGATCATCTACTGCGCACCGGCTGACGACTACGTGCCCTCGCCAGAAGCCTGCCTGATTACCGGCATTACCCCGCAAAAGGCATTGGAAGACGGTTTTCCCGAGGCGGAGTTTATTGCACAGATCAACGAGGCCTTCAGCCAGCCTGGCACCTGCGCCGTGGGTTACAACAGCCTGCGTTTCGATGACGAAGTGTCCCGCCACACCCTGTACCGTAACCTTCGTGACCCTTATGCCAGGGAATGGCAGAACGGCAATTCCCGCTGGGACATCATCGACATGGTGCGCCTGACCTACGCGTTGCGACCAGAGGGTATTCAGTGGCCAAAGAAGGAAGACGGTAGCCCCAGTTTCAGGTTGGAAGAACTCACCGTCGCCAACGGCATCGCTCACGAAGCCGCTCACGATGCCATGTCGGATGTGGAGGCCACGATTGCAGTGGCAAAGCTAATCAAGGAGAAGCAGCCCAAGCTGTTTGAGTTTGTGCTGCAAAACAAGGACAAGCACTCCGCCCGCGCCATGCTGGATACTGCCAGTATGAAGCCAGTGTTCCACATTTCCGCAAAGTACCCGGCCACCCGTGGTTGCTGCGCAATGGTGGCGCCATTGGCTGATCACCCCACCAACAAGAACCTGGTGATCGTGTACGACCTGCGCGAAGACCCAAGCGAGTTGATTCACGCCACGCCTGAGCAGATCCGTGAGCGGGTATTTACTTCCCAGGCGGAGTTAGGGGAGGGCACCAGCCGTTTTCCACTCAAAGGCGTGCAATTGAACAAGTGCCCGGTACTGGCACCCGCCACCATGCTGAAATCCCTCTCTGAGGAGCGGCTTGCCGAGCTGGAACTGGACGGCGACAAGCTGCGTGAGCACCTGGCCATTTTGCGCAAGGCGCCGGATCTGCCAGCCCGAATCGCCCAGGCCTTCGATCACCCCCATGAAGGTGACCTGACGGACCCGGACGAACAGCTTTACGCTGGCGGTTTTATCAGCAAAACCGACCGCGAGAAGCTCAACTGGCTATTGCAGCAGCCGGTGGAAACCCTGGGAGAACAGGAAGTACGGTTTGAGGATGGTCGTCTGGAAGAAATGGTGTTTCGCTATCGCGCCAGGAATTACCCCAATACGCTGATATCCGAAGAGCAGGAGAAGTGGGAAGTCTTTCGTCAGCAGCGGCTGATGCAGCCCAAGAAAGGGTGGCGGTCTCTGGAGGAGTTCTTCAAGATTTTGCAGAATCTTGCCGCTGATCCGGAGCTTACGCCGGAAAAGCGGCATGTTCTGGAAGAGCTTCACCTCTATGGTGAATCCCTGATTCCTTACGTCTAGCGCCGGCGCTGGAAGTACACGGACAGGCCTTGACCCATCAAGCTTTGCACCTCGCTTCCCAGAGCCTCAGCCTGGATCTGTTTCTGTACAGGCTTGGTGGCGAGGCTGTGGCCGTCGGTGTCCCGGGCTTTTACCAGTTTCCAGTCTACTTCGTTGCTGAGCAGCGCCATTAGCTCTTTTAGCTGCCTGGAATCCTGCTCACTGAACCAACGGTCGCGGCAGCCACCCAGGCCGTAGAAGTCGGTTTCGGCAACCAGGGATTGCCACATCGGATCCTGCCGATTGGTCAGTACCATCCGTCGGAGTTGACGCAGGGCCGTACGTGTCGGTTTGAGGTCGTGTTGGGAGATCAGGCGGCGGATCTGCTTGTCGCCATCGGTCTGTTCGTTGACGGCGGTGTGCATATGGACAACAGCACCGTTGCCGGTCGCTGAACTCACCAGGGCTGCGAGGGACACCTCGGTCATGCTTGTTGACGGCAGGCGCCCGATTTCGATCCAGTGCACCTTGTGGTCATCGGCGACGAATTGCTGGGCGATGGACCAGGGCCAGAACACGATGTTGCTGATGCCCATCTCGCCCGCGAGTCGCGTTGCCTTGGCAACGTTGGCCAGGGATTCATCCACTGCGATCACTTCCACGTCTTTCAGGTAGTGCGCCAGTTCCATGGCGCGCTGGCCGGACTGGGCGCCACACACCATGATTCGGATCGTTTCCGGCAGTTGCTCGGTACTCATGCCCAGCTCGGTCGCCATTATGGCTTTCAGGCTGGTTTCGGAGCGATAGGCAAGTTTCGACCAGTTGGGCCAGGCCTGGGGCACATCGGTTTTCTCCAGACAAAGCTCGGCTGATTTCTCGTCGAAATTCTGTTTGATGGCCTCTTCCGACGCGCGGTTATAGTAGCTCGCGGCCATCATCCCCTGCATGGCAACCGGCCAGTCCACCAGGTTCCAGCGGCCAAGGTGTACAGCATACTTCTGATGGAACAGAGCGCCGTACATGGCACTGATGATCAGCGAACCGATCATGCCATCCTGTTGCTCGCCCATGGCAAGTTGGGCGCAAATGCTGTCGTTGATGGCTGAGGCCAGCCGTTCTTCGTCGTCCTCCGTGGTCAGGGCGTAACCGGTGCGATCGGCGTAGACCGCCAGGGCCAGCGCCAGCGGTTGAAGTTCGTCCCGCAGTTCAACAGTCTGTGCTACTTCCGCGATAATCGCCCGGCGCAGCAGGGTGGCCAGCTCTTCCACGGCTGGGTCTGGCATCAGGGTTTTTTCCAGTGCCAGGATCAGCAGTTCGTCCTCGCTGGCGGCGTCCAGAGCCACTTGAGCATTCGGGTTTTCCAGATCGTATTGCTGGCGGATGATGGCGCCTACGAAACGGCCGATTTCCTGGTGGGGCAGGCCGTCATGTCGCAGCAGAAGGATAGCGTCGCGGGCCAATTTGGTGTCAGCCCTGTTCACATCCAGATGCTCCGCACAAGTCAGCATGCCACTATAGATAGACGGCCATTCCAGGCCCATTTCCAGCAGCTTGCGGTAGTGCAGATAGGCTACGTCGAACTGGCCCTGCAGGCGCTTGGCATGGGCGACTCCGCCGAAAGCGGCGGCGGATTGCCGGTCCATTTCCAGGGCCTGGATGAAATACTGCTCCGCCAGGGCCGGGCGCTCGGACTTGATTGCCCAGTAGCCCAGGTTGGTGAACTGCTGGGGCTGTGCCGGGTCATGGCTCAGGCTGTCCGTGAACAGGGTGTGTGCCTTATCAAGTGCCCCTTCGTCCATTTCCACACGCCCCATCAAGCCCAGCGCGCCTGCGTTACCGGGTTCCTGCGCCAGAACCTCATTCAGGTAGTCACGGCATTCCTGCCGCGCCTTGAGACGCTGAACCAGCGATGTCGGGCTGTTTGACTCGGCATAAGCCAGGTTTGCCTGCAGCAGTAGCCGCGCAATGTGGGCTTTTTGTGCGTCGGTGGCATGGATGTTGTGCTGTGCTTGCATGGGGCTACCCCTTTGACTCTGTGACGAAACCCGATTAACCCTGCAGCAACTGCAGAACCTGCTGTGGCCTTGCGTTGGCCTGGGCCAATACCGACAAGCCGGCCTGCTGCAGCACCTGGGTGCGGGCGAGTTCTGCGGATTCAGCGGCAAAGTCTGCATCACGAATCCGTGAGCGCGCGGCCGACAGGTTCTCAGAGGTCGTGCTCAGGTTGGCAATGGTCGACTCGAGTCGATTCTGGGCGGCGCCCAGGTCGGCACGAATGCCACTGATGGTTTCCAATGCCGCGTCCACAACTGCGAGTGCGCTGGTGGCGCCGTCAACGGTGCTTATATCGATACCTGCCACTTCTTCAGGCGTAGAGCCGGCAGCGGTATTCTGCGCACTGTTCAGGACGCTGCCTGCGGCCAGGGTGGCGTCAGACGTCGCGGCGAAGCTAACGGACGAGTCCAGCGTCAATTCGCCGGCAACCCGTGTGGCATTAGCTCCACCACTTGTCAGTTCGATGGCGCTCGGGTCGCCGCTACCCTGTACCGCCAACTGTTGAGAGCCGGCAGCGGTAAAGTCTTCGATAGTGATGTCTTTACCCTGTTCCTGAATCAGCGTGATACTGCCGTCGTTAGCAACTTCCGCGGTAATGCCGGTCTTGCCAGACGCGGCGTTCACCTCACGTGCAATCGCTGAGAGGTCGTTTGCATCGGTGATCTGCGCGGAAATGGTCGCTGAGCTGCTCCCATTGGAAAGGGTGAGCGACACGGTTTGAGGCACGGCGATTGGCGTGGTAGCGGTGTTGCTCAGGGTCGCCGATGTTCTTGCCGTCGCGTTCACACCCGTCGTGGCACCAATGTCGTTGATGGCTGCGGCGATGTCTTCTGCCGTGTCACCTGCTGTAATGGGCACCACCTGGCTGTCCAGCGAGCTGGAAATGGTGAGATTCTGCGTGGCGATCGTGTTTTGTGCGGGTAACGTCGCATTCGCTGCCGTTGTTGAACCGGTGCCCTGGTTCAGGGTTGCGTTGGCCGCGTCGAGCGTGTTGTTGGCCAGGTCGGCGGTTCGGGCGCCTTCGATGGAAACGGCGATGCTCTGGTTTTCATTGGCGCCAGCCTGGAATTTTTGGGCCTGGAAGGTGCCGTCCAGGAGTTTCAGCCCGTTGAACTCGGTGGTGGTGGCAATGCGCTCCAGCTCGCCTTTTAGCTGGTTTACTTCGGACTGCAGGGCCTTCCTGTCAGATGCGGAGTTCGTTGCGTTGGCGGATTGTACCGCCAGTTCCCGAATGCGCTGCAGGATGTTCCCGGATTCGCCCAGCGCGCCTTCAGCAGTCTGAGCCAGAGAAATACCGTCGTTGGCGTTTCGAATGGCCTGGTTGAGGCCTTTGATCTGCGATGTGAATCGCTCAGAGATGGCAAGCCCGGCGGCATCGTCCTTGGCGGAGTTGATGCGCAGGCCGGATGACAGCCGCTGCAGGGCAACGTTGGAGTCTTCCTGTGAAGTGTTCAGGTTTCGCTGAGCATTCAGCGACGCGATATTGGTGTTGATGATCTGAGGCATAACATTTCTCCCTGCTCAGAGATGCCGGTAACCCGGTGCCCGATCAAAATGGACGCCTTGCCGGCGGAAGTTCATTTAATTGCCGTTTTGCAGGGAGGTAAGCGAAGGTTGTGCCAGTTTCGGAGTTTTTTTTGTAAAGCATTGATTGGTATTGGTTTTATTAGTCTGTTTTGAAGTCTGGAGCATGAGTCCAATCGTCAACATGTAGCGGTATAAGGAAGACTATTGCCGCTTTTACATTCCCTTACAAAATACCGTTAATTTTTTCTAAAGGTACGGACGGGGGCGCCGTTAAGCGCAATAACAGGGAGGCGCTCCCAAACTGAAAATGGGCGCCATTCCTTTTCCATGAAATAACGACATATGTCGAAGGAGAAGCAATATGGCTCTCGGTATTAACACTAACGTTGCGTCACTGTCAGCTCAGAACCAGCTGAACAAATCCCAGGAGCTTTCTAACCAAGCTCTGGAGCGTCTGTCTTCCGGCCTGCGTATCAACTCCGCCAAGGACGATGCTGCTGGCCTTGCAATTTCGACCCGTTTTCAGTCCCAGATCTCTGGTCTGAACGTTGCGCAGCGTAACGCCAACGACGGTATTTCTCTGGCTCAGACTGCTGAAGGTGCTCTGGAAGAAACCACCAACATCCTGCAGCGTATCCGTGAGCTGTCTGTTCAGTCGGCCAACTCGACCAACTCTTCTTCTGACCGCTCTGCACTTCAGGGCGAAGTAAACCAGCTGAAGCAAGAGCTTGACCGTATTGCCGGTACTACCCAGTTCAACGGCCTCAACCTTCTGGATGGCAGCTTCACTGCTCAGTCATTCCAGGTTGGTGCCAACGCTAACCAGACCATCTCAGTATCCGTGACCGGTGCTCGTGGTGCCGACCTTGGTAACAACACCGTATCCGGTGAAAGTGATACCACTGTCAGCCAGGGCACAGGTTCTGTTGCGGTAGCTGCGGCTGATGTGGCAACGGTTGCCAACAACACCATTGCTACACAGAACATCACCGTTTCTGGAACTGAAGGCTCTGAGGTCATTGGTATTACCCAAGGCGATACTGCAGAAGCGATTGCGGCTGCTGTTAACGCTGAAACCGGCACGACTGGTGTAACGGCTACTGCATCGACCACGGCAACCCTCGCTGGTCTGTCTGACGATGGTACGGTTTCCTTCACGCTTGGTAGTGGTGGCGACACAGCGACCATCTCCGCAGCGGTAACTACCACTGACCTGGGTGCGCTGGCCAAAGCGATCAATGATACCTCAGGCACCACTGGTGTTACGGCTGAAGCAAACGGTGGCGAAATCACACTGACCCAGGCTGATGGTAAAGACATCCGTCTGCAGGACTTTGCCAACTCAGGTAACGCTACCGGTACCGCCACGCTGCAGGGCAGTGGTGATCCAAGTGCGGTTACTTTGACCGCTGGCAGCACTGACAGCACGATTGCTTCTGGTTCTGTTGAGTTCGCTTCATCCGGTGCGTTCTCGGTCAGTTCCTCGGTTGCCGAGACCGCTGGTAGCATTCTGAACGTTGCAGCAGACACCGTGGTTGGTTCTAACCTCCAGTCAGTGTCTTCTATCGACATCGGTACTGTTGCAGGCGCTAACAGCGCAATCGAGATTGCAGATGCGGCTCTTGAGCAGATCAGTGGTATCCGCGCCGACCTGGGTGCTGCCCAGAACCGGTTTGAATCCACAATCGCCAACCTGAGCACAACTGCCGAAAACCTGTCGGCCGCTAACAGCCGGATTCTGGATGCAGACTTCGCATCTGAAACTGCTAAGCTGTCCAAGGCGCAGGTTCTCCAGCAGGCTGGTATCTCTGTACTGGCGCAGGCGAATGCCCGCCCGCAGCAGGTTCTGTCCCTCCTGCAGTAACAGGGGCATAACGGCAAGGCCGGGGTCTTTGGGCCCCGGTTTACTGCTGTATGAGGATAGCGAGGTGAGCTATGAATGGCGTTAACCTGAATGGCCCGGATTTGAAGCTGATTCGTTCCAGCGAGCAAGCTCCGGCTCGGGCAATTTCGTCATCTCAGGCCGAAGGCAGGAATGCCTCCGCCCTGACTGCACCTTCATCACCTGGTCTTGCTGAGCGTTCGGAGTTGTTGTCCGGGGCTCAGGAACTTTCGAAAGCTGAGAGGCTCGAAAGGCGCAGTGAGGCACAGAAAGAGAAATTGGATGATGCCGTGTCTCAACTGAACGATTTCGTTCAGACGGTCCAGAGGGATTTGCAGTTTGAAGTGGATAACGAGCGGGGACAGACGATCGTCAAGGTCGTCGATCAGTCCACCCAAGAGGTTATTCGGCAAATTCCGGATGAAGTTGCGTTGAGGTTGGCAGAAAACTTGCAGCAGGATGAACCGCTGACGTTATTCAACACGAAGGTCTAGAGTTTGCCGCTCTTGGCCTGACGTTGAAAACGGTTGTTCAGCACCGCCGCACCCGAAAGGGGCCGGCGGTGTTTTGCTTACATGTGGTTACAAAATTGGTCGGTAGAAAAGGCAAAGTTTTGCCGCTTCAGGCCGATATATGGAATAGCATTGGAAATTGCCCTCCTGAGGAGGCACATACTATGGCAAATATATCATCGTTGGGTATCGGGTCTGGTGTTCTGACCTCCGAGTTGGTCGATCAGTTGGTGCAAGCGGAACGGGCACCGACGGAAAATCGTTTGGCTCAGAAAACCGAGCGCACCCAGGCGCTGATTTCTGCCTATGGCACGCTTCGCAGTGCAGTAACAGAGCTGCGCCTTCCAATGCGGCAATTGAGTGCTCCAGATAATCTCAAAGCCTTTTCTGCAACGTCGTCCAACGAAGACGTTGCTGTGTCTGTGGACAGCTCCAAGGCTAACCGCGGTACTTACAGTGTCGATGTGACAAGTCTCGCCAGTGCTCAGGCGCTCGCGTCTCGTGATGTATTCGCGGATCGCGACAAGACCAGTGTTGGCCAGGGAACAATGACGCTTTCTGTTGGTGACAACACCACCAATATTGTTATAGACAGCAGTAACGACACGTTGCAGGGCCTGGCAAACGCGATCAACGATTCTGATGCAGGGGTTTCAGCGGGCGTAATCGATACCGGTAGTGGTTTCCAGCTCGTACTATCGGCAGACGAAACCGGTACGGCAAACGCCGTTAGTATTTCCGTATCGGGCGACAGCGCCGGCACGGATACCGATGCCCAGGGGCTTTCCCGTTTTGCGTTTAACACATCAATGGATGCGGGCGCCGGTCTCAATGAGACAATCGCCGCGTCGGACGCCGTGATGAGTATCAATGGCGTAGAGGTTACCCGTTCTACCAATAGTTTTGAGAACGTCATTGATGGTTTGACATTTGATCTGACTGCCACTGGTACGTCCACGGTTAAGGTTGAACAGGATCTCGGAGCGGTAGCAGACCGTGTCCAGGGCTTTGTCGAGAAATTTAATGGCCTGCAGGAAACCATTGATGCGCTGGCAGGATTCAATGCAGAGAGCGGTAGCGGAAGCCTTCTGACTGGCGATAGCGTTATTCGGGGTATTCAGAACCAACTCCGCCAAGTGCTGACCCGCGTTGTTCCCGGGCTTGAAGACGCAAGTGTCCGAAGTCTGGCGGATGTGGGTATTACCACAAATTTCGAGACTGGCTCTCTGGAATTTGACCGCGAAGAGTTCATGGCGCAGTTAAAGGCTAATCCGGACGATGTCACGGCCTTGTTTGCCGAACAGGGCAGGGCTACCGACAGCCAGGTAGAGTTTGTTCGCAGTGGTGTAAACACCGAACCTGGAACCTATGATATCAACGTGACCCAGGCTGCGACCCAAGGCACGCTTGCCGGGAATGCCGCAGCCACTTTTCCCGTTACTATTGACGGAACAAATGATGAGTTTTCACTGCTGGTTAATGGTGATACCTCCGTTAACCTTCAGCTTACACAGCAGACTTACAACAGTGCACAGGATCTGGTTGACGAGATTCAGGCTCAGCTTAATAGCAACAACGCGCTGAACGCGTCAGATGGGTCCGTTCAGGTGAGCCTGGGGGCTGGGGATGAGCTGGTTTTCTCTTCCTCCACCTACGGCAGCGAGTCTTCGGTCACCTTGTCGTCCGCTGAAAGCGCGGCTACGTTTGGATTGGATGCCGCCACAAGCACGGATGGCCTCGATGTTGCGGGTACCATTGACGGAAGAACAGCTGAAGGCGAAGGGCAAACACTGTTTCTGGGCGAAAACAGCGGTGCTGCGTCTGGGCTCCAGGTACAAATATTGGGCGATCAGACTGGAAGTCGAGGCTCGATACAATTTATTGAAGGTGTTGGCGAACGTACGGTTGACCTGATCACCAACTTTGTCGGTGCCGATGGTGCAATTGATACCAGAACCGAGAGCCTGAACCGCGATCTGGAGCGAATTCAGGAAAATCAGATTCGGCTGGAAGAGAGAATTACAGCCTATCGAGAGCGCCTGGTGAGTCAATTTACAGCTGCGGATTCATTGATCTCGCAACTGAACAGTACACAGGACTTTGTGAGCCAGCAGCTTGCTGCGCTGGCACCACAGAATAATCGCAATAACAATTGATGTTTATTGCACGAAAAGCGAATAAAGAGGTCACTTATGAACGGTTTACAGGCTTACCAACGCGTAAACGCCCAAACCAGCATTACGGATGCCGATCCTCACAAGCTGATCCAGCTTCTTTACAACGGAGCGTTGGAACGCATTAACATGGCCAAAGCCAGGATGCAGGCGAAGGATTTTGAGGGCAAAGGCCGATTGATTTCCAAAGCGATTGAAATCATCGGTGGCCTCCGTGGCTTTCTGGATTTCGAGAAGGGTGGCGATCTGGCCGTGCGCCTGGAATCGCTTTATGACTACATGGAGCGGACCCTTTTTGAAGCGAATGCCAAGAATGACGTCGCTAAGCTTGATGAAGTCGCGGACCTTCTGCGCTCAATCAAAGACGGCTGGGATGGCATCCGCGAAGAGGCTACCTCCAAGCAACAGCAGGCTGTCTGAATACGACGTTCTGGTGTGAATACCGTGCATTCTATCCAAGATGCCACCTGGCGCCCTGCCGGTGGCATCCGCGGCCAGTAACGAGGTCGCACTCTTGCCCCAATAGCCATTCCCCCCGCTGTCCCGTACAATACGCCCCTTATTTTTGATACATCCATTCTGTTCAGTCTGGAGCAAGGGCATGTCTGATATTAAAAAGGTGGTTCTGGCGTATTCCGGTGGCCTGGATACCTCGGTAATCGTTCGCTGGTTGCAGGATACCTATGAGTGTGAGGTGGTGACGTTCACCGCCGACATCGGCCAGGGCGAGGAAGTTGAGCCGGCGCGTGAGAAAGCGAAAGCGCTGGGCGTGAAGGAAATCTACATTGAGGACCTGCGCGAGGAATTCGTTCGTGACTACGTGTTCCCGATGTTCCGCGCCAACACCATCTACGAAGGAGAGTACCTGCTGGGTACCTCCATCGCCCGCCCGCTGATCTCCCGTCGTTTGATTGAGATTGCCAACGAAACCGGTGCGGACGCGATTTCCCACGGCGCTACCGGCAAGGGCAATGATCAGGTTCGTTTCGAGTTAGGTGCCTACGCGCTGAAGCCGGGTGTGAAGGTGATTGCCCCCTGGCGTGAGTGGGATCTGAATTCCCGTGAGAAGCTGCTGGCTTATTGCGACGAGCGCAACATTCCGGTGGAGAAGAAGAAGGGCAAGAGCCCGTACTCCATGGATGCCAACTTGCTGCATATCTCTTATGAAGGCATCAACCTGGAGGATCCCTGGGCGGAAGCCGAGGAAGATATGTGGCGCTGGAGTGTGTCTCCGGAAGCAGCGCCCGACACGCCTTCCTATATCGAAGTGACCTATGAGAAAGGCGATATCGTGGCGATTGATGGCCAGGCCATGAAGCCTCACGAGGTGCTTGAACACCTGAACAAGGTCGCCGGCGAGAACGGGATTGGTCGTCTGGACATTGTTGAGAACCGTTATGTGGGTATGAAATCCCGCGGTTGTTACGAAACTCCGGGCGGCACCATCATGCTGCGCGCCCACCGTGCGATTGAGTCCATCACCCTGGACCGCGAAGTGGCGCACCTGAAGGACAGCATCATGCCGCGTTATGCGGAGGTGATTTACAACGGTTACTGGTGGTCCCCTGAGCGGGAAGCGCTGCAGGCGCTGATCGACCAGACCCAGACTTATGTAAACGGTACCGTGCGCCTGAAGCTCTACAAGGGCAACGTGGATGTGGTTGGGCGTAAGTCTGACGATTCGCTGTTCGATGAGAAGATTGCGACCTTCGAGGAAGACCAGGGCGCCTACGATCAGAAGGATGCTGAAGGCTTTATCAAGCTGAATGCGCTTCGGTTAAGGATTGCGGCTGGCAAGGGTCGCAAGCTTTAAGTGGCCTCCCGTGACGCCCGGAACTCTCCGGGCGTCTTCCCCGTCTCTGCTTTGAACTTTCGGTGAAACGACGTTGTTTCGCTGTACCCCAGCCTCAACGCTATCTCCGGAATGCCCAGTTCGCTGTTCGTCAGAAAATCTTCCGCCATTGCCTGTCTTACCTCGTCCAGCAACTGCTGATACGAAACACCTTCCTGGCTAAGTTTTCTCTGCAGCGTTCGGCTGGTCATGCCCAGATGGTCTGCGACCATGTCCTGGCGGGTGATGCCGTGCATCAACTGTTTGCGAATGCTGTGTTTAACCCGGTTGGTGAGGGCTGTGTCGGTTTCCAGGGTGGCCAGTTGGCTGAGGGCGTGGGCTTCCAGGGTTTTTCGCAGCAGTGGGTCAGGCTGGCGTAGGGGAGTGCCCAGCAGGTCTTTGTGCAGAACAATGGCATCTTCGTTGGAACGAAAACGTACCGGGCAGCCCCAGCGTTCCGTGTAGGCGCTCTCCAACTCCGGCCCGGGGGAAGGGTGTTCGAGGTGTACTTCCACTGGCGAGGCGGCGTTGTTGTCGGCCAGCCAGCGGGCGTAGTTGATCCAGGAGGCGAAGACGTTGTCCACCATCTGGGGGCGAACGACCGGGTCGGTGTAGTTGCAGGCCCAGATCAGTTTGATGTGATCGCCGCTACCCGCAATTTGCGTCGTTCCCATGTCGCCGACCAGTTTCTCGAACGGGGCTATACGAGCTACTGCTTCTCCCAGCGTGGCGGAGCTCATGGTGATATACCCGAGAACACTGTAGGACCCCGGTTGCACGAAGTCACCGGTTTCAAGGCCGAGGATGGGGTTATTGCTTTGTTCACAAAGCAGCCGTATGAATGCCTGGAACTGCTCGCCGTTTATACGCTCGTCGTCGGTCTGGAGAATCGACGCATCAAGCCCGGCGTTGCTGAACAGTGCTGAGGTATCCAGGCCTTGGGCATTGGCGGCGCGGACATATTGTCTTAGGGCTGCTACGGAGGCGGTTCCGAGGGTCTTCATGATTACGGCAACGTCTTGGGGTTATTGTTGCCATCAGTATAACGGAAGCAGAAAAGAAAAAAGCCAGCTATGAAGCTGGCTTAAAAACAAGGAAAGAACGAAAGTGCCTGAAAAATTCGTTAATTCTGCGGATTTTCCCCATTTGGCGGCGGAGGTACTACTCGGCTCCTCCGCCATGGGGGATACTGCTTAAATCCACAATTTCAGAATAGGGCTTTCGCTCATGGAAGTCTGTTTGTGATGTGTGTCGCAGTGTTACGTAGCGTAATCCGACACTCTTCCTTCAGGCTTTCTCAAGCTCTGGCCTGGTCTCGGTAAACCGCCGGGTCTCATAGGCATCTACCAAGCCTTGAACTGCTGCACGCTCCATCTCATGAACCGAGGGGGTGCCGTTTTGGGCATCCGCCCTGCAAAGCACCATGCCTGCCTCAACCGAGATGTAACCCGCCGTGGTTTTCAGAGCTTTGTGGTTAATGCCGTCGAATACGCGGCGAAAAGCTGTTGTGGAGCAATGATCGCTGTTTGGGAAGTGAGCGATAATCGCGTACTGGTTGTCGCCCACGCGGCACAGGGAGTCCATGGGCCGGATCAGGTGGCTCAGGCGGCGGGCGATGCCAACGGCCAGCTCACTCATCACCGAGGGCGCATGCTTACGCTTGAGTTCCTGCCAGTTGCGAATGCCGCACAGCACATAGGCAGAAGCACCGCCTCGGGATTCCGCCTGTCGCAGGCATTTGCCCAGCTTATTCCGGGCATAACGGTTGTTGCAGAGGCCCGTTTCAAGATCAATGATGTTGCTGCTTTCCAGTTCGCGGTTGTTCTCAATCAACAGGGAGTTGGCGCGCAGCAGGGTGTTCTGGCGGTCCGCCATGCGGTCGGCCGCGAAAATCCTTGGAATCAGCTGCTTGGTCATGTCCGATTTATAGATGAAATCGTCGACGCCCCGGTCGAATGCTTCTGACAGGGCCTCCACACTCTCCCGGGCGGTGAGCAGGATCACGTAGGTGTAGTGGTTGTTCTGCTCATCCTGCTGGCGGACCTGATCGGTCAGCTCCAGCCCGTCCATCTCCGGCATCAACCAGTCGGCAATCAACACACTGACTGGGCGTTGGTCAATAAACTCAAGCGCGGCAGGGGCATTGTTGGCGATTCGCACGTCGCGGTACCCTGCATTGCGGAGGGTTCGGCCCACCACCATACTGCTGAATTTGGCGTCGTCTACCACGAGGATGGGAAGATCAAGATTTGGCATTGTTAACTACTACTCACCAGTCCATTGTCAGATGCGGTGCCGGCCCGGTCTTGGTATGCTTTGGCACCTTGCGCAACCAGAAGGGCACCAGTATAGCGTTTTGTACGTGCCCTGACGTGGATAATTGTAAAAAGTGAGAACACATCATGCCTTCTTTTGACATCGTTTCTGAAATCGACATGCACGAAGTGACCAACGCCGTGGACCAGGCCAAGCGCGAGCTGGGCAATCGCTGGGACTTCAAGAACGTGGACGCGGACATCGAACTGGACGACAAAGGCATCACCATCAGCGCCGAGCAGGAATTCCAGTTGGAGCAGTTGATGGACATGCTGCGCATGGCCTTCGCCAAGCGCAATATCGATTCCCGGGCGCTGTCCGAAGACGGAGAAAGCAAAGCCGGCAAACTGGTCAAGCAGCATCTGCAATTGAAGCAGGGAATCGAAACCGACATGGCCAAGAAGATCGTCAAGATGATCAAGGACGGCAAGCTCAAGGTCCAGGCCAGCATCGAAGGTGACAAGGTAAGGGTAAAAGGGAAAAAACGCGACGACCTGCAAACGGCGATTGCGCTGTTAAAGGAAGCCGAGCTGGATATTCCACTGCAGTTCAATAATTTCCGCGACTGAACCGGGAGCCACACCATTTTATCCGGCAACACCCTGGCGTTACTTAAGGAAACCCTCCACACCTACACTCGTTGGCAGGTCATTGCGCTCCTGTTTCTGGGGTTTTCGGCCGGCCTGCCGTTCCTGCTGGTGTTCTCCACCCTGAACGCAAGGCTGGCGGATGTCGGGGTGGAAACGGCCACCATCGGTTTTTTCAGTTGGCTGGGCATAACCTATTCCATCAAGGTGTTCTGGGCGCCGGTGGTGGACCGGTTGAAACTGCCGTTTCTCGACAGGCTGCTGGGCAAGCGCCGGAGTTGGATATTATTGGCTCAGGCGGGCATCGCAACGGGCCTGTACCTCATGGCCCACGTGGACGCCACCGTGGCACCGGAGATGATGGCGTTCTGCGGTTTGCTGGTGGCTTTCTCGTCCGCCACCCAGGACGTGGCGATTGATGCCTACCGGATTGAAGTGGCGGAAGAGCGGTTGCAGGCGGCACTGGCGGCCACCTATATCTTCGGCTACCGGCTGGCTTTGCTGGTCGCCGGGGCCGGGGCCTTGTATCTTGCGGAGTTCTGGTCCTGGCAGGTGTCTTACGAAGTGATGGCGCTGCTTGTTGGAGTAGGCATGGTGACGGTACTCATCGTGCGGGAACCCAGGGTCAATCACTACGCCGCCGCCCAGGACATCGCCGACAAAATTGAGCATGAGGCGAGTAAGCGCACCCACCTCAACCCCCGCCTGGCTCGATTCATCGGATGGTTCTACGCTGCCATCGCTGGGCCCTTCCTGGACTTCTTCCGTCGCTACAAGGAACTCGCCATCCTGATCCTGGTGATGGTCGCTGTGTATCGCATCTCCGACATCGCCATGGGGGTTATGGCGAACCCCTTCTATCTGGATTTCATGGGCTTCTCGAAAACCCAGGTGGCCGACGTCACCAAAATCTTCGGCTTCTTCATGACCATCGCCGGCTCTCTGGTGGGTGGTGTACTCGTAGTACGGTACGGCGTACGTCGCATCCTGCTGGCCGGCGCCATCATGACCGCCGCCACCAACCTGCTTTTCGTCGTTCTGGCACAATACCCGCCCAACATTGTCACCCTTGCACTGGTGGTCAGTGCCGACAATCTCAGTGGCGGCATCGCCAATGTAGCATTGATAGCCTGGCTGTCCAGCATGACCAGCGCGGCCTTCACCGCTACCCAGTACGCCCTGTTCAGCTCCCTGATGACACTGCCCGGAAAATTCATCGGCGGCTTCTCCGGCATCGTCGTGGCCGGATTCGGTTACGCAGAATTCTTCCTGGTTGCCGGCATAATGGGCGTTCCCGCCATACTGCTGGCCATATACATGATGCGCAAAGGCGAACGCCTGGACGCCTTGGCACCGCGGAACGAAGCTGTTGAGTCGTCATGACCGAACCCACCAAAGACCAGAAAATCTGGCAGGTTGTCGCCGCTATCCCCCCTGGCTGCGTAGCCAGCTACGGCCAGATCGCAGATATGGCCGGCCTGGGCCGGCAGGCCCGGTATATCGGTAAAGCTTTGGGAAAACTCCCAGAAGGGCACGCCATTCCCTGGTATCGCGTGATCAGAAGCAATGGCCAGATCGCCTTCCCCATCGGCAGCGAGGCTTTTGAGACGCAAGCCCAGAGCTTGCGGGAGGAAGGAGTCGTCGTTGTAGATGGACGAATATCAATGAAGCAGTTCGGCTGGCGCCCGTAGTTTATTGGGTTGATATACATCGGAGTACAGTCGGGCAGGGGGTGGTGCCAAATTTTTCTGCCAGAAAAAGATGTCCGAGCAAAGCGAGTTCTTTTTCCAAGAAAAATTTGGCACCACCCCCTAGCCAGCCCCCAAACCCTTCAGGCTAGGTAGCAGAGAGGGGCAAAGCTCAAAACCTACAGCCGAAGCGCCCCATCAATCTCAATCATCCGCCCCGACATATAGTCATTCTCAAAAATAAACGCCGCCGCAGACGCAATTTCCTCCGGCTTACCCATACGCTTCAGGGGAATACCAGCGGTCATCTTCTCAAGGGCTTCCGGTTTCATCGAAGCCGTCATCTCAGTCTCGATAAAGCCAGGCGCAATCCCCATGCACCGAATGCCATAACGGGCAAGCTCCTTGGCCCACACCGGCACCAACGCCGAAACCCCCGCCTTGGCGGCAGAATAATTGCTCTGGCCCATATTTCCGGCACGGGAAATCGACGCAATGTTGATAATCGCACCCTGATCGCCATTCTTGATCATCTGCGTAGACGCCTCACGGCCGCACAGGAAAACCCCCGTCAGATTCACATCAATCACCGACTGCCACTGCGACAGCTCCATGCGCTTCTCAACCTGGCCGTCCTTAACCTTCACCATCAGCCCATCCCGAAGGATGCCAGCGTTGTTAATCAACCCGTTAAGCTGACCAAAATCCGCTACGATAGCCTCAAATGTCTTCTCGACATCGTCTTCCTTGGCAACATTGCAGATATAGGTTCTGGCATCGCCACCGGCTTTCTTACAGGCGGCTGCAGCCTCTTCCAGCTTCTCCGGCATCAGATCAATCAGCGCCAGACGAGCCCCTTTGGCTGCCAGATACTCAGCCATGGCTCGGCCCAAACCCTGGCCGCCGCCAGTAATTGCGATCACGGAATCTTGAAGTTTCATGTTTTGCCCTAAGGTTAAGCATTAGCGGAAGCGGCGAGTATATCAGAGGTTTTTACGGTCGCAGCAACCAGACCAACGCTCATCCACGGAGGCTCCCTTGGGCATTTTTCTGTTTTTATTCATTGTCATGCCCATCGTCGAAATGACGATATTAATCAAAGTTGGCACCATGATTGGCGCCCTGAATACCATTGGCCTTGTCCTCTTGACGGCCATCATTGGTGCCGCGCTGCTGAGGCAGCAAGGGCTCGCCACCTTGTTGAAAGCCAATCAGAGGCTCAATAGTGGTGAGTTGCCAGCGAAGGAAGTGGCGGAAGGCCTGATTCTGGCCGTGGGCGGCGCCCTGCTGCTGACGCCGGGATTCGTCACCGACACCATTGGCTTCCTTTGCCTGATTCCGGGCACCCGCCACTGGTTCGCCGCCCAGGCCCTGAAGCGAATGGTGGTGGCCGGCCAGTCCGGCGGTTTCACATTTACCGCTGGCCAGCAGGGGCCTTTCCAGGGGCAGGGGCCCTTTGGTGGCCGCGAAGGGCCGTTCGGGCGTCAAAATCCTTTCGACAGGAACGATGACATTATTGAAGGGGAATACCGCGACGAAACCGAGCGCGACTACGATCGTCTGAACCGGAATACCGAAGGCCGAGAGGATAGTGATCACGGCGATGGCGGTCCGAAAAAAAACTGAAAAATTTTTCAGGGGAAGTGTTGAAAACGCATCGGCCACCCCCACATAGGTCTCACAAGTTCGCTGCGGGCTAATAACCGCTGTAAAACAGTTGGTTAAAAGCCCCGGCTTTTAACGCAACCATCATTGCCAAACCTAACCTGACATTGGAGATATCGAGCAATGAAAATTCGTCCGCTACACGATCGTGTTGTCGTGCGCCGTAAGGAAGAAGAAGAGAAAACAGCTGGTGGCATCGTACTGCCGGGTAATGCCAAAGAGAAGCCGTCCCAGGGTGAAGTTATCGCCGTAGGAAATGGCCGTATTCTCGACAATGGCGAAACCCGTGCGCTGGCGGTAAAGGTGGGTGACACCGTGGTCTTTGGCCAGTACGCCGGTAACACCGTAAAGGTTGACGGCGAAGACCTGCTCATCATGAGCGAAAACGACATTTTCGGCGTTCTCGAGTAAACGCTCGGTTACGCAGCAATCCGATTGAACGATTGAATTGGGTTTAACGAACAGGAATAGATGACATGGCAGCAAAAGACGTTAGATTCGGTGACAGCGCCCGTAAACGCATGGTTCAGGGTGTTAACATCCTGGCGGACGCAGTTAAGGTAACCTTGGGCCCGAAAGGCCGCAACGTTGTTCTGGACAAGTCCTTCGGCGCACCAACCGTCACCAAGGACGGCGTATCCGTCGCCAAGGAAATCGAGCTGAAAGACAAGTTCGAGAACATGGGTGCCCAGATGGTCAAGGAAGTTGCTTCCCAGGCCAACGATACCGCCGGTGACGGCACCACCACTGCGACCGTTCTGGCACAGGCCATTGTTCGTGAGGGCATCAAGGCCGTTACTGCCGGCATGAACCCGATGGACCTCAAACGTGGCATCGACAAGGCGACAATCGCAGCAGTACAGGCCATCCGTGACCTGTCCAAGCCCTGTGACGACAGCCGCAACATTGCCCAGGTAGGCACGATCTCCGCCAACGGCGACGAGACCATCGGCCAGCTTATCGCAGACGCGATGGAGAAAGTGGGTAAGGAAGGCGTTATCACCGTTGAGGAAGGCCGTGGCCTGGAAGACGAGCTGGACGTAGTGGAAGGCATGCAGTTTGACCGTGGCTTCCTGTCTCCGTACTTCATCAACAACCAGGAAAACATGTCCACCGAACTGGATGACCCGTACATCCTGCTGGTTGACAAGAAGATCTCCAACATCCGTGAGCTTCTGCCCGTTCTGGAATCTGTGGCCAAGGCTGGTAAGCCTTTGCAGATTATTGCTGAAGACATCGAAGGTGAAGCGTTGGCGACCCTGGTCGTGAACAATATGCGCGGCATTGTGAAAGTAAATGCTGTAAAAGCACCCGGCTTCGGTGACCGCCGCAAGGAAATGCTGCAGGACATCGCTATTCTGACTGGCGGCACTGTTATTTCCGAAGAAGTCGGCCTGTCTCTGGAAAACACCACCATTGATGACCTGGGTACTGCCAAGCGCGTCAACGTCACCAAGGAAAACACCACCATTATTGGCGGTGCTGGTGCTCAGGGTGATATCGAAGCCCGCGTTGAGCAGATCCGTAAGCAGATTGAAGACAGCTCTTCCGACTACGACAAGGAAAAGCTCCAGGAGCGCGTGGCCAAGCTGGCTGGCGGTGTAGCCGTCATCAAGGTTGGCGCCGGTTCTGAAGTGGAAATGAAAGAGAAGAAGGCCCGCGTTGAAGACGCTCTGCACTCCACCCGCGCTGCGGTTGAAGAGGGCATTGTGCCGGGCGGCGGTGTCACTCTGATTCGCGCCATCGCGGCTCTGGACAAGGTTGACGCCATCAACGAAGAGCAAAAGGCGGGCGTTAACATCCTGCGCCGTGCCATGGAAGCTCCGCTGCGCCAGATCGTGACCAACGCCGGTGGTGAAGCCTCCGTTGTTGTGAACAAGATCATGGAAGGCGAAGGTGCCTATGGCTATAACGCCTCTACCGAAGCGTTCGGTGACATGCTGGAAATGGGTATCCTTGACCCGGCCAAAGTGACCCGTTCCGCGCTGCAGGCAGCCGCTTCCGTGGCTTCCCTGATCATCACCACTGAGGCGATGATTGCGGACGAGCCGGAAGAAGAAGGCGCCGGCGGCGGTATGCCGGACATGGGTGGCATGGGCGGAATGGGAGGCATGGGCGGCATGATGTAATGCCGACCGGACCCGGACCAATTCTCAATTTCTGAGGAATGGCCCCATAAACCCGGAAAACCCCGCATTGGTTCACACCGATGCGGGGTTTTTTGTTTTTTTGTCATGAACTTGCGAAATGGCTTTGCTAGACTCGGCAACCGGCCATTTATCTTTGTGACACTGTATGAGCGAAACCCCAGCAAAAGCCTTTCTCAGACCCGGCAAAGTGTTCCTGCTGACCTTGGCCGGTGTGCTGGTTTATCTGGTGGCGCTGGTGGTTCTCGTACCGGCCGGATGGCTTTGGCATCAGGCGTCTGCCTATGTTGCGCTTCCGCCGGAAGTCCAGGTCAGTCAGGTGTCTGGCAGGGTCTGGTCAGGCGCTGCCGGCGTGGTGGTCGCCGGTTATCCTGTGAGGCTTGAGTGGCGGCTGGGCATGCCGTCCGTTTCTGGATTATCGTTACCCGTCGATTTTTCAGTGTCGTCGTCACAGTCTTCCGTGGATGGCAATGTTAGTCTCGGATGGCAGGGGGCAGGCACCCTCAACGCCAGTGGCCATCTGGCAGTCGCTGAATTTGAGGACCTGATCCGACGCAGCGGTGGAGCCGTCATCGAAGGTGACGTCACCATTGATCGATTGGTGTTGTCGTGGCAGGACAACCGCGTGACCCAGGCCGACGGCGTTGGCCGCTGGGCAGGAGGCCAGGTTACCTGGCCCATGGGGAATAATATTGGCCAGGCAGATTTCCCGCCCATGCTGGCGACGATGGACAGTACGGCCGATGGCGTTGCGCTGGTCATCTCGGAGCAGGGCGGCGATGGCCCCGCGGCGGATGCCGAGATTCGCTGGAACGGTATGATGGAGTTGCGAGTCTATAAACGCATGATCGACCTGGCCGACCAACCCTGGCCAGATTCTGCTAACCCCAGTGATGTCGTCTTCAGGGTCAAGCAGCCCTTGATTCCGGGAGGTGCTCTGTGACAGCAATGGCGGCTGTTATCGGTAGCCGGCGACTGCCCCGGTTGCTGGCCAATTTGTTACTGGCGGGCCTCGTGGTTTATGTTGCTCTGGTACTGGCGCAGACAACCTGGCTCATCGCCTGGGATGACCGCCCGGTGGCCATGGCACCCGCCTCTGACAGCCGCGCGAGCGCTTCAGGTGGCGGCCGATTACAGCCACTGGCGGCCCATCAGGTGTTTGGCAGGGCGGAAGAACAAACCCGTGTCGCAGAAGTGGTACGCCGGTCGGCACCGGAAACCAGGCTCAACCTCAGGCTTGAAGGTGTGCTGGTGGCAGAGCGCCCGGAGGACTCCGGTGCTATAGTTGCGGGAAGCAATGGAGTAACTGAGCACTATCGTGTGGGTGAGGTCTTGCCCGGTAACGCCGAACTGGCGGAAGTGGAACCAGGCCGGGTGCTGATTCGCAGGAATGGGCAATACGAAACCCTGACGTTTGAAGAACAGCTTTCCACTGGCCTGGTTGAGGGCGTGGAAGAAGATTTGGCGGAACCGGCGTCTTCGCCGGAGCAGTTCCTGAGTGAAGCACGGGAACAGCTTGATTCCCAGGGAGTTGCGGCGCTTGCACCATACGGGCTGAGCCCGACCGGGGAGGGAGGTACGTCCGGTTATGTGTACGATGGTTCCAATGCCATGCTCAATGCTGTCAACCTCAGGGCCGGTGACGTCATCACTGCCGTCAATGGCCAGCGGCTGGGGGATCTTGAGCAGGATATGATGCTTTTTGAGAATTGGCGGTCTGAGCCGCAATTGGAAATAGAAATTGAACGGGACGGATCCATTCTGACCGTGAGCTATGCCATACCTGAACAGTGGCGATGAACGGATTTAACGATACAGGACAATAACGCCAGATGCTTAACCACAGATCCAAATTATTCCGGGCCTTTGTTCTGGCCCTGCTGATGCCCCTGATGTCTGTTGCTTACGGGCAGGAAACGGAGACCTGGCGACTGAACCTCAAGGACGCCGACATTCGCGCCTTTGTGACCCAGGTGGCCGATATCACCGGCTACAGCTTTGTTGTGGATCCACGGGTAAAGGGAAAGGTGACCGTCCTGTCCAGCGCCCCCATGAACAAGGACGAGATTTACGACCTGTTCCTGGCTGTGTTGCAGGTGCATGGCTTCACCGCCATTCCCGGCGAGGAAGTGATCAAGGTGGTTCAGCAGGTGGACGCCAAACAATCCGCTGAGTCGCTGGAGCGGTTTACGGAGGTACCCTCAGAGCAGCTGATTACCCGTGTTATCCAGATCGATAACGCCAATGCCCTCGAACTGGTGCCCATCCTGCGCCCGCTCGTGGCCAAGTATGGCCACCTGGCGGGGGTGGCGGCCGCCAACGCCCTGATCGTCAGCGACCACTCTTCCAATATCCAGCGCATCGAACAGATTGTGAGAGAGCTCGACAGTCCGTCCAAATACGAGGTGGAGGTGATCCAGCTCGAAGAGGCCTGGGTGGGCGATATGGTCGAGTTGCTGCAGGAACTGGCTCCGGCGGAATTGGGCCAGGGTGGTGGCGATAACGCTGCCCGCAAGTACAGCGTAACGGCCGATGAGCGCAGCAACCGGCTTATTCTCAGGGGGGATGAAACCTTCCGTGACAAGATGAGGGAGCTGATCAGGAAGCTGGACCAGCCCTCAGCCACCGGCGGTACGACCAAGGTCATTCGCCTGAGCCACGCGGACGCGGAGAATCTTACCGAGATTCTCAAGGGTGTCATGGGTGAGGTGGCCAAGGAATCCACTGGGGGCTCAGGTGGTGCTGGCGGCAGTACCGGAAGCGGGCGTAATACGAGCTTTTCAGTGTTCGCTGACGAGGGTCTGAACGCACTTGTGGTACGCGGTGAACCGTCGATGATGCAAGAAGCTGAAATGATCGTTAAGGCTCTGGATGTTCGTCGTGCCCAGGTAATGATTGAGGCGGCCATCGTCGAAATCAGCGATGAACTGGGGCAGGATCTGGGCGTCCAGTTGGCGCTGGGGGATGAATCCGGCGAGTCTACGCCAGTAGCCGGCACTAACTTCAACAACGTCGGCCGAAGCCTGGGCGACGTATTGGGTGCGATCCTTTCTGATTCGGTGATTGCACCGGCCACCGGCGGTATTACCATTGGCGCAGGCCAGCGGAATGAAAACGGCGTTTCCTGGGGCGTGCTGCTGCAGGCTCTGTCGACCTCGGCGGCGGCAAATCTGCTGTCTACTCCCAGTATCATTACCCTGGATAACCAGGAATCCGAAATCATCGTTGGCCAGAACGTACCTTTCCGTACCGGTCAGTCCACTGTCACAGGTGACGGTACAACCAACCCATTTACCACGATTGAGCGTCGCGATATCGGTCTCACCCTGAAGGTGACACCCACTATCAGCGCCGATGGTCTTGTACGGTTGGTGGTGGAGCAGACCACCGAGAATATTGGTGACAGCGTGGAGTCCGCCTCCGATATCATTACCAACAAGCGTGAAATCAAGACTACGGTCTTGGCAGATGATGGCGAAACCATCGTTCTGGGTGGTTTGACAACCGATGATTTGCAGGTGAATAAGAGTAAGGTTCCCCTGCTGGGCGACATCCCGGTGTTGGGGCGTCTGTTTTCCTCCGAATCCGAGCGCCGGGTGAAACGCAACCTGCTGGTATTCCTGCGCCCGACGATCATGCTTGGCAAGGCCGATGCTGTAGCCGCCACGGATGAGAAGTTTCAGAGCCTGTGGGAGATCAATCTCGGTGTGCGCAAGAAGCTGGGCCTGCCAGACCCGGAAAGACCGCCAACGAAAGACTCGCTGTTCCGGCCTCAGCCTGACTGATCGGCCAAGGGGCTGATCTCAGGCTGCCAGTGGCGGCATCGGGCAGTCCAGTTGATCCGCCACCAGGCGGATCAACTCATATTCCGTGGTCTTGATCTCTCCATCCGCAAGCACGCAATGGCCGCAAGCGTCGAGAATTGCCGGTTTTAGCAGCGGCGACAGGGTGTTCAGCACCAAAAGCGCATCCCGCAGATGCTTGATCGACACCGTCTCCAGAAGTTCCGGCTCCTTAGGTCCGTCGGTAAAACCTGCCATCGCCTCAGTGAACAGTCCCTGGCTGTCGATGCCCTGACGAGCACCCGCCCGGGCCATCAGGCTGAACAGCACTTGCAACTGGTCGGTTACTGTCCGGTAGCTGCGATGGCGTACCGGAACCGGGCGGGCCGAGTCTCCCGCCAGGTGGCGGCGAAGAAAGGTATGCATGGCCAGTTCGTAGAGGCTCAGTCGGTTGTCTGCCCTGATCAACACCTCCGTACACGACATTAACTGGTTGCGCTCATCCGGATCGAGCTTTCTCAGGGCCGGCATGGCCAGTTCCAGCGCCGGGAATCGTACTGTCTCGCCCAGTGAGGTAAGGGCGGGCAGCAGTTTGTTCAACAGGTCGGCGTTGGGCGCAAAGAGGGCGTTGGCGGTGACCAGCGCCAGTCGTTTCTGTTGCGATGACTCAGGAAGCTGGTAGATCAGTAGCGCATAGCACAGCTGAATGGCGCCGGCCCGGGTGTAAAGCAGGTTGCGAAATGTTGATGGCAGTCGGTTGAGAAGGTCCACGGCGTAGTCTTCGCTGCGTTTGTTGACGGTGCCTACCGTCGTTGAGATATCTGCCGATGGCCGGGTGTTCAGGGGCGATGTGGAGGCGCGAGGGCTGGCTGCGCTGAAGCCGGAAACCGCTCCATGGGCCGTATCTGCACTGGTTTCGGAGGTTTGGAGCGAGCCCATGGATCGAAGGGCACTTCCCGGTTCGCTGTCTCTAAGCCTGCTGCGAAGGCGGGCAAACATACCCGGCTGGATGGCTTCGATACGCTCCTGAACCGGAGGGTGGGACGCCAGCAATGCTGCAAATTTCATGCGTGCGCTTTCGCCAAAACACATGTGGTTCATGTCACTGGCATGGCTGGTGGTGTCCAGATAGCCCCCTTTGAGGCCAATCTTGAACAGCGCGCCGGCAACGCCTTCGGGGTTACGGGTGAATTGTACCGAGGAGGCATCCGCCAGCATTTCCCGTTGCCGTGATACCGCGGACTGAATCAGTCTTCCGAAGAATACGCCCACATAGCCGATTACCAGCAACGCCAAACCTACCAGCCCGAAAACAGCCTGGCCCCGACGGTCACGGGATGAGTGGCTGGAGACGTGGGAGCGGTGGAAGGATGCCCTGAGCAGGAAGGCACCGATCTGTCCGATCATCAGGATGCCGGCCAGGATGGCGATCAAACGGACGTTCAGACGCATATCGCCGTTGAGAACATGGCTGAACTCGTGACCAACGACGCCCTGGAGCTCATCACGGGTGAGTTGTGTCAGGGCCCCATGGGTCACCACCATGACCGCCTCGCCGGGCGTATAGCCGGCCACAAAGGCGTTGATGCCGGTTTCATGATCCATCACGTAAAGATCGGGCACACTGATGCCGCTGGCGATGGACATTTCTTCCACGATATTGCGAAGCCTACGCTCGTCGGTGTCCCTGGTGGCGGGGTCAATCGCACGGGCGCCGACCATTTTTGCAACACGCTCGCCACCGCCCGACAGGTCCGCCCAGCGGATCAGAGAGCCAATACCGATCAGGGCAACGACCGCTATCGCTGTATACAGCCCATGGCGGCTCAGTAGCCAGTCGGCAAACGCCAGCCCGGTGTATTCGCTGCGGGTTACCAGATAACCCACCAGACAAACCAGGAGCGTGATGATCACGACCGCGGCCAGAAACAGAGCCACCAGCAAGCCCGTGTTGCGACGGGCGCTGGCCTGGCGCTGGAAAAAACCGGGATGTGCCATGGCAACGGGCCTCAGAAGGCGACTTTCGGCGCCTGACGGGCCTCAGGAGATTCCAGCTCCAGCTGGGAGGAAGGTTTGAAAGCGAACAGTCCGGCCACGATGTTGTTGGGGAACTGTTCACGGAAGATGTTGTAGCCCATGACGCCATCGTTGTAGGCCTGGCGGGCAAAGGAAACCCGGTTCTCTGTGCTGGAAAGCTCTTCCATCAACTGCTGGATGGTTTCGTTGGCTTTAAGCTCTGGGTAGTTTTCCGCCACGGCGTAAAAGTTGGCGAGCGCTTTGGAGAGCATGTTCTCGGCGCTTCCCAGGCGCTGGATTTTGCCCCCGTCCGCCGGGTCGCCCGCAGCATCCTTCTGAGCGCTGACCGCATTATTCCGGGCTTCCATCACTTCGGTAAGGGTGTTGCGCTCGTGGGAAAGGTAGGCCTTGGCCGATTCCACCAGGTTGGGAATCAGGTCGTGGCGGCGCTGGAGTTGAACATCAATCTGGGCAAATCCGTTCTTGAACTGGTTTCTCAGGGATACCAGGCGGTTGTAGATAAACACGATGTAGACAACAACAACTGCAATAACAATCAGGCCGATCAGTGTGGTTCCCATGGGCGGCTCCTTGCGTTCCTGGTGGGGTGACTCAGTGGTCAGACATTATTTTCGACAATTTTGTTGTGAAAGCCAGCAACAAATACCTCGAAATCGTGGGGTTTGAGCGGCTTGCTGAAGTAGTAGCCCTGGGCCAGTTTGCAGCCACGCTGCGCGAGGTAGTATTCCTGTTCCGCGGTCTCAACGCCTTCAGCCACTACCGTTAGATTCAGACTTTTGCCAAGGTCGATGATGGTGTTGGCAATGCGGGTGTCTTCCTCGTTGACAAGCAGGTCATGAATGAACTGCTTGTCGATTTTCAGATGCTGGACCGGCATGCGCTTGAGGTAGGTCAGGGAAGAGTAACCGGTACCGAAATCATCCACCGCTATGCTGATGCCCGCTTTATGCAGGCGTTTCAGCTTCTTCACGGCGTCTTCCAGATTGGTCATGAAACTGGTTTCGGTCACTTCCAGTTCAAGACGTCCGGCGGGGATGTTGTGGCGTTTCAGGGTATCCAGAATCTCGTCCACGATGTGGTTCTGACGTAATTGTACCGCTGAAAGGTTGATCGCAATGCGCAGGGGCATGCCGTCTCTGGCCCAGCGCGCCGCCTGCCAGCAGGCCTGATCCAGAACCCACTGGCCGATTTCCACGATACTGCCGTTCATCTCGGCTACCGGTATGAAGTGATCCGGTGGCACAAGGCCCTTCTCTGGATGTTCCCAGCGAATCAGCGCTTCCGCCCCGATAATCCGGTGGGTTTCCAGGTTGATCTGTGGTTGGTAAACCAAGTGGAACTGCTGGTTGTGGAGCGCGATGGAGAGATCTTTCTCAAGCTGTTTGCGTTCACGAATTTCCTGGTCAACGCTGGCAACGTAGAACTGGAAATAATTGTGTCCGCCTTCCTTGGCCAGGGCCATGGTTTGTTCGGCGTTTTGTAGCAACCTGTCGGCTTGACTCGCGTCTCCTGGAAACAGGGCGATGCCGAGGGTGGCGGTCATGGTGATGGTCTGCTCATCGAAGATCATCGGGCTGCTTAGAGAGGCCAGTATACGGTCGGCAGTGTCGGCGGCCTGAAATCCGTCTCTCAATCCCTTCTCCACCACAACAAACTGGTCGCTGCCCAGTCGGGCGATGGTAAAGCGCGTACCGCCGAGCTTCTGCGTAAGGCGATCGGCCACGGTTTGCAGGATCATGTCGCCGGTGCGGAAACCGCACTGCTCGTTGATGGACTTGAAGTCATCGATGCCACAACAGATCAGTGACAGGACCAAGTTGTCATCACTGGCGTCTGCAATATCGGCCTGGAGCAACTCCATGAAGGTGTCTCGGCTGGGCAGGCCGGTTAGCTGATCGTACCTTGAGAGCCGGGTAACACGATCTTCTGCTTCCCGGTGGCGGGTCTGGCTGTCGCCAATCGCAACCAGGAGGTTGTTGGTGGCGTTGACCCAAAGGCCCAATTCATCTTTCTGATGGCCGTGAGGCAGGTGGATCAGATTGTCATCGGGGTGATCCGGGTTGACCTGTTTAACAGAGCGTACAATTCGTAGCAGTGGGCGCGTCAGCAGTAGATGGAAAACCACAAACAGCACCATTCCGAGAATGACGGCAATAGCGATGCCGGAGGCGAAGGTGATGGAAGCGCGCTCAAGCCAGGTTCGGGCAGCCGGACCGGTGTCGTACTTTAGTTCAAGGTAACCGTAAACATTGCCGGCGCCAGTGTCCCGGGAAAGCTCTTTGCGATAGTAACGTTCAGATTCAAAAATCGGGTCCGTAATCCGGCGGGAGCCGCTTTCCTTCAAAGGGCGGTCACGGCTGCCGAGAGGTTCGCCGTCGGGGTGGGTAATGCGTGCGACACGCATGGCTTCCTGAGCAAACAGGCCGTCGACCACCTGTTGGGCAAGGTCAGCATCGATACTGAAAACGGCCTGGGTTGATGCGTCCTTGACCAGTGCCATGGTTTGCCGCGCCTGATCATCGAGAGACTGCGATACCCGTCCGGCATCAAGGATGACCTGCACGGTGCTGACGATGACCCCACTAATTAACGCCACGGCGAGTACCCATCGCAGCACCCGGTACCCCAGGCGATGTTCTACCTCATAAGAATTTTGCATGGAGGCCTGTTTGATTCGTTCCAACTGAATGAGACCCGGTATCGCTCACCTGGGGCAAAGGGGCTCTCGGCTGACATATTCTTTTTCAAGTATGGTTCAGTTTTTACCTACTGTACCCAGTATCGGCAATTCTTCCAGATAATTCAGGCTACGGGTGTATCAATTTGTAAGATCGTTTGTATCACAGATACGAAAACGCCCGCGAAGTGCGGGCGTTTTTGCGTGCAGGTTGTGGCCTGCAAGGTATCCGAAGCGCTGTTATGCCAGGTTTTCGTTGACGAAATCCCAGTTAACCAGTTTCCAGAACGCTTCCAGATAATTCGGACGGGAATTGCGATAGTCGATGTAGTACGCGTGTTCCCAGACGTCGACCGTCAGTACCGGCTTGTCGGCGGTTGTCAGCGGCGTTTCGGCATTGCTGGTATTAACAATGGCAACGCTGCCGTCGGCCTTCTTCACCAGCCAGGTCCAGCCTGAACCGAAGTTGTTGGCGGCCTTGTCGTTAAATTCTTTCTTGAAGTCTTCGAAAGAACCAAAGGCTTTTTCGATCGCGTCCTTGGCTGCTCCTGTAGGCTCACCACCACCGTTCGGGCTCAGGCAATGCCAGTAAAAGGTGTGGTTCCAGACCTGGGCAGCGTTGTTGAACAGTGGGCCGCTGGCGCTCTTGATAATGTCTTCGAGCGATTTGTTGGCGTTGTCGGTGCCTTCGACCAGACCGTTGAGCTTGGTTACGTAAGTGTTGTGGTGCTTGCCGTAATGGTACTCAAGAGTCTCCTGAGAGATGTGTGGTTCCAGTGCGTTCTTTTCATAGGGCAGTGCGGGAAGTTCAAATGCCATGAGGTCGTTCTCCCTGATTCTCTCTGTTTATGTGTATGTAAGCCATTATTAAATATAGGGGCGCTTTGAGTTATATCAACCCCTTGTGTGCACCCTGCCTACTGCTCGGACAGGGTGCTTTTAAACTCTGGACAACCGGGTAAAAACTGGGCGCAGTTCTTTACCCGCCAGACCAATTCTTCGTAGCTGTCCGCCAGAACGGTCACATGGCCAAGTTTCCGGCCCGGGCGCTCGCCTTTATTGTAGAGGTGTACATGAGCGTAAGGCAGTTCAAGGATTCGTTCAATGTCGCCATGCTCGGCAATAATGTTGATCATGCAGCTGACACCGCGAGCGTCGGTGCTTCCCAAGGGGTGGCCGCTCACAGCGCGGATGTGGTTCTCGAACTGGCTGGTCATGGCACCCTCGATGGTCCAGTGCCCAGAGTTGTGGACCCGCGGTGCCATTTCGTTGGCGACCAGACCTTCGGCGGTTTCAAAGAGTTCAAGCGTTAGTACGCCGACGTAATTCAGTTCGTTCAGCAGCGCCTTGATGTAACGTTCTGCGTCTTCCTGGACATGTTTTTCCAGCTTTGGTGCCGGAGCAATGGAATAACGCAGGATGCCTTCGTTATGAGCGTTTTCCGCCATCGGATAGAAGGCCAGTTCGCCATCCTCGGCACGCACGGCAATAATGGAGACTTCGCGGCGAAACTCGACGAATTTCTCGACGATCAGACGCGGATGACCAATGGATTTCCAGGCCTCTGCTGCGTCTTCCGGTGAACGAAGAACTGCCTGTCCCTTGCCGTCATAACCTTCGGTGTTGGATTTGGCAACCACCGGGCAACCGAGTTCTTCGGCAGCGGCCTGCAATGACTCTGCGGTGTCTGCAATTCTCCATTCTGGTGTGGGAATGCCAAGCTCGCCAAAGAGCGTCTTTTCAGCTTCTCGATTCTGGCAAACCTGCAGCGCTCGGGGGCAGGGGTGAACCGGCTTTTCTTTGGCAATTCGCTCTGCTACGTCCACCGGCAAGTGTTCGAACTCATAGGTGACCCGATCTACCCGGGAAATGAGGTCGTCCAGGTATTGACCGTCTCGATCAATAATCACTTCACCCAGCCCGGCACTGGGATTACCTGACATATCATAGAAAACAAACGTCTTGGCCAACGGGTAGCCAGCCAGAGCCAACATCCGGCCAAGCTGACCGGCCCCTAAAACACCAATTCTCATTCGTTGTCTCCTGCCTTTAATTAGTAGGCATCTGCATTAGTTCGGGGAGTGGGTGGGGGATGCTTTCCAAAACTGTGCGGAGCCATGGATGGCGGAGCCCAAGCGCCACATGGATGTGCCGCAAGGAGCGTGTTTTGGAAAGCATCCCCCACCCGCTCGTACACCAAAGTCCGATTCCTGATTATTGATCGCTGGGATCAGGATTATCCAGGATTGTCTGTGTCTGTGTAGCGCGAAACTCATCGACCGCTATACGGACATCGTCCTTGAATGTACCGATAATCTGAGCCGCCAGCAGGCCAGCGTTAGTGGCACCGGCTTTACCAATTGCCAGGGTGCCAACCGCAATGCCGCCGGGCATTTGTACGATGGACAGCAGCGAATCAAGACCGTTGAGTGCTTTGGACTGGACGGGAACACCAAGGACCGGCAGTGACGTTTGTGACGCGACCATGCCAGGCAGGTGAGCAGCACCGCCCGCGCCTGCAATGATCACCTTCAGGCCCCGATCAGAGGCAGTCTTGGCATAATCAAACAGCAAATCCGGCGTACGGTGGGCAGAGACAACCTTCGTCTCGTAAGGCACGCCCAGCTTGTCCAGCATCTCGGCGGCGTGTTCCATGGTGGGCCAGTCAGACTTCGAGCCCATGATGAGTCCTACAAGCGGCTGCATATGCAACAGTCCTGATATGTGAGAAAGCCGGACATTGTATGTAAGGCCCCGTGGCCATGCAAACAGTCGATGGCCAAGGAGCGCATACTGTCAGCTCTCCTGGCCGTCATTTTGCTGAGTCGCAAGGTACGGGTATTATCGTGCTTTATTAACGTTACCGTCCATATACCGGAGCTGTTATGGAACCAATCCGTCCAGATGATGATGAAGTACGTACCGGCGTGCCCGGCAATAAAGTGGAAGAGCGCAAAAAACGCCAAGCACCCGCGCCAGAGTCGGCCGGTAATGGCGGCCCGGGCAAACCTGCTGGAAAACGCCGGAAAACATCTGGCGGTGGTGGTTCGGGCCGCAGTGCAGTGTTGTTGATCGCGCTGTTGATTGTTGCCGGAGCGGCGGGCGCTGGCTGGTATCAGCAAGAGCAGCGTATACAGGCGCTGGAAGGTCAGCTGGAAGAAGCGGATTACTGGGCGCGCCAAAGCAAACTGGCGCTGGCCCGGTTTGAGGGGGAACTTTCCGAGACCGGCGAGAACCTGCAGGAGAAAGGGCAATCCATTGAAGACACGCTGGCGTCCCACAAGGAACGCCTCAATACGGCTGACAGCGAGATCGCCAAGCTGTGGGGGGTTGCTAATGACCGCAACCGCAAGCGGCTCGACGACCACCAGGCCAGGTTGGAATCTTTGAGGTCAGATGTGGATAGCGGCAACAGCCAGCGGGAAGCATTGTCTGCCTCGGTCAAGGAGCTGGAGGCAACGGTGTCCTCCAGGCTGGACAAGGTTCAATCGGACTTTGAGCGGCAGCTTACCGCCGTTCGCGAAACTGGCCAGGAGAATGCCTCACAATTGACGAAGCTGGATGAATCCCTGGCCGGAGTGGACAAGCTGGTAGAGCGCCAGCTGTTGCGTTTCGAGCGAGAGCAAAACCTCACCATTGATGGCCTGGAAAGCCGTATTGCAGCGTTGGAAAAGGCCACCAATAACCTGTCCAGCGGCAGCCAGCTGGATGCCGTTCGCAAAGATTTGGCGGGGCTGAGGGAAACCGTGTCTTCGATTGACTCTTCGCGGGCGCAATTAACCTCAAGGCTGGTTCGCCTGTCGGAAGAGGTCAATGATCTGCGCTCGCGGATGTCCGGCCAATAGAAGGCGGCTGCGAACGGGTACGCAGGCACAGCAGGGCAGGCAGGGCCTGCTGTGCTTTGTAACAGTTTGTATTCATCCCTTGCGGTAGCTCTCAGTTCCGCGAGATTGCAGTTGTTATGATCGGGACAACTCGCGAAAGGATGAAGAGTGCACAACAATGACAACCCGATTTCTTTTTCCCGGTTTTCCCCGGCCACTGGCGGCCGTATTTGTGGCTTTGCTGTTGGTTTCTGGTGCCGGCTGCACGGTGTACCAGTCCATCGGTAAAAGCGTTGGCTCGTTTTTGCACCCGGTATCCGGGCACGATTTCGTTCATATCGGCAATGATGAGTGGGATCGCAGCAATGCGGTTCTCTATTTCTACCGCACCCATTCCCAGTGGGCTGCGGACGAGATCGAGGCGCCAAGCGTTTACATAGACGACCACCACTATTTCAATATTCGAAACGACAGTTTTACCTGGCTTGAAGTTGCCCCTGGCGAGCGGCATATCGCCATCCGCCGGCCACTGCTGGGGCTTGAGGGGCTCAATTCGTTCAGCCTGAGCCTGATTGCAGACGCCACGCTCAAGGTCGAACCCGGAAGGGTGTATTACCTGCGCTATAACGAGTTGCAAGAGCCGGAGAGTAACCATCCGGAACTCGCCGAGGACCACCCCCTGAGGTCTGGCGACTTGCAGCTCGTGACCCGTGACTACGCCATGCAGGCCAAAGAAATTGTCTCCACGCGTTTTCTGAATAGTGATTTGCTTGCCCCTAATCACGCTGCGACCTCCATTGTTGAGGTGAATGAGGACGCAGACTACGAGCGCAATCTGGTTCTTCTGGAAGAGGAGCGAGCGGCTGAAATCGAGCGCCTGAGAGAACAGGGGAAGTATGACGAAACGCCTTGGTACTGGCCCTTTGGCGGTGGCCCTACGGTGCCTCTTGAAAGCGATCGTCGATTGCGGGAACTGGAGCGGGAGTATGCGGCGTTGGAACAGGAGCGGGAGCGTCGGGAAGAGGCAGAATCCGGTGGCGGTTGGTGGATATTCTAACGTCGCCGATCTGGTGTACTGCGAATTGTTGTTTCCGGTTTCGGTTACTAGACTGTGAGGTGTCCGTATTCAGAGGGTTGCCGGATCATGTCGCTGAGAGATTCATTACAACTAACGTTTCGCCGGCTTTCCGGAGAATTGCTTCCCGAGGCACTGGAAAACGCAGGCCACCGGATAGCTAGCCTCAGAAAACGTCTTGATCATCTCAATTGCTCGCTGGCGGAGCGGGCATTGCCTGCGGATCGAAAGTCGCGTGTGAACGAGCTGTCACTTGATCACAAGGCGAGGAAGGCAGGACAGAAAGCCACTCGGTTGAAGTCTGTGAAGGCGGCAAAGAAAACCGGGAGTGATAAACAGGCTTGATTGAAAATTGTACATTTTTTAGCGAGTTGCAGGTTTTTTGAGAAAAACTCCGGAAAAAATTTGACACCGCCAGACAAATGCTTAAAATGCGCGTCTCACTTGGTTGAGACAGCAACGCTGACTCACCAGTGTGCTGTAAAAGTGGGCGGTTAGCTCAGCTGGGAGAGCATCGCCCTTACAAGGCGAGGGTCACTGGTTCGATCCCAGTACCGCCCACCACTTTTCAGCATCACCGGGCCACCCCGCCCGGTTTCAGGTCCCTAAGGCCGATCAGGCCGGGATTGATGCGGAGCGGTAGTTCAGCTGGTTAGAATACCGGCCTGTCACGCCGGGGGTCGCGGGTTCGAGTCCCGTCCGCTCCGCCATTTTTTTGTTTCCAGATCCCGGGTGGTTAGCTCAGCTGGGAGAGCATCGCCCTTACAAGGCGAGGGTCACTGGTTCGATCCCAGTACCACCCACCATTTTCCCCCCTCGTTATTTTCCAATCAACGATTGCCCGCAAACCCGAACAACGTTCCCGTTCACGCCGTTTGATGCAGGATTGCAGTACCACGCAATAGCCTCGGCCACGTCGACTGGCAAACCGCCCTGAGACAAGCTGTTCATGCGCCGGCCGGCCTCGCGAATGGTAATCGGCATAGCGGCCGTCATCTGGGTTTCGATGAACCCGGGCGCTATCGCGTTGATGGTCACGCCGTTTTTCACCTGTTTTGCCATCGCCTCTACATAGCCGATCACGCCGCACTTGGCGGTGGAGTAATTGGTCTGGCCAAAGTTGCCAGCAATGCCGCTGATGGAGGAAATGCAGACAATGCGTCCGTTTTCACGCAGCAGCTCCTGGTGCATCAGCTCTTCGTCGATCAGTTCCTCGGCGGTCAGGTTCACGGCAATGGTCATATCCCAGAAATGCTCGGGCATGTTGCCCAGGGTTTTGTCACGGGTGATGCCGGCGTTGTGGATGACCAGATCAATGCCTTCGAAATGTTCCTTCACAAAGTCTGCAATCTGTTTTGGCGCTTTCTCATCCGTAATATCACACGCCATCGCCTTACCCTTGATGGGGGCCATAACTTTCTGCAGGTCCTCAAGGGCCGGTGGGATATCCAGGCCAATGACCGTGGCGCCATCCCGCGACAGGGTTTCGGCAATAGACGCGCCAATGCCGCGGGACGCACCGGTTACCAGTGCAATCTTTCCGGCCAGCGGCGCGACAGGGTTGCTGGCGTGAGCGGTCGCTCCCTTACTGATGCGGGTTACCTGGCCAGAGACATAGGCCGATCGGGGCGATAAAAAGAACCGGATGCTGGACTCCAGTTGCTGTTCGGCGCCGGGGGCCATCCACAGTAGGTTCGCGGTAGCTCCTTTCTTGCCGACTTCCTTGCCGACACTGCGCACGAAGCCTTCCAGTGCCTGATGGGCAGCGGCCTTGGCGGGTTGGCGACAGGTGCTTGGGTCCTGGCCTATCACCAGCACTCGACCGTTGCCCGCCAGCTTGCGGATGGTGGGGTGAAAGAAATCGTAAACCGCTTTCAGATCGGTGGTGTCTTTCATACCCGTGGCATCAAACACCAGGGCGGAGAATTTGCGATCAATGTCCGCGTTCAGGGGCAAGGCTTCGGCCTTGTTGCCGCTTTTGGCAGAATCGTTCAGAGTATCCATGGCGCTGGCATGAAAGAGTTTTGCGGCGCTGGCGCCCAGCACCTTTCCAATCGTCGAGATAGCTTTGCTGCTGTTGGCAGCGCCGATCAGCACGTCGCCCTCAATAAACGGCTGGTCCGCGCGCTTCCAGCGTTTCAGGGGAACCGGGGCGGGCAGCCCCAGGGACTGGGCGGCGGTCTTGCCAAACGGAGTATTGACGAACTTGAGATAGCGATCAGACATGGCATTTTCCTTTTGCGAAACGAATATCGGCGTACAGGTTAAAGAATCCGGCCGCTTTTGAATTGACTCAATGCCCTGTTACGGTTGTCAGGGATGCCAATGAGCCGGGCCCGGTTGGCGCTAGACTGCAACGCAACGGATACACTCGTTTAAACAGGACATCATCATGGCACAGGCACCGAAAAGCACCCAAAAGAAAACGTCGACGGCAAAGAAGACCACGGCCGCTAAAAGCGATATCCGCCGGGTTGCCATTATTGGTGGCAACCGGGTTCCTTTTGCCCGCTCCAATACCGCGTATAGCAAGGTCAGCAACCAGGAGTTGCTGACCAGTGCGCTGCGAGGACTGGTTGATCGCTTCGGGCTGGAGGGGCAGCGCCTTGGAGAGGTCGTTGCTGGCGCGGTTATCAAACACTCCAGGGATTTTAACCTGACCCGGGAATCCGCGCTGAGTAGCGGCCTGGCGCCGGAAACACCCGCCTACGATATCCAGCAGGCCTGCGGTACGGGGCTCGAAGCGGCCATTCTGGTGGCCAACAAGATTGCGTTAGGGCAGATCGAGTGCGGCATCGCTGGCGGCACTGATACCACGTCGGATGCGCCGATTGGGGTAGGCGAGGGTCTGCGTGAAATTCTTCTGGATCTGAATCGGGCCAAGACAGCCGGAGAACGCCTGAAAGTGCTCAGTCGTTTTCGTCCGAGCCATCTGAAACCGGAAATTCCGCAAAACGGCGAACCCAGAACGGGGTTGTCCATGGGGGGGCACTGTCAGATTACCGCACGCGAGTGGTCCATCCCCCGCGACGAGCAGGACAAGCTGGCCTATGAGAGCCATCAGAAACTGGCATCCGCGTATGATGAAGGTTTTTTCAAGGATCTGATGACCCCACTGGCAGGCCTGGAGAAAGACAACATTCTGCGCCCGGACACGACCCTTGAAAAGCTGGCGACGCTCAAGCCCGTATTTGATCGTGAGAACGGCACCATGACCGCCGCCAACAGCACTGCGCTGACGGATGGTGCCTCCTGTGTGCTGCTGGCCAGCGAAGAGTGGGCAAAAGCCAACAACATGGAGATCAAGGCGTACCTGACGTTCTCCGAGGTGGCTGCAGTGGACTTCGTCGACAAGAAGGAGGGCCTGCTGATGGCACCTGCTTACGCCGTGCCACGCATGCTGGAAAAAGCCGGGCTGACGCTGCAGGATTTCGACTTCTACGAAATCCATGAAGCGTTCGCCGCCCAGGTGCTCTCCACCCTGAAGGCCTGGGAAGACCCTGCGTTCTGCAAGGACCGGTTGGGTCTGGAAAAGCCGCTGGGGAGCATTGATCGAAACAAACTGAACGTCAAGGGCAGCAGTCTGGCCACCGGCCATCCCTTCGCGGCGACCGGTGGGCGTATCGTGGCCACTCTGGCGAAGCTGCTGGAAGAGAAAGGCAGTGGCCGTGGCCTGATCTCCATCTGCGCCGCAGGGGGGCAGGGGGTGACGGCCATACTTGAGCGGTAAGTTGGCGAAAAAATTCATTTTTCCCTTTGACAGGCGCATCAACGCCCCGTACTATGCGCACCTCGTTGATCGGGGCCTTACCCGGTTAACCACCAGTTTGATGCGGGGTGGAGCAGTCTGGTAGCTCGTCGGGCTCATAACCCGAAGGTCGTTGGTTCGAATCCAGCCCCCGCTACCATATTAAAGAAAGGCAGATCAGTTAGTTACTGGTCTGCCTTTTTTGCGTTTGGGCTAGCAGAAATTCCATGTGACGTATATGTGACAAATATGTGCCATGGCTTGTGACGGTTCGATCTGCGGCCAGGTGGAAAATGACCGTCAGTCAGTTTTTGTTCTTCCTGTGACAGTAGTCGTCTACGCTGCAAGTCTGAGTGTGTTCTTGACGTTCCAGTCTAGCCCAAGCTGCCACATTATGGCGACATAGGCCGGGGTTCTGGCCACGCTTTCTCATTGGAAAGCGGACCTTTTACCGCGACGAGATGAGCTAGTGAAGAGAGGCTGAACCGGGGTAGGTTCACTCATGGGTTAGGAGTGACAAGGGCACCAGCATAAGTCCAAGCTTTTAAACAAAAGCGGACATTAGTAATCGCTTTTTAAAGATCCACGCTTCCATTGGGAAAGCAGACCTTTTTCTGCCACGACGAGATTGCCTACTGAAGGATTCTGGGTAGTCGTCCAAAGAGTACGTGGCTCGATTTAGCAACTGGGATAAGTCCACTTTGCATCGCCTCCTAAAACATAAAGTAACATAATGTTTGTAGCTTACCTCTACATGTGTCGTTGTATCCTGCCCTTCGACGTATCACTAACGCAGGAGAATGCATGCCTTTTCAGACCAAGATGTTCCCTCTCATAGTCTCCACGCTGGCCATTGGATTGATCAGTGGTTGCGCGTCTACCGGAATCACGGAAGCCGAGCCTGATCACAGTCGGGCATGGAACCTGACCCACAGTGTTGGAATGACCGATCTCGAAGATGCAGAGGTGCCCAAGGACCAAATCCCGAGCGGTCTGGGTACGGCGACAGGTCTGGCCATCGATGTGGCTTACTTCATGAATAGTTCTACCCTTGCAATGTCATTCGGCGACGCATTCGGTCTGGGATTGCTTGGGGCGCTGACTACGACGAATAAGAGTCACGCTGAGCGAAGCAGTGTCATCGCATGGGTACCGCAAGACCAGGTAGAAGGTCCCGAAACTGTCAACATTTGGCTTGGTAACGAGATTAAAGACGCCACGATGACGGCGATGAACGAATTGGGGATTGAAGGAGAGCCTGAGTTTCACAACGAGCTGACGGATAACTTTTTCAACGGAACCTTCACTGAAACGAAGATTTCAGGTGTGAAGGCCGATGGCACTGAATGTGGCGCGTATTTCAAGGTGTATCCCGAGCAAGTGTCGGAGCTTAAAACAATTCCTGATTTCATTGCTCCAAACAAAAAGGGTTACCAGGTCTTCGCCGGCGATGAAATGGAGTATCCCCGTTTTTCTGCTTACTGCCTGAGTGATACCTCTTTGGATCAGTACGTGGAATTTGTGAGTGCTATCAGCAAGCATCTCCCCGATACGGTGTACTTTTACACGCGCCAGCTGGAGCTTGCAGACCAAACGATCCCGCCCGTTGTGTATGATCACGGCCAGGCGCTGTTATTCCTCACTGCCGAGAACTAAGACAGCCTTAGTCCCCTTAGAGCCAGAGCCGGGAGCATAGAGCGCCCCGGCTTTTCTTCATCAGGCCGAAGGATCACATGTAGTGGCCAGGACCACCGTCATCGTCATCGATCTGGTGAATCTTCCCGTCTCTGGCAGCCTGATGCTCGTTTAAGTAGAAGCTACCAGGCCTCTTGGTTTCTTCTGTCTCTGAATCATTTTTTGTGAATATGTTGTAGATCATAATAAGCACCATGACCACTATGATCGCTCCAAAGAATCCCATCTAAATCTCCAACCCCGAGTCTTTAATCTCTAACTATGACAGAGACGTGAATTGACTGTCGAAACGAGTCGCGACAACTCGCGTTCTTTTTTGTAAACAACAGAATTTGCAGTTCAGTGGGCGGTGCTGGGACTGGCTATGGCTGTGTAACCATCCCTATTTCAGTTGCACCGCTGATCAGAGTTTTCCACCCTTTGGTGTTTGCCCAAATATTCCCATGGCGTCAGGTCTTCCAGTGAATCGGAGTGGGAGGTAACGGGCTCGCGCGGCCCTGCGAAAGGCTCGCTTTGCGACCGTCACGCATCCCACGCGACACCTAAACAAAAGCGAACATTCGATTCAGGTCTTTCCTCCAGAGCCTTAAAGCCGATCACAGCCATTTCATCCAGTACGATGGGAGCAAGTTGCAGACGCTGAATGATTACATGGCAGAGACGGTCATGCTCGGCTAAGCTGTTGTTTTATAAATTTATGCGCAGCGCCATTGATAGTTCAAAGTCAGTAATCATGACGCAGTCAACTTTCTGCAATGATCAAGCCCGCAGCCTAATTATTGTAAGTGGTAAATAAAGGGAATCTATGGCATACGATTTCGAGTTATGGAGAAAGCGCCACGTTGAGAGAAGTGATCTCACCACGGAATTAGTTCACCTAACACGCTCTAAGGGCGATGATCAGGTGGCCCTCGATTCCCTATTTGAAATACTTGAGTCAGGGAAGTTGATTGGCAGTACAACCTTTTCAGGCTTTATCGTTGGCGACACGCCCGCAGTTTGTTTTCAAGATGCGCCGCTCAGCGCGGTTGGACAGAATTGCTGGTTCGAGCAAACTTTTCGGGAAGAGAATACTTGGGCAAAAAAACGGTATGATCCTACCGGAGTCATGTTTTCAAAGACGTACGTTTTTGAAAAGGGCGGAAGACCGGTTGTCTATGACAGGACTTCAGAAGCGAAAATTTATCTGCCCGGGGACCAATGGTGGCGCATTGTCAACTTTGATTTAAGTGATAGAGAGAATATTCGAGATTGGTCCCATGAGAGGGAGTGGCGGATTCCGAACGCGCTGAATTTCAAGACATCCGACGTGATTTTGCTGTTTTCGAACAACGCTTGTGTACAAGAGTTTATCGATAAGTGCGATGACGCTGGCAAACCTTTCTACCGTGATGCTAGGGGAATTACCACAATGGAGAGCGTCATAGGCTAAGCCCTAAAAAGTGCAGGTACGGCGATGCCCACTATATTGCGCTTTCGGCTTCACTACGTGGGCGCGCATGCTGCAAACGTTATGCACGAAGGAGAATGAAGCGCCGGGCTAATCGTTTGTTGTGTTCTCAGAAAGTTCATGAACCTTATGAGGAAAAGGGCCATATAGGATGATTGCCGAGACCGATTTAAAGGAGATAAGGCCTAAGCTGCCAACAGCTGCACCTTCGTCTGCTCATGTGCAATCAGGTATTCCCGTTCCCAAGGCGATCCGCGTCAAAAATTTTAGTCCTGATGATTGGGAAGACTTTATCGAGGAATGGGCAACGAGTCTTGAAGGCTCGTATGTCAAGGTTCGTCGCTTCGGTGGCTCGGGCGACTGTGGCGTCGATATCGCAGGTTTTTGCACTGATAAGGGATTTGAAGATATGTGGGACAATTATCAGTGTAAACGTTACGCGAATCCACTGCGACCAAGCGATGTTTGGGTCGAACTGGGGAAGATCATTTATTACTCGTATATCGGCGAATATACACCACCACGAAAGCATTATTTCGTGGCATCCCTCGGTGTTGGAACAACATTAGAAAAACTTCTAAATAAACCGACCGAGCTTCGTGAAAAATTCAAAGAAAATTGGGAGGGGCACTGTAAAAGCGGAATCACCTCAACCAAGGAAATCGAGCTCAGCGGAAGACTACTGTCATATGTGGACGCTTTTGATTTCAGGATATTTTCATCGAAATCACATGTTGAGCTGATTGAAGCGCATAGTCATACCGGGTTTCACGCAGTCCGATTTGGCGGTGGTTTGCCTTCAAGGCCAGATCCCGAAGAGCCGCCCGCTGTCCCTGCGACATCCGAGAGCCGGTATATCCGCCAGCTCCTTGACGCTTATGGAGATCATTTGGGAAGCCCACTCCAGGATATAAACGCGCTCGCCGCACACAGCACGTTGGAACAGAATTTCTGGAGGCAACGTGAGCGCTTCTATCATGCTGAAGCATTAAGAAACTTTGCCAGAGACACTGTGCCAGAAGGGACATTCGACAATCTTCAGGACGAGATTTTTCACGGCGTCGTAGATGTTGCCGACTCAACCCATCCCAACGGGTACGAAAGGATGAAAGCAACAGTGGCACAGGCATCATCTGTCGCTTTGACGGCAAATCCACTTGCGTCAGCAACCAAGTCGCAGGATCGGCAGGGCATCTGCCACCAGCTAGCGAATGAGGATCGTCTCAAATGGATGATGGACGATGACTAACCACTCTCACCCGGCACCATTCAACAGCCCACTGGAAACTGGTATCCGCTCTCTAGAGATTCTGGTCGCTGCCTATCCGGAAGCTTTCGACCTCGAAAGACTGGTCGAAATGGATTATCTCGTCGTCCATTCCGAAGATGCCGATGGGCCTGAAAGTCTTCACGCAGCTCTGCCTATGAGAGCAGGAGAATTGCTAGTCCGACGTGGGCTAATTGAAAAGGGCATTTTATTGATGATGAGCCGAAACCTCATACAGCAAATACCCGCAGAGGAAGGTTTCGACTACATCGCTGGAGACGCCGCTGCGCCTTTTCTCGCCTCGCTAACATCCAGCTATTCTCAGAGGCTAAAAGAGCGCGCGCATTGGGCGGTCGAGCAGTTCGCGGGTGTGGAAACATCGGAGATTCGACAAACGATGCATCGGTTGTTTGAGAATTGGTCCACCCAGTTCCAAATCATAGATAGACCGCGAGGTAACCAATGAGCAACAGGTACCTCCAACTGCGTCGGATCGCATTTTCCGGCCCCAACAAAATGGCCGAGTTGACGTTCTCGAACGGTGTGAATGTGATTTGCGGCGCATCGGATACGGGGAAGTCGTTCCTCGCGGAATCGATTGATTTCATGCTTGGAGGATCCGAATTAAGAGGCATTCCAGAGCGAACTCCATTCGGTGAAATCCAATTCGACCTTGATATGACCTCAGGGGAGCAATGGCGCTTCTATCGCGCGAGTTCTGGGGGAAACTTCAAGGCTCGGAACCTTCTCGATGAGGATGCCGCAGTTGAAGTCCTCAAAAAAGATCATAGTCACGGAAAAACCGACAACGTTTCGGGATTCCTTCTCGATAAAATCGGGCTTCTTGGAAAACGCATATTGCGCAGCAAGAAGAAGGGTACAACGCAGAGTTTAAGTTTCAGGAATCTGGCAAGACTTGTGATCGTCCAAGAAGGCGAGATTCAGCAAATCGGCTCGCCCTTCTGGGGTGGTCAATACACTTTGAAAACTGCCGAGTTGGCGACAATAAAGCTTCTTCTATCGGGTGTAGATGATTCCGATGTTGTTGAGACAACGCAGAGGGGAACAGATAGTGCAAAACAAATCGAGCTGATTGATGAACTGCTGGCCGAAATTAGACAGGAAATTGCAGACCTTGGTGAAGAAGATGCCGACCTTAAGGAACAGATTGGTCGCCTCGACGAGACTATCGAGCATCGCCGGGAAAATCTGAAGGCTATTCAATCCCAGCTTGATTCCCTTTTGGAGCAACGACGAGAATTGGTGGATGTTCGAACGGCGATTCGGGACCGATTAGACGAAATTGTCGATCTGTTGGCTAGATTTGATCTTCTCCTTGAGCACTATGCTGTCGATATTGAACGTTTGACGGCAATACAGGAAAGCGGAGCGATGTTCGCTCATGTGGAATCGGTTCCTTGTCCACTCTGCGGAGCATCACCGCAAGCACAGCAACATGATGCTGCCTGCGATGGGGACGTTGAGGCGATCGTTCAGGCAGCTACCGCAGAAATTGCAAAGATAGTGCGACTAAAGGGCGAACTCCAAGCGACTGTCGCTAAATTAAAGTCCGAGGCAGTCTCTCAAGAACAAGAGTTGTTAGATAAAAATCGAGAGTACGAGAATGTTAGCGCCCAGATTCAAGAAACCGTAGCGCCGACTGTGAGTGAAGAAAGGGCATCTTTCTCGGAGCTTATTGAAAAGCGGGCAGAGGTCCAGAGGGGGATCGACCTATACGCCAGAGCGGCGAAGCTCGAAGAGCGTAGGATAGCTTTAGAGCAAGATGAAGGCGAAGCAGGTTCCTCTGGCGCCGTCGTCTCCGGCCTACCTGACTCTGTTGCGCATGACTTTTCACTCAGGATTGCCAAGTTGCTGAAAGCATGGGATTTCCCAGGTGACTGCTTCGTTCATTTCGACAAGGAAACGACCGATTTTGTCATCGATGGAAAGCCGCGAGGTAGTCGGGGCAAAGGGCTTCGTGCTATTACGCACGCAGCGGTAAGTATCGCATTACTGGAGTATTGCCTCGAAAACGACCTGCCGCATCCTGGCTTTGTTGTGCTGGACTCGCCGCTTCTTGCGTATTTCAAGCCGGAAGGCGATGAAGATCGGCAACTACAGGGCACAAATTTGAAAGAGAGCTTTTATGCTTATCTTGTCGACCACCACAGTAGCGATAGCCAGATCGTGATCGTTGAAAACCAGCATCCGCCCGATTCTGTATTGGACCGACTAAGCATGACAGTGTTCACCGGCAACCCAAATGATGGTCGGAAAGGTTTCCTCTAGGGTTAATTGATGCTACTTGCGGAACTTTAAGTTGTGACCTCGGGAGGCATAACAAGTGCCTATTGCCGGACGCGCCTGTGCTGGCGCTCCGGCACTCCGAAGAGCCGATGCGTTATACGACCAGCTAACGTTTTATTTGACCAGAATGTTGTGAGCTTTATCTATGTCTCGATGGTTTGATTTTTCACAACCGGAATATCAGCTTCAGGAATTGGGTCGTCTACGAATGCTCTGGCGTGACGTGCCGGATCAAGAAGCTGTTAATGCCATAGCGGAAGCGCATCAGTACTACAGTTTTTTGAAAGACATGATAATTGGGCGCCTCCAAAGCTGGTCGGAGGTACCAGCAGAACGTCCACATTGGCATACGCCCACCCCTTTAAGCCTTTCGACTAGAGCTGGCGCTGTGTCGAGTAGCATTGTCGTTGGGGCATCCATCGTCGAATGCGCAATGAGGGCCCACGCAGAAAACCGCAATTTGAAGAAATTGATGAAAAAAGACCCGAAGCACCGAACCTTTGGCTCGGTTATTTATGCTTGGGAGAATCATGGAGTCCACGGTCCAGAAATTACTGCGATCTTGCCTGATTTAAAGCGTATTCACGGAAAGCGAAATGATATCCACTTGTATGCTAGTTTTGGTCGAACCTGGGAAGATGTTGAGGCTGAGGAGCAAAACTTGGTGAACTCTTTGGAGAGACTTTTGGTTTTCTTCCAGCAACTCAAACCGGCGAAGATCTAGGTGGCTACAGGGGCGTCCGTATAATCAAACGCTGCTGGGCAGAAGCCAAAAGCTAATTCCAAATACGCGCACAGAGATCGTAAGTCGATGGATCTCCTGTTTTATGTGAACTTGAAACATGTCTTTGGAGTTTATGAAGAGCCCTACACGGATGTTTCCGAGATCCAAGATTTTGGGTGTAGGTCTGTACCGTTTGTGAAAGGTCAGATCGCGTGCTGCTTATACGCAAGCGAGGAAGCGCCCCAATGGTTGCGCGAAGTTGTCGGGAATATCCGTCACAAGGTTTGGGACTGAAACAGTGTTCAACAAGTGAATCACGTCGTCCGTTATACTCTGGCGCCAAGAACATTTTTTATAGGCGATGTTATTTGTAAGGAATAATGGGTTATGGAGCAACTCAAAAGCCTCGACGAGCTAACCGAAATGGACGAAAAGCATCGTTTAATGGGTGCTGTCTGTGGTGGTGTTCCTAGCCTGGAAAAAATGCACGATTTGTTGTCGCAAGAGCATCTGAACCACGAAGTCCCGGATGAGATTAAGGGTCAATTTAATGTCGCAAGAAACATGGCACTTTATAGCTACTATTTTTATGCACTGGCTCCAGAAGTGCATTTGAAAACCTATACCGTGATCGAGCATGCTCTGAAACTTAAAGCGAAACCTGAAAAGCATATGATGTTGGGCAAACTTCTCCGTATCGCGCTTCAGAATGGTTGGATCTCTGACGCGGGATTCCGCCACATTGAAAATCCGTCGCCGGCCAACGAGTGGTGCACAGCGATGCTGAAAGGCATTCCTCATCTGCGAAACTCTCAAGCTCACGGCTCATCGATGTTGATCGGGGACTGTATTCATCACATTGCAGTTTGTGCGGACTTTATTAATCAGCTCTTTCCTGAGGGAGAGAAAACGTAACAAGGAGCGCAAGACGGGAGATCCCTATTGGGCCGTCGCTTCGCTCCGCGTTACCTGTCCAATCTGAATGTTCGCGTTGCGACCAGGGCACACTCCGGACTCAGCTAAACAAAAGCGAAAATTCGCGCCCCCACTTTTCGGTCAGTTTTATTCCGACTTTGGTCGATTGCGCTGCTTCTCTAGGAAGTCGGCAATCATTTTCAGTGGTGCTCGGGGGTAACGGCATCATTAATGAATTTGGGGTGGCGCGACACCTGGTGAATCTGGAAGTGGTGAATACCTATGAAGGCACCCACGATGTTCACGCCTTGATTCTGGGTCCAGCCCAGACCGGGATTCAGGCGTTTTTCTGATGATGCCTCCATCTAATAATGGCTGATGGAAAGGCAAGTCGTTGAATGGGTCAGGGTGGAAATGGGCCAGTCCTCAACGGCAGGCCCATTAGCTAAATTTCAAACCCGTTCAATCAGTGTAGCAATACCCTGGCCCACACCCACACACATGGTGCACAGGGCGTAACGGCCACCGGTGCGCTGCAGTTGGTGGGCGGCGGTCATCAGCAGGCGGGCGCCAGACATGCCCAGCGGGTGGCCAAGGGCAATGGCGCCGCCGTTTGGGTTCACCCGGGTATCGTCATCAGCAATGCCGAGCTCACGCAGGACCGCGAGGCCCTGGGCGGCAAAGGCCTCGTTAAGTTCGATTACGTCGATGTCGTCGATACTGATGTTCTGCTTTTCCAGCAATTTGCGGACGGCGGGTACCGGGCCGATGCCCATGATGCGCGGTTCCACGCCGGCAGTGGCCATACCGAGGATTTTTGCCATGGGCTTGAGGCCCTGCTGTTTTACCGCGGTTTCGCTGGCAACCAGCATGGCGGCGGCGCCGTCGTTGACGCCGGAGGCATTACCAGCGGTCACGCTGCCATTCTCACGGAAGGGCGTGGGCAGGGCAGCAAGTTTCTCGAGCGTGCTTTCGCGGGGATGCTCGTCGGTGTCGAATACCAGTGGGTCCTGTTTCCGGCGCGGAATGGACACCGGCACGATTTCTTCGGCGAAGCGTCCTTCCTTCTGGGCTCGGGCCGTCTTCTCCTGGGAACGGAAGGCGAACAGGTCCTGATCTTCACGTGACACTTTGTATTGCTCGGCCACGTTCTCTGCCGTTTCCGGCATGGAGTCGATGCCGTATTGCTTTTTCATCAGCGGGTTCACAAATCGCCAGCCAATGGTGGTGTCCTCAATCTTCTGGCTACGGGAAAAGGCGCTGTCGGCCTTGCCCATCACGTAGGGCGCGCGAGACATGGATTCCACGCCGCCGGCCAGTACCAAATCCATTTCACCGGCGCGGATGGCGCGAAAAGCCGAGCCCACGGCATCCATGCCGGAGCCGCACAGACGATTGAGAGTGGTGCCGGGAACCGACGTAGGCAAGCCGGCCAGCAGGGCAGACATCCTTGCCACGTTGCGGTTGTCTTCACCTGCCTGGTTGGCGGAGCCCATCATCACTTCGTCAATGGCGACCGGGTCCAGTTCCGGAGCCTGCTCAAGCACGGCTTTGAAGATGTGGGCCGCCAGGTCATCAGGGCGAACGCTGGCCAGGGTGCCGCCGAAGCGGCCGATAGCCGAGCGGCGGGGATGGCAAATAAAAACATTCATCAGTTGGAAACCTCATTCCGCCGGAAGCAGATCAAGTGGGGACCTATGTAATCATTTCTGGCCGCCCAACTTACAGGTTGCAAGTGGGTGTCACAATTATATGATTGGCATAAAAGGCATCTAAAAAATGTATATGTCATTGGTTGAGAGAGGATTGGTAATCAACGGCGTTTTTCAAATAGCAGCTTGCCGCTCCATCGCCCGGATTCGACGTGTTGTGTGACTTGATAGAAAATCACCTCAATCAACTTTCTGACAGCGATTGAAGTGGGCCGGTTGCCTGGAGTAGCTATCGCCAGAGAACGGTATAGTTCAGGTTTAACGATAGGGACGGCAACAACCTCTCCACGTTCCACCATTTCATTGACAGTGGCAGAGGACAAAATGGTATAACCAAGCTGCTGCTTGATCATCTCGCTTAGAAGCGGCCACGCACTGACCTCAAAGGCCAGGTTGATCTTTTTGCCCCTTTGCATCGCTTCCTTTTCCATTCGCGCTCTCAAGCCATGTTTTTCTTCGGGTAGGATCAGCGGTAGATTGAGAACTTCGTCAAGATTCACAGTGTCCCGTTTCGAGATTTCAGTGTTCGGTGGAGCAATCAGGAAAAAACGCTCGTCAATAAGTGGGGTATGGCGCGAGTTCTTATGCTTGCTTTGATCATAGGTGATCACCAGATCCAGCTTTTGCTGAGAAACCATTTGCTGCAGCGTGCCGCTCATGGCTGATCTCACCGCGAGATTTACACGTGGATAAAGTGTGCGGAACTGTTTGACGATCATCGTTGCCAATTCGTTGGAGATAGTTGGTAGCAATCCGAGCTTCACCTGACCGGTTACGGTTCCAGAGACTGCCGCCACATCTGCTTGAAGCTGTTCTGTATCCTGAAGCAGGCCTTTGGCGCGTTCATAAAGAACTTCTCCTGCGGTCGTTAGCAGAACACCCCGCCCATGGCGAACAAACAGCTCAGCATCCAGGGCTTCTTCAAGCAATCTAATTTGGCGGCTTAAAGCCGGTTGTGCAATGAATAGCGCCTCCGAGGCGCGACTGAAACTACCTCTCTCGGCAATGGTAAGAAAGCTGTTCAGTTGGCGAAGATCAATCTTGAGGTTGGAAGCCATACAGTGTTGATCACTTATTGTTAGATCCCGTATCTCGCTGATTGCGAGCCGTTCTTTAAGCTATACCAACGATCACTAGGAAATATAGAAAAAAACGATACTGATCGCGTTTCAAACAAGGTCATTAAAAACGATAATAGAAACATTGGTTTATGCGTTCTCTGTTTTGCTTTGGTCTTAGTCGCGGCGTTTGGCTTTTTTGATCTTTGTCATTTTTATTCAATTAGCGGACAAATTGCTTCAAGACGCTATCAGGTAACCCTTGCATCATGTGCAGTATTGTGAGGAAGAAAGGTTAGGGCCGTAGAAATCGTTCGAATCAGCCCGCGCGGATTTCTTTGAGGGTTGCGCTACCCCTTTTCAAACGTACTCCCCATCGACGTGAAGAAAGCAAATCACGAATGTGAGTGCTTTGGTCTGCTGAAGCACGTTGTTGCTGGCGCGAGACAAGCGCTTGTGGGGCGGGAGAAGAGCCAAAAAAAGACGGAGAAGCAATATGTATCCCAATCTCAAGATGTACATCGGTGGTCAGTTTGTGGACGGGAATGGTGAATCCAGCCAGTCGGTCATGAATCCCTCCAATAATGAGGTTTTGGCCACGCTACCTTATGCAAGTGAAAGTGACCTGGACCGGGCGCTGGAATCGTCGGAACAAGCCTTTCGTTTGTGGAAGAAGGAACCCGCCGTGGGGCGTTCCCGGATTTTACGGAAGGTGGCAGAACTTATTCGAGAAAGAGCAGAGAACACGGGTCGGGTACTCACGTTGGAACAAGGGAAGCCGGTTCGCGAAGCCATTGGCGAGGTCTTGTCCTGTGCTGAGCATGCTGAATGGCACGCGGAGGAATGCCGCAGAATATATGGTCGTATCATTCCTTCACGAAAATCGAATGTACAACAAACCGCACTTAAGGAACCGATAGGAGTGTGCGTTGCTTTCTCGCCGTGGAATTTTCCTTTCAGTCAGGCTTTCCGCAAAGTTGTCGCTGCCATTGGCGCGGGCTGTACGGTTATTCTTAAAGGGTCAAGCGACACCCCTGCCTCCGTGATGCTGATGGCACAAATATTCCATGATGCAGGTTTGCCAAAGGGCGTTTTTAACGTCGTATCTGGTGACTCTGGCATGATTTCCGAGTACTTGATCAGGTCGCCGATCGTCCAGAAGATCAGCTTTACTGGCTCTACGCCGGTCGGTCGGAAGCTGGCGTCACTTGCCGGAGCCAACATGAAACGTTGCACCATGGAGCTTGGCGGTCACGCGCCGGTCATTGTTTGTGACGACGCAGATATCGACAAAGCCGTTAAAGACTTGGCCGGATTCAAGTTTCGGAACGCGGGGCAGATTTGTATCTGTCCGACCCGGTTCTTCGTTCAGCGGAATATCTACAACGATTTTGTCTCCAGGTTTTCCGAAGAGGCAAAGAAAATCAAAGTGGGATGTGGGTCCGATGACTCCACAACGATGGGGCCTCTGGCCCAATCCCGTAGGGTAGGGGAGATGCAAAAGTTAGTTGACGACGCTTGCCAGAAGGGCGGCGTGTTGGTGACGGGCGGTGAGACGCCGTCTGGCGCGGGGAACTTTTATCCACCAACGGTTCTCAAAGATGTTCCTGATGATGCGATGTTCATGAATGATGAACCCTTTGGCCCAATTGCAGGTTTTGTGCCGTTCGACAGCATCACCGAAGTGCTGGAACGAGCTAACCGGTTGTCCTTCGGGTTGGCTGCCTATGCGTACACCTCATCTGTTAGCAATGCCCATCGTATTACCAATGGCCTGGAAGTCGGTATGGTCTCTGTGAACCACATAGGGCTGGCGTTGGCGGAAACTCCCTTTGGAGGCGTCAAGGAAAGCGGCTATGGTAGGGAAGGTGGCAGTGAGACCTTTGATAGTTATCTGGCTACCAAGTTTGTGACTCAGATGAGCTGATTTCGGTTGAGAGCCAAGAGTATGAGTTTTCTTTGAGTTAAATGGTTATAAACTTAATTTTATCTTCGGGTCTTTCGATCAAAAACAAAAAGGAGACCGTTAATGACCAGCAACTTGTTAGCACCAAATGACATTCTTAATGTTATACCTGGGCAGGTAATCTGTGACGGTACTGTAGAAAGTTCGCTGAAAAATCGGCTTTCGATGAGAAACTATCGGTTCGATAAAACTGAAGTTTATATTCCTGAAATGCGAGATTACATGCTGGTCAGGTGGGAGTCTCCGCCTGAGAATCTTGGTTTCTTCCATTCGGGTAAGTGGGCAAATCAGGACGCTCGTACCGATAGCGTGACAATTCTGGCGCGTGGAGAGCCATCTCGATGGTTCTGGACAAATGATATTCAGGTCTCACACGTTTATGTCTCCGAGTTTGCTATTAAAAAAGTCGCTAATGATCTCTTTGAGAAAGATATTGACAGCTTGAATATCGATCATAGAGCGGTTTCTCAGGATGCCACACTGGCTGAGTTGATGAAGTCATACGAACGGGAGTGCCTGGGTGAAAGTCTCGGTGGTCAACTATATGCGGAAACCATTGAGACTCAGATATGTATCCATCTGATCAGGGAATATTCTCAATGCAAGCTTCGTGAAATTCAGGTTGATCGAAGTATGCCTGTTTCAAAGCAAAAAACGATTGAAGAATATATTGTTGAAAACCTTGACCAATGTATAAGTATCGATGATTTGGCGGAAATCTCGGGATTTAGTAATTCGTACTTTATTCGCCTGTTCAGAAATGCGTTTGGTATGCCTCCACACGCCTATATTCTTCAGCGGAGGCTGGAAATGGCGAAGGCGATGCTAGAGTCGCCGATGGATATACCGATCAAGGTAATTGCAATGGAGTGTGGTTTTTCCGATCAGAGCCATCTGACGCGTCTGTTCAAGAACAAATTTTCTACAACGCCTAACAGATACAGGAATAAGACGAAACTAACTGAATTTTGTTGAATTGCCGATCAATATATTTACCTTAGATGCCCGACTCTCTGCTTGAAGAGTGAGTCGCGCATCGTTTTTATGCCTGGCTGATTTTCCGGAACCACCTCACTCCCATATGAACTTCCCCGATCCCGTGGTTGCATGTATTTTCATGTGGAATTGCTATGCAGTAATTTCGGTTTATATTTTGGTTGTAATCATTGTCAAAAATTTAAAAATTTTTTAAATGCCATTTAATTTAATTGGTTTATTTATCTTATGGTTCAAAAAAACAATAAATACATTCAATATTTCAAAGGTATATATCAGGATCATTTGAGTTGGTTTTATAAAAAATCAACAAAGGAAAAGCCAGATGATCCAGGAAAATATAAACAATAGTACTGCTGATAAATTCAGTAACAAAACGAATCGTAGCTATTTTAAGATGGCGAAATTGAAACTGCCGGGTGTAATTTTATTGGCGACAGTATCCCTCCCGGCATTTTCTGAAAGTATCACAGTGGGCGACACAAACCTTACGCTGTATGGTTACGCAAAGCTTGACCTCATCTATGATTTCGATTCGCCTCTGGGTATTTCGATTATCCACCAGAATATCAGGCTTGACGATACAAATGGCCCCGATGGTCATTTTGACGCACACGCCTTAGAGTCCAGGATCGGCATTTCAACCATTACTCCTAGCGAGCTCGGAAATATCGAGACCCGGGTTGAAGGTGATTTTTATGGGCCTGGCGGGACCTTTCGACTCCGGCAGGGGTACGGTACATGGAATGGCATTCTTGCAGGTCAAACCGAAACGAACTTTTCGACGTTTCTTGGTTACACGCCGAGCATTGATTTCACCGGTCAGGTAGGACAAACAAACCTGGACCGTCAGGCGCAGATTCGTTACTCAACAGGGGGGCTCTCGATAGCTTTAGAGGAGGCTGACAAGCAAGGAGGCCGAGCCTATGAAATGGAAGAGACCGTCGAAATCAAGAGTAGCCTTCCAGATCTGACTCTCAGATATGACGATGCTCTGGGCAGTATGAACTATTCCTTAGGAGCCGTGTTGCGGAAGTTAACTGCTTATGATGCCGCTGCTGATCGGGAAGAAGACGAATTCGGTTATGGTGTCACCTTCTCGGGAAAAATGCCTGTTTCATCAAGGGTGAGCCTGCAAGGTGCAGTAGTCTACGGTGAAGGTGTTGGTGGTTACCTGTGGTTAAACCCGGCTGCGCCGGCCTACTACGACCCTGTTACTGCCAAACTCGAAGCTATCGAAGCCGTTGGCGGTACTCTTGGAATATCCGTGGCTGTTGGTCCTGGTTTAGCAAACCTGGCCTATGGTGTGTCCGAAGCTGATCTGGACGACATAAAAAATGTTGACGTTAGCAATGAGGGCGAACAAAACACGAGCCTTTATTTGAACTACCTGTGGTCGCCCGTTGAGAATGTCGATTACGGTATTGAAGTTAGCCACCATACCCGAGAGTTGGTGGGGGGGCGTGAAGGGAAGGCGACACGTCTTCAGGCGATGGCTAAATACACTTTCTGAACATTGATTTAAGCGTTGTTGTGCCCCTAGTTGCCCCGACTCTATGTCGGGGCTTTTTTCTGTATGGATCAGTGGCATCTTTCTTTTCCCATAAGTAGCAGGATAAAATCTCGAATTAGCTTCATCATAATAAAGCTCAGCCAATTAATTTGCTGTCTCGATATTCCCAACAAGTCCGTTCTATTTTTCTACCAGTTCGGACATCTTGCCTGCAAGCTTCTTAGTTCTCGCCCCATCAATGTTCTACTCATCTTCGTAGAATTCCGGAGTGAACTTCAGATTTAATTTCATAAAATATTGATTTTTAGAGGAGATCACCTTCTGGCCTCAGCATGTTAATGCCTTTTATTTTGCTTTAATAATGTCGCTATCGGCTTGTTGTTGATAGAGGAAGGTAACATAGACAGCCATAATCGATCCGTCTTTCAGCAGACCTTCCTTTTCTTTGGTGTTGAAACGATTCCACGTGTCACGAAAAGTTGCTGCCCCCTCCCCCTCCCTGCGGCATATAGACCGCCTGGCGCGTCGATAGTAATATTTTCGACAACATCATGGAGATTGAAATTGTTCAGTTCTATGGGTGATCGGAAGGTGCAATCCTTAATCCACAACACCTTGCTCGAGTGTTGCATAAACTTCATTTACCAGGATTGCCATCGGTGATCCCCCGAAGTTGTTCGCCCAGCGAGCGCTAGGAAGCGCCAGATATTCGCAAGCCCTTGCCGTTTAATTCTTCAACCGTATTTACTGGACCATTACAGAACATTACATAAGCGGTTTTAGATACAGCCGAGGTAAAAACCTGGTTGTTTGACGCGAATTCTTTCTGACATTCCGGGCGGTTGAGCATTACATGCTCAAGAATGGCCCGGGAATAAGCGTAGCTCTTTTTACCGGATACTTTACTTTGTAGCACGACGTGTTGGACCGGTGGTTACTCAAGGCTCCTTTGAGGGCTCAGATGGTCATCATAAATACGGTTGTACTGATCAACATGTAGATCCATTCGTTCACGCGGTTTTGAGTTTTCCGAGAGAACTTCGTGGCCAGTATTTCCACGGCGATCGACGAGTTGATCTGCTCGGCGTACGCCAGTGGCGGGAAGCTGGCGATGAGCATGCAGTAGTAAGCAACTATGGTGATAGTTTCGGGCAGGGGGTGTTGAACAGAAATCGGACTAGAATATCCAGGCTGAGATGTATCATCATTAGGGCCATGGCGAGCCCGCTCAGAAAAGTAACTATCTTATTGATCTTTAATATTAGTACTTCGAAGTTCTCCCGCAACTTGTTGCCACTTCTTGCCCTACTTACTATTGTACTCATTTCTATGACCGGCCCCTATTTGAAGATTGATATACGGCCGGAAGGGGCCTGCTTCGGGTAGAAGCAGGCTCTGATGGAAGTTCAATCAATTCGCGGTATATCCTCCATCCACAACGATTTCTGCGCCATGTACGAAGGATGATTCGTCGGATGCGAGAAACAGCACCGCTTTTGATACCTCGTCAGGTGTGCTGGGTCGGTTCATGAGCGTGGGGCCAAGAAGTGCTTTACGGGTTTCTTCATCCGCGTGTAGCAAATCCTTGGTCATGGGCGTATCGATCACCCCGGGGTGCACGGAATTGACGCGGATATTAAAGTCTGCGAGGTCCACGGCGCAGGACTTGGTCATCAGGCGTACAGCGCCCTTTGATGCGATGTACGCGCCAGCGCTTGGCGCGCCGACGATGCCATAAATGGATGAAATATTGATAATTGAGCCGCCGGTACTTTCCTGCATGAGAGGCACGGCTTCCCGAATGCCGAGAAAGGTTCCACGTACGTTTATATCGAACGTGCGATCCCATTCTTCGTTACTGGTCTCATGGACTGGTTTGAGAATGAGTGTTCCTGCGTTGTTGACAAGGATGTCCAGCCTGTCGGCCTTTTCTTTGATTGATTTGATCGCAGCCTTCCAGTCAGCTTCACTGGACACGTCCAGTCGCAAAAACTCAGCATCTCCTCCTTGGCCGCGAATTGCTTCCACGACCTGATTGCCGTTTTCCACGTCAATGTCACAGACGAATACTTTTGCTCCCTCAGCAGCCAGTAGTTCCGAGTGTGATTTCCCCATCCCCATGGCACCACCGGTAACCAAGGCAACCTTTCCAGTTACTCGTTTCATCATTTTTTCCTTGAGTCTGCTCAGGTGACAGAAGGGCGGTAGTTTTGTTAACCACCCCCTTCCGTAGTTGATATGCGTTGCTCAGCTGTCGAATTCGAGCGTCGAATAGTTGTCTTCAACGACGGCCTGAAGCTCTTGCCGGTAGGCGCCAAGCCCGGCCATGTAGAAACGGACGGTATTTTTCTTGCCCGGGATATTCGCCCCGAAGATCCATGATTGGGCTTTGGGAAAAAGTGTCATATTGGCAATCGATTGGCAGGTGTGTACCCAGGCTTCCTGTGCCTCGGGTTTCGGTTCGATGGTCTTATGGCCGTTCCGTTCAGTCAGTGCAATCGTATCGGAAATCCACTCAACCTGGGTCTCAATGCTTGGGACAAGGTTGGTGAAGGGACCGTTCGGCCCCAGAATCATGAAGAAGTTGGGGAAATCTGCTTCCATTACCCCCAAATAGCCCAAGGGGCCGTCTTTCCATTTATCCTGAATGGTGACGTCATTGCGGCCCTTAAGATCGATTCGAGTGTAGTTTCCCTCTACGGCATCGAAGCCTGTGGCAAAGATCACTGCGTCCAGCTCAATCTCCTTGCCGCTTTCAAGGAGAATGCCGTTTTCCGTGAACTTTGAAATTGGATCGGCTTTAACATCTTCCAGGGATACGTTATCGCGGTTATACACCTCGTAGTAGTGATTGCCACACAGGGGACGCTTGGCGTAGAGATCACTGGGCATCAGTTTTTTGGCGGTATCGGGATCCTTTACGATCTGAGCAATTTTCCGCTTTATAAAGTTTGCTGCAGCGTCGTTAGCCTCCTGGTCTGTTGCAATATCCGAAAATGTTTCGAACATGAACCGGAAGCCACCGCCTTTGTTCCAGATTTCCTCGAAGACGCGTTCACGTTCTTCTTCCGAGACTGAGGTGGCAGGCACAGTGCTCTCTTCAAAGCCGAAGGCAACAGCAGACGACTTCACCTGATCCCAGATAGCGTCATAGTTTGCTTTGTATTCCTGAATTTTCTCCTCACTTTCGGGCCAGTTTCCAATCGGTACCACGTACTGTGGAGACCGTTGAAATACGGTCAGGTGTTCTGCAGTTTCGGCCATCGCAATGATAACCTGGACCCCGGTAGAACCTGTGCCGACAACGCCCACTCGCTGTCCGGAGAGATCCGTTCCTTCAGGCCATGCACCGGTGTGAATGATTTCGCCTTTGAACGTGTCCATTCCATCGAAAAGCGGTTTGTTGGTTGCTGACAGAAGGCCCAGGCCGGTTACCAGATATTTTGCGGTAACCACCTGATCTTTGTCTGTCCAGACTCGCCAGAGTTGGGTAGATTCGTCGAAATGGGCAGCGGTTACCTTGGTGTGGAACTGGTAGCTGCGCCGAAGGTCGTAACGGTCAGCCACATCGTTCAGATAGTCCAGAACTTCGGGCTGCGTCAGATAGCGGTTCTTCCACCGGGCGTTTTTCAATCCCTCCTTGTCGAAGGAGAATCGATAGCAGAAGCTCTCGGTATCTGATAACGCACCAGGATAGCGATTCCAGTACCAGGTGCCACCAACGTCGCTGGCGTTGTCGTAGGCCTGAACTTTCAGCCCTTGTTCATCCCGCAGTTTGTGAACGGCATAGAGCCCTCCGAATCCTGCGCCGACTACAACGGCGTCAAAATCAGGGGTCTCGGTTCTTGTGTTTGTGGTTTTCTCGTTCATGTGAGTTTCCTCTTCGAACACAATTCATCCACGGAGCAAGAAGCGCCCCGTTGCTTCGTTTGTTGTTAATTCAGGGTATGCCCGCGCCGGCAATTACCGGCGCGGGTTAAGAGGTATCAGAGGTTCCGATACCAATCGGCGATACGATCCAGCTCCTCGTTTGCTTCCGGTGCACGGCCCGAGAGAGCGGGAAACACGTGCTGCATGCCAGGCACCACAGAAAGCACAGCTTTTACACCCTGGTCTTTGGCCTTGGCGTAAAGGGTTTCTGAATCGCTAAGCAGCGTTTCGGCGCCTCCAGCGGTGATATAAAGCGGCGGGAAACCGGCGAAATCGTTTTCCAACGGATTGGCTAATGGATCGAGTGGATCGGTTTTGTCGCCGAGAAACATGCCCGCCATGCCCTCCAGGATTGGCTTTCCAACGAGTGCATCGGTTGAAGCATTGGATTCCAGAGTGGCGCCGCGCAGCGCCATGTCGAGCCACGGAGAATAGGCGATCACCGCCCCTGGTAGGGAAAGCCCCAGATCACGGAACTTGAGCACGCTGGCAATGGCCAGATTGCCTCCGGCGCTATCGCCTGCGTTGATCAGGTTGTCTGCTTTGTAGCCTTGGTCCAGCAACGCTTTGTAAGCGGATACAGCGTCCTCAATCTGGGCAGGAAACGGATGTTCCGGTGCTCGGCGGTAGTGGAGAATTACGGCCTGAACTTTAAGGGCCTTGGCAAGGTGGCCGGCCATTTTACGATGGCTGTCTGCGGACCCCACAGCGAAGCCGCCACCATGTGTGTAAATGATGGCGCGTGAGCTATCCGCACCGTCTGGCAATGCCCAGATGGCTTCCACGCCGCCAATATGGTCGCTCTTATAGCGAACGTTTTCCGGTTCCAGAGCAGGCTGGCCCCATTCATCAAACATGCTGCGCAGGTTTTCAATGGAAAGATCAGGATTGGCAGTCATTCGATTGGTCCAATCCTGATAAAGGTCGCGCAAGACATTGGATTCGTTGCTAATTGTCATTGTTTTTCCTCTTGGTTTTTTGCTGATGAATACAACGTCTTTCAGCCCCTTACATAAAAGATTGCGACTTGCGGATTACGCTGGTGCTGAAGACTTTCAACTGCAGATTAAATCCCGGCCAAGTCTGAGTATTGAAGATTCCTGTTCAGATATTGGAGTATCCTGCTTTTTCTGAATAACCCGGTTGTTGTTTTTATTTCGAGGATGGCTTGATGTTAATGAGGAGGTTTCGTTTCAAAGGTTTGTACAAAAGAAAAATAACTCTATTCAATCCAGAAAGGCAAAATAACGGGATGATAATTAGGAAGTTCTATTAGTTGAATCATTCGAAAACCGATAATCCAGATATTCGTACCGGGTACGGGCAAGTTTAATAAACAGTGCTATTCGATCCGGTATCTATCTGAACCATGGGAGTAATAATAATGTCGAATCAGGCTGAGACTGACGGAGCATACATCCGTTATGAGTTTTCGGAGTTCGCGGGCAAATTGGAACCGGTAAAGTACGAGATACCCGTTCCGCAAGGAAATGAGGTTTTGCTGAAAGTCGATTACTGCGGTGTTTGCCATAGTGATGTTCATGTGCATGACGGCTATTACGGCCTTGGCAACGGTAAAAAGCTGAATCTCGGAGACCGTGGAATAAAGCTGCCGGTAACACTTGGCCACGAAGTTGTGGGAACCATTGTGGCCGTGGGCGAGGATGCCAGCGATGCATCGATCGGCGAGCGTAGGTTAATCTATCCATGGATTGGTTGTGGCGAATGTTCTGTGTGTCAGCGGGGCGAAGAAAATCTGTGCGGTAAGCCTGCTTCACTCGGCATTTTTAAACCCGGTGGTTACTCGGAATACATTACGGTTCCCCATCCGCGTTACCTGTTAGATCTTGGCAATCTCAACCCTGCAAATGCATCTCTGTTGGCCTGTTCCGGCCTGACAACCTTTTCAGCGATCAAGAAAATTCAGCCGTTGCACGAAGAAGAGTATGTGATTGTTATTGGCTGCGGTGGGCTTGGCCAATTGGCAATCAGAACGCTGAGATCCGCCGGAATCAGTAACATTGTTGCCGTGGATGTTTCCGAGGATAAACGAGAGATTGCCAAGAAGGCCGGCGCAAAAGTCGTACTCGATCCCCGTAGCGTAGATGCGACTGATGCGTTGGCTCGGGAGGCAGACGGGAATTGCATGGCTGTTCTGGACTTCGTCGGCAACGAACAAACTGTTGAGTTTGGCCTTAAGGTTCTGAGGAAGGGAGGAAAGCTGGTCGTTGTCGGTTTACATGGCGGCGAACTGCGCTATCCGATTCCTTTCCTGGTCACGAAGGCAGTTACAATTATCGGCTCCTACACAGGAACACTGGCCGAAATGAAAGAGCTGGTAACGTTTGCCAATCAACATGATCTTCTAGACATTCCTGTAGAAATTCGGGCCCTTGAGAGGGCTGAATCTGCCGTGGAAGACCTGTCCGATGGAAAGGTTTCCGGACGAATAATTCTCAAGAACTAATTGAGCATAGACTTGCTACTTGAGGTCAATGCTAACCGTTGACCAAGCTTTTAATTAAGGCGTGAATCTTCAGTATATTTCTACCTTTGCCTCGGTTGGGTTTTACCGAGGCTTTTTTATGAAACTTTAAAATAATCAAAAAGATAAATAGCCGTTATACCGGTTGGTAATTAATTTTTTGGTAACAGTTAAATGTATAAGTAGAAGTTATAGGAGATATGTTGATCATATAATAGCTACTTCGTTTAGAAGTTAGTAATTTAGTTCACAACTTAATAAGTTCTGGAGAACGGAATGGCACTTGATAAAGAGACTTTGAACCAATTTATTGACAGCATCCGGCGATATGTCCGGGATCGCCTGGTTCCGCTGGAAATGCAGGTCGCGGAAGAGGATCACATACCCGAAGGGGTCATCGAGGAAATGAAAGAAATGGGACTCTTCGGGCTATCAATCCCGGAAGAGTTCGGTGGTCTTGGGCTCACCATGAGTGAGGAAGTAGCCATCATTCAGGAGATGGGGTACACGTCACCGGTGTTTAGGTCGATGTTTGGTACCAACGTAGGCATTGGTTCCCAAGGCATTATCATCGACGGCACTCCCGAACAGAAAGCAAAGTACCTTCCGAAACTCGCCTCCGGCGAACTGATTGGTTCATTTGCACTGACGGAAGCGGACGCCGGTTCCGATGCGGGTTCGGTCGTGACGACGGCAAAGCGAGACGGCGACGAATACGTCATCAATGGCAGCAAACGTTATATAACCAACGCGCCTCGGGCGGGTGTTTTCACGGTGATGGCCAGAACTGGAAGTCGGGAGGAAGGCAGTCGGGGTGTATCCGCTTTTCTGGTGGACGCGGATTTACCGGGCATCTCGTTGGGGCAGCCCGATAAGAAAATGGGCCAGAAAGGCTCTCATACCTGCGACGTGATTTTCGAAGATGTTCGAGTGCCGGTATCTGCCATGATCGGAGGAAAGGAAGGGCAGGGTTTTAAGACAGCGATGAAAGTTCTGGACAGGGGGCGGTTGCACATAAGTGCACTGAGCGTTGGTACAGCCAAAAGGCTAATAGACGAGAGCCTCGCCTACTCGACCCAGAGAAAACAATTCGGCACTGAAGTCGCCAACTTTCAGTTGGTCCAGGCAATGTTGGCTGACAGTCAGACCGAGTACTACGCCGGCAAATGCATGGTGGAGGAAACCGCGCGAGCCTATGATTCCGGTGCCGCGGTGTCCATGAATGCTTCCAGCTGCAAGCTCTACTGCACCGAAATGGTAGGCCGTGTCGCGGATCGCGCAGTGCAGATCCATGGTGGCGCCGGTTATATCAGTGAATATTGTGTCGAGCGATTCTATCGGGATGTGCGTCTGTTTCGGCTTTACGAAGGCACTTCTCAAATCCAACAGTTGGTTATTGCCAAGCAAATGATTCGCAACGCTGAAAGCTCACTCTGACCCAGGAGTCTGGTATGTCTGGTCCATTATCAGGAATTCGAGTACTTGATTTGTCCCGCGTTATGGCTGGCCCCTGGTGTACCCAGATCATGGCTGATTTGGGGGCTGAGGTCATCAAGGTCGAGCGCCCCGAACAGGGAGATGATACCCGTCATTGGGGCCCTCCTTGGCTTAGGGATAAGGCAGGTAATCCTACCAAGCAGTCGGCTTATTACCTCTCTGCCAATCGTGGCAAGTACTCTGTGACCATCGATATTGGTAAACCAGAGGGCCAGGCGCTGATCCGTGAATTAGCCGCAGGTTGCGATGTTCTGGTAGAGAACTTCAAAACCGGTGGGTTGGAGAAAAAGGGGCTAGGTTATGGAGACCTCTCAGCGCTGAATCCCGGTATTGTTTACTGTTCGATCACAGGGTTTGGACACACCGGCCCCATGGCCCATAACGCAGGCTACGATTACCTGATTCAGGCTCAGTCGGGATTGATGAGTATCACCGGTGTGGCGGATGGAAAACCCGGGGCGGGGCCGCAACGCGTGGGTATGGCGGTGGCTGATTTGACCACCGGGATGAATGCGGCGATCGCCGTTCTTGCCGCTATTCATCACCGCACGAAAACAGGCGAGGGGCAGCATATTGATATGGCCCTACTGGACGTGCAGGTCAGTTGGCTGGCGAACCAGGCTCTGAATTACTTTTGTAGCGGCAGGGTCCCCGGCCGAACAGGTGAATATCATCCCAATCTTGCACCCTACCAGCCGTTTCCCACTAAAGACGGCCAGGTAATCATTGCCGTTGGTAATGATGCCCAGTTCCATCGTCTTTGTGGCGTCATGGGATGCGAAGAACTGCCGAGGGATCCGCGGTTTGCAACAAATCCGGAGCGAGTTGTTCATCGACAGGAGCTTGTCGGAAAGCTGTGCGAGTACACCCGCTTGAGGACTAGTCGGGAGTGGATGGATTGCCTCGGTAAAGTACAAGTGCCGTGCGGCCCCATTCAGAATATTGCAGAGGTTTTTGAAGATCCGCAGGTCAAGGCCCGGAACATGAAGCTGGAATTGGAACATCCTGTTCTTGGTAAGGTTCCGGGAGTTGCGAATCCAATCAAGTTTTCCAAAACCCCGCAGCGATACGAAAAGGCACCTCCCTCACTTGGGGAGGATACGGTCGCAATTCTTGAGAGAGATCTCGGCAAATCAGCTGAAGAAATCCGGAATCTTCAGGCCCGGGGAGTCGTCTGACTTCCGTCCGTTGACCTCAATCCCACTTAAGTTACGTGTTCAGATTTCGACTCCATCTTTCAATAGAGGAACGATTCACATATGTTGGTCTCTTATCAACAACTTGATGATCTCGGTATTATCAGCATCGACAACCCCCCTGTAAATGCATTGTCCCGGGGTGTGCGCGAGGGCATTTGCGACGCGGTAAAGTTGGCGCAGGACGACGGCACCAAAGCAATTGTTGTCTTGTGCGAGGGGCGAACATTTAGCGCCGGTGCGGATATCAATGAGTTTGGCAAACCAATGCAGGAGCCGACGCTGCCTCAGGTGAATGCGGCTCTTGAATCTTCAGCCAAGCCTGTTATCGCCGCTATACATGGATCCGCGTTGGGGGGCGGGTTTGAGCTGGCTTTGAGCTGTCACTACCGGTGTGCATTAACATCAGCTTCCGTCGGTCTCCCGGAAGTTACCTTGGGGCTACTGCCCGGCGCGGGTGGAACCCAGCGTTTACCTCGCCTGGCAGGGGTAAAAGCTGCTCTGGATATCATGACAACCGGTAAAAAAATCAGTGCGACGGAAGCTCGGGATCTTGGTGTTGTTGATCGGGTTTTTGACGGCGATCTTGCTCGTTGCGCCATGGAATATGCCCGCGAACTCATCACTGACGGGGCGCGCCCGAGACAGATCCGCGATCTCTCCATCCCGAAAGGCAGCTTCGACAAAGACTCCTTTGAGAGTTATCGAGGCCAACTGAATAAGCGTAAGAGAGGCCAGGAAGCACCACAGAAAATAGTGAGTTGCGTTGAGGCGGCCATGGAAATGCCGTTTAAAGAAGGGCTGGCTTTTGAGCGTTCCCGCTTCATGGCATGTGTCAAATCTGAGCAGTCGGCTGCGTTAAGGCATATTTTCTTTGCGGAACGGCAGGCACCAAAGGTCCCCGGAATTGACAAGTCTGCTACTCCCCGTGCCGTCCAGAGGGTCGGCATTATTGGCGCTGGGACTATGGGTGGTGGTATTGCCATGTCATTTGCCAGCGCTGGCATCCCTGTGACCTTGCTCGAAATTAGTGAGGATGGGTTGGACAGGGGACTTGCGCTCATTGGCAAGAATTACGGTATGAGTGTAAGCAAGGGAAAGCTGTCGGAAGCCGAGGCGACAGAAAGAGAGGCGCTCATCAGCGGCACCACCAGTTACCAAGAGCTTGCCAATGTTGATCTCGTCATTGAGGCGGTCTTTGAGAGCATGGCTGTGAAAAAGCAAGTGTTCGGTCGCTTGGACGAGGTATGCAGGAGAGGAACGATTCTGGCAACCAACACCTCCTACTTGGATGTGAACGAGATTGCGGCGTCAACTTCGCGCCCGCGGGACGTCGTTGGCTTGCACTTCTTCAGCCCCGCCAATCTGATGCGCTTATTAGAGGTCGTAAGGGCAGAGAATACGGCAGATGATGTAATTGCCACTGCAATGGCATTGGGTAAGCGTATAGGCAAGGTTCCGGTGTTGGCCGGTGTCTGTTTCGGCTTCATTGGTAACAGAATGCTCAGACAATATGCCAGGGAAGCCCAGCTATGCCTGATTGAAGGTGCAGAGCCGGCCCAGATAGATGGTGTGCTGACAGGTTTTGGTATGGCCATGGGGCCGCTGGCGGTTGGTGATCTCGCTGGCCTGGATATCGGGTACAAGGCGCGTCAGGCCCTTACAGACGAGCAGAAAGGGGATCCCAAAAGTTACTGTATCGCCGATGCTCTGGTCGAACTGGGACGACTCGGCCAAAAAACCGGGGCAGGGTATTACGCGTATGATCCGGAAACTCGTGCTCGTTCAGCCGATCCGGTCGTCCTAGAAGTTATCAGGGCGCAAGCCGAAAAGCACGGCGTCAGGCGCTGCAGCTTGTCCGATGAGAAAATTCTAAACCGACACCTGATGGCCTTGATTAATGAGGGGTTCCGACTACTCGAAGAGGGGATTGCACTGCGGCCAGGCGATATCGATGTGGTCTATGTAAATGGATACGGCTTCCCAGCATACCGTGGTGGTCCCATGTTCTATGCCAGTCAGCGCGGGCTTGAACATATATTAGAGTGTATTGAGACTCTTTATGCTGACACAGGAGAATCTCATTGGGCGCCCGCTCCTTTGCTTAAGAAGCTGGTTTCCAGTAATCGAACGCTGGATGAGTGGAGCTCTTAGAAAAAGGGGAAAATGGGAATAGCTGGCGTCACCCATTGAGAATAGCGCCAGCTTAATTGTTTCCGATGTGCCTGAAAGTCCACTGGGTCACTGCTTTGACTCACTCAGTTTTCGACGTAGGCACCCGAAAACTTTGATTGATTTTCATTTATCTCTCTGAAATTCCAGAAGCTCACCCACCTCGCAATCGAACAGCTTGCACAGTTTGTCCAACGCATCGAGATCAATTCTCTGGGCCGTTTCTTTATACAGCAGGGTGATGGTGTTCCGGTTCAGCCCCGTCTCTCTCGCCACATCCACGATCTTCATTTTGCGCTCGCCCATTAGGCGCGCCAGGTGACATCGAATCATTCGCAACCATCCTTAATTAAAAAATGCCATCCTGAATAGCAAAAAGTGCTTGCAAATGTACTTTTGTTGCTTAATATGTCATTTAGGATGACATTCTGATACGGAGAATGTCTTTTGTTGATCTAGGGTAACGCAACAGAAGGAACATTTCGATGGAAAATTCCTACACCTATCTGACCACTGAAGAGCTGGCTGATCGCATCAAATATGACTGCCGGACAATCCGTCAATGTCTTAAAGACACGGTACTGCTGGAGGGCAAGCATTACATCAAGCCTTTTGGCCGACGGAAAATTCTCTTTCTCTGGGAAGAAGTTGAAAAGGAAATGCTGGTCAGTGCTCGTGAGCACGAACACCTGTCAATTCCCATGGCAAGCGGAGCGGTATGTCATGGGTAAGGTGAGAGAGCGTAAGGAGACCGGCAAGCTTTATCTGGATTTTATGTTCGAGGGGCTGCGGTGCAGGGAACAGACCGCGCTGCCGGATACGCCGGCCAACCGTAAAAAGTGCGAAGCACTTCTTCAGAAAGTTGAGGCCAAAATTCTCCTGGGTGAATTCGATTACGCTGAATTCTTCCCGGGCAGCAAGAACCTGAAAAAACTGGCCAAGGCAGGGGCGCTTTCTGGAAGCAGCCGGGCTTCAAATGTAATGGCTGATCCGGATCAGGAAACCGATCAGTCGCCGCTGTTCCCTGATTTCGCCGATCTGTGGCTCCAAGAGAACAAGATCCAATGGCGCGCTTCTCATCTGCGCAATGTTGAGTCCATTCTTGAAAGCTCCCTTAAGCCGGCGTTCAAAAACAAGCGCCTGACCGAGATCACCAAATCGCACATCTTGGCCGCGCGCAACAAGCTGGGGGCCCGTAAGGGCAGGGGAGGCAATGCCCAAATGGCCCCCAAAAGCATTAATAGCCACATGGCGATCCTACGGATGATTCTGACAGAGGGGGCCGAGCGCTACGACTTTGCCAATCCCTATCGCAACATCAAGCCGCTGAAGCTGAAAAAGGTCCAGATCGAACCCTTCTCGATGGATGAGGTAGATAAGATCACCAAGTACGTGCGGGAGGACTACCGCAACTACTATCAAGTCCGCTTCTTCACGGGCATGCGCACCGGCGAAATCGATGGCTTGAAGTGGGAGCACGTGGATTTTGAGAAGCGCGAGATTCTTGTTCGCGAGACGCTGATCAATGGTAAGACCGAATACACCAAAACCGATGGCTCCCAGCGGGAAATCCCTATGTTTGGCCCGGTTTATGACGCACTCAAGGCACAGCACGCGGCAACCGGCAAACTGAGCAAGTTCGTATTTTGCAATCGTCTCGGTGAGCCGCTTGATCACAACAACGTGACCAAGCGCGTCTGGTACCCCTTACTTCAAGCTCTGAACTTGAAAAAGCGGCGGCCTTATCAGACACGGCATACCGCAGCCACGTTGTTGTTGGCATCCGGAGAGAACCCTGAATGGGTGGCTCGAGTGTTGGGCCATTCCTCTACTGAAATGTTGTTCAAGGTTTACTCGCGTTTTATTCCGAATGTGACCCGTATGGACGGCAGCGCCTTCGAGCGCCTGATTGACTCGCGTTCAGAAGACTTGGAGGAATCTGAAAATGCCTAAATCATCTCTTAGCTTCGAGACTCAGAGAGATATCGCCGAAGTGGCGGAAGTTTTAATTCGTTTGAACAATATTTCGCAAGGGCGAGACCTGGTCTGGCTGCTAAAACAGCAAAGGGCGCGAGACAATTTCGATGCCGTCGCACTATGGCTTCGGAATGAGGTATGGAAGCGGCAGAGGAACCGTGAAGATGTTGATATTAGCACCTTGTCCAACGCTCTTCAGACGTATCTGACCAAAGCGTTGATGGATTTGGAATAGCTGTGAGCAGTAACTTGCTTTGGCTGGCTGAGAATCGCACGCGGCTTGTTCTGGAATCGGAGGCCTGTCTTGTATACTCAGGTCAGAAAAGGAGAATTCATGACCGAAAATACCACCCCACAAGTTCTTTTTAGGACTAAGTCTGTCGCTGTGTCGAGCGATGCTGAAGGAATCGATCCGCGCACCGACAAGTCGTTAATGCAGGCTGTTGTCATCACCTATGCGGACAATCAGAACCACGCTATCTATCTGAATATCCCGCTGGAGGAGGCCAAAAGGCGCTTCGAGAAGACCATGGTTGAGCGCTCAGATTTTGAGATCGAGGAGGAAGGATGGGATGCGGAAGTTTCTGTGATTGCAGTCGCTGATGAGATACTTATTTCAAGCAATTTGGGGAATCAGGCGGCCCGAATCAACGATCACTTCATGGGCCAGATTGAGAACATGGGGAAGAGGAAATCCCATGGTATAGATCTAATCACCCAGGCGGATGTGGATGAGGATTCAGAAAGCATCCGCGTGAGAGTAGTCCCTAAAACCCTATTGGAGATGACCGATAGCCCGGACGGGACATCCATGAAGTTGGCTCTTGCGCCAGGTTACCCTTACGAGGATCTCGATGTGGACTTCGGTGAGAGCAAGGAGATCTGTATTACCTGCCATTCTTCTGATGCTGAGATAATAATCAACGCGAGTGAGTTCCTCAGTTCCGAGGCGTCTATTAATCAGATACGAGAGAATGATGGGGAAATAACTCTGCAAGTGATACCTGTCTTCGAGTAGTCAAAGACCCCTGCAAGTTATTGGGCCAGAGCTTCAAATTGCTGGAGTTCTAACGTGAGGTGCGCCTTTGGCCCCTTATCTATGAACTGAATCGGAGAGGCTCTTCGGAACGGCTCCTCGCTGCCGCGGCTGACGCCCTGTTAAACTGCCCTGTGTGGCATTGATGCTCACTCGGAGGATGGCCATGGTGAAAAAGAAACGCTTTACTGAACAGGAACCGTTGGAAGATCTGGATGTGGATTCGGCCCATGCTGACGCGTTAGCCGTGCCTCTCCCGCAGGAGCTTTCGCCACTTGAGCGGCTAAAAGGTTCTGTCAAACGCTATGAGCGACCTACCGATCCCGTTTGGGATGAGTACTTTGACTCCAGCGAGGGGGGTTCCGAGGATTTCATGGAAGACCGGGATCAGCCGTCGCGTGAGGACTGATAGCCACACGCGAACCCAATTGACCGGAAGTAGAGTCAGGGCAAAGCCTGGCGTTGTGCGAAAAAAGAACTGGGGCCTGCCAGACGACAAGACGGGGTAGCTTTCGCCGGCGGCTAAATGGCTTTTCTTTAGCCATTCGAGAAGTAGAAGCTCTCTCAAACAATGCTGGACCAGTCGATATTCGGATTGGCCTTCTTGCATTCATCTCCTTTAGTGAGATGATCGATGACGCTTTCTTCTGATATGAATGAAGCCAGCTGCAGGAAGAAAAAAGGTAAATGCAGTGCCGATCAATAAAATGACCATGGAAGTCATTAAGATCTGGAAAAATGCGATTGCCAGATAGCTGGCCAAAAACGCTACCAAATGGAGAGTACAAAACAGCGCCATCTCCGCGGCAGTTGGCAGGTTTCGGCCAGCGCGATTCGACGTGATCTGAAAGCCGCTGATTATTAATGCTCCCGATAAGGGGGCGACAAACATCAATCCCGATTTGCCGCTTACGCCCTCAATGTCCTCGGGACTTATCCAGGCGTATGGCCCGTATGCTCCAACTAGAGTGAGAGTACTCAGCATAAGCATCGCAATTGCTGCGCAATCGAGATATACGCGCAGGTCCTCAGTGCCTCTATGATCGGGAAAGCTGCTAGCCATGGCAATCATTTCCTTTCGAGTAGCGCTTTTTCGCCCACGCTTCTAATTGATCGGCCCGCCAGTAGCCAACCAGACCCAGCAGTGCCAGTGTTAGAAAAAATCCGCCAAAGCCAATCAATCCTGCGAGCATATCCATCGTTCCCTCCGAGTAAAGAAATCTGATGACCAGAATATCGGATTTCTGAAGTCCTCCAAATCTTGCTCGCCGAGCCTTCGGACTGTTTTTCATCGGAAGTCGGAAAATGCAGCCGTCAATACGACGTCATGAACCTCGCCAGATCAAGAACGGGCTTTGGGTTAATCCTGAAGATGAGTGAGGGATTTTGATTGAAGAGAAGAGGCAATTAATCTGACTCCAGAAGTCGAACCAACTGAAAGATCTGATCTGGATCGTGTTTGGCGATGAGCCAGTCTCTGGGGCTCACAGGTTTGTGATCAATTTCTAGATCGCAATGTGGAAGACGCATGAATCGATCTAAAAACATTGGTTCTCGATGCGCTAAGATAGGGAGAATAGTGGCCAGGTGCGGAATCTCCCCTGCATCGGTGAACTGCCAGGCTGGAAAACGCCATACTCCCGGTTCCAGCTCGAATCCATGCAGATAGGGAGGTGAGCGCTGCGCATTCCGTTCGACTTCAGCCACTGAGATCTGTAGTAGTTTTGCGACTGATTCTGAATAGAGTGCGTGTTCAATGAGCGTTTGGCACTCTTCAATCAATCGTCGTAACGAATTAACTCGGGCTATATGGAGGTTTGGGCCTGCATCTAACCCTTTGGCTCCTCCGGACCTTAAAACCTCAACCTCTTTCTCGGACAATGGATGAGTGTCCGTAGATCGTTCTGGCGAAGCGTGAACAGGATAATCAATGTCTGCGACTTTCAGCAATTTCGAAAGATCTGTCTCAGAAATACCTAGGCGAATCATTACCTCGGAAACGTCATTGTTGGGGGCGTTTGAATGAGCCATGTCACTGTTTTCTCCGTTGCGGTTCTTCGACCCTACTCTGCAAACTGCACAAATCCTGAGTTTCTTTGGACAATGATTTCAATGTCAGCATAGTTTTGAGTTGAATCGGCGAGCCCGATGACCTCGCGCAATAGGTTTGAAAAATGGGGCGATTCGCCACCGTGAGTCTTTCGGCCAACTGCCATAGTGCACTGGCATGCTTGATATCCGGCGCATCACTATCCGCATTGATTTTCCGGGCCGGCCTTTGAGGGGGGGGGGAATTAAGGTAGCTACCTATTGTCGAGATCTTTGACTTCTCGATATCTAGACCAAAGGCACCAGGCAGTCAGTACAGCTGACCCCGCAATTCCGATCGCCATAGCCATCAGAATACCCGTTTCAAAATCCATTGCTGCCTCATGCGTGAGTGGCGTGTTTACTATACGATTATAATTTAGTCAGTGAAATTTTGGCGAATACGAATCAACTTCGACCCTATCAACGATGCTGGGCAACTTTATGAAGCAGAATAATTCACAACAATGTCCTGAGATGGTTGTTGGGTGTGTGCCCGAGAACTTGTTCGCTGACCCTCCGGCCTTCATTCGTGCAGTTCGGGAAGGTATTCCAGGACATTGGCTGTCTTCGATCATCCGGTCGTCCGGGTTAGATGAGAGTATTGCTAAGGCGCTTGGCGCGCCGCAAAAGCAGCTTGAGGTTTTGTGCGATATGGATGTCCTGGATACCAGAACCTCGGAAGCAGTTTTGGAAATCGCGAGAGTGCTTTATTCATGCGCAGCCACCTGGGAGTCTCCGGTATTAGCAAATCAATGGTTGAAGAGTGGGGTGCCGGCTCTTGGCGGTGAGAGTCCCGTCAGCCTATTGGACACCCATGAAGGCCGGCGTTGGATCATTGAGGTCCTCCGAAAAATCGAGGGTGGCCAGTTCAGCTAGTGCCGCACGCTGAAAGGTTCGGTGGAGTAAAGATCGCCAGGGTACTATCAGCGAATTAACTGATGTCACTGGCTAGGAGGCAGGTATCCGAATAGAAGACGAGCTCGCGGCCATTGCACGAAAGTTATCCGAGCTTGAGAGGGAAAAGGCTGCCCTTCTTTCTAGGAAGAACGAGCTTCATGCCTCCGCGAAACGACCCGCAGCAACGCAACTGACTCCCGACCAAAAGGCAGAACTGTTCCGGAACCTCTTTGGCGGCAGACAGGATGTTTATGCGGTCCGCTGGCAGGGATCCGGCGGCCGTTCCGGCTATGCGGTCGCCTGTGAGAATGAGTGGGTTCCGGGGATCTGTCAGAAACCTCGAATCAAATGCGGGGAGTGTCCGCACAAAAAATTTAAGCCCCTGGATTTCAATGCGGTGTATGACCACCTGTCTGGCAAGCATGTGGCTGGGTTATATCCTTTGTTGCCGGACAACTCCTGTTATCTTCTGGCCGTCGATTTTGATAAGGAGGACTGGCGGGCAGACATTCGAGCGCTGGCCCAGGCTTGTCGTGATGAAGGCATTCCTTATCTTGTAGAGATCTCCCAATCAGGAGCTGGTGCTCATCTATGGGTTTTCTTTTCCGACGCAGTTCCGGCATGGTCCGCGAGAGCTTTGGGGTTCAATCTGCTGGATAAAGCTATGGAGCGCCACCCTGGCTTGTCTTTTGATTCCTATGACCGTTTATTCCCCAATCAGGATACGATGCCCGATGGTGGGTTTGGCAATTTGATTGCTCTGCCGCTTCAGCACCAGGCACGAAGTCGTGGGTGTACGGTGTTTGTCGATGATGAGCTGAATCCGCATCCCGATCAGTGGGGGCTGCTCAGTCGGCAAGAGACCGTTTCGCCGGACGCGCTTCGAGAGATGGTTGGTAAGGAGCCTGATTCCGATGCTGCAGCGCCAGTTGCGTTACCGTGGGAGCAATCCTCGCCAGTCGAGACTGGGATGATTGAAGGATGTCCCGAGCGCATAACGCTCACTCTGGTCAATCACATTTATATGAAGTTGTCAGACATACCGGGACCACTGGCTGCACGCATAAAGCGTATGGCGAGTTTTGCCAACCCGTTGTTTTTCAAATCCCAGGCACTTCGCTTCTCAACTCATGGCATCCCTCGTTACATTTCTTGTGCGAGGATTGAGCAAGGTTATCTATCGGTTCCGAGGGGCTGCTTTGATGAGCTCCAGGCATTGTTGCTGGAACAGGGAATAGCGGTAGAAATCGATGACCGCAGAACCCGGGGCGAACTTCTGGACGCTATCAGCCTGAAAGCAACGTTGCGTAGTGATCAGAAGAAGGCTGTGAAGGCGCTTGCCAACCACGATACCGGAATACTCCATGCTCCAACCGCTTTCGGCAAAACCGTAACCGCCATTGGCATTGTGGCCAAGCGGCAGGTTAACACGCTGATCCTCACTCACAGTCGCCAGTTACTCGATCAATGGAAGGAGCGTCTGGAAACCTTCATGGAGGGTGCATCGGTGGGTGTGATTGGCGGTGGCAAGAAGAAACCTACCGGTCAGATCGACGTCGCGACTTATCAAAGCCTGATCAACAAGAAAGATAATACGGTCTCAAGCCTGGTCCGGGAGTATGGCCAGATCATCATCGATGAGTGTCACCATGTCTCAGCGCCCCGCTACGAGATGCTGCTTAACGAAGTCAGCGCCCGATACGTCGTAGGCCTTACTGCAACGCCTGACCGCCAAGATGGTCACCAGAGAATCATGTTTATGGTTGCGGGACCTGTTCGTCATAAAGTTCGGGCTGATCATAGTTCCAGGTTTGTCCAACGCGTGATCGTTCGGGAGCGTCACGAAACGCCACCCACTGACCTCTCTCAGGGTGGTGAACGGCCTCACATAGCTTCAGTTTACCGCTGGCTTGCTGAGAGTAGCGCCCGGAATCAGGATATTGTTCAGGATGTCGTACGGTGTGTACAAAACCAAGCAAATTGTCTTCTGCTTACGGAACGACGAGAGCATGCTGAGAGGCTGGCAACGCTGCTGGACGCAGAATCCATATCATCGGTGGTGTTGCGGGGAGGGATGCGCATCAGAGAACGCCGGGCGGCGGAAGCACAGTTACAAGAAGCTCAGGTTATCGTTGCAACCGGGAAATACATCGGGGAAGGTTTTGATTTGCCTCGACTGGACACATTGTTTCTAGCCTTGCCGATCGCCTGGAAAGGAACGCTCTCGCAGTACGCTGGCAGGATCCACAGGGATGCCCATGGCAAACAGGAAGTCACTGTCTATGATTATCTGGACGCTGGCCTACCCATGCTTGAGCGCATGTTCCGAAAACGGGAGAAAGGCTACAAGGCGATGGGTTATCAGTTTACCTCGTCTGGGCAAGAAAGGTTGCTGTAGCTTTTTACGTCATCGTTGCGCCTTGCCTGGTAGCCTTCTTGGCCCGGCGCAACGTTGAGGCGTCGAATATCGACGACCGTAAACCTAGCGCTCAGTCGGATCCTTTGCAAAAGCCTCAGCAACCCAGATTTTAAAATCTAAGTCCTCAAATACCCAGACGCCTTTCTCAACCGGCGCCAGGAACTCTCCCCGAAGCCGATTCAGCGCATTTTGGATCGTATGCGTTGCCACATCGGGCTCTGTCACACCCAGCCAGGTGGCAATGAATCGGCGAGCATCCTCGTGGTAGGGGCCGGCAATGTTCTGGGCGATGACAGCGAGGATGGCCTGCTCGATGGGCTTGAGCTGGGACCAGATTTTCTCGTACTCATTGGCATCATTGGTGAACTGCCGGTAGCGCTCCGTCGCGGAGGTTATGTCCGTCTCGCCGGAGAGCACCATACCTTCGATGACGGCTCGAAAATCCCGCGGAACCCGGTTCAGGGTATGGAATGCGTTCAAAGCGCGGGTGTAGCATAGAGTCCTGGCCGTGGCCTGATCAAAAGCATCAAGCATGTGTTTGACGAAGCCTGACCCTAGCTCTGGCAGGTCGATCTGGGACGATGAGCGAAACAGCGGTGCCTTTCGGCGATTGAACAGGCGGTACAGACCGTCTCTGGACGAACCAGTATAGACAACATAGAGCTTGTCCCTGTTTTCATCGAGCAGGGTCCGGAGGAAAAACACCAGGGGCTCGAAAGCCCGGTCGGTGGCCAGATGCTGGACTTCATCTAGGCACAGCAATATCTTCCTCTTTCCGCTCAGCAACGTCTCGAATCGGCTGCGAAGCTGGCTCAGGTCATCCTCCTGTGGCGGGATGTTTCGTCCAGAGACCTCGGCCGAGGCCTTCACCGTCCCGTCTATGCCGACCTCGCCACCCAGCTTCAGAGCTCCGAGGTGGGAGTTAGCCCAGCGCCGGCGTTCTAGCCAGGTCATTTCCCCGATGCTCCTTTCAAGGCCTTTTTTGAGGCAGGTAACCGGGTTCCGGGGGTTGTCCCAGAAACTTACATAGATGGGCCGATAGCCCTGCTCATGTGCTTCCGGGATAAGGTCAAAGAGGATGAATTCCGTCTTGCCCATGCGCCGAGGTGCAAAGAGCGTCAGGGTGTTGGAGACACCACTGGCGAAAGTCGACAGAAACTGATCCGTCAGCTCGCGGCGAGGAAAGTGCCAGTCCACATGTGCGTTCATAAAGCGCCTCGGCGGCCAGTAGTCGAGATTAGTAAATAAAAAACTATTTTAGTATAGTAAATTACTAAATGCTACTAAAGGCGCCCTGCCTGCTGGCTCAGGTGCTGGTGGCCAAGTACGCCGACCATCTCTCGCTGTACCATCAGGAACGCATTTTCGGCCGTGCCGGGCTCACGATCTCTCGCTACGCTGGCTGAATGGGTGGGGCTTCCAATTGCAGCCCCTTAAGGAGCTATCGCAATGATCATGCGGCGGTTAAAGTCGTATGGCTGTTAAAGCAGCTAAAGGCGCACAGCCGCCAGTGTGGCCCCGGGTATTCTTGCTTGTGCGATCTACTCGGAACCCGCGTCTTACCTCAGCGGTGGTTGAAGCCTTTGGAGCCGCCTGGGCGTTATTGAAGTGGTGGCTGAGCCTGATAACGTCAGGATTTCAGTTTCCTTTTTGCCCAAGCCTCCAGCGCATCGGCTTTCCAGTAACCAATGATGCCAATTGTAAAGAGGGATAAAGCAAAGCCTCCATAGCCGATAAGGGCTGCCATCATGTTCATATCGCCTCCGGAATTTTTATGAACTTTAAGAGAATTATATCTGTCCCGAGATATCCCTGGCGAGCCTCTCCACTTCTACTGGATCATGCCCTGAGGCAAGCCATTCCTGAGGGCTTAGGCAGCGATTGCCGAGTGGTAGATCGCAGTGTTTGCTGGTCATAAAACGGTTGATGGTGAGTGCGCTTACTTTTGGATCAATGTGCTTCAGGATACTCTGAAGAACCGGCATGAGACCTTGTTCTGTGAATTGCCAGCCTGGAAATAGCAGAACGCCATTGGGTGCTTTAAATGCGTGTAGGCCTGGGTGCTTCTTCGTGAGAAGCTGGAGGGCAGCCTCTTTTGACACGGAAAGCCGTTGCGCGACCTCGTTGAGGGTGAGCGCCTGCTGAATCATGGCACGAAGTTCGTCCTGAATTCGTTGAACTTGATGGTGGATGAGTTCGTCACGAGTGTGCCCGAGAGTGTCGCCGAACCGGGCGCCACCGCTCTCAAGGATGTCCCTCTCTTCAGGTGTCAGTGGCTGGCGCGCGGCGCGCGGCGCAGTATTTGTTTCCGGGATTGTCGGGGCGTTTCTAATAGTGTCACCGGACAGCATGTATTTCAGATAATCCCTGCCCACGCTCGCTGCTAGTTGGCTCCGCATATCTTCGTCTGATACCACGTTTCCCCCCCTCCTTCCGGTGCGATCTTTGAGTCAGCCCCAAGTCCAGCTGTCAACATATTATAGGATGCTGTGCCCGGACTCCTGGAGCGGCTTGGCCAGTTAAGCCTGACCCCCAGTCCAGGCGTTGTTGTGCCGAGTATTGGCTAAGTAAACTCACCATCTAATCGCTGTCGGGCGCGGTCACTCCTTCCGATCTTTCGGTGGCTGATCCCGGTCGTCCATGAAATCCTCGGTCACACGTTCCTCGGACTCAAACCATTCCTCCCAGACCGGATCCAGGGGCCGCTCGTAGCGTTTGACGGAGCCTTTCAAACGCTCAAGTGGTGTCAGCTCCTGAGGAAGCGGTTGCGCTAGCTCGTCGGTGTGGGCCGTGTGGGCATTGAGGTCTTGTAGGAGTTGGTTTTCAGTCGTGGGTTTTTTGGCCATATCCCCTCCTTCGGAAGCACTGTCACTTTTTGTTCATTTCGTGATCCTTGAGTTCCTTGCGGCGTGACCAGAGGCACCAAGCGGTCAGCAGCCCGGCACCAGCAACGCCGATAGTCATCGCGGTGAGTATACCGGTCTCGAGGTCCATGATTTATCCTCATGAGAAGTGGTACTGAATATTGTAGGCTAAGGGTTGTGTGAGTCATCCCGTCCACACGGTGAAGTCAGGCCCAAGTACATCAGTCACACGCCTTACTTTGCCCTCGTACCTGAGCGCCCGCAAGAAACTCTCTTTTCTCGCGGCATGCTTGAAGATGTGCTCTCGAACCCTGTGACTTTTGTTCAGTGGGTTCGCAGGGGTATACCCGGTGACTGGCTGGCCTCTTTAGTGGGTGAGACTGGCCTGGAACATGAGATTGCGATAGCACTTGGCATGACTTCATCCCAACTGCGAGCAGCCTGTCAGGCGGATGCTCTGGATGCCAGAACGTCAGAAAACGTGCTCGATCTGGCAAGGTTACTATCGTACTGCGTATCCGTGTGGGAATCCCATGACCAGGCCGTGGAATGGCTGAGTCATCCGGTCCATGCGTTAGCAGATCAGATTCCCATGAGCCTGCTGGATACCTTTGAGGGTAGGCGGTGGCTCACGGAAGTGCTTTACAAAATTGAGCAGGGTGATTTCAGCTGAGCTGACATATGTGACTCGTACGTCCACAGCCGATCGCTCTTCTGAAATGTGTGTAAGTCAACTAATTCCTGGCAAATCTCGTCATAGTTACCGAAAAGTGCGCAAAAAACCCCGCTTTACTGCAAATCTGCCCCATTCAACTCTGAAACAATATGTCTGAGGGTGCCCTTGGTTTACCTCGGTAGATCACAGGTGTCGCCGAAATGGCCTGACTTTTCAACTGTTTTAGGCTTCTCGCCAAAATTCCGGTCTGAGCTGTGTAAAAAGCTCTGATGGAAATTCAGGCGTTAGCTTAACGCCAACTGTGCACAGACAGGTGGCGGTCGGGCTGGGATCAGAAAATTGTAAAGGGCTAACAGTTATGACCAACCAGAAATCCTGCGAGACTCTCAATGCTGCCATCTTGGTGCTACACCCATTAAGCGCGCCCAACGTGGTTCATTCAGGCGGTGCATTAGAGTTTGAAGAGGAGGGTGCGCTGGTTTTGCCGTCGCAGAAACAATTGAAAGACACCATGGTTCGGGTTCTCAATGATTTTGTGAGCTTCCGAAAAACACCTGCAATCGCAGTCGAGTCCCGGTTGCGGGTTGAACCTCAGGATGGAACTGAATATCCCGCGACCCATGTCATCCGGCTCGTTGGGTCTGGAACGACTCCAGCCGAGGTCATGGTCTTTCGAGCGGCTGCACAGGTCATTCTCACGGCATTGATTTCACAGCGATCATTTGGTGAGCAGGAGACCGACCATGTTCTCACGGAAGAGGAAAAACTGTTTTTGAACGAGCTCGGAGGCGACGTTGCCGCGAAGTTTGCGAGTAAATCGATTACCCAGGGTTTTGTGGTGAGGTTCGGTGCCACCGATCTTCATGGGATAACCGTGCAGGGCGTAATGCCGCCATTGGCGTTGGAGCAAAGTGCGCACGGCACTATTGAGGGCGTGGGCAGACCGCTGGGGTTTGATGAACAAAAAAGTACGGCAATATTTTGGTTTTCAAAGGCGGCAAATGATGGCGGTAAAGTGCCCTATGAAGGGCGCCTCGAGATTGTCTGTCATAACCTGGATTTCCTGCGCACGGTCGCGCGAGCGTTTGCGAATCGAAACCTGCTCGAGTTTAAGGCGCTCAGCCAGCCCGAGCCGAAAAAAAAGAAACCGGTTATCACGCTGCTGGAGTTAAGGGAGGTCGCGGCAAATGATCAGGATCAGTTTAAGCTTGAGTAAATTGGCTGGGAGTCGGCTAAAGGCTGCATTGGGCCCGTCCGCGGGCAGTAGGCGGCGGCGATAGCGATGTAAGCCAGCACCAATTCAAGACTGTCGTGAAGAGGGCCACTAGCCGGTTTTGCCAGAACCAGACCAGCGTAGGATCGCGCCCGTCCGAAGGTTTTGCTGTGGTCTTCATTGAACGTATCCAATTGAGTCGTAACACCAACTGCCGGCGCAAATTGCGCTTCGAGCAGTAAATTCTGAGCGCGTGGCACAGCGCTGGGCGGACTTTTTATCATCACCATGAAAGAGGTTTCCGGTAGCTCGAAGCTGTCGACAACAAGGCGCAGGAGGTATGACTCCTCCGGAAGGTTCATGAGCAAATGGCCATTTCTGCCCACCAGGTTTGAGGCCTGATCCAATGAGGGTAGAGGCCGACAGTTGGCCAGTTGGTTTCTGGGCGGCAGTTTTTCAGCCAGTTCCAGCAGTCGTGGCCAGACGCCAGAGGGTCGGGATTTAAGAAGAAAACGCGGTAGAGACTGACCATAGACATACGCCTTCTTCCCCTTTTCAGGATCGAATACCTTGAATCGAATGCCCGCATTGATTCGGTCGACCAGGGTTTCAACATCTGTCAATTCCCCGGGCTCAAGACGCAACAGGTGCTCAATCCGGTTTGTAGGATATCCAAGTGCCATAAGTCGTAAAGCCTCGATCACGATCGAAGGCGTCAGTTCTGCCTTTTGGGAGAAGATCGTTGGCAAAGCATCGTGATCCGGCAGAGATTCAACAGCCCACTCGTTGGTATCAATTGCCTTTGCAATGGAGCTGGCATAGTGGGATCTGACCGGGGTGAGCGTATCGGCCCACTCTGTGAGGAGGTGATTGTAGGAGCGGAACTGCGTGCGTGGGCTCTGATGTCCCAGTGCCCGGCCGATTGCCATTGCACCGCGACGAGATGGCTGCTCATGTTGCCCCAGCATGATATGAATGATGGCTTCTCGATCAATGGATTTGCACAAATTGGCAGCCAGTGGTGTATGAATCCCAAACAACGCGGTGGTCAATACGTTACAGAATGCATGCCTTGCCTGATGCAGGCTCGTTCTCGGATTGCCAGTGGCCAGTTTGAGCGCCTTCGCAATGTCGGTGGGAATTGTGCGAGCAAAGGGTGTGAGCGTCCCGTCGTTAGCTCCTAATATTGGCTTATTGGTGGCATCTGCAAACCGGGTTGTAAAACGAGTCAGTGTCGTTTCAATCAGTGTCTGTTCGATGGCGTCCAACTGGAAAAGCAAGGGTATCGCACGCCGGCTGTTTGTGGTGTTCTTTAAGGACCGAATGGCATTGCTCTGAATCAGTACCCAGGTCAGTTCTCCGGATTGGCACCAATCGGAGCGCAGCAAGCCCAGGGCCTCCTGGGCCCGAAGGCCGAATCGGAAGGCAAGAAAAAGCACAAAGGCAGCTTGCCTGCCACGGTCCGGATCTTCCGAGTTAGCGCGGAGCAGTATCCGAAGCGCGTCCAGATATTCATCTTCTGAAAAAAGCCGGGGGCGAACGGATCGGCGTGATCCGCCCAGATCGAGCTCATCCCAGTCCGGAGTTGAAACACCACGCTCCCCAGCCCAGTCAAAAAACTCGATGAGACGGGCCGAGAAGTAGTTCAGGTCCTTCTGTCTTTCCGCATGCCGGGAGAGCATTCTCGCGCCCAGTTCGGTGACATCCTCCTCTGTCATAATCATTAGATCGGCGTTATAGGCCAGGCCACCGAAAGACGGGGACAGCGCACTCAGGTAACGTTTTATTGAGTTGGCGGCATAGGGGTTGTGGGCACGATTGGGCCTTCCTTTGCCTCTGCGGACCAGATGGGCGATCCAGTAGCCGAGCATTAAAACGGCACTGCTGACCCCGTGGGCATTGGACTTACAGTGCCGCTCGATTTCCTTGGCAATTTCCTGTGAGGAGCTTTTTGTGTAGCGATTCAGGATGTCATGCAATGCCCGGAAAAATGCCTTTGATGAATCGTAGAAGGCGTTGGGGTAGCTGGCGGAGGCCATTGCCGGGATGTTTGGAAAAGCTTCCGGCGCCGAAATTGGGGCGCGTGTATCAATTCCCGGTATTTGATAACGGAGGCCTTCGGTAAGCCTCAGGTAATCGTACAAACAGACGCTTGTCGGAGGGTTTCGTTCGCTCAGGGCGCCGGCGACTATGCCGGGAAAATCGACCAGGTTAGCCTGCTCCACAAGTCGGTGTAACGACTTGAGTACCTCGGCAAGCGTCAGGTCTGCTTGTCTCTTCCAGTGTTCAGGTCCAGACGTTTTCAGGATAGGTTGAAGTGATCGCAGTGGCTTGGGGGAGGGCGTTCGAGTGAGATCCTTTGTGTCCTTTATGCCCGATCCTCTTGCCAACAGTCGGGCAGTGGTATGGTCGATCTCATGGCGTTGAACGGGCTGATCGAAGTCGTCAGGCTCCAGTGCCTCACTGTACTCGAGGTACACACGCCGTTTGTGCTGGATCACCCGGTAATTCAGTCCCTGAACCAGGTCTGACAGTAGCTGCGGGTAGGATATTCTTTTTTCGATGGCGAGGAAGGCGACAGCCAGCGCCAGCCCATCGGATTTTGACAGTCGCCTCTGGCGGAGGGCTTGTCTGGTTTGGCTCGCCCAGCGCTGGAGTTCAGGCATTACTTGCAGTGCCCGGGGACAGGAGCTGCGGAACAGTGAACGCTCCGTCCCCAGACGGGCCAGCCGGTGGCGGACAAATTGCCGTGCCTGTGGCCCCGAACTCTCCAACCATTGAATCAGCACTTCCATACGGATGGCAGCGCGGGGATGGGGTAGCCCGTTCTCGCGTAAGATCATGCCTTTCACCACACCATCAACATACGTTTGGGTGAGCTGCTCATCCCCGTTGGGTGGATTAGCTTTAAGAATCAAATCGAGATCCTTGCGGGCCAATGCGCGAGCCTGATCCCGGGCCTGCAACCGCTCCATGTGACGTTTCGCTTGACCGAAATGCGTCGGCTCACGGTAGTCGTCTGTTTGGCTCCGGGGTTGAACCTGGATCTCGTCGTATGTTGTCTCGGGTAGTTGAATCAAGAAACCTAATCGGTCAAAGCAGTCATTCAATGTCTGGTGATATCGCTCAGCATCCTCCTTCCAGCACCGTGCTGAATGATCGCTGTAGGTGGTTGCCCCTCGTTCACCGTGTCCCATCCAGCCGTCAATGACTTCAGGATTGACACCACATCGTGCTAACTGCTGGGCAAATCGGTGCCGGAACAGGTTTTGGGGAAGAGACCATTGGAATAGCCCGGCGCCCTGCACGGTTCCGTCATTCAGTGGATGCCATGAGCCAGAAGAGTCCAGTAAGAAAAACAATGGTAGCGAACTGGATGTGCCTTGCAGTACGTGGTCGATACGACCAGAAAGCTCCGCGTCTTGATTTGCCAGACCCTTCTGGAGACGACGAAGATGTTCGCAATACGCGCTAACAAGTGCTCTGGCACCATCGGCCAGAGGCACCATTCGGCCGTTGTGAAGACCGTCTTCGGTTTTGTCATTAATGAAGACCGCAGGAGGCTCATCACAAAAATGGTCGAGAGATTCAAAGGGCTCGGAAAGGTGACGGCATCCCGTAGCGGCATAGAGCGCGGTGACCGTGTATTGCACCAGAGTGTTGTGGAATGAGACTGGATCTCCCTTGGCGCTGTCTAATAGTCTTCTGGTGCCTTTTCGAACTCCCTCAACCAGTAACGATTCGAGCGGCGCTAGGAGGCTGCCGAGCAGGTTAACCCGTTCATCGCTAACAGATGAGTGCTTAAGCGGCAGCGCAAACCCATTCTGCACTTGCCGAATATTCCAATTGGCGTAGCCGCAGGCTGCTGGAAGGGCACTGCGGGGGTGGGCTGAGATCAGTCTTGCGAGAGAGTGGTCGCCTTGTTCGTTAAAAACCCGTTGAGGTTGGGCATTGGCGAGTTTGGCGCTGGAGAGCCTGGGAAAGTGCTGGCGCGCATGTTGTCTGAACCAGGTTTGCAGGGTATCCGGGCAAGCCTGCCCCCATAGTTGTCGCAGTGACGAGCTCTCTTGATATGACTGACTCGCTTTCCGAAGTACTTCCTGGATCCGTTCGGGCAGAGCAGTGCATAAAGATTTCTCAAATGACTCAATGAGTGACTCATCTGCCTTGCCGGGAGTCCAGGAACTATGGCGCCTGGGTGTTTGGCGATGTGCTGACTCAAAGTCACTGGAGAGGCTCCACTCCGCCTGAGCGCCATCGGTAATCTGGAATTCCAATACAAACTCCAAAGATCGCCCAAAGTGAAGCGCCAGCCATACCAGGGCTGCGCCGAGTTGTTCCGGAAGTTCATCGTTAGCAAGGGTGCTTGTTAGCCACTGCTCAAGAAGGTGCGTTTCCGGGGGAAGCGGCTTGTCCCATGACCATGGCAGGTAATGCGATAGCTCTGACGTTTGCAGCAGAATGCTTCGGCCGGACAGTTGTTGCTGTTCTGGAGTCTCTTGCGGGTTGACGTCGAACAGGATCAGCTGTTCAAGCCCTTCTTCATCGCCAGAGCTGCTCTCTCTGTCTGAAAGAGCCAGAACTTGGGGTGCTCCAGTTTGCTTATCGAGGATGAGGGATGGGGCTTTACTCTTGAATGGTCCGCTGAAAGACGATGCGGACAAGCGTTCTGTTCGGTGAGTTACGATTGGATTTCGTTGACCTTCGGCTACCCTTTGAAGGGAATTTAGTAACAGACGTTGTTTGCGTTGGGTTGGCTCTGAATGAAGAGGTAGCAATTGTATGGCAGAGTGTCGGATCGCAAGGGTGAACTGCCCGTAGAAATAACGATCCGACGGGCAAGTCTGCAAAGACATCGCAAGGACTGAGTCAATAGCTCCCCATTTATCGTCCTGGCCGGATAAACAGAGTGCGCTGGCGACCTGTCGTATTTCGTTGTCGTGGTAACAGGAATGCTCGACCGACCGTTCAAGGGCCTGCACGACGAGCCAGATTCTCAGGGTTTTGCGGAGGCGGCCCAATGATTCAGAACCGGATAGTGCCAACGGTTGCACGATCATTTCGAGCAGGAAGTGCTGGTGCTTGATATCGGCCCCGGCAGCGCGGAGAGTACTTTTGGTATTGGCTCGAGATACGCCTTGAGGAATGCCTGCGAAGTCTGAAGAGACTTTTATGTCTTGGTTGTAGGCCGTGATCAGCTTGTTCAGCTGATAGATGTATGGGTTATCAGCCCACTGTGTAAGTATGGCCTGGGAATCTGAATCGGACAGTGCGCGCGAAAGGTTACCGATAATCGTGAAGTTCTCGGTAAAGCCAAAGGTGAGAGCAATGGCCTCAAAAATCTCGGATACGTCGTGTTGCTCCGCCCAGGTTTTGAGCGTTTTAAAATGACGTCCAGCGAGCCTTACGGTCGAATTGCTGTCGTTTGATTCCTCAATCCTGTGCCAATTCTGATGGTCGTCTTTCCCCATTAATGTACCTAGTCTCCAAAGCCTCTTGCTCCTGAAACTTTAATTCATACATCAATTTAAGACATTTTAATACAATTTGGCACAAAAAAAGTGGGTGATAATTTTCAGTCTCATAACCGTCGTAGGTTCGAATCCTGCCCCCGCTACCATATCAATAAGGGCCGGTCTTTGACCGGCCCTTATTCGTTTCAGGACACGCTTTTCCCGTATCGGCCACGAAAGCTTGCATTGCCACCATCCCCTGAGGTTATCATTAGCCGTCGCCTTTGCATTAGTTAGGCAACTACTAACACGGTGAAATGATGCCCCGTCGCTCCGAACACACATTCAGTCTGTCTGGCAACCTCGTTGCGTTGCTGGCACTGATATTTGTTGTCTGGACATCGGTTACCGTTGCGCTCCCCACCCTGGATGATCCTGTTGCCACCACTGTCGCGCTGAGCGATTGGCAAGGCAGTTCCGAATCCTCAGAAGGGGCCTCGTCACCCGGCGATGTGTCGTCGCTGTCGCCCACATTCGTTTATCCACCGTCGGCGTTAACGTCCCGCGCCCTTCACCAGTTGGCCTTTGACGGCCCCCCCAGAAGAATTCTCAGTTACCCAGGCCAGTCACAGGCACCTCCCTCCCGGCTATAGACATTCGAACTGATTCAGGCGCTGCTGCCCCTGCGTGGGTGCCCCGCGCCTGGAGAAATGGTCTTTAGCCAGGAGAATTGCCATGGGCAATCAATCAAGCGTTCAAGCGTCCCTGTCTGCCGGAGCCAGATACCGGCTTGTTTCACCGGAAGACGAGGACACCCTCACCAATGACGCCGCCGCGTCGGAGCTGTTGAAGGACTTCACCAGGCAAGCCCCGGTGATCGTCCGGTCATCGCGAGAGATCCAGGAGGTCAAGAAGACACTGGATGTTTCCGGAGAAACCTTTTGTGTGGTTATCAATCGAAATGATGAGGTGGTCGGAATATTGACCCTGAAGGATCTGATCGGTTCCTGGCCCATGAGTCTCGCCAACCAGCGTGGAAGTACCATCGCCGACATTGTTGCGCGGGACATCATGCGGCCGGTATGGCGCTTACCAACGATAGAGCTCGGTAAGCTTCAGGACCTGAAAATTGATGAATTAATCACCATTTTCAAGGGGCTTCATTCGGACTATCTTTTGGTAATGGACACTGTCGCCGTTGGGGCAGAGGAGCAGGTCATTTGCGGGCTGCTGTCCGCTGACGAGCTTAGCCGGCGCCTTGGTATTCGAGTGACCCCTGATCCCGGCCCGGGATCTTTTTCCGATATCGTTCATGCGGTGCGGAAAAACCCCGGGTAGAAGAACGCAACGCTGCAGCCTGCCGTTGCGGGTTGCAGCTTTCTTCCGTTAATGACTATTACTTGAAGGAAGCTTCCATGGCCATTAAAAAAGTGCTCATCGCCAATCGCGGCGAAATTGCCGTTCGCATTGCGCGGGCCTGCAAGGAGTTGGGCATTCGGTCTGTCGCTGTTTATTCAGAGGCGGACCAGTACTCCTTGCATGTCAAGAAAGCGGATGAGTCCTATCAGATCAGTAAGGACCCGCTCAGCGGTTACCTGAATCCCCATCATCTCGTGAACCTGGCGGTCGAAACTGGCTGTGATGCTCTGCATCCGGGTTACGGCTTTCTTTCCGAGAATGCCGAGTTAGCAGCCATCTGCCAGCAGCGGGGGGTAACGTTTGTCGGCCCGTCATCCGAGGCGATCAGTGCCATGGGCGACAAGACCCAGGCCCGCAAGACCGCCATTGCCGCAGGTGTCCCCGTTACACCGGGTTCGGAAGGCAACCTGGATGACGTCGAAGATGCCGTACGCCAGGCGGAGGACGTTGGCTACCCGGTTATGCTCAAAGCCACGTCCGGTGGTGGTGGCCGGGGCATTCGTCGTTGCGATAATGAGAAAGAGTTGCGGCAGAACTACGAGCGAGTGATTTCCGAGGCCACCAAGGCCTTTGGCAGTGCCGAGGTTTTCCTGGAGAAGTGCATCATTGAGCCTCGTCATATTGAAGTGCAGGTATTAGCGGATCATCACGGCAATGTGGTGCACCTGTATGAGCGAGACTGCTCCATCCAGCGCCGTAACCAGAAGCTGATCGAAGTGGCACCATCGCCACAGTTAAGTGAGGAGCAGCGAGAAACTATTGGTAACCTGGCCATCCAGGTTACCCGCCAATGCGGTTACGTGAATGCTGGCACGGTAGAGTTCCTGCTCGACCACGACGACAGCTTCTATTTTATGGAGATGAACACGCGGGTGCAGGTGGAGCACACGATCACCGAGGAAATCACCGGCATCGACATCATCAAATCGCAGATCCGAATCGCGGCGGGCGAGCCGCTGGAGTTTTCCCAGGCCGACATCAGTTATCGCGGTTTCGCTGCTCAATTTCGCATTAACGCGGAAGACCCGAAAAACGGGTTTCTGCCCAGCTTTGGTCGCATCAGTCGCTATTATTCCGCCGGCGGCCCGGGTGTGCGCACAGATGCCGCCATGTACACCGGCTACGAGATTCCCCCTTACTACGATTCCATGTGCGCCAAGCTGATTGTCTGGGCGCGGGAATGGCCGGAACTGGTGGCCCGTTCCCGCAGAGCGCTCAGCGACATGGCTATCTACGGGGTACACACCACGATTCCTTACTACCAGCAGATCCTGAACCACCCGGATTTCCAGGCCGGCACGTTTAATACCGGTTTCGTGGAGCGCAATCCGCAGTTGTTGGAGTACAGCGACAAATCCCGACCGGAATCCATTGCCACGGCCGTTGCTGCCGCCATCGCAGCCCAGGCTGGCCTGTAACACGAATATTGGAGAGCACCATGAGTAAGAGAAAAATTCACATCACCGACGTCATCCTGCGGGATGCCCATCAGTCCCTGATCGCCACGCGTATGCGCACCGAGGACATGCTGCCGGCCTGTGAATGGCTGGATCAGGCCGGCTACTGGTCACTGGAATGCTGGGGCGGCGCCACGTTTGATGCCTGTGTGCGATTCCTTAAGGAAGACCCATGGGAGCGCCTGCGTACCCTGCGTAAGGCTCTACCCAACACCCGTCTGCAAATGCTGTTGCGCGGTCAGAATCTGCTCGGGTACCGCCACTACGGCGACGATGTGGTGGAGGCGTTTGTTGAAAAGGCCGCGGAAAACGGCATCGATGTGTTCCGTATTTTTGATGCGCTGAATGACGTGCGCAATCTGGAGACCAGCATTAAAGCCGTGAAGAAGGCCGGCAAGCATGCCCAGGGTACGCTGTGCTACACGGTCAGCCCGGTGCACGACGTGAAAACCTTCCTGGCTCAGGCCGAGACCATGGCAGACATGGGTGCTGACAGTATCGCTATCAAGGATATGGCGGGCCTGCTGACGCCAGCGGTGACCGCCGAGCTGGTCAGCGGCCTGAAGAAGAACCTCAAACTGCCGGTATTCCTGCACTCCCATGCCACGTCGGGCATGGCGCCCATGTGCCAGTGGGCGGCATTGGAGGCCGGTGTGGATCATATCGATACCGCGCTGTCGGCGTTTGCGGGTGGGACCAGCCATCCGCCGACCGAATCGTTGGTGGCTGCGTTGCATGATGCTGGCTGTGAAACCGGCCTCAACCTCGAGTTGCTGGACAAGGCCACCCGCCATTTCCGCGAAGTTCGCAAGAAATACCATCAGTTCGAGAGTGACTACAATGGGGTGGATACTTCCGTACTCCTGTCCCAGGTGCCCGGTGGCATGATGTCCAACCTGGCGAATCAGCTAAAAGAGCAGGGCGCCCTCGACCGGATTCAGGATGTGTTCGAGGAAATCCCCCGGGTGCGTAAAGACCTGGGATACCCTCCGCTGGTGACGCCCACTTCACAGATCGTCGGCACCCAGGCAGTAATCAATGTGTTGGGCGGCAAGCGTTACGACACCATCACCAATGAGGTGAAGAAATACATGCAGGGCTGGTATGGCAAGGCGCCTGCAGAGGTGGACGCACAGCTGCAACGCCGCGCTGTGGGCAAGGAAGAGTTGATTGAAGAGCGCCCGGCCAACCTGATTCCAAAGGAGTTTTCCGAACTGCGCAAGGAGCTGGGTGATCTCGCCGAGAGCGAGGAAGACGTACTGACCTACGCCATGTTCCCGGACCAGGCCCGCACGTACCTGGAGCAACGCCGCGACGGCACCTTGCAGCCGGAAGCCCTGGAGCCCATCGCCAACGGTAAGACCGGCGGCAGTGTGTCCACTGAATTCCGGATCACGGTGCACGGTGAAAGTTACGATATTCATGTGACCGGTGCCAATCCGGTGAGCGAGACCGAGCGCCGGTTCTACATGACAGTGGACGGCGTGCCCGAGGAAATTCAGTTGGAATCCCAGGGCGAAGCTTCTGAAAATACCCGCAAGGGTGGTCGTGCCAGAGCCACCGGAGAAGGCCAGGTGACCACCACCATGCCGGGCAACATCGTTGATGTGCTGGTGAGCGAGGGTGACGAGGTATCCGCCGGTGACGCGGTGCTGATCATCGAAGCCATGAAAATGGAAACCGAGGTTAAAGCCACCAAGTCTGGTATCGTCAAGGCGGTGAATATCTCGAAAGGCGACCGGGTAGCGCCTGGTGAGAGCCTGATCGAAATCGAATAACCAAACCCCCCGGGACGATCGTCCCGGGCACTCCATCGCAGTTGGGAGCACCCCCTCGAATGAAGTCGATCTTGCTGTCGTTAGCGGCCGTGTTGTCGCTGGCGCCCGGACCGGTGTGGGCAAATGCCGACCGGGCCGTGGATCTTATTTCCCACCCTGTGGGCTACATTGCCATCGCGATTTTCGTAGTCGCGTATCTATTGGTCATTCTGGAAGAACGGATTCACCTGGCCAAATCCAAGCCGATGCTGATCGCGGCAGGGTTGATCTGGATACTCGTGGCCCTGGCATACCGCGCCGCGGGCGCCAATGGCGAAGTCGAAGAGGCCATACGGCACAACTTCCTGGAGTACGCGGAGCTGTTCTTCTTCCTCCTGGTGGCAATGACCTACATCAACGCCATGCTGGAACGAGGCGTCTTCGACCAGTTGCGGATATGGTTGCTTGGCAAGGGCTTTGGTTACCGGCGTCTGTTCTGGATCACCGGTATCCTGGCGTTCTGTCTGTCACCGGTCGCGGACAACCTGACCACGGCACTGATCATGTGTGCCGTGGTGATGGCCGTGGGCCGGGACAGCGCCAAATTTGTGTCCCTGTCCTGTATCAATATTGTGGTGGGCGCCAACGCGGGCGGGGCGTTCAGCCCGTTCGGCGACATCACCACTCTGATGGTCTGGCAGAAAGGCATTCTCCCGTTCCAGGACTTCTTCCAGCTGTTGCTGCCTTCGATCGTCAACTTCCTGGTGCCGGCGGCGTTGATGCATCTGGCTTTGCCGAAGGGCCAGCCGTCATCACCCGAGTCATTCGGTAACGTTATTCGCCCGGGCGGGCTCGTCATCTGCGCTCTGTTCCTGCTGACCATCGCCACCGCCATCAGTTTTCACCAGTTCCTGCACATTCCACCGGTGTTCGGCATGATGACGGGGCTCGGTTACCTGAAGATTTTTGGGTTCTATCTCAAACGCCATGAGGAATATCACTGGAACGAGGGCTTTGAGTCCCCACCGGGAGATAGCTCGGGTGACCGGGCCCAGGGGCGTCGTGCTTTTGATGTTTTTTCCCATATTGCCCGGTCGGAGTGGGACACGCTGTTCTTTTTCTACGGGGTGATTATGGCCGTCGGCGGCCTGGGCTTCATTGGTTATCTCGGCATGATATCGGCCACGCTGTACGGCGATCTGGGGCCCACCGTTGCTAATGTCATGATCGGAGTGATCTCTGCGCTGGTCGACAACATTCCGGTGATGTTTGCGGTGCTGACCATGAACCCGGCCATGCCGGATTATCAGTGGTTGCTGGTTACGCTAACGGCCGGGGTTGGTGGCAGCCTCTTGTCCATAGGCTCTGCTGCGGGCGTCGCACTGATGGGACAGGCCAGGGGACAGTATACGTTTCTCAGTCACCTGAAATGGACACCGGCGATTGCGCTGGGTTACGGGGCCAGTATCTGGGTGCACTTTCTGGTCAATGGCTGAGGTCCGGCGGCTGCTGGAAGCCGGCAAGTCCGCTGGCTTCCAGCAGCTCTGCGAACCGGATCGTCGTCAGGTCCATCCCCGGCGCACCGATGACCTGCACATTGAACGGCAACCCATCCGCTGTTTTTCCAATAGGAACGGAGGTAGCGGGCAGCCCGAGCAAGGTAGCCAGGGCAATCCAGCAGAACTGGTCCATGTACGCCCTGGGCTGACCTGCAACGGTGATCTGCCGCTTGAACACCGGATTGCTGTGATCGTGGCGAATGGCCGTGGTTGGGGTGATCGGCGTCAACAGCACATCGAATTCGTCGAACAGGGTAGTGATTTCCGCCCGCATCTTCTCCCGCATTTCGCTCCAGGCCATCCATTGGTGTACCGGCTGATTCACGCCGCGACCGTATTCCCCGATGAAGGCCGTGACAGGGCCAAACAGGTGTAGCCAGCGTTCAAGCCGGGAGATCCACATCATTTGCCGGCGTTGGGCCGGTTTCATGGACGTGCTGAGAAGGCTGCCCAGTAAGTTGAAATAGGCAGGCAGGATGTGTTCCAGGTTGAGTAGTTGATGCCGGGCTTCGGCAACCAGTGCTCCATTGCTTTCCAGTGTCCGCCCGAGCTGTTGGTAGCCGTTCAGTAATTCGTCGTCGATGGGGCACAGCGGGTCTTTCAGCCAAAGGCCCACGCGTGTCTGTTCCAGAGAATGAATGGTGGCCGGTGCCATGGCCAGTTGCCAGCTGTTGCGTTCCCGTTCTGCGGGGCCGGCAATCACGTTCAGCAGCAGTTCCAGATCCTTTGCCGAGCGCGCCAATGGCCCGCCTTCGGCCAGGTCCGGCCGCGACTCTGTGCCCGGAGGCCCTGGAATGTGACCACGGAAGGAGACCAGGGCACGGGAAGGCTTGTGCCCGAAAACGCCGCAGAAATGCGCCGGTGTGCGGATGGAACCCGCGAGATCACTGCCCACTTCCAACGGTGTCATGCCTGCCGCAAGCGCTGCGGCAGCGCCCCCGGATGAGCCGCCGGGGGTATGTGCCAGGTTGTGGGGGTTGTTGGTGACACCGAAGAGCTTGTTGTAACTTTGGAGGTCGGTGGCGTAAATGGGGACGTTGGTCTTCCCCAGGATGATCGCACCGGCGTCTTCCAGGCGCTGGACCACGTCGGCGTGTTTTGTCGGGATGTAGTCTTTCAGCGCGGGTGCACCGGCGGTACAGGCCATGCCGGCAACCTCCCAAGTGTCTTTCAGGGTGAGTGGCAGCCCATGCAAAGCGCCCAGTGTCTCACCTTGTGCCCGTACCTCATCGGCTTGCCGGGCTTTTTCCAGGGCTTTCTCTTCATCGAGCGTCACCACGGCATTGATGGTGTCATTGCACTGGCGAATTCTGTTCAGGAAGGCCTGAGTGACGTCCACACTGGTTAGCTCCCCGTTTTTAAGGTCGCTAATCAATTCGGCGGCAGAATGGTAGTGCAGTGGTTCCATGAAAACCTCGATGTTGTTGGCAGGTTCAGCTCAGGTCAGTTCGCTACGCCAGTGTTTGACCCTGACCTGGCTTTTGACGGCATCCAGCACTTCGACAATCAGGTTGATCAGGGCTTCGTTGTGTTCGTCGTTCTCGTCTTCGTTATCGGGCGATGGCAGGAATACGTTGACGATGTCTTCGATGAACGCGTGGTTGGATGCGGAAGCAAGGTCTTCCAGAATCTGGTGAATTACGTTGGCGACGATGTCCCCCACGGCTTCTTCCAGGGTTTCCTGGATGGTTGGGCCGACGACAGGCAGGTACTTCAGCCTCGACAACTCCAGGTTCTGTTTGAGGGCGTTGTCGACGCGGGTTTCCAGGTAGCTTCGCAGGGCGCCGCGATTGGGGATGTACCCTTCCCGGGCTGCTTCGGCAACCCGTTGTGATACCCAGTCGGATAGCATTTCCCGCCTTGGGTAGAGGATGTCGTTCTGAATGCGCTCGAACAAGGGTGAGCCCTTGCGAATCTCGTCTTGAGCACCGGTGAGCACTTTGATGACGATGCGGTCGGAGAGCTCTTCCATGAAGGCTTCGTAGTAGAAGTTGAAGAACTGGAAGGCTCGCGTCTGGGTGACGTCGATCACTTTGTACTGGTGCAGCCGGTAGATGATGGAGATAACCCGCAGTATCCGCAGGAAGCGGAAGCTGCCAACGGGGATGCAGCCGATGATGTCGTACCAGTGGATGAACGGGTAGAAGTACCAGCGGTCGTAGACTTTGGCCTTGATGGCGTAGCCCCAGCGCACGACGAACTCGGTCAGGAAGATGCTGACGAAGATGAGGTCGTAGAACAGGAAGTTTTCGTGGATGGGCTGGTAGAGTTCTTTGACAAGCGGTGCGTGTTCAGCGAGCAGGTTCTGGACGCCGGTGAGGTTGTAGATGGAGTCGAAGATGATGAAGGCCAGGTTGATGATAAGCAGGCCTAGCATCAGGAAGTCTATGATGAACCAGATGAGTTGGTGGCTGGTTTTCAGGTTTTCTCGGTTTATCTTCAGCATTCATCAATCCAGGACTTCGAGTTTGGAGTCTGCAGCGGATGTATCGCTTCTCCCCAGACACGCCGTTAACCCATCCATGGGGGCTCGGCATTGCCATCCTTGGCAATGCACGGTCTGGGGAGAAGCGATACATCCGCTGCGATCAGGCTCTGAGATGCCCGCCCTCCTGTTGAGAAAAACGGGTTGCACCTGCCTGATTTTTCGACGCTTTCGTACAGGTTAGCTTATTTCAGCTCTGCCGACGACTTACCGAGCAGTCTCCTGGCGATGATCAGTAGCTGGATCTGTTGGGTGCCTTCAAAGATGTCGAGAATCTTTGAGTCCCTGGCCCATTTTTCCAGTAGTTCAGTTTCGCCATAGCCAAGGCTGCCGCAGAGTTCGACGCAGCGCAGGGTGACCATGTTGCCCACGCGGCCGGCTTTGGCTTTGGCGATGGAGGCTTCCTTGGAGTTGGGCAGGCCGTTGTCGGCCATCCAGGCGGCGCGGAGGGTTAGGAGCCGGGCTGCTTCGAGTTCGGCTTCCATTAGTTGCAGTTCGCGGGTGACGGCGGGTTGGGTCCAGGTCTGATGGTGGTATTCCAGGTCGGTGCCGGTTAATGCGATGAGTTCGCGGGTTTTCTGCAGGGCGGCGCTGGCGACGCCTATGGCCATGCCGGCGACGACGGGGCGGGTGTTGTCGAAGGTTTGCATGGCACCGGCGAAGCCTTTTTCGACGCTGACGTCGGGGTCGCCCAGGAGGTTTTCTTTGGGAATGCGGCAGTTGTCGAAGCGGATGGCGGCGGTGTCGGAAGCGCGGATGCCGAGTTTTTTCTCCAGGCGTTCGACGGTCATGCCGGCGGTACCTTTTTCCACCACGAAGGATTTGATGGCGGCGCGGCCTTTATTGCGATCAAGGGTGGCCCAGACCACGACGGCGTCGGCGCGTTCTCCGGCGGTGACGTAGATTTTTTCGCCGTTTAGGATGTATCCGTCGCCGTCTTCGGTAGCGGTGGTGCGGATGGCGGCGGAGTCGGAGCCGGCGCCGGGTTCGGTGATGGCCATGGCGGCCCAGGTGTTGCCCAGTCGGGCGAGTTGTTCTTCGTTGGCAACGGCGGCAATGGCTGAGTTGCCGAGGCCCTGTCGGGGGATGGACAGGGCCAGGCCGACGTCGCCCCAGCACAGTTCGGTCAGCCCCAGAACGGTTTTCATGTTGGTGCCGTTACGATTACCGCCCCCGCCGTTGCTTTCGGAGCGGGCCAGTTTTCCGGCGCCGGTGCCACCGTCGGCCGCGCCGTCGTTCATGCCGTCCATGATGGAGGCAAACAGGTCGAGTTCTTTGGGGTATTCGTGTTCCGCCCGATCGTATTTGCGGGATATTGGGCGAAACACCTCCCGGGCCACTTGTTGTGCCTGATTGATCAGAGGCGAAAATTTCTTCGGTATCTCGAGATTCATCAGAGGTGTCCTTACGTTTTGATCAGGCGTGAAGGCCGCCGCTCAGGGTGGAGATGGAGCGAAGGTCGCGATACCAGCGCTCGACCGGATGTTCCTTGACGAAGCCGTGCCCGCCCAGCAGTTGAACGCCGTTGGTGCCGATCTCCATGGCTTTTTCGTTGCACAGTAACCGGGCCAGGGATGTTTCACGGTGCGTTGATAAGCCTTGCTCCAGTCGGCTGGCGGCGCGCCAGGTGAGCATGCGCATGCTGTCGGTTTCTATGGCGAGGTTGCTGATCATGAACGCCACGGACTGGCGGTGGCTGATGGGTTCTCCGAACGCCTCCCGTTCGTTGCAGTAGGGGATAACATAGTCGAGAACGGCCTGTGATGTGCCGATGGCAAGCCCGCAGCGGAGCAACGAGCCGCAGTCCAGAAACGCCTCGTAGTTGAAATCGTCGTCGCCCAGCAGGGCGTCAGGAGACAGTTCAACGTTGTCGAGCCGCAACTGGACAGGCGCGGAGGCTCTCAGCCCCATGCCCGGGTCGGGTTTGGTCTGGAGGCCTGTCACGCCGGCTTCCACGATGAACAGCCGTGGTCGGCCATGCAGTTCGGCGGCAATCAATAGCAGGTCTGCACTGGCGCCGAGGACCACGCTGCTTTTCAGGCCGTTGAGGGTGTAGCCGGTTGCGGTTTCGATGGCGGTGGTCTGCAGCCTGTTCGGGTCAAACAGGGGCATGGGCTCGTCAATGGCAATGGTGGCTGTGGGCGGCGCGTCGTCGCAGAACGCTGGCAGGTATCGGCTCTGCTGTTCCCCGGTGCCCCAGCGGGTGATGGCCTGGGCGACACTGAACGGCGACAGGAGTGCGGTTGCGATGCCCATGTCGCCCCAGGCCAGTTGTTCGGCAATCAGCACGCTGGTCACGGGAGACTGATGTTCCGCCACGCCGCCAAAGGCTTCCGGTACTGCGTACAGGCCAAGGCCAAGCTCGGATGTGGCCGCTGTGACGGTTTCCGGTATTTCCCCGGCTTCATCCGCGTCTGAGGCCGCCGGTCTGATCCGATCCTCTGCCAGCCTGCGGAGCATGTCGGTGATCATCTGTTGGTCATCGGTCAGGGAGAGGTCGAACAGATCCCCGGGTATGCGATTCGGCAATTGCTTGCGGGGCAGCCAGTTGTTCACGCGCTTGAACTCCCGGCCAGCGTAGGCAAGGGTGCGAAATCCGGCACGGGTGCCGTGATAGGCAGTTCTTTCCAAAGACTGACGCAGTCCCAGCCGGTCCAGCATGGGGGTGGCTGCAAGCCGATTCATCATCGACAGGGCGAGGCCGACGGGGGTGCGTGTCATACGTTCTCTCCTGGCTGGCGCCGCCCGTTTCCGGTTGTCCGGCGATCCGATGCAGTGGGTGTTACGCGATCATGGGGGCATCGGGCATCCTCGCCATTGGCATAGAGCGCATTACAGACAGGCAAGATGGTCAATTGCCATGGATTAAACGGACCGCTACCCGGTACACTCATACTGTCAACGCGCCTTTTCACCCACTTTCACTGAAGTAATGCTGCTTGATGTGTTCCCACATTAGACCTCTGTTTCTACGCCCTGTCGGGATCGTCTGGCTGATGATGCTGGCAACGCCAGGATTGACCTGGGCGCAGCAGGTGGAGGTCAACGTGGAGGGGGACTATCCGCAGCTTCAGGACAATGCGGAAGCCTTTCTGGGTGAGGTTGAGGGCCGCAGTGCCGGAAGCCTTAGACGATACGCCAGCACCGCCGAAGCACAAGTGGAAGAGGCGCTCCGTGCGCTGGGCTACTACAGCCCGATGATTCAGTGGGAAGTGGTCGAACAGCCCGGCGATGACGAAATACCCGCTCGCCTGGTATTGACCGTGCAGCCCGGCGAACCCATTCGCGTCCGTTCCCGGCAGGTGTCCATCGAAGGCCCGGCCAGTCGGGATTCCGATTTCGTGGGAACCCTGCCGGAAAAGCCATCAGAGGGGGATGTGCTGAATCACGGTCAGTACAGCACGTTGCGGCAGACCATCCAGAACCGAGCCACCCGGCTGGGGTATTTTGATGGTGAGTTCACCACCCGCCGGCTGGAAGTCAACCCGGAACAGCACACTGCGGATATTTCCCTGGTCTTTCGCAGTGGCGTGCGATATCGCCTGGGCGAAGTGAGCTTCAAGGAAGGGCATGGTTTCGAGGAGCAGTTGCTTGAGCAATTCGTACGTTTTGAGCCCGGTGAGATCTATCACGCCGACAAGGTTGCGAGGCTAAGCGGCGACCTCTCCAACAGCGGTTATTTTTCCGGTGTGGACATTGACGCATCGCCTGGTAAAGCCGAGGACGGAGTGATACCTGTGTCGGTGGACCTGACCACTCGTCCTCCGCGCTCGGTTGCAGCCGGTGTCGGTTTCTCCACGGATGTGGGACCGCGTTTCAGCGGTAACTGGCGGGAGCACTGGATCAACCCCATGGGCCATCGCCGTGGCGCGCAGACGGAACTTTCGGCGCCGCGTCAAAACGTGGGCGCCTGGTACGAGTTGCCCCTTGATCCTCCCATGACCGATTCCATTCGCCTTTCCGCCGGCTATCAGCGGGAGGATATTGAGGACGTCGAGTCTGAGCTGCTTACCCTTGGCCAGCAGTGGAAACACCAGCTCGATAACGGCTGGTTGCAGGTTGCCTCGATCCGCTGGGAAGGTGAGCGTTTTCGCATCGGCGATGATGACCCCGAGCAGAGCAGTCTGTTGCTGCCGGGGCTTGGGTATTCGAAACTGCAGGCGGACTCGCCGTTGGATCCATCCCGGGGATATCGTATCCAGTTCGATGTGACCGGCTCTCACCGTGCCGTCATCTCCGATGTGGATATTCTCCATGCCAATGTTCTGGTAAAGGGCCTCTACACCCTGGCGGACAACCACCGTTTTCTGTCCCGGTTCCAGTTTGGTGGCGTGGCCACCAATCGCTTCTCGGATGTGCCGCCGTCATTGCGGTTCTTTGCCGGTGGCGACCAGACGGTGCGGGGGTATGGCTATGAGACACTGTCACCCCGGAACAGCGAGGATGTGGCCATTGGTGGCCGTTACCTGATGGTAGGCAGTGTCGAGTATCAGTACGAGTTTACCGAAAACTGGCGGGTCGCGGCGTTTGTTGACGAAGGCAACGCCATGGATGACCTGTCGGACCCTCTGGCGACGGGTGCCGGCGTGGGCATTCGCTGGATCAGCCCGGTCGGGCCGCTGCGCCTGGACGTCGCCAAGGGCCTGGATCCCGAGTTTGGCGGTGAGTGGCGCGTTCACTTTTCCATGGGGCCGGAGTTATGAGCGACGAAGCGAAAACTCCAACACCAAAACGGTCAAAACGCCTGAGAAACGGGTTGTTGATAGCGCTGGCCGTTATTGTCCTGCTACCGCTGTTACTGCTTGGGGTGTTGGTGCTGGCGCTGCGTTCGGAAACCGGTACAGCCTGGGTGATTGATCAGGTTCCCGGCCTCGAGGTTGAGCAGGGGCAGGGTTCGTTGCTGGGGCAGTGGCAGGCAGCCTCCCTGACATGGCAAGGCTACGGTGTTGGGCTAAAGGTAGAGTCGCCAGTTGTTGACTGGTCGCCCACCTGCCTGTTCAACAAACAGCTCTGTCTGGAGCGACTCCTGGCGGACAGCATTGATCTGACTCTGCAGCCATCCGGCGAGCCCAAAGAAGACAGCGGTGATATCAGTCTACCCAGTGTCGACCTTCCGTTGGGGCTGGTGGTCCGGGACGTGAACCTTGGCCCCTTTACGCTCAACGATGCCAAGGTCTGGGACCGGCTCCAGCTCAAGGCTCAGGGTTCCGGTTCGGACTGGCATCTGCAGAACCTCGCCTTTGTTCGGGACGATATCAGCATTGATGCCTCCGGCAGGCTCCAGACCCGGGGCGACTGGCCGCTGGATCTGGAGGTTGGGCTGATGCTCCCGCCCCCATATGGCGCTGATTGGCAATTGGCACTCAATCTGACAGGGAGTGCTGCTGACCTGAGAGTTCAGGGCCAGAGCAGCGGTTATCTTGCCGCCACGCTGGCTGGCCGGGTGGCGCCGCTGGACAGCGCCCTGCCGGCGGAACTGACCGTTCGTTCCAGCCGGTTCGTCCCGGCGGAGGGATTACCGAAAACCCTGGTGCTGACAGACACCGTGGTTGCCTTGAAAGGCAGCCTTGAGAACGGTTTCCGCTCGGACTCCCGCACCGTGCTGCCCGGATCGACAGGCGATATACCCTTGTCATTGAAGGGGTTGGTGACTACAGAAGGCCTCGATGGATTGGAGCTCGTGTTGACCGGCCCCGGGACTACTGAGGCTGAGACGGGCCGCCTCCTCGTCACCGGCAACGTGAGCTGGGAGCAGGCGCTTCAGGCAGACGCCAAGGTCAGTCTCGACGCTTTTCCCTGGTACAGCCTGATTCCGGATTTTGAACAGCCGCCGGTCACATTGCGCCAATTCAACGGCGACGTTCAATACCAGGGGGGAGCCTATCAGGCGAGCATTGACGCCAGTGTCAGCGGCCCCATGGGCGACGCCGATATGGCGGGGGATCTTGAGGGTGACCTGGAGTCCGTTGCGTTGACGAACCTGCGCGTCAATACCGGCGCGGGTTTCCTCGGCGGCCGTGCGGACGTGGCGTTTGCTGATCAGTTGTCGTGGGATGCAAGCCTGACGCTGGACAGCTTTAACCCCGGTTTCTGGCTCCCCGCCCTGGAAGCGAGCTTGAGCGGCGACGTGGATACCAGCGGACGTCTGCAGGAGGAAGGAACGCCTACGCTGCAGGCAAAATGGGACCTTTCCGGGAGTTGGCAGGCCAATGAGGCGCTGATACGAGGTGCGCTGGACAGTGATGCCGGTAACTGGACATTGTCGAACCTGGAGCTTGAGGTAGGGGACAACCGGGTGACCGGCCAGGGCCGATGGGGGCAACAGATTAACGGCAACCTGGAACTGAACCTGCCTGCGCCGGAAACCTTCCTGCCGGGGCTGGCAGGTTCGGTCAACGGTACGGCATCGGTTTCCGGCACCGTGGACCAACCCCGTGGCAAGGTAACACTCACTGGCAGCGACCTGGCATGGCAGGATCAATTGAGTCTGTCCAGCCTGGACCTGACGGCCACGCTACGCGAAGGGTTCAACATCCAGGCGGATCTTCGGGGAAAGGAAGTTCGGTATGGCGAACAGCTACTGGAAGACTTGTCGCTGGCACTGACGGGAACTCGGGATGATCACCAACTCAGGCTAAACGCCCGCCACAAAGAGGCTGAGTTGTCGCTGTTGCTGGCCGGAGACGCCTCGGAAAGCTGGAATGCCTGGGTGGGTGCGCTTGAGCAGGGGCAAATCAGTGTGCCTGCCCAAGGCCAGCAATGGACCCTGTCAGAGTCCGCGGCCCTCGAGTATACCGAAGCGGGCAAGCTCACGTTGGGACAGCACTGCTGGCAGTGGCAACAGGCGTCTGTCTGTGCCGAGGACCAGACTCTGCTCCCGACTCAAGATATCGCCTATCGCATTGAAAATTTCCCGACCACGGCACTCTCCCCGCTGTTGCCGGACACCCTGCGTTGGGACGCAACGCTGAATGCTGACCTGCAAGTGGTCATGACGGAAGATGGGCCGGATGGTGAAGTATCCATCGATGCCGGTTCCGGTAAGTTTGAAGTGCAGGTGAGGGACGAATGGGAGAGCCTGAGCTACAACACCTTCACCACCCGCCTGAGTTTGAAGCCGAATGTGGCGGAGCTGGACCTGCAGTTGCAGGGGCCCGATATTGGTAATCTCTCTGTCGGCATGTCGGTCGACCCGGATAGTGATGCCCGTGAAGTCGATGGGCAATTCAGCATCGAAGGCCTGGATATCGCCATGGTTGGCATATTTGCCGGGCTGGAGGTTGTTGAGGGAGAGCTCAATGGCGAGGGGACACTGTCTGGGCCGCTAATGAAGCCAGCTGTAAACGGCGAGCTTGCGCTCTCTGGCGGTCACATTGCCGATCCACGGTTACCGATTCCGCTTGAGGATCTGGTGGTCAGCCTGGAGTTGAAAGGATATAGCGCGGATTTGTCCGGACGTTGGCGCAGCAATGAACGCGGAAGCGGCAACATAGAAGGGTCGTTGGCCTGGGAGGCGGAACCGTCGGTGGAAGTGCGGCTGACCGGTGACCGTTTGCCCTTCAATTACGAGCCGTACGCCCAAGTGGAGCTGGTGCCGGATATCACTATCGCCTACGAAGGCGGCGATCTGTCGGTTTCCGGTAACCTGAACGTACCCCGGGGCACGATCGAAATTCGCGAGCTGCCCGCCCAGGCCGTGTCCGTATCCGAGGACGAGGTTATCGTCGGTGCTGAGGAGAAGGAAGGCGGGCTCCGCACTCTCAATATGGACGTCACTGTCGTGGTCGGTGAGGACGAGGTCAGCTTTAGTGGTTTCGGTGTCACCGGTAACCTTGAGGGGACACTGCGTATCGGCAACAACCTGGATACCCGAGGTGCCCTGCAGCTTGTTGAAGGCCGGTATGAGGCCTACGGTCAGGAGCTCGACCTGCGCCGGGCCAGGCTGGTGTTTGTGGGGCCACTGTCAGAACCGTACCTGGACATCGAGGCAGTGCGGCGTGTGGACAACGTGGTGGCCGGCATCCGCCTCAGCGGCCCGGTGAGCTCGCCCCGGACCGAAGTGTTTTCTGAACCGGAAATGCCTCAGACCGATGCGCTCTCGTATGTGATCCTCGGCCGGGCACCGCAAAGTCGTGGTGATGAGGGGCAAATGAGCAGGGCAGCCATATCGCTGGGGCTGACTCAGGCTAACAAGGTAACCCAGGGTATTGGCGAGGAATTCGGAATACGCAATCTGACGCTGGAGGCGGAAGGCTCAGGGGATGAATCGGCAGTAGTGGCCAGTGGTTACCTGACGGATGAACTCAGCATCCGCTACGGTGTCGGCATCTTCCAGCCCATCACCACGGTGGCGCTACGTTACGATATCGGACGTTACTTCTATCTGGAGGCTGCCAGTGGCCTGGCAGCCTCCCTGGATATATTCTATACGCGGGACTTCTGAGCGGGTGATTTACTCCAGTTCAAAAGTCGCGCTAACCCGGGCCTCCAGTTCACGGGAACCGACCGCTGAGACAGCGTCCGAGGCGCCTCGCATTTCCGCCATCATTGGCATCGGGGGTTGATGGCCACCATCGACGTTAATGGTCATCACCTCTCCGCACTGTTTGTCCAGTTCCCGGGCAACAAATTCGCAGCGTGATTTCGCATCTGCAATGGCGCCCGCCAGGGCCTGTTTGCGCAAACCGACTTCATCGGAATGAAAAAACTGATGGGGACCGACGTTGTAGTCCATACCCAGTGATTGCGCCTGTGCAAGAATCGGGTTGAGCAGAGAGAGGTCATCGATGGTGAAGCTGACCGTTTGTGAAGCCACGGCCACTCGTCGGGGCTCCTCGTGACGCTCTGGTGATGGAATCGAACGGCTGTAAAGGTTCAACGAGGCGTCGCTGTAGGATTTGAGCCGGTCGCGGAAGTCCTCGATGCTCTCCCGCCACTTCTCCATCTGCTCGTTGACTTCCTCAGTGGCCGTCTCGGGAAGCTTGTGCTCGGCGCGGGCGGTGAACTGCAGCCGTGCGCTGTCTGGCGTATACTTGACTGAGGCCTGACCGCTCAGGCTGACTTCTGCTGCTGATGCGCCCAGGGGAAACAGAATCAGGGCCGTGGAGGCCAGCAGGTATCGATGGACGTTGTGGAACATAGTTGGATCTCCATGTTATTGCACGAGAATCAGGTCAGGTTGACGCCCCGGGAGCGTGATATCCTGTTCAGGCTGACCGGGAGCGACCCCCATTATGTGACCACCCGCGAGCAACTGAAAGAGTGGGCGGCCCGTTATTTGACGGCTCTGCCCGACGACGCTCGGGAAATTCGTGAAATTAAGGCCGTGTTGCAGCGTTATCTGCCAATTTGAGCGGTATTCTCATCATCTTCTCCGGCGGCTTCGACGGGTTCATCCAGCCGAATCAGCTTCCTGTCTTCCGCAGCCTGCACGAAATGGCTGAAAATCCGCCGGTGGCCGCCATGATAAAGCAGGTACTCCGGGTGCCACTGGATGCCCATTAGCCATTGCCCACGTGTATTTTCTATCGCTTGCACAAACGAGTCGTTGTCCACGGCAACAACGCGGAGATGTGTGCCCAGTTTTTTGATGCTCTGGCTGTGGATGCGGTTCGCGCCAATCACCGGGCTGCGCATCACCTCTCCCAGGCGGCTGTCACTGACGACCCGAACAGTCTGTAGCGGTAACAGTAACGGCCGGTGGCGGGTGTTCACCCGCAGAGGTGTCACGTTCTGGCACAAAGATCCGCCGCGGAAAATATTGATAAACTGGGCGCCGCGGCAGATACCCAGTACCGGGATGTTCAATTCTTCAGCACGGGACAGCAGACGAACATCGGTTTCGTCGCGGCGCACGTCATACCGGGCGGTTACCTGGGGAGTCTGACCGTACCGCGAAGGGTGCACGTGGGTACCACCGGAGAGCACAAGGCCGTCGAGCAAGGAGACGTCCACCTTCGAACCCGGGCGGATAAAATGGGTTCGCGCACCGTGGAGGCGCAGCGCGAAGGTGATCAGCCGGTGGGCGAGGCTGCGGCGTGCCGGGCCGCTGATGCCAATCGTAAGGCCCGGATGTTCAGGCTTATCTACCGGGCTTTCAGACATAGTTCCCGGACCGAAGCCACTGGTCAGACGTGTCTAACCAGCTGTGGGTCAGGTTATGGAGGCTCAGTTTGCGACTGTTGCGAAACTCCGTAACCAGTTTCGATAAGTCATCAGCGTTGGCCACCAGCTGTTCCAGCACAATCCAGTCATTCCAAACCGTGGAAAAATGCCAGTCAGGGTTATCAATGTCGCAGTCGGGTAGCCGGTAATGCAGCGTTGGCCGGCTTTTGATGCGCTCATCCTCCACATATTCTGCGAGCAAATCGCTGTTCAGGTGTGCGAACAGCGGGAGCAGGTCCAGGGCCTTGTTGCGGGTTGGATTGTAATGCAGATAGTCCCGCATTAATTGTTCCATGTCCGGCGCATAGTCCTCTGAAATCAGAAGGTCAATGTAGGTGCTGCTCCAGGGCTCAATGTAGCTGGTCAGCTTACGGCTGAAATCGATCTGGTGGCGTGCCTTCAGCCACTCGTAGAGCGCAGCGAAGGCCCGCAGGTAGCGCACCAGCGTTGTGGCTCTGAGGTCCGGTAGCTCCGGGTTCAATTGCAAACCAAAGGCATAATAGAGCGCCTCCCGGCTGCCGAGTGCGCCTGCTCTTCGAAGCTCATCGCAAAGTGTCTCTATGCGTTCCAGCTTACTGAAAGCCAGCGGAGGGCTGACGATCTCCAGGGGCACGATTTTCTCGGCGGCTGCGTCGATCACGCTCATGGCCTGGCCGCCAAGCTCCCTGACGGACTCGGGAAGACGCTCGTCGGCCAGATCAAGGTCCTTTATCGGGTCCGAATCCAGTTCGATGGTAAAGTCACCGAGTTCCGTTTCAACCTCGGACACATAGCGTGCAACAGACTTTCCGGTACCTCCCAGCAGTTTTGCGGACAGCGAGACGAGATCTTCGTAACCGAGGCCGGACAACTCAATTTCAACGCCAACTCTGCGTTCCTTGCCATCATCCGTCTTGAGGATGTCCGGTAACCTACATCTGTTGCTCATTCAGGCGACTCCCTATTTTGGTTGTGATTACCTTAACACAGTCATACGTCAGGGCGCGGTGGACGGCCACCCAGTGCGGCTCAAGGAAAAATTGCGTTTACAGGGTTTACACTGGATAAAACACTGTATATAGTCAAATCACTGTATATAAAAACAGGGCTAACCGGGGCAACCTAAATGAAGCTGACAGCTAGGCAGACACAGGTACTGGATATTATTCGTCGCTACCTTGACGAGACCGGGTATCCGCCGACCCGTGCAGAAATCGCGGCGGAACTTGGGTTTCGTTCTGCCAATGCCGCAGAAGAACATCTGCGGGCACTGGCCCGAAAAGGCGCCATCGAGATGGTGCCGGGAGCCAGCCGGGGAATACGTCTTCCCGATGTAGAGGCTGACCTTGGTTTGCCAGTGATCGGTCAGGTGGCGGCCGGTAGCCCCATACTGGCCCAGGAGCATATCGAAGACCATTGCACCCTGCAGCCTGAATTTTTCTCGCCCTCGGCGGATTATTTGCTCAGGGTACGCGGCATGAGCATGAAGGACATTGGCATCCTTGACGGCGACCTGTTGGCGGTGCACCGCACCCACGATGTGCACAACGGACAAGTGGTTGTGGCGAGGGTAGGTGAGGAAGTCACGGTCAAACGGTTCCGTAAGGAAGGCTCGAAAGTGTACTTGATCGCCGAGAACGAGGAATTCGAACCCATAGAAGTGGATCTGACAGAACAGGAACTCTTCATTGAGGGGCTCGGCGTCGGGGTCATACGGCGCTCGGACCTTCACTGACACCCCCAGGGTGTCCGGACATATCCGGCTGTGTTTCGTTGAGTGTTGAACACCGCGGGCGCGGCTTAACGGCAGGTGAGGCTTATCATGGAACAACTCAGCTTTAATCAGAATCTGGCTTATGCTCACGGAGGCGGCAGGTTTGTCGGTTCAGAGGTTGCCGGTATGAGCGAGCATGATACCGTCAGGGCGCCTGCTGTCAGGAGTCGCCCAGCCAAACCGGCAGGCAATGTGACCGAAATCATTTTGCCCGAAGGGCAGGTTGAGAACTTCCAGCTATTGCTACCGATGCTTACGCAGTTGAATCAGGAGAAGCGTTGGTTAGCCTGGATTGATCCGCCCCAAAGCCTTGTCAGTAAGTGGCAGACCATGCGTGGCATCGTTGCAGGCGAACTGTTGGTGTTGAGGTCTACTCCTGACTACCCAGCCGGGGAGCTTGCCGAGCGAGCACTGAGCGCAGGCACCTGTCACGCTGTGGTCATGTGGACCCACAAGCTCGGGCGCGAAGCGCTCGCGTCACTGGAGCAGGCTTCGGCTCGGGGTAACAGTCATGGTGTGGTGCTGCGCCAGCGCTGATCGTCAATGAAGTGTGTAGGAGGGCCGGATGTCCTGAGTGTCCGGCTCTTCGTCTTCCCAGTCGATATCATGGGCAACGTTACCGACGGCCTCAATACCGGCTGCAATCATGGCCTTGGCCACGTTCATGTCCCGGTCTTCCATCATCTCCCTGGCTTCCGTCGAAAATGATATCTGGACCAGTGGTGCACTGTCGTCGTCGATGCGGCGAAGCGCATAGTCTCCGTTGCTCAGTTGTACAATCTCGAAAAACGATGGTGACATTAAGTTAGCCTTTCAGTTCATTCCTGTTGGGTCCGGCAACGCCGTGGTTCATTACCATTCGCTGTGCCGATCCTCGAGGATATCGATAAAGTGTTTCATCGCGCCCAGAGTGGTTTCCAGAGCCTGCTTTGAGCGATCCGGGCCGGTGTCAGCTGCAACCGCAATCACGTTTTCATTGCTGACCGTTTTTCGGGTCACCGGGGGATTGCCCTGATGACGCTCAAGCTGCTCGAGATGACTCCACCAACTCCGCCCGTCACTGGCCAGTTGCTCCAGTTCTGTCATTTCCGGGCTGTGGGTTCCGATCAGCTCATCCAGTGCCTCAAGGTCATCAGGCTGGCTATGTTTGTGCTGATACACCCTGGCGATCATTACCAGCGTCAGTTTTCGAGCCCTCAGCCCCAGCTCTATGCTGCCTTGCAGCAGCGCTTCTTGCGTTGGAACGCTGTCGCTGTGCTCCAGCTGCCCCAACAGGTTGCGAGCCAGGAATATTTTCTGGGAAACCAATGAATGCCACTGTGAAGCCATGGTAGTACCTGAGAGTGGTTTCACTGCTGTGCGATGAATTAATCGCCAACTATAACATTTTTCATTGTGAATTTCTCCTCCCACCGTTGGTTTGGTGGTTTTGACAAGAAACTACAAAGATTCACTTGAAACGGTCGTTTGAATTTGGCAAAAAGGCGCCCCGATTGAATAACATTTGATCGCCTGTTGTTGTTTCCGGCGTAGGCATGCCAAACCGCGAATGATACATGGGTTGATCGGTTACCTTGGAGGTAGAAGGGAATGCGGAACCAATGGGTCACGGGTTTTACAGTGGCATTGTTTGGGTTGTCAGGCGTTGCGTTGGCAAAGGTCAGTGAATCCGAAGCTCAGCGGCTGGCTAGCGAACTGACTCCAGTTGGAGCTGAGCGGCAGGGCAATGCCTCTGGCAGCATTCCGGCGTGGACAGGTGGGCTAACCAAGCCGCCCGCTAGTTGGAAACCGGGGCAGGTGGAAACCAACCCGTTTCCCGAGGATGAGCCTCTGTTTGTTATTACCGGCGCGAATGTGGATCTATATCGCGACAAGCTGACCGACGGACACATCCGTATGCTTGAGCAATATGGCCCGGAATTTGTGATGCCGGTGTACCAGACCCGTCGTACCGCGGCCTTCCCGGAAGATGTGTACGAAAAGTCCCGGGAGAATGCCCGCAGCGCGGAACTTCTGGCGAACGGAAACGGTGTGCGTGACACCATCATGACCAGCCCCTTCCCGATTCCAAAGAATGGCCTGGAGGTGATCTGGAACCACATCCTGCGTTATCGCGGAGAGGAACTGTCGTTCCGTAGCGCTTCAGCGACGCCCCAGGTGAACGGTTCCTACAACCAGGTTGTTAACCAGTACGACTATTACTTTGCCTACAGCCGCCGCGGCGCGAACCTCGCCGATATCGATAACAAGATTTTTTATCTGAAAACCGACACCATCGCGCCATCCAGTCTCGCGGGCACCATCACTCTGGTTCATGAAACCCTGGATCAGATTCGCTCACCCCGGCTCGCGTGGCGATACGATGCCGGCTCAAGGCGGCTGCGCCGGTCACCGAACCTGGCCTATGAAACCGATCTGCCGAACTCTTCATCCCTCCGCTCGGTTGATCAGAAAGACATGTACAATGGCGCCCCTAACCAGTACGACTGGGAGCTGAAAGGCAAGCGTGAGATCTTCGTGCCCTACAATGCCTACAAGCTTCACGACGCGGATGTCCAGCCGGACGATGTCATTCGGCCACAGCACATCAACCAGGAGTTGGCCCGATACGAGCTACATCGGGTATGGGTTGTCGAAGCGAAACTGCGGACCGGTATCAGCCATATCTATTCCCGCAGGGTGTTCTACGTCGACGAAGATAGCTGGCAGATTCTTGCCACGGAGGAGTACGACAGCAATGATGAACTCTGGCGGGTGTCCGAAGCTCACAACATCAGCTACTACAGTGAGCCGGTATTCTGGACTACCATGGAGATGACTTACGATCTGAACGCCCAGCGCTATTACATCGATGGTCTGGATAACGGCTTCCCCGCCTATGATTTCGAGCCAGGCTTCCGTGGTAATCAGTTTTCTGCCTCGGCAGCCCGGAGAGCAGCCCGCCGCTGATGACTGGCAGCCCCGGGCCGGTCGAGGCACGGGGCGCTACCGGACCGTTTTCAAGGAGATGCAATTATGTCGGTACCGGAACAGCTAGAGGCAGTGGATACCCTGGTTGAACACCTGAAGACCGCGCTTGCGGAGAAGAACTGGGACGAACTGTCCCGTCTGAATGAGCTGGTCAAACCGACGATCGAGCCGGTTATGGCGGCCCTTGAGGCCGGCGATCTGAGCCCTGAGCCAGTCAGGGAAAGGCTGGCAGCCCTGCAGACATTCTGTGATCGTGCCAATATTTCGGCAAATGAAGCCAAGGCGGAAGCCCAGAAAGCGCTGAAAGGGGTGAACCAGAACCGCAGCGCGGCAAAAGCCTATCAAAACGTCTCGTTAAATCGGCCAAAATAGCGTCATAAAATTGACTCAGGCCCACTTACAGTCTTAAATACCGCACAAATCCCCGCAAGAGATTCGTTTGGATGTCGAAGAATAACAAGGTGCTGGTGCTCAGCGAGGACGATGCGAAAAGACGTGACATTTCTACCATTCTTGAGTTTATCGGCGAAGAGGGCATTGTCGTTGGGGCCGATGCCCATTCACTGCTGAGCAGCGGTGACGCTGAGGATCTGGAGTCAATTTCCGTTGCCGTTGTTAACGGCGAGGACGATGGCGTGACCGCAGTGATTTCAACCGTGTGCGAGGTCGCTCAGGGGGTGCCTTTGCTGTTGGTTGGCGACCCTGATCTGGCGGGCCTCTCCGACGACGAGACAAGCCGGGTAATTGCCCGCATGGAATGGCCGCTTAACTACACCAAATTCGTGGACTCGCTCTACCGTGCACAGATCTACCGGGATCAGTTTGCACGTTCCCGTGAACGGGGGCAGCAACGTGGTCTACAGCTTTTCCGTAGCCTTGTTGGTACGAGTCGAAAAGTGCAATCGGTACGCCAATTAATGGAGCAGGTGGCCGACAAGGATGTGAGTGTGCTGATTACTGGCGAGTCGGGAACGGGCAAGGAAGTGGTGGCGCGAAACCTCCATTACCATTCCTCTCGTCGCGACAAGCCCTTCGTGCCGGTCAACTGCGGTGCCATTCCAGCGGAATTACTGGAAAGCGAATTGTTCGGGCACGAGAAGGGCGCGTTCACCGGCGCGATCACGTCGCGGGTAGGTCGGTTTGAAATGGCCGAGGGGGGCACCCTGTTTCTGGACGAGATCGGCGACATGCCATTGAACATGCAGGTCAAGATTCTGCGGGTTCTGCAGGAACGCACTTATGAGCGTGTTGGCAGTAACCGGACTCAGTCAGCCGACGTCAGGGTCATTGCCGCGACTCATAAACATCTCGAAGACATGATTGAAACGGGCGATTTCCGTGAAGATCTCTATTACCGCCTGAACGTTTTCCCCATTGAAATGCCCGCTTTACGTGACCGGGTGGAAGACATCCCCCTATTGATCAATGAATTGATTTCGCGGATGGAGAAAGAAAAGCGGGGCTCCCTCAGGCTGAACTCGGCGGCGATCATGAGTCTTTGCCGCCACGACTGGCCCGGGAATGTTCGCGAACTGGCGAATCTGGTGGAGCGGTTGGCGATTATGCACCCCTACGGTGTCATTGGGGTTCAGGAGTTGCCCAAGAAGTTCCGTTACGTGGACGATTACGACGAGAACCGGCCAGTGGAAGACTCCGGTATGCCCTCTGGCATTCCCGGGCTGGTGGGGCTGGATGCGCCGGCTCTGCTGCCGGTGAACGGCATCGACCTGAAGGACTACCTGTCCAATCTTGAAAGGCAGTTGATTCAGCAGGCGCTGGATGAGGCCGGAGGAGTAGTGGCCCGGGCAGCCGAAAAGCTTCGGATTCGTCGAACGACGCTGGTTGAGAAGGTCCGGAAGTATGGACTTCGGGATGAGGAGTCCGAGGAGAGCTGATCAATCCCCCAAAGAATCGGTTTCTGATGGCGTCAAAGGTTCGTAACCTTCGGCGCCATCGCTGTTTTTAGGCGACGGAAACCCGTCGTATCCCTTTCCTCTGTTTTTCCTTCCTGTTGAAAAATAAACAAAATTTAAAGTTGGCACAGTGCTGGCTTGGTCTCGTCCAAACGATCCATCCGATTGGTACGGGCCGGGGGTTAGTCCGGTCAGAGGGCGAGTTTATGAGTCAGTTACAGTTTGTGGGTTTGTCGTCAGCAAAGGCGTCTGCCAATGCGGCTGCCGATGTCAATGACAAGGTGACGGCGTTGTTCCCGGAGCAGGACGATGAGGCTGTGGGGACAGCGTTGGAGCTGTTTAATCAGATGTCCCGACAGATCACTGATTCCTACCGCACTCTTGAGTCCCGTGTTAATCAGTTGTCCGGGGAGCTGTCCGCGGAATCCCAGCAGCGCCAGGCGGAGCTGGAGCAGAAAGAGGAGCTGGCAGACCGGCTCTCGACGCTTCTGCATGCGCTACCGGCCGGGGTTGTGGTGCTCGACAGCCAGGGGGTGGTGACGCAGACCAATCCGGCGGCGATCACGTTGTTGGGGGAGCCTCTTGGTGGAGAGCGGTGGGTGGATGTTATCCGTCGCTGTTTTGCGCCCCGCCGCGACGATGGCCACGAAGTGTCACTCAAGGATGGCCGTCGTGTCAGTATTGAAATTCGTACCATGGAAAACCAGCCGGGGCAGTTGATCCTGCTGACCGACCTGACTGAAACCCGTCATTTGCAGTCTCAGCTCGCCCATGCCCAGCGGCTTTCCGCCATGGGCAAGATGGTGGCCTCCCTGGCTCATCAAATTCGCACACCGCTGTCGGCTGCCATTCTGTATGGCGGGCACCTCAGCCAGGAAGACCTGGACGAGGAGATGCGTCAGCGTTGTGCCTCACGGTTGATGTCCCGCTTGACGCACCTGGAGCAGCAGGTGCGTGACATGCTTATTTTCGCCCGGGGCGAGACGCGGTTGGCAGAGGAATTGTCTGCCGACACCCTGGTTCAGGCGCTGGCTTCCGCGCTGGAAGGATTGAAGCTCCCTGCCGGTGTGTCGGTGGAGTTGAGTGACCAGGTCAATAGCGCCGCGCTGATGTGCAATCGTGATGCTCTGGTGGGTGCCTGTACCAACCTAGTGAACAACAGCGTGGAGGCCGGGGCGACGAACGTTGAAGTTGCCGTTGTGTCCGTTGACGAGGAACTGGTGGTGCGCGTGAGTGATAACGGTCCTGGGTTTACCACGGAGCAGGCAAGTCAATTGCTGGAAGCGTTCTATACCACCAAATCCCACGGCACCGGCTTGGGCCTTGCCGTGGTCCAGGCGGTGGTGAAAGCGCACCAGGGTCGTTTCTCGATTGATGCGCCTGCCGCCGGAGGTGCTGTTGCCATCATTTCCCTGCCATTGATGCGTTCGTTGTCGACGGGTGACCGTCGGCAGCAGCCATCAAAGAATGACTGATCGGAGGCTATTATGGCCAAAGCCCAAATTCTGATTGTTGAGGATGACCAGGATCTTCGAGAAGCGCTGGTTACCACCCTTGAGCTGGCAAAGTTTCGCGTGCGTGAAGCCGCCAATGCGGAGCAGGCCCTGGCGAAGCTGGCTGAGTCGCCGGTGGATATGGTTGTCAGTGATGTGAACATGCCTGGAATGTCCGGTCACGATTTGCTGCATGAAATACAAAGACGGTACCCCGGCCTGCCGACCATGCTGATCACCGCCTATGGTCAGATCAGCCATGCGGTGTCCGCGATGCAGTCCGGTGCCATCGACTACCTGGTCAAACCGTTCGAGCCCTCAGTGCTTGTGGATGCGGTGACCAGAGTGGTCGGCGGCGGCCGCCAGAAAAGTGTCGACCAGCCCGTTGCGGAAGATCCGATCAGCAAACGGATGTTCCAACTGGCGGCGAAGGTGGCAGCCAGTGACTCGACGGTGATGATTTCCGGGGAAAGTGGAACCGGTAAAGAGGTGTTGGCGCGCTATATTCACCAGCAGTCTCCCAGGTCTGACCAGGCGTTCGTGGCGATCAACTGCGCGGCAATTCCCGAGAATATGCTGGAGGCCATCCTGTTTGGCCACGAGAAGGGTGCCTTTACCGGTGCGGTTGCATCCTCCCCGGGCAAGTTCGAGCAGGCCAACGGTGGCACCATCCTGCTGGATGAGATTTCGGAAATGGATCCTGGCCTGCAATCCAAGCTGTTGCGGGTGCTGCAGGAGCGCGAGGTTGAGCGGGTCGGTGGTCGCAAGACCATCGCCCTGGATGTACGGGTTATTGCCACCACCAACCGGGATCTGTCCGATTACGTGCGGGAAAACAAATTCCGCGAAGACCTGTACTACCGGCTGACGGTCTTCCCCATGCACTGGCAGCCACTGCGCGAACGTACACTGGATCTCATGCCGCTGGCGAATGCATTGCTGAAAAATCATTGCCGCAAGATGAAATTGACCGGCGTGACCTTCGCGCCCGACGCCAGAGATGCGCTGATGGGTCATCAATGGCCGGGCAACGTTCGCGAGCTGGACAACGCGATACAGCGGGCGCTGGTCTTGCACCAGGGGAATGTCATCCATGCTGGTGACCTTTGCCTGGAACTCGGAATTACCGGGCGTATGGAAAGTGGCCCCGCCGGCACGACATCTCCGGCCTCGCCACACCCAGTCGTTTCCGAATCCGGGGCTGAGTCACCTGATCGGGACGCTCAGGATACCTATGCCGAGGAAAGCCTGTTGGGTCTCGGAGCGCTATCTTCCACGTCACTGGGTGATGAAGTCCGACAGCGTGAATTCCGGATTATCATCCAAACGTTGAAAAAAGAGCGTGGTCGACGCAACCGGGCGGCGGAGCAGTTGGGTATCAGCCCGCGCACGCTCCGATACAAACTGGCCCAGATGCGCGATGCCGGCATCGATCTGGATGCAGAGCTGGCCGCCGCCTGACCACAACCAACAGGCTCCTTCGTTCGGCACCCAAGGGTGCCGTTTTTTGTGCCCACGTCAAAAGACCGTCGCTGTCTTTCGCCTTTCTCTCCGATTGTTAATTAACATTATGAAAATTAACAAATAAATTATGTTGGCCTGCGGTTTGCTTTGACCTGTTCAGATATGTCCAGGTCAATGGCTTGCCCATTTATACGGCGGGCCGGGAGAGTGAAACATGGTTCAGCGTGCTGACATCAACAGTGTCCTTTCAGAAATTCGCAATATGCGCTCGCAGATGATGGAGAATCAGCGGGTTGAACAGGACAACAACATTCGCGGACGGATGGACGGGCCGTCCAAGGTCCAGGAAACCTCCGACACTCCCAAATTCAGCGACATGCTCAGCCAGGCTGTGGGTTCTGTGAACGAACTCCAGCAAACATCCAGTGATATGAAGACGGCGTATGAAATGGGCGATCCGAACATGGATATCTCCCGCGTCATGATCGCGTCTGAAAAAGCATCCATCTCCTTCGAGGCATTGACCCAGGTCCGTAACCGGGTGGTGAAGGCCTACGAAGACATCATGAATATGCCGGTTTGATAGCGGAGCGGACCCATGGCCAGCGTACCTGCTGAAACCTCATCCTCGAACATGCCCGCGGCGCGGGGAGACGATACCGGCGAGAGCCGTAGCGACCTGATTTTCGGCTTCAACCGGTTGAACCTGCTGCGACAGGTGGGCCTGATGGTGGGGCTTGCCGCCAGTGTTGCCCTTGGCGTTGCCGTGGTTCTCTGGGCCCAGGAGCCCAATTACCAGCCTGTGGTGGGGGATATGTCCGGCTACAACCCACAGGATGTCACGACCATTCTTGATGCCAACAACATCGACTACCGTATGGATCCACGCACAGGCGCATTGCTGGTGCCCTCCGATGAGGTCTATAACGCCCGCCTGAAACTTGCAGCAGAGGGCGTGACGGACGAGCAGACCATGGGCTACGAACTGCTGGACCAGGACCGTGGACTTGGAACCTCTCAGTTTATGGAAACCATCAGTTTCCGCCGTGGCCTGGAAGGCGAGCTGGCACGAACGATTGGCAGCATGCGCACGGTTCGTGCCGCTCGGGTTCATCTGGCGATTCCGGAGCGCTCGGTGTTTGTCCGCGACGCGCGCACGCCGACAGCGTCCGTGTTCCTTGAAGTAATTGCCGGTCGTCGCCTGGAGCAGGAGCAGATTGCCTCGATCGTGAACCTGGTTGCCGGCAGCATTCCGGAAATGAGCAAGGACAATGTGACCGTGGTCGACCAGAGTGGAAACCTGCTCACCGGTCGTGAAGACGGCGGTGACAGCCAGCAGATTGAAGACCAGTACGATTACACCTCCCGCGTTGAGGATCGCCTGGCTCGTCGGGTTGCCTCCATGGTCAGGCCGGTGGTGGGCGACGGTCGTTTCCGTGCGGAAGTGACGGCTGATCTCGATTTCTCCTCGGTGGAACAGGCTGAGGAGCTGTTCAATCCCGAACAGCAAGCTGTGCGCAGCGAGCGCCAGATGTCCGAGCGGCGTGCCGGTGGCGGCGCCAGTGGAATCCCCGGCGCCCTGTCCAACCAGCCGCCCGCTCAGCCGACAGTTCCGGAACAGGCAACCGCCGATGACGAGGGCAACGTCCAGGCGCCGCCGGTGAACGTGCGTGAAGAGTCGACCCGAAACTACGAAATGGACCGCACCGTCAGCTATATCCGCCAGGAACTTGGCCGCATAAAACGTTTGTCGGTAGCCTTGGCGGTTGATGATATGAAAGTGGTGGATCCCCAGACCGGCGAAGTCAGCTATGAACCCTGGCCGGAACAGGAACTGCAGCGCCTGACCATGCTGGTACGCGATGCCGTGGGGTATTCGGCCGCCCGGGGTGACAGTGTTACGGTGATGAACACTGCGTTCGCAGCCGAAGAGCAGATCGAGTTTGAAGCACCGGCGTTCTGGGAGCAGCCGTGGTTCTGGGACCTGATGAAGCAGGTGCTCGCAGGCCTGGTCATTCTGGTTCTGGTTCTGGGCCTGTTGCGACCCACCCTGAAAAGTCTGTCCGGCGGTGGCCGCAGCGAACGCAGGGGTGACTCCGACGACGGCTATGACGGCCTTGATGGCATCGAAGGCGGCGACGCTCTGCGCGAAGCCATGCATTCACAGGACGATCTGCTTTTGCCCGGCGCGACAGACAGCTATGATAGGCAATTGAATGCACTGAAAGGCCTGATTGCTGAAGACCCCGCAAGGGTCTCCCAGGTGATGCGCCAGTGGGTGAATGTCGATGACTGATGAGAACAACCGCCAGCCTGATGCGGCGCAAAAGCCCCAGCGCAAGATTCCGCGGGTGGAGCAGGCGGCAATCCTGCTGATGTCACTGGGCGAAAACGACGCTGCCGAAGTGCTCAAGCACATGGGGCCGAAAGAGGTCCAGCGGGTTGGCGTGGCCATGGCCCAGATGAAAGACGTCAGCAAGGACGATGTTACCTATGTCCTGAACCAGTTTGTCGAGGCTGTTGGCGGCCAGACCGGGCTGGGGGTTGGCAATGATGATTACATTCGCACCATGCTCACCCAGGCCCTGGGGGACGACAAGGCCTCCAGCCTGATCGACCGTATCCTTATTGGTGGCAACACCACCGGCCTGGATACCCTGAAGTGGATGGAACCCCGTGCGGTGGGCGATATTATCCGTTATGAGCACCCCCAGATTCAGGCCATCGTTATTTCCTACCTCGATCCGGACCAGGCCGCGGAGATCCTCGGCACTCTGGACGACAAGGTGCGCCTGGATGTAATGATGCGGGTGGCTTCGCTGGAAAGTATCCAGCCGCAGGCACTGCAGGAACTCAACGATATCCTCGAGAAGCAGTTCTCCGGTGGCTCAGCGGCCCAGACCAGCCGCATCGGCGGGGTCAAACGGGCGGCTGACATCATGAACTTCATGGACCGCAGCGTTGAAGGCGGCCTGATGGATTCCATCAAGGACATGGACCCGGACCTGGCGTCCACAATCGAGGACTTGATGTTTGTCTTCGATAACCTCAAGGACATTGACGACCGTGGTATTCAGGCGTTGCTGCGGGAAGTGTCTTCCGAGGTGCTGGTCGTCGCGCTCAAGGGCGCCGATGACGCCGTTCAGGAGAAAATTTTCAAGAACATGTCCAAGCGGGCCGCAGAACTTCTGCAGGATGACCTGGAGGCCAAGGGGCCGGTACGGGTCAGTGAAGTGGAGTCTGCCCAGAAGGACATTATTACCATTGCCCGTCGTATGGCTGAAGCTGGTGAGATCACCCTTGGTGGTGCTGGCGAAGAAATGATGTGATGAAAGATCCCCGTCGCAACCTCGATCGCATTCCTAAGGAAAACCTCACGGCCTACGAGCGTTGGGAGCTTCCGCTGTTGGATGCGCGCGGCAATGAAATCGCGCAGGAAGAAGACCGCGACGTAAAGCCGTTGACCGCCGCTGATATTGAGGAGATCCGCCAGGCGGCCCGTGAAGACGGTCATGCGGAAGGCCGTGACGCAGGGTATCAGGCGGGGCTGAGTGAAGGTCGTGAGCAGGGGCACCGGGAAGGCTTTGAAGCAGGGCTTGCCGAGGGCCGCGAGCAGGGCGCGGAGGAAGGCCTGGCGGACACCCGCAAGGAGGTGGATGCCAAGCTGGACCGACTGGAGCATTTGCTTGGCGAATTACTGGAACCAATCAAACGCCATGAAGACGAGGTGGAAACGGCGTTGGTCAATCTGACGACCGTTCTTGCGCGCTCCGTGGTGTTCCGGGAGCTTTCGTTGGATTCTTCCCACATTACCGACGTGGTCCGCAAGGCGATGACGGCGCTACCATCTACAACGGAAAACGTGCGCATCCATATTCATCCGGATGACTATCAATGGGTCAGTGAGGTTGCCGACAGGTTCGAGGCGGCGACCTCCATTGTCGAAGATGCTTCTGTTCTCCGGGGCGGTTGCAAGCTGGAAACCCGCCACAGCCTGGTGGACTTCACGGTGGAAAAACGCTTCCAGAAGGCCGTTCAGGGCATGCTGGACCGCCAACTGGACACCGAATCCGCCGGTGAGGGGGAAGAGCTTGATGCCATGATGGGCGATCTGACCGACTTCCGGCACGATGTGCTTGACTCCGACGAGGATGAAGGCCATGACAGCACACCTGGCTGAACGCCTGACACGACTGCAGGATTACTTTACCGAAGACCCCCAGCCGGAACTGTCCGGGCGGCTGACGCGCATGGTAGGCCTTACCCTGGAATGTGTGGGTTGCCCCATGGTGGTCGGCGACCGCTGCGTGATTACCGGGCAGGGCGCCGGCACCGTGGAAGCGGAAGTGGTGGGTTTTGAGGATGAGCGTGTCTATCTGATGCCGCTTACGGCCATAGAGGGGTTGCGCCCTGGAGCCAGGGTGGTGCCGTTGTCGGTGGCCAGCCGGGTGCCGGTCGGCCCGGAGTTGCTGGGGCGGGTGGTCAACGGCAACGGCGAGCCACTGGACGGCAAGGGCCCGCTGCAGGCGGAAGCCCGCGTGTCTCTCAGTGGCGATATCATCAACCCGCTGGACCGTGCGCCGGTGCGTCAGTCCATGGATGTGGGTATCCGGGCTATCAATTCACTGATGACTGTCGGCCAGGGGCAGCGCCTGGGCCTCTTTGCCGGCAGCGGCGTTGGCAAGAGTGTTCTCTTGGGTATGATGACCCGCTTCACCAACGCGGATATCACGGTGGTTGGCCTGATCGGCGAACGGGGCCGTGAGGTTAAAGAGTTCATTGAGGATATCCTTGGGGACGAAGGGCTTGCCCGCTCTGTTGTGGTTGCCTCCCCCGCCGATGACTCACCACTGATGCGCCTGCGTGCTGCCATGCTGACCACCCGGATTGCGGAATACTACCGGGATCAGGGCAAGCGGGTATTGCTGTTGATGGATTCATTGACCCGCTATGCACAGGCCCAGCGGGAAATTGCCCTGGCCGTCGGCGAGCCTCCAGCCACCAAGGGCTATCCGCCTTCGGTCTTCGCCAAATTGCCGCAACTGGTGGAGCGTACCGGCAATGGCAGGCCTGGTGGTGGCTCTATTACTGCATTCTATACCGTACTGACGGAAGGCGATGACCAGCAGGATCCTATCGCGGACGCCGCGCGGGCGATCCTGGATGGCCACATTGTGCTGTCCCGGCGATTGGCGGAAGAAGGCCATTACCCCGCCATCGATGTGGAGGCGTCCATCAGCCGGGTAATGCCGCAGGTTACCGAGACCGAACATTTTGCCCGCGCCCAGCGCTTCAAACAGGTCTACTCCCGCTATCAGCAGGCCAGGGACCTGATCAGTGTCGGGGCCTATGTAAAAGGATCAGATCCTGAAACCGATTTTGCCATCACCCATATCGGCAACATGGGACAGTTCCTCCAGCAGGGGTTGAACGAAAGCGCACCGTTGGAGGACAGCATCCAGCAGTTGCTTGCGGTGGTGCCGGAAAGACGCTCTCCCGATCGCCCCAAGACCCCGCCACAGGCCGATGGAGGTGGTAGGTGATGCTCAGGTCCCAGCGCCTTTCGGTCGTGCTCACTCTGGAAGAACGTAAAGAAAAGGCCGCCCTGGAAAAAATGGCGGAAGCACAGCAGCATCATGAAACCCAGCGCCAGCAGATAGAAAACCTTGAGCGGTATCAGCGGGAATACCGGGAACAGATCCGCAGTAGCCAGAAAGGTGTGGTGTCTGTTGCTCGCCTCCAGGGCTGGCAGGCGTTTATAGCCCAGTTGGATCAGGTGATTGTGCAACAGCAGAAACTGCTGACACAGGCGGCAGAACGGCTCCAGGCATGCCGGGAAGAATGGCAGAGGGCCTGGGAGCGGCGCCGGGGAATGGAAAAGTACATTGAAACCTGTCGCCGGCACGAGCAGCGGGAGCAGGATGTCAGGGAACAGAAGCAAATGGACGAAGCCGCGGGGCGGATACTGGCGAGGCGGCGCTGAGCGGGTTGCCAAATGGCAAACGGCGGATGCAAATTCGGTGTTGTAAGCTATCCTTTATGTCAGGGTGCCCTGGGCACACCTGTCATTTCCCGTTACCCGGCACGCATACCATGGAGGCTCCGGAATGCCGATTCATACGCATCGCAGTGACGATGGCCAGACCCTGACCATAAAAATTGAAGGGCGTTTCGATTTCAGCACCCATCAGGCGTTTCGTGATGCGTACGAACATGGCGACGAAAAGGTGAGCTGCTTTGTCGTCGATCTTTCGGACACCACCTACCTCGACAGTTCCGCCCTTGGCATGTTGCTGTTGCTGCGTGATTACGCGGGGGGTGACCGTGCCCGGATTCGCATCGAAAACTGCAACAGCGATGTGCGTCGTATTCTGTCAATCTCCAACTTTGAACAATTGTTCGCGATTCGCTGAATCACCCGGGGAAGACGTCACGGAGGCCCGATGTGGATGATCCACTCCCAGAAAACCGGCCACTCCGGATTCTCATTGCCGATGACAGCCACAGTGATCGTCTGATACTCAAAACCCTGTTGCGCCGCCTTGGTCACGAGGTTGAAGACGCCGAAAACGGACTGGAAGCCGTCAATATTTTCCGCAAGTCCGCGCCAGACATCGTCCTGCTGGATGCATTGATGCCGGTTATGGATGGAATGGAGGCCGCCCGCCAGATCAAGGTGCTGGCGGGAGAGCAGTTGGTTCCCCTGATTTTCCTGACATCACTGTCGGACGCCGGCGCCCTGGCTCGTTGCCTGGAGGCTGGCGGCGACGATTTTCTGACCAAACCCTACAATCGCATCATCATTGAAGCCAAGATTAACGCCTTCAATCGCATGCGGTTGATGCACCGCACCCTGAGCCATCACCGGGATCTGATTCGCGAACGCAACAGCACGCTATTGGAAGAGCAGAAGGTTGCGAAGCGGGTGTTTGACAACGTTGCCCATACCGGTTGTCTGGACGCGCCCAATATCCGCTTTCATGCGTCGCCAATGTCAATTTTCAACGGCGACGTGCTGTTCGCCTGTCCACGCCCGGCTGGCGGCATGCAAATACTGATTGGGGATTTCACTGGTCATGGCCTGCCGGCCGCCATCGGCGCCATGCCCGTGGCGGAAATTTTCTACGGCATGACCAGCAAGGGATTCAGTGGCAGCGATGTACTCCGGGAGATCAACCAGAAACTGGGCCGGATACTGCCCACCGGAATGTTCTGTTGTGCAGCCATGATCCAGGCGGATTTTCACCTGAACCAGCTGCAGATCTGGAATGGAGGGCTCCCTGACGGAGTGTTACTGAGAAAGGATGGAGCGCGTGAAACCATTGTTTCACGGCACCTGCCCTTGGGGGTACTCGGCAGTGCACGGTTTGATGCGGGTATGGATGTGTTCCATACCGAGCCGGGTGATACCTTGCTGATGATGACAGACGGTGTGATGGAGGCTGAGAACCATCAGGGTGAGATGTATGGAGAGCAGCGCCTTGCCCGCTCTCTCGACGAAATGAGCCGACAGGGGTCACCGTTTGAAACCATTATGGCCGGCATTCGTACCTTTACCGGAAATCAGCCTGAACAGGACGACCTGACGTTGATCAGCCTGCGAATGGCGGAAGACGCGGAACTGGTTGGTATTTCCGATCGACTGCCCCAGTCCGCACTGGAGGGGCCGTCGGAGTGGCGCTGTGTGTACGAGGTTCAGGATCGAACCCTGGGGCAGTTCAGCCCCCTGCCTTTGCTGCTGCATATCTGCATGGAGGTGCCGGGGCTGCGCAGGAAGAGTGGCGAGATATATACGCTGTTGTCGGAGTTGTACAGCAACGCACTGGAACACGGTGTGCTTGGCTTGTGCTCGGACTGGAAGGCGACACCCGACGGATTCGGGCACTACTACGCTGAACGTGAGCGGAGGCTGGCCGATGTGGCGGGCCACTTTATACGCTTTACGTTGACCCATACCATGACAGACAGGGGCGGGCAGCTGGTTATTGTCTGCGAAGACAGTGGCAGTGGCTTTGATTTCAGCAGTGTGCGTCCGGAGGCCGAAGATGAGCGCCGCTATTCAGGCAGAGGTTTGCTGTTGTTACAAAAAATTGGGCGTTCCCTGAATTACCGGGAACATGGCACCAAGGCTGAAATTGTATATGATTGGTATTTTTCTGAGGTTACTGGCCGTGAGGGCAGTATCACCCAACAACCAGGGGGTTGGTCATGACGGACAAACCACACCTTGATGAAGAAGCGTTGGCCGAGTTGCAGGAAGTCATGGAGAATGAATTCGACATTCTGATCAATACTTACCTCCATGATTCCTCTGACCGTATTGCGCATCTGCGGTCGGCACTGGAAAAATCGGATGCTGACGCGTTCGCAAAATCGGCTCACAGCTTCAAAGGCAGTTGCATCAATATTGGTGCCCCTCGACTGGGCGCACTTTGTTTCGAGGCGGAGAAGGCGGGCCGCGACAATCAATTGTCACAGGCCGGAGCAATGCTCGACGACATCGAGAATGAATTCCGACAGGTTGAGGGCACACTCAAGCGTTTTATTGCGTGACGTGAACGAATGGCATCGCTTTTGCTTTGATACCGTACAGGTGCGCTGAAAAGCAGGATTAGCGCACTGAAAGGGCGTCTGCAGCGTTCAGATTCCACCGTCATCCAGTAAAAGCGGCAAGAGGTTGCCATGTCCCAAATGGTTCTTCCCCAGGCTTCCCCACAGGGTCCACAGGCCGATAACGGTTCGAAAAGCGTCTCAGGCAATCGGGAAAAAAACGGCGATAGTCCGTTTGATTCCGTGTCTCGTGAGGAGCAGCAACGAATCGATCGAAAACAGGCTGAAAAGCGTGATCAGGCTCGGGCCGAGGATACTGGCCGTGCCGACCAGGCCGGCCGGGACAAAAGCGAAAGCAAACCCGCCGATGACCCTGAGGAACCGCGAACCAATGCCCAGGCTGACAACTCGGAGGTTCAGGGCAAGGAAGGGGCTCCGGAAAAACCGACTGCAGAAAAAGAGGAGGCCGCTCCAGCTGGGGATGCTGAGTCTCCATCGTTAGCGGATCAGGAAGCGCCGAAGGAGGTTGTTCCCCTGACATTCGCTGAGCTTCAGGCTCTGCTGATGCCGGCGGGGGGGAACACCACGGCAGTGTCAGGCGGCAACCCGGGTGCCGGTAATGGCGTACTGCCGGGTGTGCAAGCATTTGCCGGAATGATTGCAGGCCTGCCTGGCAATACCGCAGGCAAACAGGCTCTGTCGACAGCGCAGGGAGCTGGTTCAGGCGCTGCGCCGGGCCTGGCATTGACCGACGCTTTGTTGTCGGGTGTAGCAGCAGACGCATCGCGTTCTCAGGAAACCCCATCGCTGCAAGGCGCGGTGCGCTTCCAGGCCGCTGCAGAATTGGCTAACCAGCAGCTGGCCAATCCGAATACGGCAAAGCTGCCTGCAGAGGTCGCCAACTTGCGAGGGTATACCACCTCTATTGATGTACCGGTCAGTCACGCGGAGTGGGGGGACAAGCTCGTCGGAAAGCTGACCTGGCTGACAGCACGAAATATGTCTGTCGCCAAAATACATCTCACACCGCCTGATATGGGGCCCATGGAAGTCAGGGTTCAGGTTCAGCAGGAGCAGGCACACATTACCGTTCATTCCGCCAACCCGGCCGTGCGGGACCAGCTTGAACTGCACAGCCACCGTCTCAGGGACATGCTGAGTGAGCAGGGGCTGTCACTGGACCAGTTTGACGTCAGTGATTCATCGCAGCGGCAAGCCGGCGAGGACAATGCCGGGGAGGGCAGCAAGGATGAGAGGGCAGTACTTGCCGATGGCGGACTGGACGAACAGGATCTTCCATCTGAATCCCTTGATCTGACCTGGAAAGGCGAAGTTGATATCTTCGCCTGACCTCGGCACCCCTTCACCTGATGATTCTGCATCACTCTCCCTTTGCCCATCCTCCCCAGCAACGCTAAACTGCTGTTCTGATAGGGAGGATGGGGTTATCTGGCCCGTCCTTTGCTTAAACCTCTTTATAACCGTTCCGGTTGACGGATTTCTGGCAGACCTACGTTATGGCTGAAAACAATGCGCCCCCTGAGGCGCCGGCAAAGAAAGGCAAGCTCAAACTGATACTGATGCTGACCGTGGTGATTGTTCTGGCGGTCGGGTTGTCAGTCGTTGGTACCATGTGGTTTCTGGGCGGTGGCATCCCGGGCATGGCTGATGCAGAACAGGAAGACAGCTCGGAGCAGGTTGAAGTGTTTGTGCCCAGCACCTACACGGTGCTGGAGAAGGCTCTGGTCACGACAGTGCAGGCCGAAGGGCGGCAACGCTATGCCCAGGTATATCTGGCTTTCGAGGCTCAGGACCCGGCAGCACTGGCTGCGGCCAACCAGCATATGCCGTTGCTTCGCAGCAAACTGATCGGCGTACTCGGTGGCAGGGACTTTAATGAGTTACAGACGCCGGAAGGCCGGAAGGCGCTGGCCGATGATATGCTGGCGACCGTTAACAGCGCGCTAGAACAGGAAGGGGAGCCGCCCTTGCTGGCCGTGCTGTTCAGGAACTTTGTCGTTCAGTAGAGAATGCGTTAGAAATGCATTAGCGATGTACTAGAGACAATCTAGGGCAAGCTAAAGAATGCAACAGCGCCCGCTAGGGCGGACATCACAGGCAGAGAAACGTATGCAGGACTTACTGTCACAGGACGAAATTGACGCGCTCCTCCATGGTGTGGATGACGGCGACATTGATACCTATGATGAAACCGACGAAGCCGGTATCAAGTCCTACGACCTTGCCAGCCAGGACCGCATTGTCCGTGGCAGGATGCCTACGCTGGAAATGATCAACGAGCGTTTCGCCCGCTATACCCGGATCAGCCTGTTCAATCTGTTGCGCCGCAACGCCGATGTGTCCACCGGTGGTGTTCAGATCATGAAGTTCGGCGAGTACATCCACACCCTGTACGTGCCCACTAGCCTCAACCTCTGCAAGGTTCGCCCGCTTCGGGGGACTTCGCTGTTTGTGTTGGATGCCAAGCTGGTTTTCAAGCTGGTGGACAACTTCTTCGGCGGGGAAGGCCGACACGCCAAAATCGAGGGCCGCGAATTTACCCCGACGGAAACCCGTATCGTACAGATGGTGCTTGACCAGGTGTTTCATGACATGCGGGAAGCCTGGCATGCGGTGTTGAAGGTGGATTTCGAGTACCTCAGTTCCGAAGTCAACCCGGCCATGGCCAACATCGTCAGCCCCAGTGAGGTGGTGGTTGTGAGCACCTTCCACATTGAGCTTGATGGTGGTGGTGGCGAGCTGCACATGGCGCTGCCGTACTCCATGATTGAACCCATAAGGGATGTGCTGGACGCTGGCGTCCAGAGCGACATTGACGACGTGGATGAACGCTGGGTCAGTGCGCTTCAGGAAGATATCAAGGACGTGAATGTTCCCATTAACACCACGGTTTGCCGCCGACGCATTTCTCTTCGCGACATTGCCAAACTGAAGGAAGGTGACATCATCCCCGTGGAAATCCCCGAGTTACTGACCCTGACTGCCAATGGCATTCCGGTCTACAAAGCCACGATGGGAACCCGTGATGGCAAGCTGGCGCTAAGGATTCATGACCGGGCGACGGTGCCCAAAGTGAAAAAACAACTGAAGGTGGGACGCAATGGCTGACGACGATAAGAAAGACGAGCAGGAACTCAGCGAAGACGAGAAGCTTGCCGCCGAGTGGGAATCCGCCATGGAAGAGTCGGGGGATGCCGACGAAGATGGCCGCGAGGACGAGTGGGCTGCGGCCATGGCAGAGGCTGGAGAAACCGACGACGATGACGGCAGCGACGACGCCAAAGATAATGTCCGTGCGGCACCTATGGAAGAGTTTCCGGAGGGATCGAACTTCAGCCAGGGCACTGGTCCCGCACCGGACCTGGATGTCATCCTCGATATTCCCGTGACCATTTCCATGGAAGTGGGTAACACCCAGATTCCGATTCGCAACCTGTTGCAGTTGAATCAGGGCTCGGTCATTGAACTGGACCGGCTGGCGGGTGAGCCGCTGGACGTGCTGGTCAATGGCACCCTGATTGCCCACGGCGAAGTGGTCATGGTGAACGAGAAGTTCGGCATCCGCCTGACGGACGTCATCAGCCCCGGCGAACGCATTAAGCGGTTGCAGAAATAGGATGGTGCGGGTGCATCGTTCTGCTGTCCGTTATGGCGTTCCCGGCGTGTTACTGGCGGCCTTTATGCCTGCCTTGACGCGCGCTCAGGAGCAGGAAGGGCCGGCCCGGGAAGTTGCCAGCGCACCGGATACCGTGGCCACCATGCTGACGCTGGGCGTGGGCCTGCTGGCGGTGATTGCCATTATCTTTGGTTGTGCCTGGATTGTGCGTCGCATGAGCGGGATGACGGGCGGCAACACCCGGGCTATCAAGGTGGTCTCGGTGATGCCCATGGGCACGCGTGAGCGGATTGCCCTGGTCGAAGTCGGTGGCAAACAGATTCTGATTGGTGTTACGCCATCGGCCATTCGCACGTTGCATGTGTTTGATGAACCGGTCGTCAGTGCCGGTGATCATGTGTCCAGTGATTTCGCCCGTAAACTCCAGGGCATGATCGGGAAGTCCTGGGGCTCCGGTTCTTCATCGAAGGAAGGTTCCTGACATGGCGGTACCTGTGTCCGGGCGCATCCTGGCGTTACTGACCCTTTTCATTCTTACGGCCTGGGCGCCCACTGCGCTGGCGGATATACCCGGTATTCCGGCCTTTACGGTAACGCCGGGCGAGGAAGAGGGCGTTCAGGAATACTCCGTATCCCTGCAAATCCTGGCGCTGATGACGGCGCTGACGTTCCTGCCTGCCATGCTGATGATGATGACATCGTTCACCCGCATCATCGTGGTGTTCGCAATCCTGCGTCAGGCTCTTGGGCTGCAGTCCACGCCTTCCAACCAGATCCTTCTCGGCCTGACACTGTTCCTGACCATCTTCATCATGAAGCCGGTACTGGAAGAGGTGAACGAAGTGGCTCTGCAGCCGTACATGCAGGAAGAACTCAGCTCGTTGGAGGCGGTTGAGCAGGCCAGTCAGCCCTTCCGGAAGTTCATGCTGGCACAAACCCGGGAAAGTGACTTGGGCCTGTTCATGCGTATCGCCGACGAAGAATACGACACCGCTGAAGACGTTTCCTTTTGGGTGCTGCTGCCGGCCTTCGTGACCAGCGAACTGAAAACCGCGTTCCAGATCGGATTCATCCTGTTTATTCCGTTTCTGATTATCGACATGGTGGTCGCCAGCGTACTGATGGCGATGGGTATGATGATGTTGTCTCCGATCATCATTTCACTACCGTTCAAAATCATGCTGTTTGTGCTGGTGGACGGCTGGGCCCTGATCATGGGCACGCTGGCCGCCAGTTACGGGATATAGGGGAGAGCCGACCATGACACCCGAAACCGTTATCGACATTCTGCGTGAAGCTCTGTGGATGATCGTGCTGTTGGCAAGCCTGATTATTGGGCCAGGCCTGGTGATTGGTCTTGTGGTCAGTACCTTCCAGGCCGCCACCCAGATCAACGAACAGACCCTCAGCTTCCTGCCCCGGCTGCTGGTGACACTGATCACCATTATCGTTGCTGGTCCGTGGATGCTGACCCAGCTCCTTGATCATGCAAACCGGCTGATCACCAGCATTCCTTACCTGATCGGCTGACCCGGCATGCCCACGGAGATATCAGCCGACCTGATCAACCAGTGGGTAGGTCAACACCTGTGGCCGCTGTTCCGGCTGGCCAGCTTCATGATGGTCATTCCCTTTATCGGCACCCAGCTTGTCCCGGCACGGGTTCGTTTAGGGCTCGCTCTTATTATCACTATCCTGGTAGTGCCCATGATCCCGCCCGTGCCCCAGGTGGATGCATTCAGTGCTGACGGGGTTGTGATCACCTTGCAGCAGATCCTCATCGGTGTGGGTATGGGGTTTGCCCTGACGGCCCTGTTCCAGCTGTTTGTTGTGGCCGGCCAGATGATCGCCATGCAAATGGGGCTTGGTTTTGCCTCCATGGTTGATCCGGCCAACGGCGTGAGTGTGCCGGTGCTGGCGCAGATCTACACCATCACCATTACTTTGCTGTATCTGGCGATGAACGGGCACCTGGTGGCGTTCGAAGTTTTCATAGAGAGCTTCCGTACCATCCCCATTGGCCTGGAAGGTTTGGGGCAGACTGGTGTGTGGCAGCTTGCCCATCGCATCAGCTGGATATTTGTGTCCGCTATATTGCTGGCCCTTCCTGCTGTCACTGCCGTGTTTATCGTGAATATTTCCTTTGGGGTTATGACACGTGCTGCTCCCCAGATGAACATTTTTGCCCTGGGTTTTCCGATTGGCCTGATTTTTGGATTATTTGCCATATGGGTGCTGCACGCCAATTTTCTGCCACATTTCGAGCAGTACACCCGGGAGACGTTTGAGTTCATGCGCAACCTGCAAGGGCAGCCTTAGTAGCGACGGAAAACCATGGCCGAAGAAAACGACAACAGCCAGGAAAAAACCGAAGAGGCCACCCCCCGAAGGCTTGAGAAAGCCAGGGAGGACGGCCAGACTGCGCGTTCCAAGGAACTGGCGACCATGGCTGTTCTGTTGGCTGGTGCCGGCGGCCTGCTGATGTTTGGCGCGTCAATGGGCGCTTCCCTGGAAAGTATCATGCGCGACAGCTTCGTGTTGGAGCGCTCCGCCATCTTCGACACCCGGCATATGAGCGTCCAGCTGATTGCCTCCACCAAGGAGGCCGCCCTGTCCCTGGCGCCCTTGCTGATCCTCTTGCTCGTCGCTGCAGTCGCGGGCTCGATTGGTATTGGTGGTCTGCTGGTCAGCGGAAAAGCCATCGCCCCCAAGCTCAATAGAATGGACCCTCTCAAAGGTCTCAAGCGCATGTTCTCCATGCGTTCGCTGATTGAACTGGTCAAAGCCATCTTGAAAGTCGGCCTGGTGATGGCGGTAGCGATCCTGATATTGAACCTGCGTACGGATGACCTGCTTAGCATCGCTGAAGAGCCTGCGAGATCGGCCATGGAGCATGTTGTGTGGACCATGGCCTGGAGTTTTTTCATCCTTGCCTGTGCCACCATCGTCATTGCCGCGATCGACGTGCCGTTCCAGATCTTTGATCACCAGAAAAAGCTGCGCATGACCAAGCAGGAGGTGAAAGACGAATACAAGGATACGGAAGGCAAGCCGGAAGTGAAGGGCAAGATCCGTCAGTTGCAGCGTGAGATGGCTCAGCGTCGGATGATGCAGGATGTCCCGGGCGCGGATGTGGTGATCACTAACCCGACGCATTATGCGGTGGCGTTGAAGTACGATCAAAAGAAGATGGCGGCGCCGATTGTGGTGGCGAAAGGGTCGGACGAAACGGCTTTCAAGATCATGGAGATTGCCCGCGAGAACAAGGTGGAGATTCTCCGCACGCCGCCTTTGGCGCGGGCGGTTTACCACAACACTGACATCGGGGGTGAAATCCCGGATGGTCTGTACATGGCGATCGCCCAGGTGCTTGCCTATGTGTTCCAGCTTCGTCAATTCCGTAAGGGACGGGGCGAGAAGCCCCAGATGCCGAAGTTTCCGATTCCTTCGGATTTGCGGCGCGATGTGTAGCTTGGTGCTGGCCTGCTGTCCTTTGCCTGCTGCCTAGCCTGATGGTTTGGGGGAGGTGGCTCTGCGGGTGGGCTGCCCAAAACACGCTCCTTCGGCACATCCATGTGACGCTTGGACTCCGCCATCCATGGCTCCGTACAGTTCTGGGCAGCCCACCCGCAGAGCCACTTCTGTCATCACAGATATCGCAATAGGACCAATCTGATTACTTACTTTGCTTGCGATATCGATGTTGCCCGAGAGGGTGTGGGGAAGGGACTCCCAAAAACGTGGAGCGCCATGGATGGCGCGACCGAGCCCTACAGGGACGTATTCACGGGCGTTTTTTGGGAGTCCCTTTCGCACACCCGCTAACGCCAAACCGGAAGGCTGAAAGCAGGTTACACCGAGGCCTCAATAACCCGAACCATAGGATCACGGCGGCTCTCCGGAATTGGGAGTTGGCCGTAGAGGTCAGCAGGGTTGTGGACGGTAACGGAGGGAAAGCCGCAAGCACCGAAGTGCTCAGCCGCTTGTTGGTCGTCCAGGAAATGGAAGCTGACATCACTGCGGGTAACGGTGCTTAGTAGTCCGCCGAGGGATTTCAGGGCACCGCGTAACAGCGGCTGGTTAGGCATCAGGTAGCTATCGGACAGATAGACCGAACCCGGGCGCTGTTGCAGCAGTGCCGCCAGGCGTTTCCAGAATTCGGAAATAACCGGCAAGGAAAAATAACTGGTCAGTCCTTCGGTGACGACAACCACCGGTTCTTTGCTGTCGAACGCTCTCGCGAAAACCGCCTCCAGTGTCTGTTCACCGGATTCCGCCAGGATATCGATGGGCATTACCTGATGGTGATCGCCCAGGCGGCCGGATACCAGGAGTCGTGCGGCTTTTTTGGTGGCCATGTCAGGGAGGTCGGCTTCCACCATATGGAGGTGTGGGTGCTTTTCCCGCAAGCGGATGCCCCTTGGAGACATTCCGCAGGCAATTTCCAGAACCTGGGTGACGCCACGTTCGAGGGCCTGTTCGATCAGGTGATCGATGATCAGGTGGCGCTGCAGCAGGAAGGTGCGGATGTTGCCGCCGATGAGTGTTTTGCTGCCGACCTCGAAGGGCGTCATCAGGTGATACAGCCAGCGCCCCTGATCCGTCGCAAGCACGTCGTCGGAAAGGCCGTACCGGTGCCATACGGCACCGGTATAGAGGGCGGTAAAGCTGATGCCGGAGCTGTCAGCCATTTTCATGGGTCGGCCGTCAGTGGGTGTCTTTCTCATGAATCCTTGCGCCCCATGCTTCGCCTTTGCCTGGCAGGATCAGGTTGAGGGCTATGGCAACCACCGCGCAAAGGGCGATGCCCTCCAGGTTACCAATCGCCATGCCACCAATCCCGAAGACCAGAGTGACGGCAACGATGACCAGGTTGCGTGCCTGCGACAGGTCGACCTGGTGACGAATCAGGGTATTCAGACCGACAACGGCAATAGAGCCGAACAGCAGGCACAGGATGCCGCCCATCACCGGCGCCGGGATGGTTTGCAATGCTGCGCCGAACTTGCCGATGAACGCCAGCACGATGGCAATGCACGCCGCCCAGATCATGACTTTGGGATTAAAGTTCTTGGTCAGCACCACCGCGCCCGTAACCTCTGAATAGGTGGTGTTGGGTGGGCCACCAAGGGCTGAGGCAGCACTAGTGGCAAGGCCATCGCCCAGCAGGGTGCGGTGCAGGCCGGGCTTCTCCAGATAGTTTTTGCGGGTAACGGTACCGATGGCGAGGATGTCGCCAATGTGTTCAATGGCCGGTGCGATGGCCACGGGAATCATGAACAGGATGGCTGCCCAGCTGAACTCCGGCGCCACAAAGTTGGGGATGGCGAACCAGGGCGCGTTGGTGATGGGTGACAGGTCCACGATGCCGGCAAAGGCCGACAGAATGTACCCGACAATAATGCCGAACATGATCGGGATCAGGCGGAAGATGCCGCTGGACCAGACCGCCATAATCACGGTCACGGCCAGGGAGATCATCGCAATCCAGATAGCGGTGTCGTAGGGCACCAGTTGTTGCGCGCCATCACCGGTGCGGCCAGAAGCCATGTGGACAGCCACCGGCGCCAGGCCAAGGCCGATGACCATGATCACCGGACCGATGACCACCGGGGGCAGCAGGCGGGTGATGAAACCGGTACCGCGCAGACGTACCGCGCCACTCAAAATGATATAGAGGATGCCCGCAGCCATCAGGCCACCGAGTGTCTCCTCAAGGCCGAAGCGCCCCTTGGCGGCAATGATCGGGGCGATAAAGGCGAAGGATGAAGCCAGGAAAATGGGAATCTGGCCGCCGGTGACGATGTGGAAAATCAGCGTGCCAATACCGGCGGTGAACAACGCAACGTTGGGGTCGAGGCCGGTAATCAGAGGCATCAGTACCAGTGCGCCAAAAGCCACCAGCAGCATCTGTGAGCCGGCAATGGCCTGTTTCCAGACCGGGTCGGTGCTATGGTCCTGCATGATTAAACGTCCTTCTGCTTGGTGCCGAAGATTTTGTCGCCGGCGTCGCCAAGCCCCGGAAGGATGTAGCCTTTTTCATTCAGCCTGTCATCGATTGATGCGGTGTAGATCGACACATCTGGATGTTTCTCCAGCACCTTTTCCACGCCTTCCGGCGCTGCAACCAGAACCAGGGCGCGGATCTCGTTGCTACCGGCTTTCTTCAGCAGGTCGATGGTAGAGATCATGGAACCGCCGGTGGCCAGCATGGGGTCGATGATCATCGCCATGCGCTCATCCAGTTCGCCTACCAGCTTTTCAAGATAGGTGCTGGCTTCCAGGGTTTCCTCGTTGCGTACCTGGCCCACGACGCTTACCCGGGCACCAGGAATCAGGGTGAGCACGCCGTCCAGCATACCCAGGCCGGCCCGCAGGATTGGCACGATGGTGATTTTCTTGCCCTGGATCTGTTCAATTTCCACCGGGCCCGCCCAGCCTTCAATAGTTTTCTTCTGCAGCGAGAAGTCTTTGGTGGCCTCGTACGTCAACAGGGCACCGACTTCCTGAGCCAGCTCCCGGAAATTCTTGGTGCTGATGTCTGAGCGGCGCATCAGGCCGAGTTTATGGCGGATAAGGGGGTGCTTGACCTCGTGAATTGGCATGGGCTCACCTTTGCGTCTGGGTCGATGATGTGGTTGTGGGCGCAGTAAAGACGCCAGCAAATGGCGCAAGGATACCGTATCTTGCCGAGTCCGTCAGGCGCGGTGACAAGAAAAGCCGTAAGGGGTGGTACGGATCTTGCGAATACCCCGTCAAACGATGCGTCTGCGTCAAAAAAACGACCCGCACACCCCTGCGGTTTACCGCCAATCGGAGAGTTTCCCGGCATGGACCGAGCGCTAGTCCTCAATAATGTCAAATCCCTGACGCGGGGTAATATCGGCATTCCCGTGATGTTGATGGGATTGCTGGGCATGATGATTCTGCCCATGCCGGCGTTCATGCTGGACGTTTTCTTCACCTTCAACATCACCTTGTCGATCGTGATCCTGCTGGTGTGTGTCTACGCCTTGCGGCCGATGGAGTTTGCCTCTTTTCCGACAGTGTTGTTGGTGGCAACACTGTTGAGGCTGGCGCTCAACGTTGCCTCCACGCGGATTGTTCTGCTCAACGGCCATGAGGGCGGTGATGCGGCCGGTAAGGTGATCGAATCGTTCGGCGCGGTCCTCATCGGCGGTAACTACGCGGTTGGCCTGGTGGTCTTCGCCATTCTCATGATCATCAACTTCCTGGTGGTCACCAAAGGTGCCGGCCGGGTGTCTGAAGTCAGCGCGCGTTTCACCCTGGATGCCATGCCGGGTAAGCAGATGGCTATCGATGCCGACCTTAATGCCGGTCTTATCAACCAGGAAGAAGCCAAGCATCGCCGGGCTGAAATCGCCCAGGAGGCCGATTTCTACGGCTCCATGGACGGCGCCAGTAAATTCGTCAAGGGCGACGCCATTGCCGGCCTGTTGATCCTGGCCATCAACCTGATCGGTGGCATTGCCATCGGTATGCTTCAGCACAGTCTCGATTTTGGTACCGCTACACAGAACTATGCACTACTGACCATTGGTGACGGCCTGGTGGCACAGATTCCGTCACTGCTGCTGTCGACGTCTGCAGCGATCATGGTTACCCGGGTAACGTCCAGCCAGGACATGGGCGGGCAGATACTGCAACAAATGTTCAACGCTCCCAAGGCGCTGGGTATCGCTGCCGTTATCCTCATCATCCTTGGCCTGATTCCTGGCATGCCGCACGTGGCATTCCTTGGTCTGGGCGCGATTGCCGGTGGTATTGCCTGGTACATATGGCAGCAGGAGCGCCAGACCGTTGAGGAAGATGGTGTGTTCCCGGTCCGGGGCGGTGGTGCCCGTCCGGCAGGCCCGGGGCGCGACCTGCCGCCCGGTGGTGAGGGCGGTGAACACAGTGCCCAGCTGCCGCCGCCGGGGGAAACCCGGGAACTCGGTTGGGACGATGTGGCCACCGTGGATGTCGTGGGCCTGGAGGTGGGCTATCGCCTGATTCCCCTGGTGGATAAGTCCCAGGGTGGTCAGCTTCTCAGCCGCATCAAGGGCGTTCGCAAAAAGCTCTCACAGGATCTGGGCTTCCTGATGCCTTCGGTCCATATTCGCGACAACCTCGACCTGATGCCCAATGTTTATCGCATCACCCTGATGGGGGTGACCATTGCCGAGGCAGAAATCCATCCGGACCGTGAACTGGCGATAGACCCAGGTCAGGTGTTCGGCAAGATCGAGGGGATAGAGGGCAAAGACCCCGCCTTTGGCCTGGACGCCAGTTGGATCGAACCGGACAAGAAAGACCAGGCACAGACCCTCGGTTATACCGTCGTGGACGCCAGTACCGTAGTGGCAACACACCTCAACCAGATCCTCCAGAAACACGCCCACGAACTGCTTGGCCATGAGGAAGTCCAGAAGTGGCTGGAACAGCTCGAGAAAGTATCTCCAAAGCTGGCGGAAGAACTGGTACCCACCACCATTTCCATCAGCCTGCTGCTGAAGGTGCTGCAGAACCTGCTGAAAGAGGAAGTGCCGATCCGTGACATGCGCTCTATTGCCGAAGCGATCGTGAACGTTCATCCGAAGAGCCAGGACCCGAAGCTGCTGACCACGGTTGCCCGCCAGTCACTGCGCCGGATGATTGTCCAGAGTATCTGTGGCAACGACACAGAGATCCCGGTGATCACTCTGGATCCAGACTTGGAACAGTTATTGCTGAAGTCCATGCAGCAGAGTCAACAATCCGGCGGTCAGGAAGACATCGGGCTGGTGCTGGAGCCAAATATGGTTGAGAAGCTTCAGCGGTCGCTCCAGGACAGCGTTCAGCGCCAGGAGATGCTGGGCAAGCCGGCGATTCTATTGGTTTCAGGGCCCTTGCGCCCGGTACTGGCGAAGTTTGCCAGCTACGGAGTAGAGCGTCTGCATGTACTGTCGTACCAGGAAATTCCGGATAACAAACAGATCACTATTGTCGCATCCGTCGGTCAGTAAAGGCCGCGGCTGGAAAGGCGGAAGGCGCTGGAAAGCGCTGACCGGGGAGGAAGCATCATTATGAAAGTTAAGCGGTTTTTTGCCCAAAGCATGGCAGAGGCACTGCGTCAGGTGCGGGATCAGATGGGTCCCGATGCCGTAATCCTTTCCAATCGTCGTGTGGATGGTGGCGTCGAAATTGTGACAGCGCTCGATTATGACGAAAATATGGCGCGCCAACGCCTCGGTGACGCTGCGCGGGAAGCCACCAATGGCTCACGACTGGCCGAAATGCAGGCGGAACAGCATCGCCGCCTGGAGGACGAACTCGGCCGCTCTCGCGATCGTATTCGGGAAGTGCGGGAAAAGCGCGCGACCTATGGTAATGCGGTTGGGGGTGGGGACTTCGGCCACGCTGGCTTGTCGAAAGAATCGCTGGCCGACGATGACATGGTGGTTGAAGAGCCTACCGCTGCCTATTCCGGAGAACTGGCGCAAATGCGTGCGGAGATCAGTTCCCTTCGTGACCTGGTCAGTGCCCGGAATGGCGGTGAACCCGAACAAACAGCGGTGAACGCAGTACAGCAGAGGCTGTCTGAGAGGTTGCAGGAGTTTGGTCTCGGGCTGGAGCTCGCCAACTCTCTGTCCCGGCGCCACCGCGCAGGCCGGCTTGAGGATGGCTGGAAGCAGTCTCTGAAAATGCTGGCCGCCGGTGTGAAGACCGCGCGTACTGAATGGGCGGATGAGGGCGGTGTCTACGCCCTGGTGGGCCCAACCGGGTCCGGCAAGACGACGACCATCGGCAAGCTGGCCGCGCACTATGTGCTGCGCCACGGCGCCGACTCTCTGGCGCTGGTCACCACCGATCGCTATCGGGTCGCGGCCCATGAGCAACTATTTGTGTTCGGGCGCATACTGAACGTTCCGGTTCGGGTTGTGGACGAAACCCATTCCCTGGACGACATACTGGACGAACTGTCGGACCGGCACCTGGTGTTGATTGATACCGCTGGCCTGACCAGCACCGACAAGGGCTACGAGGAGCAGCTTATGGAGCTGGCTCGCAGTCACCATCGGATTCGAACCCATCTGGTGGTTTCGGCAACCAGTCAGCCGCGCATCATGAAATCCGTTTGGCATTGCTATAAGATGGCAAATCTTACGGGTTGTGTGATGACCAAAATCGATGAAGCACTGACCCTGGGTGAATCGCTGGGATTCGTCATGGAAACGGGATTGCCGGTGGCGTATTACACCGACGGGCAGAAAATCCCGGAAGACCTGCACCACGCTGAGTCCATTCCGCTGGTGCGGTTGGCCGTGGAGAGGCTGAAGAAACTCCAGCAGCAACAGGCAGTCGCTGTTTAAAAACAACACAGCCTGCGGTTAAACGCGGCAAGAGATCAGAGTCAGTATGAGCAAACCACATCCGGTACAGGTGATTGCCGTTTCCGGCGGGAAAGGGGGCGTTGGCAAGAGCAACGTATCAGTGAACCTTGGCATCGCCCTAGCACAAATGGGACGGCGGGTGGTGCTGCTCGATGCCGACCTGGGCCTTGCCAACATTGACGTTCTGCTTGGCATTACCGCCAATCGTAATATCCAGGACGTCATCGCCGGGGAATGTGACCTTCGGGATGTGTTGGTCAACGGCCCCGGTGGCATCAAAATCGTGCCTGCGTCCTCAGGTACCCAACGCATGACCCAGCTTTCCAATCTGGAGCACGCTGGCCTGATCAACGCGTTCAGCGAACTGGGTGACCAGATCGATGTGCTGATCGTTGATACCGCTGCGGGTATTTCCGAATCGGTGGTCAGTTTCCTCCGGGCCTCACAGGAACTATTACTGGTTGTTTGTGATGAACCTACCTCTATCACCGATGCCTACGCCCTTATAAAGCTTATGAACCGGGATTACGGCACCAACCGCTTCCGTATACTGGCCAATCAGGTCAGGAATGAGCAGGAAGGTCGCCATCTGTTTGAAAAACTGACCCGGGTTACCGAGCGCTTTCTTGATGTGGCCCTACAATATGTGGGTATGGTGCCGTATGACGAGGCCGTAAAAAAAGCGGTACAGCGCCAGCGTGCCGTGCTGGATGCCTATCCGCGGGCAAAAGCATCGTTGGCGATCAAGAGCCTCGCGGAGAAAGTGGATAGCTGGCCGCTGCCATCATCGCCCCGGGGACATCTGGAATTCTTTGTGGAGCGGCTCGTCGAAGTCTGATTTTGATCCTGTCACTGAATAGCCGGATACATGACATTGGCGAAAGAACTTGGAACCTACAACCGGACGGGTACACGAGGACCTTCCCAGCTCGTTGAGGAGCAGGCCCCGCTGGTCAAAAAAATAGCGCTTCACCTCATGGCGCGGCTGCCGGCATCTGTCCAACTGGATGACCTTATGCAGGCAGGCATGATTGGCTTGTTGGAAGCTGCACAGCGATACAGTTCCGACAAGGGGGCTACCTTTGAGACATACGCCGGGATCCGGATTCGCGGAGCCATGGTAGATGAAATTCGCAAAGGTGACTGGGTACCCCGATCCGTCCACAGGAACTCCCGCCGCATTGCCAAAGCCATCAAGGCTGTCGAGGACCGCCTGGGTCGGGAAGCTCAAGACTCGGAAGTAGCCGAGGAGCTGGGGCTGGACCTCGACGAATACTATTCCTCCCTGAGCGATGCTAACAGTGGCCGACTTTTTAGCCTGGATGAGCTCAATGAATCCGGCGAGCTGCCGATAGAAGAAACAGAGGACAGTGATAACCCGTTGGATGGCTTGGCGTCTGACAACTTCCGGAAGAGCCTGGCAGCTGCGATTGGTGACCTGCCCGAGCGAGAAAAGCTGGTGCTCAGCCTTTACTATCAGGAAGAATTGAACCTGAAGGAAATTGGTGCTGTGTTGGGTGTCAGTGAAAGCCGGGTCAGCCAGATTCACAGCCAGGCCGCGCTCCGTCTGCGGGGGCGTCTTACTGGTTGGCAGAGCTGAACAGGCCGCCAGTCCCATTGAACGGCGTTACCAGGCATTCTTTACTGTAGCCTTTTGGTAACCGGTGCTTTACAACCGGCTCAAAGGCCACACAATAAGCGGTTAAACTACCGGCCTGCTAGACTGTGAGCCGGAAGCCAAAAACGAATTCCGGGCGTTTTTAACTGGAGGTCCCATTGGACAAGAACATGAAAATCCTGATTGTGGATGACTTCTCCACAATGCGACGGATCATTAAGAACCTGCTTCGCGATCTCGGTTTTACCAACACTGACGAAGCAGACGACGGCAATACAGCACTGCCTATGCTCAGGAGCGGCAAATACGATTTTCTGGTAACCGACTGGAATATGCCAGGGATGTCCGGACTCGATCTGCTCAAGGAAGTCCGTGCCGATGACAGCCTGAAAACCCTGCCTGTGCTCATGGTGACCGCCGAGGCGAAGCGCGACCAGATTGTCGCTGCTGCGCAGGCCGGTGTGAACGGCTACGTGGTCAAGCCCTTCACGGCAGCCGTACTCAAGGAGAAGATTGAGAAGATCTTCGAACGCATCCAGTAATTCAGAGGTCGGACGGCTCCCATGAGCAATAGAAAAAAAGACCCACAGGGGCTCGACCCGGAGGTCACGGAGAAACTCCGCAGCCAGGCGGCCGAGTTGGTTGAACAGGTCAACGCCGGGGACTATGGCCGCGCGATGACGCTGATCAATGAATTGAGCGAGGTGAGGGACCAGAGCCTGTATCGGGAAGTCGGCCGCTTGACCCGCAGCCTCCACGAGGCGATCCGCAATTTCCAGATCGATCCCCGTAACGCCGAACAGTCAGAAGCTCTGTCGAAGATGACCGATGCGTCGGATCGCCTTGAGTACGTGGTTCAGATGACCGGTAAAGCGGCCAATCGGACCATGGATCTGGTTGAGGAGGCTATGCCCAAGGCCAGCGCCCTCCGCGACGAGGCCGCCGAGCTGAGAGACCAGTGGCAGAAACTGCGTCGCCGCGAGATGGCGCCGGCTGAATTTCGTGAGCTCTATGCCCGTATCGACACGTTTTTCGTGACCCTGAATACCGATGCCGGGGCGATGTACGACAACTTGTCGGAAATTCTTCTGGCCCAGGATTTCCAGGACCTCACTGGGCAGGTGATCCAAAAGGTCACCACTCTGGTTAAAGAGGTGGAAGAGCATCTGTTGAGCCTGGTAGTGATGGCGAGTCATGTGGACCAGATGACCGGCACCGTGCATGAACTGGAAGAGCGGGAAAAGATATCGGCGGAACAGGGTGTTGGTCCACAGATCAAGGCCGAAGAACGCGAAGACGTAGTATCGGGACAGGACGATGTTGATGATCTTCTGTCCAGTCTCGGTTTCTGAGTAAGAGAGGGTAACGCATGGCGCTTGATGCCGATGAAGAGATCCTGCAGGACTTCCTTGTTGAGGCAGGCGAGATACTCGAAAAGCTGTCGGAGCAACTGGTCGACCTGGAACAAAACCCGGACGACAGCGATCTGCTCAACGCCATCTTCCGAGGCTTTCACACCGTAAAAGGCGGCGCTGGGTTTCTGCAACTCGATGCCCTGGTGAACTGCTGTCATTCCGCGGAGAACGTCTTCGATATCCTGCGCAACCACAAGCGCAAGGTGGACTCGGAACTGATGGACGTGGTGCTGGAAGCCCTGGATCACGTCAATGCCATGTTTGAACAGGTTCGCCACCACGAGGAACCGACGCCAGCTCCCGAGGAACTGATTGCCGCTCTGGACGCATTGGCGCAGCCGGCAGGGGAGTCGTCGCCAGCAAACGCAGCGGTCGCTCGCGAAGAACAGAACGAGAGCAACGAAGCCAGTTCTGGAGAAGATGGCGGTGATATTACCGACGACGAATTCGAGCGGTTGCTGGATGCCCTGGAAGAGGAAAAGACCAGCAGCGCTCCGGTTTCCAGTGACGACGGCAATGAATCTTCAGGCGGTGACGGAGGGAGCGGAGACGACATCTCCGATGATGAATTCGAGGCCCTGCTGGACCAATTGCATGGCAAGGGCCAGTTCTCAGGCCCGCCTGAAACCGGCAAGGCAGCCCCTGACAGCCAGGATGCCTCGGGCGACAAGGTTACCAGTGATGAGGCCAGTGACAGCAAGGGTGGCGACGACCTGATTTCGGACGACGAGTTCGAAAAGTTGCTGGATGACCTGCACGGCAAGGGTGGTAGCCCTACGGCAGAAACTGCCAAGCCGGCCCCTGGGCCTGCTGCAAAGCAGCCGTCGGCCACGTCTCCCAGTGCCAAGGCTGACAAGCCCGCGCAACCGACTGGTAAGCCCGAAAAAGCGCCTGCGGATAATGGCAAGGCAGGCGTAACGCCTGCGATGCCGGCACGGGATGCGAATGCACCAGTGGCTGAAACTTCGGTGCGGGTGGATACCAAGCGCCTGGACGACATCATGAACATGGTGGGTGAACTGGTGTTGGTGCGTAACCGGTTGCAGCGTCTGGGCGCCCAGAGTGAAGACGAGCATATGCACAAGGCCGTCTCAAACCTGGACGTGGTGACCACCGATCTTCAGTCAGCGGTGATGGCGACGCGGATGCAGCCCATCAAGAAAGTATTTGGCCGCTTCCCGCGGGTGGTTCGCGACCTGGCCCGCAGCCTGAAGAAAGAAATCAACCTTGAGATGCACGGCGAAGAGACCGACCTGGACAAAAACCTGGTCGAGGCGCTGTCCGATCCTCTGGTCCATCTTGTTCGCAACTCGGTTGATCACGGTATAGAGGCACCCGATATTCGTGAAAAGGCGGGCAAGCCTCGTCAGGGTCGTGTGACGCTGTCGGCTGAGCAGGAAGGCGACCACATCCTGTTGTCCATCGAAGACGACGGTGCTGGTATGGATCCGGATGTACTGCGCCGAAAAGCGGTCGAAAAGGGCATCTACGAACAGGATGCCGCTGACCGACTGACCAACACCGAGTGCTACAACCTGATTTTCTCCGCCGGGTTCTCCACCAAGGATCAGATATCGGATGTGTCCGGTCGTGGCGTTGGCATGGACGTGGTGAAAACCAAGATCAGTCAGCTCAACGGGCAGCTGAGCGTCGAGTCGGAGCTGGGCAAAGGGTCTCGCATCGTCATCAAGGTGCCGCTGACCCTGGCCATCATGCCTACCCTGATGATCATGCTTGGCGACCAATCCTTCGCGCTGCCACTGGTGAACGTGGTCGAGATTTTCCATCTGGACCTAAGCAAGAAGAACATTGTGGATGGCCGTGAATGCATCGTGGTTCGAGACAAAGTCTTCCCGTTGTTCCACATCAAGCGATGGCTGGTCAAAGGCGCCGCTGGGCAACCGGAACCAGAAAACGCCCACGTGGTTATCGTGGCGATGGGAACGCGGCGCGTCGGTTTTGTGGTGGATCAGCTGATCGGGCAGGAAGAGGTGGTGATCAAGCCCCTGGGCCGTGCCCTTCAGGGAACGCCGGGTATGGCGGGTGCGACCATCACTGGCGACGGTCGTATTGCACTCATTATTGATGTTCCGAGCCTGCTGCAAAACTACGGCAAATAACGTTGCGGCGGGCCCAGGTTTAGGAGAAATGGATGACGGTTTCTGTCCTGGTCGTTGATGATTCAGGTTTTTTCCGCAAGCGACTGACGGAAATCCTGACCGCTTCCGGTCAGATCAAGGTGGTTGGCGTGGCCACCAATGGGCGCGAAGGTGTCGAGCTGGCTGAAAAGCTGAGGCCTGACGTCATCACCATGGACTACGAGATGCCCGTCATGGACGGTATCAGCGCCGTCCGTGAGATCATGAAGCGACATCCGGCGCCGGTATTGATGTTCTCCTCCCTCACCTACGAGGGTGCCCGGGTGACCCTGGATGCCCTTGAGGCAGGTGCCGTTGATTTCCTGCCCAAGAATTTTGAGGAAATTGCCCGGGATTCCAGTCAGCTTCAAAAAATACTCATTGAGCGTGTGCTGGATGTCGCTGGCAGTCGCCCTGGTGCAAAACCGTCGGCGCCGCCTCCCACCGCTCCGCCTCCTTCGCCCCGTAGCCCTGCACCGGCAAGGCGCAGCGTGCCCGAGCGGCCGGCGATACCGGACAGGTCCTCTCGCCCCAGCGCCCCAGAGCCTGAAGCACCGGCCCGTCGTTCGATTCGCCGCGGGCCGGCGAAACACTACAGTGTGGTTGCCATCGGCACGTCCACCGGCGGCCCGGTGGCCTTGCAACGTGTACTGATGGCGTTACCGGCCGGGTTTCCCGCGCCTGTGGTGCTCGTTCAGCATATGCCGGCCAGTTTTACCCCGGCGTTTGCCGAGCGCCTGAACAAGCTGTGCCAGATTCAGGTACGCCAGGCTGAAGACGGCGAAATGCTGAAGCCGGGCGTTGCGTTGCTTGCCCCCGGGGGCAAGCAGATGATGATTGAAAACCGGGGTGGCCAGGGCAGGGTCAGGATTCTTCCTGGAGATGACCGGCTTAACTACAAGCCCTGTGTGGATGTGACGTTCGGCTCCCTGGCCAGGAGTTTTCCCGGCAAGACCCTGGGCCTGATCCTGACGGGTATGGGCTCGGATGGAAAGGAAGGCTGTCGCCTGATGAAGCAGTCAGGCTCCGATATCTGGTCCCAGGATGAAAAAACCTCGGTGATCTACGGTATGCCCATGGCCGTGGCCAAGGCCGGGTTGTCTGACGAAATCCTTGCGCTCGATGACATTGGTCCCCGCCTGGCGGATGGGGTGAGCTGATGGATATTCTCAGCCTGCTGGGCGTCATTCTTGCCTTTGTGGCGATTCTCGGTGGAAACCTGCTGGAAGGTGGCGCCATCAGCTCGCTGTTCAATGGCCCGGCCGCGCTGATCGTGATTGGTGGTACGCTTGCAGCCACTATTCTCCAGACCTCCTGGCCGCTGTTAAAGCGGGCCTTTTCCCAGGTGCGCTGGGTGTTCTTTCCCCCCTACATCAGCCTGGAAGATGGTATCGGCAAAGTCATCGACTGGAGCGTCAAGGCCCGTAAGCAGGGTTTGCTGGGGCTGGAAGGGTTGGCTGAGAAAGAATCTGAGCGCTTTGCCCGTAAAGGGCTGCAACTGCTGGTGGACGGCGCTGAGACAGAAACCATCCGTAGCATTATGGAGGTGGACCTGGAGTCCCGTGAACAGCGGGATCTGGAGTCCGCCCGGGTGTTTGAGGCCATGGGTGGCTATTCGCCGACCATTGGTATCATTGGCGCGGTGATGGGGCTTATTCAGGTGATGACCAACCTCGAAGACCCTCAGTCACTTGGCAGCGGTATCGCCACTGCGTTCGTGGCCACCATCTACGGTGTTGCTCTGGCGAACCTGCTGTTCTTCCCGGTTGCCAACAAGTTGCGAGGCATTCTGCGGGAGCGCACCCGTTATGAAGACATGATGATCGACGGCATCATCGCCATTGCCGATGGCGAGAACCCTAAATCCATCGAGCTGCGCCTGCGGGGCTTCCTGTAGTGCCGGCACCTGGCTGAGGGGTAAGCTGATGAGACGACGCAGGCAGCAGGATGACGATCTTCACAACAAGGAACGCTGGCTGATTTCCTACGCCGACTTCATTACCTTGTTGTTCGCGTTCTTTGTCGTGATGTATTCCGTGTCGTCGGTGAACGAGGGCAAGTACAAGGTGCTCTCTGAAACTCTGACTGGCGTCTTCAATGCCCCCCAGCGCTCCTTTCAGCCTATCGAAGTGGGTGATCAGCCCCGACGTTCGACGCCGCAGGCGGCCGAGGATGTGATTAACCCGCCAGTGACCGAAGCTCCGCAAAATCCCTCCATGAGTGCAGAAGGGCGCACCGAGGCGCTGCGTGCCATGGCGGACCAGTTGGCTTTGGAGTTTGACGAACTGATCAATCAGGGTGTGGTTACACTGGAAACCAGCGACGAGTGGTTGGAGCTCAGTCTCCGCAACAGCCTGCTTTTCGGCAGTGGTGATGCCGAGCCCCATTACGATGCCTTCGACGTGGTGGAGAAAATCGCTGCTGTACTCCGCAACCGGGATAACGCGATCCGGGTTGAGGGCTTCACGGATAACCGCCCGATAAACACCAGTGCCTTCCCCTCCAACTGGGAGCTGTCCGCTGCGCGATCAGCGGCGGTTGTGCGCATGTTGTCGATGGAGGGTGTTGAGGCCGAACGGCTGGCCGCTGTTGGTTACGGTGAGCACCAACCGGTGGCCCGCAACGATACCGAGGAAGGCCGCCGTCGCAATCGACGCGTGGTCCTGCTGATCTCCCGCGACGCCAGTATCCGTGGCGCGATGCGATAACACCTTTCTGATCATCACGTTGCGGAGTCATGGCGGAAGGTGCCTATAGGCGAGTTGGCACAATATCTGTATTAACGTCTGTACATCTTTAGATCCCGGCAAGCTCTTGCCGGATTGTTTTCAAGTTGAACGGATCGTGGCCGATAACTCGGTATGCGTGCGACGTTTCCGGAACGGGTATTTCTGGAGAATCAGTTTGGTGACGAGGTTGGCGATGAATTTGGTGACGGATATGGAGTGCACAGCGTGCGCATCTGGGCAGTAGCCAATCAAAAAGGCGGTGTGGGCAAAACCACATCGGTTGTCGCCCTGGGTGGCCTCTTGGCCGAGAGCGGCAAGCGCGTTCTGGTGGTCGACCTGGACCCTCACGGATCATTGACCAGCTGGTTCGGGTACGACCCGGATACCATTGCCCACAGTGTGTTCGATCTGTTCCAGCACCAGGGTAAAGTACCGGATGGTTTGCCGGCCCAGTTGATTACCGAAACCAGCTGTCCGGGGCTATCCCTGTTGCCGGCCAGCACAGCGCTGGCAACTCTCGAACGGAGAATGGTCGGTGTTGAAGGCATGGGACTGATTGTATCCCGGGCCCTGACCCAGTTGTGGGACGATTTCGACTACGTCCTGCTGGACAACACCCCATCGCTCGGCGTGCTGATGGTGAACGCGCTTGCCGCCGCACAACACCTGATCATTCCGGTTCAGACCGAGTTTCTTGCCATCAAAGGCCTTGAGCGAATGCTGCACACGCTCACCATGATCATGCGCTCCCAGAAGAACCAGCTTTCCTACACCATTGTTCCGACGCTGTTTGATCGGCGAACGCAGGCATCGGTAAAAAGTCTTAACCAGTTGAGAAAAACCCACAGCGATACGCTATGGCGCTTCGCCATTCCAGTGGACACCAAGTTCCGCGATGCCAGCCAGGCCGGGATTACCCCATCATCCATGGATGCTGAAACCCATGGTGTTCGGGGATATGCCCGCCTGCTGAGTGATCTACAGGAAATAACACGCTCGGTGGCGGAGCGTCGGCATGGCTGACAAAAAAATGACACAGGTGGCGGACCCTGGCTCCGCCATTGCCAGCTATCTGGACGAACTGCTGCATACGGCGACAGATAGCGCTCTGCGTGAGGAACCGGAACCGCCAAAACCGGTGGCTCGTGAACGCACTCGCATCGCGCCGAAGCCTGCGCCCATTGTGGCCCGTCCGGTCGCGGAGGCGAAGTCTGAGTTGCGAAAGCCGGTAACACCGGCCCCGGTGGCGGAAAAAGCGCCGGAGGTGGAGTCGCCCCCGGTTGAGCACAAACAGGCCGCCGATATTCCGTCGCCTCCTGAGGTGGAGCCCCCGGGGCGGCCGGAATGGTCAGACAAACCGTTCGAATGCCTGATCTTCACGGTGGCAGGGCTGCAGCTGGCGGTGCCGTTGATACTGCTCGGCGCCATTCATCGAATAGAAGAGCCGGTGAAGCCGATCCCCGGCAGCCCCCGCTGGTATATGGGCATGCGCCCGGACCGGGAACGTAATCTCAGAGTGGTGGATACGGCGGAATGGATTATGGCGGGCCGGGCACCGGAGGACGCACGGGACAACTATCGCTTCGTGATCCGGCTGGACAGCAGTGAGTGGGGGTTGGCCTGTGACGATGTCGCGCAGTCGTTTACCCTGAAACCGGATGAAGTACGCTGGCGGACGGCCCGCAGCAAGCGGCCTTGGCTGGCGGGCACGGTCATCGACCACATGTGCGCACTGATTGATGTTAAAACCATGGCGGACATGCTGGTCCGGGCTGAGCGGGAACACCACCTCGACCTGAGTTAGCAATTTCCGGTTACCGAATGAAACCGTGCTCTGCTGGCACGGTTTGTGCCCTGAACTATAGTATTGGGCACTGACGATGAATTTTTGACGATCAGGCTGCCCGCCGGGCAGCCGAACAGGAGATACAAGGCTATGGCATCCCCGAGCGGACAGCAAAATCAGGCCCAGGATGATCAGGTACTGCAGTACGTGACCTTCAGGCTGGATGACGAAACCTATGGCATTGACGTCATGCAGATTCAGGAAGTGTTGCGATACACCGAGATTGCGCCGGTTCCAGGTGCCCCGGATTACGTTCTGGGCATCATCAACCTGCGGGGCAATGTGGTCACCGTTATCGACACCCGCCGTCGCTTTGGCCTGGCGGATGCGGAAGTCACTGACGCGACACGCATTGTGGTCATGGAGTCGTCCAACCAGGTGATGGGTATCCTGGTGGATTCGGTTGCCGAGGTGGTGTACCTGAAAGCCAGTGAAATTGAGACCGCGCCCAATGTGGGGAACGAGGAAAGTGCCAAGTTCATCCAGGGGGTGTGTAACAAGAACGGCGAACTGATCATATTGGTCGAGTTCGACAAGATGTTGTCAGACCACGAATGGGCTGAAATCTCCTCACTGTAATGCCGGCTTTGGCCGGACAGCAGGCTGGATGGACGCCCCGTGGTTTCAACTAACCGAGGACGTCCATCATGTTTGCAGAAATCTCTTCCCTGGCCCCGTGGCTTCTGACAGCCGCTGCCCTGTGCCTACTGTTCGCCCAGGGTATGATGCTCCGCCGTGAAAACCGAAAACTTCGGGAGCAAATGAAAGAGCGCTGCGAAACCCTTGGCCGCGAGCTCCACGCAACAGCCAGTGGCAGTATGGGGGTTGGGCAGCGAGTGGTCACCTGCGAGCGCCAGCTTCATGAATTGCGCGGTATGCTTGACGAAATGCGCCAGAACGATCCGTTAAGGATTTCCTACGATGAGGCCTCAAGGTTAGTGGACCTGGGGGCGGATATCGACGACCTGATGAATACCTGTGGCATTTCACGGCCGGAAGCCGAACTGGTATCAGCGCTCCGCAAGCGCCAGGCGGCCTGACCTAAGGGTTTATCTGTCTAATCTTCACGGGGCCGTCCGGCGTCCTCTGGCGTACGGCCCTGAAGATTGAAGGCAAAGGCAAGAATTTCAGCCACCACCCGGTAGAGTGTCTCCGGGATTTCGTCGTTCAGTTCCAGTCGCGCCAGTATGCTGGCCAGCTCCGGATTTTCGTACAGCGGCACATTATGCTCACGGGCAATGCGGATGATTTCCTCCGCCAGTTCGTGGGTACCGCTCGCCGCAATGACTGGAGCCCGTTCGCCATCGTATTTCAGTGCCACTGCCGCCGGTGAATCTGTGTTCTGATGATCTTTTCTCATACCCGCGTGTCCACCAGCCGGTGCTCAAGACGGGTGTTTGCACCCCTTGGTGTCCCTCTCCGGCACTCCAGGTCCACCACATCCAGGCCGATATCCGAAAGGCCCTTTCGTAATTGCGGCAGATCTTCCCGCACCTGACGCAGCGTGGACTGCTTCTCCGCCCACACCTGCGCAGACACCTGATCCTGCCGCAGCGATACATCAAAATGCAAAGGCCCGGCCTCATCCAGATCCATGGCCAGTGAAAGACGCCATTCCGTTGCCCGGGGGGTGCCAGAGGTTTTCTGGCCGCTGTCTGCCGGTTCCTGTTCGATTCGCAACTGGGCGATCCGTGGTTCGTTGTTGGGGTTCAGCCAGGGGAGCTCAAGCAGCATGGTTGATACCGGTGTTGGCGCCTCGGCGGTGGTCCGTGTGGAGAGTATCTGGCTGTGTAACTGATTCACGGTAATACGATTGAGCATGCCAGCCAGCAGCCTGAGCATTTGCCCAACCGTGGGTTCGGCAGACCCCTGTGGTGGCGGAGGTGGAAACGTATTGGGGAACTGAAGCGGTGCCTGCACCAGTTCCGGACTTGCCAGCGGTGTAAAGCGGTTGAAGGCGTCGGGGCCGCTCCCCTGTTGTGCGAGCAAGGCGGTAATCACCCGGCCGATAGCCAGCTTGAGATCGGGTAGGGCGGCCTGGGGCGCCCTCGCCAGCCGCGATTCGGCGAACAGCCCGCTTTCCTCGACCCACTGCCGCAACTGGCCGGCCGCACCGGGTTGAGTTCCGGCACCTGGCGTCAGTGACTGGCTGGACGGCAGCCGTGATATCAGTTGTTCAATAGCCTGCCTCACCGGTTGGGGAAGTGGCTGTGGTGGATTGTTGATGGGGGTTCCAGTGGGCGCAACGCTGTCGGGTCTCGCACCGCCGGTCAGCGTTGTCAGAATTCTGGCAAGGCCGGCATCAACGGACTGTTGCCAGGGCAGGCGCTGCGCCAGCGCCCGGGAGATCGTGGTTTCCGGCGCCTGGGCCAGCTTCCCCATCAGTTGCAGTTCATTGCCCGCACGCATGATCTTGACCCAGTCACCGGTTTCCAGGGATGTGTCTCCAATAGCCGCCTGAACGGTCAGCGACTGGCCCCGAACCTCCAGCAACAACTGAGCGCCGGCAGAGGATTGTCGGTTGATCACGTCTGCCACCCGAGCGAGTGTTGCCTCGCGATTGGCAAGCTTGAGCTGGTCGAGCTGCACACGGGCAGAGGCCGCGTCCAGTACCGCCGAAGGTTGTCCGCTGGCTGGCCGCTGAGCGATCGGCGCCGGTGACTCGGTTTTGGGTGGTGGTGTGGGGTTACCGTTTGGTAATTTCATTGCCACTGATTTGATGTCAGACAAGAGTATTCCTGAGGCGCTTTCGCTATAATACGCCCCGCCGGTAAGTATTGCCTTTCCGAACGTCTGAACCCTCCGGGTCAGTAAAGTGTACACCAGCTCTGGGGCCCCGATGTCTGAGCCGTTACTACAGGCTGTCAATCTGCAATGTGAGCGTGATGACCGGATACTGTTCCGGGATCTCTCTGTCTCCATACTGCCCGGTACTCTGACCCGTGTCGAGGGGCCTAACGGCTCTGGCAAGACTACGTTGCTTAGAATTCTTGCCGGACTGAACGACAGTTACAGTGGTGACCTGCTCTGGCGAGGAAGGCCTCGTCATACCTACCGGGAGGAATTCCTCCGCAATATGCTCTACCTTGGCCATCGCCCGGGTATCAAACCGTTGCTTACCCCCATGGAAAATCTCCGCGCCCTGATGGCCGGGCGTCGGTATGTGACCGATAAGGTGCTCTGGCAGGCATTGGAAGGCACCGGCCTGGGTGGTTTCCAGAACGTACCCAGTCGTAACCTTTCCGCCGGGCAGCAACGTCGGGTGGCACTCGCCAGATTACTGGTTGCAGATGAACCCCTGTGGATTCTGGATGAGATATTTACCGCCATTGATGCCCACGGTGTGGCTGCTCTCGAGCGATTGCTGGTGGACCGGGTCGCAAGTGGTGGCGCGATCGTAGTGACCACACACCACGACCTTAATCTGCCTTCGATGCACCGAATTACCCTGGGGGGCAGTCATGACCATGGCCTCTGAAGCCAGGCTTCCTGTTCGTACACCGGAGGAGTCGGTAAGCGTATTGTCGGCCATGAAAGCCGTATTCTCGCGGGATTTGAAAACCGCCTTTCGCCAGCCCCAGGATCTGCTCAATCCGCTACTGTTTTTCGTCATGGTCGTAACGCTTTTCCCCCTCGGGGTTAGCCCCGAAGTATCATTCCTGCGGGAGGCGGGTAGCGGTATCCTGTGGGTTGCGGCCCTGCTGTCCGTGTTATTGTCACTGGATCATCTTTTCCGTCATGATTTCGACGACGGCACGCTTGAGCAACTGGTACTGCAGCCCCAGCCGCTGTTTTTGCTGGTACTGGCGAAGTCACTGGCCCATTGGGTACTCACTGGCCTGCCACTGGTGATGCTGGCGCCTGTTCTGGGGGTGATGGTGCATCTTGAGGGGAACTCTGTTGCCATTCTGTGTCTAACGCTGCTGATCGGAACACCGGTCCTCAGCTTGATCGGTTCCATTGGTGCGGCATTGACCCTCGGACTGAGATCGGCAGGCGTGCTCTTGTCCCTGCTGATCATTCCGCTGTACATTCCGGTGCTGATTTTTGGCACAGGCACGGTAATGGCTGCGTCTGAGAGCGCGCCGGTGGGTGGACAGCTCGCGTTGATGGGGGCGTTTCTGGTATTGGCGCTGACACTGGCGCCGTTTGCATCGGCGGCGGCCCTGAGGATCAGTCTGTCCAACAGTTAAAGGTAAAAAGGTAACAACCTGATGTGGCAAATCTTTCACAAGCTGGGGTCGCCAAAATGGTTCTTCGGCATTGCCTCAACACTGATGCCCTGGCTGCTTGTGGCGGGGGCGGCCCTGTTTTTGACCGGTATTGTCTGGGGGTTGGGGTTTGCGCCACAGGATTACCTGCAGGGTAATAGTTATCGCATCATTTTCATTCACGTACCGTCTGCGTTTCTGGCCCAGTCGGTGTATATCATGATGGCCGTTGCGGCGTTGGTTACGCTGGTTTGGCGTATGAAACTGGCCGATGTTTTCGTCAAGGCCGTGGCACCGGTTGGTGCAGTGTTGACCTTCCTGGCCCTGTTTACCGGTGCGGTTTGGGGTAAGCCCACCTGGGGAACCTGGTGGATCTGGGATGCCCGGCTTACCTCGATGCTGATCTTGCTGTTTCTTTATTTTGGGGTGATGGCGTTGGGAGCGGCCATCTCCGATGAGAAATCCTCGGCACGTGCCGTTGCCGTGCTGGTACTGGTGGGGGTGGTTAACATACCGATCATTAAGTATTCCGTAGAGTGGTGGAATACCCTGCACCAGCCAGCGACGTTCAAGCTCACGGAAAAGCCCAGTATGCCCGCGGAAATGTGGGTGCCCCTGTTGCTCTCGGTATTGGGGCTTTATCTGATATTTGGCTGGCTCGCCTGTCTGCGTATGCAGACCAACATTTTGGCGCGTGAAGGCCGCACCCGCTGGGTAAAAGAACTGGTTCAGGCACGGGAGAACTGACGCAATGGCCTTCGACTCTTTTGGTGCTTTTCTGGCGATGGGCGGCCACGGCCCGTATGTCTGGGCATGCTATGCGGTGTTTTTCCTGCTGATGGGAGTCATGACGTGGTGGTCGCTGCGTCAGCGGCGGGTCGTAATCGCGCAACAGCGACGCCGTATGGCCCCCGCTCCGTCGGTCGACGAGCGCCCGGCGGCGGCCAGCTTTACCCGAATCGAATCTTCTCAAGACTGACTGGTAGATCAAACATGCACCCGATCCGAAAAAAACGGCTTACCATTGTCCTTTTTCTCCTTGTCGGGGTGTCGGTGGCCGTGGCCCTGACGACCTACGCGCTGCGGCAGAATATCAACCTGTTTTACGACCCAAGCCAAATTGCCGCTGGCGAAGCGCCGGTGGACGTCCGCATCCGTGCCGGCGGCATGGTGGAAGAAGGGACTGTGCAGCGTGATCCGGAAAGCCTGAAAGTGGAGTTCAAGGTAACGGACTTTACCTCATCGGTATTGGTGGAATACACCGGGATCCTGCCGGACCTGTTTGCCGAAGGGCAGGGCGTTGTCGCCATGGGGCGCATGGACGGTAATGGCCGTTTTGTCGCGGACCAGGTGCTGGCAAAGCACGACGAGAATTACATGCCACCGGAAGTGAACGACGCCTTGGAAAAGGCCGCCGGCAAGCGGGCTGCCATGCCTGGAACAGCCGGTGAATCCAGCGCCGGTTACTAGCGTTGCTGGCCCACGTTTAAGAGAGTTGGAGAATCCTGATGTATCCGGAACTCGGACAGATCGCCCTGATACTCGCGCTGTTGCTGGCAGTGCTCCTTTCCGTGGTCCCCCTGGTGGGCTCGGTGACGGGTCGTGACCAGTTGCTGGCCTTCGCCCGGCCGCTGTCAGCAGGCCTGTTCGTCTTCGTTGCCCTGGCCTTTGGTCTTCTGACTCACGCGTTTGTGACCGATGACTTTTCCGTGGCCTATGTCGCCAACAACAGCAATAGCATGCTGCCCTGGTACTACAAATTCAGCGCGGTTTGGGGCGGCCATGAAGGCTCGCTGCTGCTCTGGGTGCTGATGCTCGTTGGCTGGACGCTGGCGGTCGCCATATTCAGCCGGCGCCTGCCGTCGGTGATGGTATCCCAGGTGTTGTCGGTGCTTGGTATGGTCACGGTGGGCTTCCTGTTGTTTACCATCATGACCTCCAATCCTTTCGATCGTACGCTCCCCAATGTGCCGGCCGATGGCGCCGACCTGAACCCGCTGTTGCAGGATTTCGGGCTGATCGTGCATCCACCCATGTTGTACATGGGGTATGTGGGCTTCTCCGTGGCTTTTGCCTTTGCCATTGCCGCGCTGATCAATGGCAAACTGGATGCGGCCTGGGCTCGTTGGTCCCGCCCCTGGACCACAGTGGCCTGGGCTTTTCTTTCCCTGGGCATTGCCCTGGGTAGCTGGTGGGCCTATTACGAACTGGGTTGGGGCGGCTGGTGGTTCTGGGACCCGGTCGAGAATGCCTCGCTGCTGCCCTGGTTGTCGGGAACGGCGCTGATGCACAGTCTGGCCGTCACCGAGAAGCGCGGCGTATTCAAGAGTTGGACCGTGCTGCTGGCCATCGTAACCTTCGCCCTGAGCCTGCTGGGAACCTTCCTGGTGCGTTCCGGGGTGCTGACCTCTGTCCACGCCTTCGCCTCAGACCCCGACCGGGGGACATTCCTGCTGGCGCTACTGGCGATTACGATTGTTTCGAGCCTGACCCTTTACGCGTTCAGGGCGCCGGTGGTGCATGTGCGCTCCCGTTACGGCAGCCTGTCCCGTGAAATCTTCCTGCTGATGAACAATGTGTTGTTGGTTGCCGCAACCCTGTTGGTGTTGGTGGGGACTCTTTATCCATTGGTTCTGGACTACCTGGACATGGGGCGGCTATCCATCGGTGAACCCTTCTTCAATCTAACCTTCAGCCCCCTTGGAATTGCCGCCGGCTTGCTGTTGGGGGCAGGTATATTCTCCCGCTGGAAGAAAACCGACGGCGGCTGGCTGGGCCGCAAACTGCTGTGGCCGTTGGCTGTCAGTATGATCGGGACCAGTGCTGTGCTGGTTGGGTACGGCAAGTTTGAGCCCTGGGCGTTTGGGGGCCTGTTCTCAGCGATGTGGATTACGGTGGCCACCTTTTGGGATCTCTGGGAAAAGTCCGGGTCACGGAAGGGGCGCCTCCACGGCCTCAGGCGTCAATCCCGCAGTTACTACGGCATGGTGTTCGGGCATCTGGGGCTGGCCATCACCATGGCGGGTGCGACGGTCGCGTCCAACTACGGTATCGAGCGGGACGTACGCATGTCGCCCGGGGACACCGCGATGGTCGGTGATTATCGGGTTGCGTTTGCCGAAATTGGCAACCGAAGAGGGCAGAACTTCACCGCGGAATACGGCCGTTTTGAGGTTTACGATTCGGATGGCGGTCTGATATCCACGCTATACCCGGAGAAGCGCCGATATATGGTTCAACGTAACACCATGACCGAGGCTGGTATTGACGGCGGTCTGTTCCGGGATATTTTTGTCGCCATCGGTGAGCGGGTGTCTGACGATGCCTGGGCGATCCGGCTTCAATACAAACCGCTGGTCCGCTGGTTGTGGTTGGGGGCGCTGTTTATGGCCGCTGGTGGCTTCCTGGCCATTTCGGACCGCCGCTATCGCATTCGCGACAAGGTTGCGGAAAACGGTAAGGCCAAGGCACCGAACGCAGGCGGTGAGCGCGGAGCAGACCCGGTAGGAGCGGCGTCATGAAGCGGCTGCTGCTGTTCACGCCGTTGATCCTCGCTGTGGTACTCGGAGTGGTCCTGTTCGCCGGTATTGGCAAAGACCCCAACAAACTCGAGTCGGCGTTGATCGGCAAACCGGTGCCCGAGTTTTTGTTGACGGATCTCCACAACGAAAGTCGCGAGCTGACTCGTGAGGTTTTTGAAGGGCATGTGTCCCTGCTGAATGTCTGGGGTACCTGGTGCCCGGCCTGCCGGGATGAGCATGGTGATCTGGTCTGGCTGGCGGAAGAGAAAGGCGTGCGCATCGTTGGCCTTAACTATAAGGACAACCGGGATGATGCCCTGGTCTGGCTTGATCGGTTGGGCGACCCGTATCAGGTGTCGATCTACGATCCCCGTGGCAGCCTCGGGTTTGACCTGGGGGTTTATGGCGCGCCGGAAACCTATGTCATTGATGCCGAAGGTATTGTGCGTTACCGCCATGTTGGCGTGGTTAACGAAAAAGTATGGAAGCAGGACATCAAGCCCATCGTCGATCGGTTCAGGGAGAAGATCTGATGTGGCGCCCGGTGTTTGCATGGCTGTTACTGATGACAATTGCGCCGATGTCGGTAGCGGATGCCCGTGACGTTTACGGATTTGATACGCAGGCGCAGGAGCAGAGGTTCCAGACCCTGATTTCGGAGTTGCGTTGCCCGAAGTGCCAGAACCAGAACATCGCCGATTCCAATGCGCCGATTTCCAAGGACATGCGCGACGAGGTGTACCGGATGATGTCTGATGGCGCCAGCAACGAGGAAATTGTCGGAGCACTGGTCGACCGCTTTGGTGAATTCGTGCGATACAAGCCGGAGGTGGATAGCCGCACCATCCTGCTGTGGGCAACACCAGCCATTGTGGTCCTGGGTGGCCTGATGGTGGTGGCCGGGATTGTCATCCGTTCCCGCAGGGCCGGCCAGGACGAGCCAGCCCTAACCGACGAAGAGCGTGCACGGGCATCCAGAATGCTCGATGGCGATGACTCCAACCGCACCTGACTTCAAACAACACTCTTTCTCAACCGGATTAATGACCGTTCTATGACACAGACCTTCTGGCTGACGGCCGCTGTATTAATCGTACTTGCCCTGGCGTTTGTGGTGGCGCCGTTGTTCCTGCACCGTTCCGGCCGGCGCGCGGAAATGGATCTGCGCAACCAGAACCTGCTGGCATATCGCAGCCGAATGGCGGAACTGGATCGCGAGTTTGAAGCCGGCGCGCTGGACGAGGAAAGCTATCAACAGCTCCGGGAAGAGCTGGCCGGCAGCATGCTTGATGATGTCCCGGATGCTGAGCGTGGTGTTATTGCTTCACCGGATCGGGCCAGAGGCGGGAAAAGCGCCATCGTCATTGCGATTGCCAGCCTCGCGGTTATTCCCGCCGCTGCGGTATACCTGTACGGACAGTGGGGCGCCATGGACGACGTCGAGCAGTTCCGCGCCATGCAGGAAATGATGGCTGCCGACAGCGATCGCCTGGGCCAGATGCAGGAACTGACGGCCCAGCTTCGCGAGCGGTTGGAGGACAATCCGGAGAACACCGAGGGCTGGGCCATGCTGGGGCGTAGCTATATGCGCATCGAGCAGTATGAGGATGCGGCGTGGGCCTTCGAACGGCTGGCAGAGAGTATCGAGGATGATGAGAGCGGTAAAGCTGTCGCCTGGGGATTGTCAGCCCAGGCTGCATTTTTCCTGAGTGAGGGTGACCTCAACCCAGAGGTGTCGAACGCCATTGAAAAAGCCAGATCGCTGAATCCCGACGAGGTCAATTCCCTCGGCCTGCTCGGCATCCATGCCTTCAGCCAGCAGAACTTTGAGGAGGCGATCCGGTATTGGGAGCGCATTGTGTCGGTGGCGCCCAATCATCCCCAGATTACGTCCATCCGCCAGGGCATTGAACAGGCCTATCAGCGCCTGGGTCGGGAGATGCCGCAGGAGCAGCCGTCAGAGGTATCCGGGGCCGGCGTAACCGTCCAGGTGGAAATAGACGAAGCATTCCGGGGCGAGATTCCTGACGACACCACCCTGTTTGTTCTGGCGCGTCGCGCGAATGTTCAGGGCGGGCCACCTCTGGCTGTGGCACGGCTGAGTGCGGGCCAGTTACCGATGGAGATCCGATTGGACGACCGCTTCAATATGTCCGCGAATGCAAAGCTGTCGGAGGCGGGTGAAGTGCGCCTGCAAGCGCGCCTGTCGCGCTCTGGCAACGCCAGGCCCCAGGCGGGTGACTGGCAGGGCGAGGTGGATCAGCCGGTGCCAGTGGGTGAAGGCGAAAACGAGCCTGTCACCCTGGTAATTGACACCCAACTGGTGCAGTAATCTGTCACCGGCTGGTGCTCAGGCCCTGCGGGTAGAGCGGCGGCAGATGATCCCCGGGAGCTGACTCACTGGCGGTTCCGCGCACGCGGATCAGCGCTGCCACAAGCCGTTCTCCCTGCCAGGGCTCCGACGTAGCCGATTCACCGGGTGTCCCGAATAATCGCTGCTGAAGCTGTTCGATCTCGGCGGCCAGTTCCGTGTCGTCCAGAAACCGGTTCACATCCGTTACGCTTTGGAAGGTGCGTTCCGGATGCCTTTGAGTCATCCAACGTACAAGCAGGTCGGTCGTTTTGGGCGATCCCGCCTGCGCTGCCTCGCACAGATCCCGGAATAGCACCTTTTCCCGGTTGTCTCCCTGACTTGCCACGACCTTGCCAGCACTGGTGCGGCGCCTGCTGTACCACCAGGCCGCCAGTGTGATCAGCCAACCCACCACAACGGCCAGGGTGGCCAACGGCCAGAAGCCAGCGCCGGATTCTCCGTCAGGCTCACCTGATACCGGGTCATCGTTGGTCCTGGTGTCCGTTTCCGACGCGTCTTCCGGATTACTGGGCACCGAGTCGATCTGGCCGGGTATCCCCTCAACGACCAGCGTATGTGCTGGAATAACCGCTACTTTTTCGCTGTCGCTTTCAGTATCCCACCAGGGGATCCGGATCTCGGGCAAGGTTAATTTTCCAGGCTGCACTGGCACCAGTGCCGTGGTCTGGGTCAGTGTCGAAGTCAGCCCTTCTGTGCCGGGTGTGGTCGTGCGCTCGGGCTTTTCCGGGTAAGCCCGTATGCTATCGGGCGTCTGTTCCGGGAGCGGCGGCAGCGATTCGGCAGGCAGGCCCTCCGTCCTCATGGTGAGGCTTCTGGTAAGGTTCTGGCCCGCTGTCAGGTTCTGGTTTCGTGGCAGTCCGGACTGGGTCAGCTCCAGCGTGCGGGCGGGCAACCAGGTGTCTCCGCTGAATTCCGCTGGCACACCCTTGACGGTGATATCAAACAGGTTGGCGCTGTCGCGGAGAAACTTCAATTGGCCCTGTTCATTCCGGGCCTGGCCCTCAAAGCGGATGGGCTGCAGACTGAGTTGTCCTTCTCTTTGGGGAAACAAGGCGTAACGGCGCTCAACCACGCGATAGCGAACACCGTCCCGGTAGCGGGTGTACTCGTTCTGCTTGCCCAGCGATTCGACAATGGCATTCGGGTGCTCCGGTTCGGAGAGCTCGCCGCGAATGAGGTTGCCGGTGAAAAACAGCTTGATGGTGAGCACCAACTGTTCCTGAACGTACACTTCGTCCTTGTCTGCGGCCAGCTCGATAAAGCTGTCTCTTTGGGCCTCGGTCTCCTGATCGGGTGGGGTGCCGCTGATAACCTCAATGGTGACGGGGGTTGAACGGGAATCTCGGAAGCTCAGGGGCGGAATGGTCAATTCACCGGTCTTTTTGGGCGCGAGCTGGTACGTCCATGTGATCTCGCCCACCATTTCATTGTTGACGGTGCGAATGGAGTATTGCTGGTTGCGGGCGAGAATTTCGAAGTCGTCTTCTACCTTTTCGATGTCCGGTTTTGGCAGACTCGACAAGTCGAAATCGAACAGGTTTCCCAGATTGATATCGATTTTGGTGCTGCCCTTGACGCTCAGGGTAAGCACTTCGCCCTCGTAAAGACGGGTTCTGTCGGGTTCGACGGTCAGATCGTTGGCTGCCATGGCCGGTCCTGCCATGGTGACAAGCAGCAGTATCAGAATAAACGGACCGGTCAGCCGGCTTACCATGGTGTATCGCCCTCGTCAGATGGTGTTTCTCGTTCCTGGTATTGTTGCAGGAATTTGCGCCTCAACAGTCCGCCCGGATTATCGGGCACGCGCCGGAGCCATTGTTCCTGTCCCTGGGTCAGCGGGGAAGTATCAAGCTCCGCCGGTGCCCTGGATGTTTGTCCGTCGCTCTCTGAAGCGTCGGCATCACGTTGGCGTTGTTGAGCGCTCTCCGCCTGCTTTTCCTGTTGGTCGCTTTGGCCGTTCCGTTGGCTATCCTCTGGCTCGTTCTTTTGCTGTCCATTGTGTTGATTATCCGGCTGGTTCTGCCCGGCCTGATCTGACGGGTCGCCGTCCTGGTTCTGAGTATCCGACCCATTCTGTGAGTTCTGCTGGTTACCCTGCTGCTGTTGATTGCCGTCCTGATCTGACGATTCACTGCCGTCCCCGCTGGATTGGTTCTGTTGCTGCTCCAGCAGCTGTTTCACCAGGTCGCGGTTGAACAAGGCGTCTTCATGTCCAGGTTGCTTCGCCAGCACATTCTCGTAGGCCTCGAGGGCTTCTTCCAGCTTGCCGGCACGGGCCAGGGCGTTGCCGCGGTTGTAGCTTGCCCTGGGTGTGTCTTCGCTGGCGAACGCGCCCGCTGCGGACTCATAGTCACCTGAGCGATAGAGTGCACTACCACGCCACTGCGGATTGTCGAGAATCCTGGCTGCCTGTTCCGGGGCTTCTTCGATCAGCGCGGGCGCACGCTGATCCTCCCGGGACCAAAGGGCGTCCCAGTCCATGGCCATTGCGGGACGTGGGGTGAGGGGCAAAAGTGTTAGCAGTATCGCCACCATGGCACCGCGACGCCAGCCGAGCAATGCCAGTGGCGCGGCCAGCCACAATAGCCAGTAGCCATCATCCTGCCAGCGGTTGACCGTCAGGTCGCGCTCGCTGTCTTGCCAGTTGTCCGAGTCAATGGGGCGCAGCTCCAGGCTGCGGATGTCCTCGTCCGTAATGGTCAGGCTATGGCTGTCTCCACCATTGCTTTTCGCCAGTTCCGCCATGCCTGCGGGGTCCGCACGGGTAATCACGATGTCGCCGCCATCACGAATGAATCCCTGGCGTGCCAGCGGTATTGGACCACCCTCTGACGTACCAACGGTCAGGGTGCTGAGCGCGAACCGACTGCCCGTCAGGGTATCGCTGATGCGAGGAAGGTAACGCTCGTCCACATTGTCTGCAATCAGTAACAGTCGCCCTGTTCCCGGGGCGCCCTGTTCCAGCAGGTCAAGGCCACGTTGTATGCCGAGATCGGTTCGGTTTCCTGCAGCGGGCATGATCACCGGTTCGAGTACCTCCAGCATGCCCTCGATGGTATTGCTGTCATCCGTCAGCGGTGTGACCGCATGAGCGTCCGCGGCATAGACCACCAGGGCGGTCAGGCTTCCCTCCCGTGCTTTCAGAATATCGCGAATCTTGCGCTTGGCCACAGTCAGGCGGTCGGGCGTTACATCGGTGGCAAGCATTGACAGCGACAGGTCCAGCACGATAACAAGGCTGTCATTCTGTTGTTGCAGTGGCGTGGGCGCCTTGCGCCACGACGGGCCGGCGAGGGCAACGGCAAGCGCCACGAGGGCGGCAACGACCGGCAATACGGGCGAGCGTTTTTGACCGCCCGCTGCGCCAGACTGACTGATCAGTGGGCGCAGCAGTTGCGGCGGTATCACGCGGCTCCAGCCACTGTCGCTCTGGCGGACGCGTTTGAATACCAGCGGCAGGACAAGGGCGACAAGAAGTAACAGCAGCCACAGTGGGCGCAGGAAGTGAAAATCAGCCATGGTTCCCTCCCCGTGCGTTGTTTCTGGTCTCAAGCCGGTTGCTGGCCACTCTGGCGCCCTGGAGTAGCAGCCAGATCAGGACGGCAATCCCGGCGGGCCAGACGTACAGTTCAGTCACCGGTCGATAGTGTTTGCCTTCCAGTTCGATGGGTTCGAGCTGGTTGATGCTTTCGTAGATCAGTTCCAGCTCGGGCAGACTGCGGGCCCGGAAGTACTCACCGCCGGTCTGCTGGGCAATTCGCGTCAGCAAACCTTCATCGAGGTCGCGGGATGGGTTGACCCGGCGCGAGCCGAGCAGCCCGCGCTGAACCATGGTTTCGGCACCAATCCCGATGGTGTAGATGCGTACGCCAGCGGCTTTTGCAATCTCCGCCGCCTTGTCCGGCGCGATCTCACCAGCGGTGTTGGCGCCATCGGTCAGCAAGATCACCACGCGTTGTTCCTGGGGGCGATCACGAAGGCGTTTGACCGCCAGACCAAGGGCGTCGCCGATGGCCGTGGCCCGCCCGGCCATGCCGATACCGGCTTCATGCAGCAGCGTGCGAACGGTGGCGAGGTCAAAGGTCAGCGGCGCCTGGATATAGGGTTCCGTACCGAACAACAGCAGCCCCAGGCGGTCACCTTCACGGCGCTGGATAAAGTCATCCAGCACGCGCTTCACCGCCTGTAGTCGGTTTATGCTGCGGCCCTGGATGACCATGTCCTGTTCGTCCATTGACGGGGAAATATCCACTGCCAGAAGCAGGTCACGACCGCTGACCGGCAACTGTACCTGTTCGCCGACGTGTTGGGGGCGCGCCAGGGCCACGACCAGCAGCAGCCAGATCAGCAACAGTGCCAGTTGCTGCCAAAGGGGGGCGTGGCTGCCGCTACGGCTGACACCCGGCAGGTCCGATAACCAATGCCCGACCGGAAAAACAGGTGCCTCCACAGTCTGAGCACTGCGTTTGCGTAAACGGATTATCAGGGGCACCAGAGCCAGTAGCAGGGCCCATGGAAACGCAAGGCTCAGCATTTTTGGCCTCCCAGCCAGACACGGGCGAACGCGATAGCATCACTGGTATGGCACTCGGGGGTTGGTTGCCAACTGCTGTTCACCATGGCTTCCACCACCGGGCGTGAGGCAATGCGATCCTTCGGGCTGGTTTCCAGAAGAAAGCGAACCCAGGGTTCGCCGGACAGGGATTCCGGGAGGCGTTCAGGGTAGCGGATACGCGCGGCTTGTTTCAGTAGAGCGTTCAGCGCGCCGAACCATTGGCTGTTGGGTGTTGCGGCCTGCTCCAGTCGGTTCAATTCTGTAATGGCGGTTTTCAGCCAGCGGTTTTTGCGCCGTTTTCGTCGGATCAGCACAAACGCCAGAATGCCCAGGGCAATTGCGATAGCCATCAGCAACCACCAGCCGGGCGCCGGTGGCCAGAAGCCTCCGGATTGTGGCAGGTGAATGTCTCTGAGCTGGCTCAGTGGGTCCTGTTGCATCATGGGGTCTTTGCGGTTCCTGTCATCCGATGTGCCCCCGGGGGCCAAGCAGTGCCTGCAACGCCAACGCTGGCTGATCGCCGGTCATGACGCTGGCGGGCTGGACACCTGCCGTTCGAAAGCACTCCTCAAGGGCCTCTGTATGCTGGCGAACCTTGTTCGCATAGGCCCTCTGGAAGCGGGGGTTGCTGCTATCGAACCACACCGGTCCGTCTTCGCCGGCAATGGCGAAACGACCGCTTTCAGGTAACTTCAGCTCCAATGGGTCAACAACTCTCAGTGCGCTGACCGTGTTGTGACGTGCCAGTGAACCGAGTAGCCGCGACGTTTCTGAGGTAATGGTCAGGAAGTCACTGATGACGAAAATGCGGCTACCGGTGTGGGCCACACGGCGAGCTTCCCGCAGGGCGGTATCCAGGGTGGCGTTTTCCACGCCGGCGGCCGCAACGGCACTTGAGTCGCGCGTGCTTCTTTGCTGCCTTGCCACGGTGTCGAGGAACTGCAGTACCGATTTCTTGCGCCGCGCCGGGCGCTGTACGGTGAGTTCGTTGCCGTTGAAAACGATTCCTCCCACCTGGTCGCCAGACCAGAGGGCAAGCCAGGCCAGGATACCGGCAATCTGGGCGCCGCGGACCTGTTTGTAGGCACCGGTGCTGGCGAAAAACAGTGAAGGCCCGAGGTCGCAAAGCAGGAGCACGGGGCGCTCGCGCTCTTCCTCGTAGAGCTTTGTGTGCGGCGACTGCCGTCGGGCGGTCACCCGCCAGTCGATGCTGCGGATATCGTCCCCGGGCTGATACTGGCGCACTTCAGCAAAGGCCATGCCCCGCCCGCGCCGGGGAGAGCGTTGCAGGCCGGCCTGCCGGGATCTTACCGGGCGCGCAGCAGGCAACTTCAATGCGCGGGCATCTGCCTGCAGGCGAATGAGACCGGAAAGGGGAATATGAGTCGCTGGCTCTTCGGGCGTCATGGTCACGGTGTCAGGCTGTTACCGGAACGCGGTCTATCAGGCGCTGGATAATAGCATCTGCAGTCAGGCCTTCGGCTTCGGCTTCGAAGGTCAGCAAAATACGATGGCGAAGAACGTCGAAGGCAATGTTCCGCACATCGTCCGGGCTGACGTAGTCCCGTCCTTCCAGCCACGCCATGGCTCTGGCGCAGCGGTCCAGCGCGATGGTGCCTCGTGGGCTGGCTCCGAAGGCGGTCCAGCGGGCCAGTTCCGGGTCGAGTGACGCCGGGTCACGGGTGGCCAGCACCAAAGCCAGCAGGTATTGCTCGACGGGCTCTGACATATAGATGTCGGAAACCGCATGCCGGGCTTCGAAAACCTGGTCGGCCGTCAGGCGGACTTCAGCGGCCACCTGCCCACGGCGGTAGTCGTTGCGCGCCAGGTGAAGAATCTCTTTTTCGGCCACGGCGGACGGATAGTCAATCACTACATGCATCAGGAACCGGTCGAGCTGGGCTTCAGGCAGGGGGTAGGTGCCTTCCTGTTCGATGGGGTTCTGGGTGGCCATTACCATGAACAGGCGATCCAGCGGGAAGGTGCGCATGCCGACACTGACCTGGCGTTCGCCCATGGCTTCGAGCAACGCTGACTGTACCTTGGCCGGCGCCCGGTTAATTTCATCAGCCAGCACCAGGTTATGGAAGATCGGGCCATGCTGGAACTCGAATTGCCCGGTTTCGGCTCGGTAGATCTCACTGCCGGTGACGTCGGATGGCAGCAGGTCCGGGGTGAACTGGATACGGTGAAAGTCGCCTTCGAGGTGGTCGGCGAGGGCCTTGATGGCGGTGGTTTTTGCCAGGCCGGGAGCGCCCTCAACCAGCAGGTGGCCATCGGCCAGCAGGGCAATCAGCAAACGGTCCACCAGTTTTTCCTGGCCAATAATCCTTTTTGCTAACTGAGACCTGAGCTCTCCAAACGTATGCTGTAATGCCATGGGGGGTGTTCACTCCTACTGCAGAGACGGTTCGCGTAAGTAGATGCCGCAGTTTTCGCATCTGTGGGGCAAAAATCAAGGCTTTGACTATGCTTATGTGACGGTACACCGATTACGTTTATTTCACACTCACAGAGGTCGACTATGAATGCGCTGACGATCGCCAGCAAGGAACAGTTTTTCCAACAGCTGGACGAAGCTTTCGCTGAAAAAATAGCGAAAACCGAAGCGAAAAAGATCAGTGAATTCGCGAAGCAGCATTATGCTCACATTCCTCTTGAAGAACTTATAAGTCGACGATTTTCCGATACCTATGGGGCTATCCTCGCGGCCTGGCAATTTCTTCAGAAACGGTCCGCCGAGGAAACCCCTGTGTCCGTGTTCAATCCGGACCTCGAAAGTGATGGCTGGCAGTCAACGCATACTGTCATTTTTATTCTTCATCCGAACATGCCGTTTCTAATCGATTCCCTGCGAATTGCCATCAACCAGCGGGAAATCGGTACCCACTCGATTCAGCACTCCATACTTCAGGTGGAGCGGGACACTCAGGGCAAACTGAAAAAACTGCATCCTCCGAAAAAGAAGTCCGCCAATGCCAGCTACGAGGCGTTCATTGTGCTGGAGATTGACCGGCATAGCAGCCCGGAAGACCTGAGATCGCTTGAAGAGGTGCTGCAAACCATTCTTCATGAAGTCCGAATAGCGGTCAGTGACTTCCCGATTGTGACTGAAAAAGTCAATGAAATCAGCCGGGAGCTGGATAATACCACGGCCGGTATCGACGAGGAGGAAAAGGAAGAGGCGAAGGCCTTCCTGGCGTGGCTGGTCAAGGACCACTTCACCTTCCTTGGCTACGACGAATACGATTTCGCCAAGGACAAGAGCGGGTTGGTGGTCCGCCGTGTGGAGAATTCCGAACTGGGCATCCTGCGGGTGAACAACGAGCGCCCGGATCGCGTTCGGCTCAATGAATTGCCACAGCGCACCCGGCATGAAATGACCCGCACCGATGATATCTTCATTTTCGCGAAGTCGGCCCAGCGTTCACGGGTTCACCGTCCGGCCTATCCGGACTACATCGCCGTCAAGAAGTTCAACAGCAAGGGCGAGGTGGTCGGCGAGCGCCGTTTCCTGGGGTTGTATACCTCACGGGTCTACAACGAGCGCCCGGATGAAATTCCCCTGCTGCGCCGCAAGTTCCAGACGGTCATGCGGCGGTCGGGGTTCCTGCGTGATGACTACGCGGGCAAGGAACTGGATCAGATCCTCACGGTGTATCCCCGGGACGAACTGTTCCAGATAGAGCCGGGCGAGCTGCTGTCCGTCGCCAAGAGCATTCTCTATATTCAGGAACGTCGTCGTATCGAGCTGTTCATGCGGGAAGACGTGTATGGCCAGTTCGTGACCTGCCTGGCGTTCTTCCCCCGGGATATCTACAACACCGAGTTGCGCCTGAAGGTCGAACAGGAGTTGCTGGAGACCCTGGGTGCCGAAGACATCGAATTTGTGACCCACTTTTCCGAATCGGTTCTGGCGCGGGTGCAGTTCACGATACGGGTGCCCCAGGTGGAAAACCGGCAGCTTCCGATTTCCGAGATTCGTGACAAGGTGATCGGGCTGGCACAGTCCTGGCGTGATGGCCTGCTGGAAGCGCTGACCGAGGCCTATGGCGAAGAGCAGGGTAACGAGATGTTCCGCGTGTACTCTGGCGGTTTCCCTGCCAGTTACAAAGACATGTTCTCGCCCCGGCGTGCTGCCATTGATCTTGAGCATATCTCCGGTGCAGCTGAGGAAAAGCATCTCACCATGAGCTTCTATCGGGCTCTGGAAGAGGATGAGAGTACGCTTCACTTTAAGCTTTTCTACCCGGATGAGCCGCTGCCGCTGTCCGATGTGATGCCCATATTCGACAATCTGGGTTTCCGGGTGATCGGCGAGCACCCCTTTGAAGTCAGTGACCGGAAAGGCAAGACCGTATGGATACACGACTTCACCCTGCAGGCGCACAGTGGGAAAGTGGTGGATATCCATCGTATCCGGCCTATTTTCGAGGATCTGTTCCGTCGCGTGTGGTACGGCGATGCCGAGAATGACGCCTTCAACAGGCTGCTGCTGTCCTCCTATATGAGCTGGCGGGAGATCGCCTTGCTGCGGACCTTCGCCCGTTACATGCGTCAGATCCGCTTTTCCAACAGCCAGACCTTTATCTCCAACACCCTGGTCAACCATGTGGACCTGACGCGGTTGTTGCTGGAATTCTTTGAGGTGCGCTTCAATCCGGAGCGTTACCAGAGCGAGGGCAAAAGTGCGGCTGCGCAACAGAAGCTTGAGATCGAGTTCAACGCCGGGCTGGATGAGGTAGAGAACCTGAGTGAAGACCGGGTCCTGCGCCTGTTCCTGGAGCTGATGCAGGCTACCCTGCGTACCAACTATTACCAGCCCGACGGCGAAGGTAAGACAAAGCCCTATATCAGTGTGAAATTCGACCCCTCCCGCATTCCGGATATGCCGCTGCCCATGCCCATGTTCGAGATTTTCGTCTACTCACCGCGGGTTGAGGGCGTGCATCTGCGTGGTGGCAAGGTGGCCCGAGGGGGCTTGCGCTGGTCCGACCGTTTCGAGGACTATCGCACCGAGATTCTCGGGCTGGTGAAAGCCCAGCAGGTCAAGAACGCGGTGATCGTGCCAGTCGGTGCCAAGGGCGGTTTCGTGGCCAAACGCCTTCCGGACATGTCGGATCGCGAGGCCTTCCAGGCCGAGGGCATCGAGGCCTATAAAACGTTCATCCGTGGCCTGCTGGACATTACCGACAACCTGGTGGACGCCGGTATCCAGCCGCCAGCGTCGGTGATTCGTCACGATGAGGATGACCATTACCTGGTTGTGGCTGCGGACAAGGGGACTGCAACCTTCTCGGACATCGCCAATGGTCTGGCGGCAGAGTATGGCTTCTGGATGGGGGATGCTTTTGCCTCCGGTGGCAGCAACGGTTATGACCACAAGAAAATGGGCATAACCGCCCGTGGTGCCTGGGTGTCCGTGGAACGCCATTTCCGCGAGCTGGGCATCAACCCGGCCCTGGATGAGTTCACCGCCATCGGTATCGGTGATATGGCGGGAGACGTGTTCGGCAACGGCCTGCTTTCATCGGAAAAGACAAAGTTGGTCGCCGCCTTCAACCATGTGCATATTTTTATCGATCCGGCGCCGGACGCGGCGAAAAGCTACAAAGAGCGTAAGCGTTTGTTCGAGCTACCACGCTCGTCCTGGACTGATTACGACACCAGCCTGATTTCCAAAGGTGGTGGCATCTTTAATCGCAGCGCCAAATCCATTCCAGTCAGCCCGGAAATGAAGAAACTACTGGGGATTAAATCCGACCGGGTGCCGCCCAACATGTTGATTACCCACATTCTGAAGGCCCAGGCTGACCTGCTTTGGGTGGGTGGCATTGGAACCTACGTCAAGGGTCAGGGCGAGTCCCACGGGGACGTTGGGGACAAGGCCAACGATGCGGTTCGTATCAACGGTTCTGAGCTGCGCTGCAAGATTGTGGGCGAAGGTGGGAACCTGGGCCTGACGCAGTTCGGGCGTATCGAGTTCGCGCTACGCGGCGGCCGGCTCAATACCGACTTCATCGACAACTCCGGCGGTGTGGATTGCTCCGACCACGAAGTGAACATGAAGATCCTCCTGAACCAGGCGGTTGCGATGGGGGATCTAACGGATAAACAGCGCAACATCATGCTGGAGGAAATGACGGATGATGTGGCCGCCCTGGTGCTCAAGAACAATTATCGGCAGACCCAGGCCATCAGTATTGCCAGTGTGGGGGCCATTACCCGGCTCGAAGAATACCGCCGGCTGATGAACACCATGGAAAGCGAGGGCAAGCTGAATCGCAGTCTGGAATTCCTGCCTGACGACGAAACCCTGTCCGAGCGTAAGCTGGACAAGAAAGGGTTAACCCGTCCGGAACTGTCCGTGCTGATTTCCTACGTCAAGGGGGATCTGAAGCAGACCCTGATCGACAGCAGTTTGCCGGATGAGCCCCTGTTGGCTGGGGAAATGTACAAGGTGTTTCCTCAGGACCTGACCCGCAAGTTCTCCAAAGAGCTGGGTGAGCACCAATTGCGCCGTGAGATCATTGCGACGCAGATTGCCAACGACATGGTCAACCACATGGGGATCACCTTCGTGGAGCGGTTGAAGCAGTCAACCGGGGCCGACGCGGCGTCGATTGCGTTGGCCTGGATCATCGCTCGTGATGTCTTCCGGCTGGACACTTGGTGGGACAAGGTGGAATACCTGGATTACTTTATCCCGGCCAAGGTTCAGATGGATCTGATGGGTGACCTGATGCGACTGATTCGCCGAGCTGTTCGCTGGCTGCTGCGCAACCGCCGGGCAGAACTTGGTATTCAGAGCCATATGGAGCGTTTCGCCGACAGCGTCTGGAAGATCACGGCCGACCTGCCGGATTATCTCGGCGAACAGGCTTGTGCTGATTGGAAAAAACGCCATAACGAACTGGTCGAGTCTGGCTTGCCGGAAGATCTGGCCTCTGTGGCGGCAGGTACCAGCTACCTCTATTCGTCTCTCGGCATCATCGAGGCCCGCGAGGCAACGGGCATGCCTCTGAAAACCGTCGCCAACCTCTATTACGATCTCGGCGACAAGCTGGATCTGAACTGGTTTGCCAACGCCATTGCAGCCCTGGTGCCCGCGTCTCACTGGCAGGCCCTTGCGAGGGAGAGTTTCCGTGAGGACCTGGATTGGCAACAGAGGGCGTTGACCACGGGTGTACTCAGGCTGGCTGCAAAGCCTGGGGATGTCAGCGGTGCTGTTGATAACTGGATGGCGCGGCACAGCACCATGATAAGCCGCTGGAAGTCCATGCTGACGGAACTCAAAGGGGTACGTGAACCGGAATATGCGATGTTTTCCGTGGCGTTGCGAGAGCTACTGGATCTGGCTCAGAGCACCATGCACGAACATCACGACTCCGACCTGACTCAGACCAGTTGATGATTGATTTATGTCGCGGATTGCCGTTCAATTCTGGGCAATGTTGATCATTAGGAGGAGGTTTGATGGGGCAGCTTGATCATTTGCTGGACAATAACAAGGCCTGGGCCGATGGCATCAAGAGCCAGGACCCTCAGTTTTTTGACCGCCTGTCCAACCAGCAGGCACCAGAGTACCTCTGGATTGGCTGCGCGGACAGTCGGGTACCGGCCAATCAGATTGTTGACCTGATGCCTGGTGAGCTGTTTGTGCACCGAAACGTGGCCAATGTGGTGGTACACACAGACTTCAATTGCCTGTCGGTACTTCAGTTCGCCGTTGACGTGCTTAAGGTCAAGCATGTCCTCGTCGTTGGTCATTATGGCTGCGGGGGAGTTAAGGCGGCCCTGAACAATGAGGGCTTTGGCGTGATTTCGAACTGGCTGCGGCATGTTCAGGACGTTCGAGACAAACACCAGGGCATTCTTGATGGCCTGGCGACCGATCAGGACCGCGTGGACCGCCTGTGCGAGTTGAACGTGGTGGAGCAGGTTGGCCATGTCTGTCAAAACAACATTGTGCAGGAGGCCTGGCGTCGTGGGCAGGCGTTGACCGTGCACGGATTCGTCTACGACGTGGCCGACGGCATCCTTCGGGATATGGGGCTGTCCATTAGCTCCGAGGCCGATCACGAGGCCGTCAAACAAAACAGCATTGATGAACTGGTGTTGAGGCCGGTCCGTGCAGGTCGCCATAAAAATTGACGCAAAAAATGTCAAATTGTGTCAATTATTCGTGACAGGCGTCACTTTCTGACCCGGCACGTCATCACAGTTAACCTCCTGAAGGATTGTTACACTGAATTCGTAACATATCAGGAGGTTAACCATGCGAGAGATCGTTCAAAAAGCGCTCAGTGCCATGAGTCAGCGCAAAACGACGCAGTCCACCCAGGCTCGTCGCCGCACCAGTGAAACGACGCCGCAGCCGGAATCAGTGGAAGATTGGGGTATGTCGCCAGAAGACGCTTTGCGAGCCAACACGGTTGCCCGCTACAAGTAGGAGGCCGGAGTTGTAATCTGCCGGTTTCTGACCGCCCGGGCCAAGACTCAGGGCTCAATTCCGGTTAGAGTATCCCGCCTGATACGAACGCCGGGATACGCTGATCAATGTCTGCACTGCCTAATTCCCACGAAGTCCTGCTCAAGAACCAGAATCTGTTGCGTGGTCGCCTGGCCATTATTGGCATGGTCGATCCCGCGTTGCTTCCCCGGTTGCCGGATCGGGGACTGACGATTTCCGAACACTTTGGCAATTACCAACAGCTGCTGGCCGTCAGTGGCTGGACGGCGGCTTTTGGCTATGATGCGCCGGAGTTGTCATCGGGCATGGCCGATACCCTGGTGGTGTTCCTCCCCAAGGCCCGAGTTGAGTTGTCGGTAAGGCTTGAGTTGGCACTTTGGCTGGCGGCCGAAGGTGCTCGACTGGTCTTGGTGGGCGAAAAGAAAGAAGGTATTGCAGGCGCTGTGAAGCAGCTGAAGGAGCTTGCACCGCAAGCATCGAAGGCAGACAGTGCCCGCCACTGCCAGGTCTGGCAAGCCGATAGCCTGCCCAGGCGCCCAGTGTTTGACCTTCAACGTTGGCTTCAGTGGCATCCGGTTGAGTGCGAGGGAGTTGGCTTCAGGATGGCCGGCTTGCCGGGTATATTCAGTGACGGTGAGCTGGATGATGGTACCGCCATGCTGTTGCAAACCCTTGCTGACTCACCGCTGGGAAAAGGACCCGTGCTGGATTTTGCCTGCGGCGCAGGTGTTATCGGCACCTGGTTGCAGTTGCACCAACGAACCGCGGAGCAGGGCGTTTTTCCGGTCGACGGCGTAGACGTGCAGTTCCAGGCCGTTGCCTGTGCTCGTGCGACCTACCGGGAGGCGGGCGTGGATGGCTTGATTCACGCCTCCGACGGGTTGTCCGGCGTCGACGGCCGCTACGCTGCAGTTGTCACTAATCCGCCATTCCATACCGGTATCCGTACCGATACATCCATGACTGAGCGGTTCCTGCAGGGTGTGGCAAAGCACCTGGAGCCCGGCGGTGAGTTGCGCCTGGTGGCGAACACGTTTCTTCCCTATGAAGCACTGATCCGTCGTCACGTCGGGCCGGTCAAGACGATCGCCGGCGACCGACGCTTCACGGTGTGGAGCGCCCGCCGTCACTGAATTGTCGTCTGGCTGTCATACGGTCGTCATTGCCATCGGACAAGGTATGAATAATCCTTGAGCAGGCCGGTGGGGGAAGCCGATGCATCAGTACCGGAGCGTTTTCATTTCCGATGTTCACCTGGGATCCGCCGATTGTCAGGCGGACTACCTTCTGGATTTTCTCGACAACGTCAGCTGCGAGACCCTGTACCTGGTCGGGGATATCGTTGATCTGATCGCTATGCAACGGCGGGTGCACTTCCCGGAAAGCCATCAGGCGGTTGTGAGGCGGTTTATGGCTATTGCCGCTGCCGGCACGCGGGTGGTTTATGTGCCTGGCAATCACGATGAATTTCTGCGGCACTTCTGCGGCCAGACGTTGGCAGGTATCGAGTTGAAGCAAAAAGCCATTCACACGACGGCGGACGGTCGCCGGTTCGTGGTCTGCCATGGCGACCAGTTTGATCAGGTGGTGCGCTGCAGCCCCTTGATGCTGCTGGTAGGCGATAGGGCTCATGGCCTTCTGCTGCGCCTGAACCGCTGGTTCAATGCCTGGCGGCGCTTACGCCGCAAGCCATACTGGTCCCTGGCGGCCTGGGTCAAAAGCCGTATCGGCAAGGCGCGGTCATTCATTCGACGCTTCGAACTGGCTGCTCTGACGGCGGCAGAACGCGGACACTATGACGGTTTTATATGTGGTCACATCCACTCCGCTGGCTTTCTGCGCAGTCAGGAAGGACTCTACTGCAACGACGGTGACTGGGTGGAACACTGTACGGCGCTGGTGGAGAGGCACGATGGTAAGCTGGATATCCTGCACTGGTCCGAACAGCCGGGCATCCTTGCTTCGGAGCCTGCACAGCCCGCCCCTGAGTTCAGCGGCGGCCAGCGCCCCGTCATCGACGTTCTGTCGCCTGCGTTTATCGAAAGCATCAATGCGACGCCAAAATAGCGGTTTTTTTCGGGCATAAAAAAGCCCCTGGGGTGAGGGGCAAGAAGGTTTGCTACCACAACAAACGGAGCAACCTGAAATCGTTCTTTCAGAGTAGGGTTAATTTCTAGAGTAATCAGCCTAGAATGTCCGCAGTTTTCTGAATGACGATGCGGATGCCTAAAATGACAAGTGAGGTTCTAACATTCAGTGGCGGGCGCTTGCCCCTGAAACGCCCCGGTGGAGGCCACACCCTTCGGGCCTGGGACGCCGCTGATGAGCAGTTGCTGGAGCAGGTTCTGGAGCGTTGCACGCCGCAGAGCCACCCACGGGTGTTGATCATTGACGACCAGTTTGGGGCTTTGACCCTGGGTCTGGCGCCTTTCTTCCCTGTTTCCTTTGCCGATAGCTGTCTCCTCTCTGAATCCCTGGTTATTAATGCTCCGGCCGATCTGTCTATTCCGGCACCAAAGAGCTGGCTGGAGCTGCCGGAAGGGCCCTTCGATCTTGTTGTTATGAGGATTCCCCGGCAACTGGACTACCTGGCGTGCCTGTTGCGGTGGGTGAACAGCGTTCTGTCACCCGAAGGCAAGCTGATTGCCGGTGGCATGATCAAGCACCTGCCGTCACACAGCGCTGATGTGTTTGGGGAACTGGTCAACACCCGGGAAGTCTGTCCCGCGCGCAAAAAAGCGAGGGTGGTGGTTGCCGCCCGGGGTGAGGATACGTTGCGGGAGTGGCCGAATTTCTGGCGGGGATACAGGTTGTCGTCCCGGTACGAGCTATCGGGTATGCCAGCGGTGTTCGCCAGAGCAAAGCTGGATATCGGTTCGCGGTTGCTGCTGCCGGTCATTGAGCGGAAGATTGCGGATCTCGCCCCTGGAGCACGGGTACTGGATCTGGCTTGCGGAAACGGTGTGCTTGGGCTGACGGCCCTGGCCCGCAATCCGGCGCTTGAGATTGCGTTCGCGGACGTTTCCAGTCAGGCGGTTGCCAGCGCACGTCAAAATATCCTGACGGCTTTCCCGGACGCTGTCGCGAGCTTTTATCACAGTGATGGTATTCCGGAGGCGGCTGACCGTTATGATCTGGTGCTGTTAAACCCGCCATTTCATGAAGGCGGTGTGGTCGGTGACCATATTGCCCTTCGTCTCTTCAGTCAGGTGGCTCGGCACCTGTCCCCTGGCGGATGTATGTTGCTGGTGGGGAATCGGCACCTGGGTTATCACCGCAGTCTCCGTCACTACTTTGGCCAGGTGCGACAACTCGATGCAGACCCAAAGTTTGTGGTGTTCGAAGCCTCTGTTCAGGAGGGTGGCCGGTCGTAACCCATGCGTGCCAGCGTATCAACGATGGTCTGGGTCTGACTGTCGATCTCGATGTTAACCCGGTCGCCGACCGTCATATCGGCAAAGGTGGTTGCCCGCAGGGTCTCGGGGATCAGGTGAACGTTGAAGCGATTATCATTGACGTCGCCAATGGTCAGGCTGGCGCCGTTGATGGCGATGTAGCCTTTGGGAAAGATATAGCGAGCCCATGCCTGCGGCACCTCGAATTCGATGGTGCAATTGTTCTCGGGGCGGTCGATCGCGACGATATCGGCCGTGGTGTGCACGTGGCCGGAGAGGAGGTGCCCGCCGATTTCGTCGCCTATCCGGGCCGCACGTTCGAAATTGATGCGATCCCCTGGCTTCAGCTTTCCCAGGGTGGTCAGGCGCAGCGTTTCCTGCATGGCATCGAAATAAAGATTCTGGCCTTCCTGTCGCGTTACCGTCAGGCAGGTGCCGTCGATGGACACTGACGCACCAATGGTCACGTTGTGAGCCTGATTTTCCGGAAAGCGGATGCTGAAGGTGCTCAGACCGGGCACGGCAGAAATCTCGTCAACGATGGCAATACCCTGAACAATGCCTGTAAACATGTCTCAACCTCGACGACTGGTGTCTGTAGCCGTATAGGGCCACACTTGATGGTCGCAAGGATAGCGATCCTGTGGGTCGGTGCCAAGCCATCGTGACCATCTCAGGTATGCTCAGGCACGCTCAGGCATGTCTCTGTGACTCAAGGATCCGGGCCGTTGGCCGATAAACGGTAAGGGCAGGGTGTCGACGACAGCTATTGGCCCGGTGATCCATGACGGACAATCAACCATGGCAGAGAACGAAAACGTACGTCAGAGAACCAGCGATACCGCGCGTGGAGGAGAGCCCTTGCTGCGTAGGGGGCGGCCCGCGGACCCTCATCCGGAAACGGGTGATGCGGGGCGGGTGGCCGGTGCTGCTACTGCTACTGGTGCTGAAGTTCCTGCCAACCGCCCCGAGCGGGGTGCAACGGCCTCTGCTGGCCGGCTTGAGACTGACGACATTCCAGCGAGCGATGAGTCTGTTAAGGAATCGTCGACGGGTGAGAGCCCTCAGAACATCGAAAAAACCCTGGCGGAGTCGCGTCAACGTAAGCTTCGTTTGATGCTGCGCCAGTGCGACCGTGTGTTGCTGCTGGATTTCGACTTGTTGGCTCTGCCTGACTGGCCGGATAATTACACGCTTGCTGCGGCCCGGCGAAATCGTGACATCTGGCTGTTTGGTGCGTTGTTGGCGGCGGTGGTTTTTCTCAGCGGTATGACCGGCTTTGTGCCAGCGTGGATTGCCGGCGGTGGTTTTGGTGCCTTTGTCATCATCCTGCTACTGGGAGTGCCAGGTGTTCGCCGCCTTTATACGTCGCGGCCCTCGTATCTGGATCTGGTCATCCGCCGTCAGAGGATGATTCGCGACGCACGCAAGCACATCGAACACCTGGAAGGGAAAGAGGGGCTGGTGTGGCAGTGTGCTCGTATGGCCGAGTTTAACTCGGCTCTGAAAGCGACCCGGTTCAGTGAACTGCTGGCATTATCCGAACGGCGGGTATTGGCTCGGAACCTGACCCGGCGGGAACATATCCGTCTTTATCTGATCTATCTTCTGGAGGCTGAGAAAGCTTACGGACGGGCACAGCAGGCTTTTTTCGAGGGGCACCAGCAGGCCATTGACCGGGGCTGGTCATCGGTAGCTGCAGAGCCGGGGGACAGAGCTTGACATAGCTGCCGGTCAAACGTATGTTTCAAACAGACGTTTGCTTAGAGGCACTGATAATAAAATGGCTCAGTCTGATACGGTTGACCGAATTCTTGATGCAGCGGAAGAGCTCTTCGCCGAGCGGGGGTTCTCCGAAACTTCCCTTCGCATGATTACCAGTAAGGCTAAGGTAAATCTCGCTGCTGTCAATTACCACTTTGGTTCTAAAAACGCCCTGATCCATGCGGTGTTTGCCCGCTTCCTGACGCCATTCTCCGCCACGCTGGAGGATGCGTTCGATGATCTGGAGGCGAAATGCGACGGCGAACCGCCAACGTTGAACCAGACTCTATGGGCGCTAACTGAAAGCGCAGTACGCATGCCGCAGCGCAATGAAAAAGGTATTTCCATATTCATGCGTTTGCTCGGCCTGGCCTATACGCAGTCCCAAGGCCATCTTCGGAAATTTCTTGAGCAGGAATATAGCCAGCCGTTCAGCCGCTTTATGCGCCTGCTCAAGGAAGCGACGCCGCAATTGTCCGCGGTCGACCGCTACTGGCGCATTCAGTTCATGCTTGGTGCGACAGCGTTTACCATGTCCAGCAGTGATGCCCTGCGGGATATTCTGCAGAACAAGCTGGGTGTGGAAACCACGGTCCAGGAAATTGCAGCACGACTTGTGCCCTTCCTGGCGGCAGGTATGCAGGCTGATGACGCCATGCTGGTGCCACCTGCCCATAAAACCTCGGTTGCCTGAGTCGCTCGCTCTCGGTTAGGCTTCCGGTTGGTTTGTTCACCGGGAGCCTGACGCCGCATGCCACGTAATCCTGTTTCCATACCTGTTCCCGGAATCGAGATCAGTCTCAATGCGCAAACGCTGACACTGTTTCCTGGCGACACATCAAAGCCTCTCTCCTATCCCGTTTCGACGGCACTTAATGGCCCCGGTGAGCGCCAGAGCAGTGGGTGCACGCCCACGGGCCGGCATTACGTGCGCGCGATGGTGGGTGATGGCCTTCCCCTGAATACCGTATTCATCGCCCGCCGGCCCACCGGGGAGGTTTATTCCGAACAATTGGCGCGTCAGTTTCCCGAACGTGACTGGATACTGTCCAGAATTATCTGGTTATGTGGGCTTGAGTCGGGGAGAAATCGGGGCTCCGGGGTCGATAGTTTTCGTCGGTTCATATACATTCACGGCACACCGGATACCGAACCCATGGGCGTTCCGCGCTCCCATGGTTGCATACGCATGAGGAATGCCGACGTTGCTGACCTATACGACCGTGTCTCGCCGGGCCTGCCCGTCACGATACGATAGCGCCGGCGGTTGTCACTAAACCGGTTGTCATCAAACCGAGGGAAACGATGATCGAAGAAGCACCTTCCATACTCAATACCTGGATTCAGGACTGGAATCTGCTGTCAGAGAGCTGGCGAGTGGGGCTCGTGGTTTTCGCTCTGGTGGCTGGCACCGCGGTGGTTGCCTACATTGCGAGTTTCATCGTGGGCGCCGTCGAACGACGTTTCCAGAAAACCGACAACCTCTGGGACGACGCACTGCTTCACGCTGCGCGGAAGCCAGTGGTCGCGTTCGTCTGGCTGCAGGGTGTGTATTGGGCGGCAGAGGTTGCTCACCACTACTCGGAAGCCGAAATCTTTTCAGTCAATCAAACCATTTTGCAGATTGGCTTTGTTTTCCTGCTGGTCTGGACGCTGCTTCGGCTGATCAAACAGGGGGAACAGATTCTCGCTTCTCCGCTGAAGATGAAAAAGCCGATGGATTACACCACGGTCAATGCGGTGAGCAAGCTGTCCCGGACCGTTGTTATCATCACCGCGGTATTGATTGCCATGCAATCCCTTGGTTACAGCATATCCGGGGTGCTGGCCTTTGGTGGTGTTGGTGGTATCGCTGTGGGCTTTGCCGCCAAGGATCTGCTGGCCAACTTTTTTGGCGGGTTCATTATCCATCTGGACAGGCCATTCAAGGTCGGCGACTGGGTTCGCTCTCCCGATCGTAATATCGAGGGCGTGGTGGAGCACATCGGCTGGCGGCTGACTACGATTCGCACCTTTGACAAGCGCCCGCTCTACGTGCCGAATGCTGCCTTTACGACCATTGCCGTAGAAAACCCCTCGCGCATGCACAACCGCCGTATCTCTGAAACCATTGGTATACGCTACGTGGATGTCAGTGGCATGGCTGAGGTTGTGGCGGACATCCGGTCCATGCTGGAGAACCACGAGGACATCGACCAGGACCAGACCCTGATCGTGAATTTCCTGGCCTTTAACGACTCGTCGCTGGATATCATGGTTTATACCTTTACCAAGACCATCGAATGGGTGAGGTTTCATGAGGTCAAGCAGGACGTACTGCTGAGGATTAGCGAGATCATTGAAAGCCATGGTGCCGAAGTTGCCTTTCCGACCCGCACGCTTCACCTGCCTGACGGGGTGCGTGTCGCGTCGAACGGCAAGCCGGCAAAAGGTCGTAGCGATTCGGATTCGTCAGATGAGGCCGTTGACGAAGATGTTGAACAGGGACGTGCGCCTGTTTCCGGAAGCGAACACTCTTCGGAAACACGTGGCGATAGTAACCAGGCGGACGGGGACTGATCATGGGTGTGAATAACCAAGTTGCCCCCGTGGGAATCATCGGGGGAACCGGGCTCACGACGTTGTCTGGGCTGGAAATCACGGGTGAGCGGGTTGTCGACACGCCCTGGGGTGAGCCGTCGTCGGTTTTGGTGGACGGCCTGCTCGGGGATCAGCCGGTGGTGTTCCTGTCTCGCCACGGAAACCCTCACCGTATTCCTCCGCATCAGGTGAACTATCGCGCCAATCTCCATGCGCTCCAGCAGGCGGGAGTACGTACGGTGGTCGGTGTTAATGCTGTTGGCGGGATCCATGCCGATATGGGGCCTGCCCATATCGTGATTCCCGATCAGATCATTGACTACACCTGGGGCAGGGCGAGTACGTTCTTTGAGGGCGAGTTGGAGGAAACCACGCACATTGACTTCACCTTCCCATATTCAGAGTTGGCCCGGGCGCTGTTGATTGATGCAGCTCGTACAGTGGGTTGTTCGTTCTCGGATTTCGGTGTTTACGGTGCAACACAGGGGCCCAGACTGGAGACCGCAGCGGAAGTACGTCGCCTTGAGCGGGACGGCTGTGACCTTGTCGGTATGACGGGAATGCCGGAAGCGGCTCTGGCGGCTGAACTGAAGATGAATTACGTGTGCCTGGCGCTGGTGGTTAACCGCGCGGCAGGGAAGTCGGATCACATCATAACGATGACTGAGATCGAGGTCGCTATCGACCAGGGCATGTCCGGCGTCAAGCGGATCCTCGAAATCGCCATTGGCGGGCTTGGAGCCCTTACTCCTCAACCTTCTTGAAAAACACCAGCACGCCAATGGTGGGGGAGTCGAGGAAATGGACTTCCTCGCTGCGCATGCGGCGTGTTTCCCGTATCCAGGTGATTAACTCCGCCTTTGGCTGACTGGCGCTGGAAACCTGCGTCTGATCTGCTCTTGCAATGTCGCCACCCGTTGCCATTGAGGCCAGCGAGTCCCGGGCTTCATCGTTTTCGAGGGCAGGCTGGTCATTGCCCGTAGCTTCCTGCCCAGCACCGTCGTCCATTGGCTGATTGTTACCGCTTGCCGTCGCTGCTTCGTCTGAACTCTGGCTGAGCGTGGTCTGTTGCAATGACAGGGGCTGCCAGTGGTTGAGGTGGACATCCACGTGGAGATAGCGTTGTCGATCGATGGTGATATGGCCTTCCACTTCCCGGAGCCCGGCATCGGCCAGCCAATCGCCAATAGCGACCTTCAGGGGTTCTCCGTCAAAGTCAGGGGGGAAAGACTGGTACCACCCTGTGGCCAGGAGTATCCGGAAGCGGCCACTGTTTTCCAGTCGGTTGGCGGCTGTCCGCAGGTGAAGCTGGCTTCGCGGGACCAACTGTCGGGTGGTTTCCGCGGTTCCGTTGCGATCCACGGCTCGAAGTATTTCGGTGATGTCCAGGTTGGTCGGCTCTGGAATTCGGTTGGCCATTTTCTCGTTGACATCGGCCGGATCGACGATCCTTTCGAGGATTACGAACTCAGCCCGGTAGTAGTCTTCACGGGGAGGCTGGGCCTGTGACGCAGCGTTGTCGCGTCCCTGTTCTTCGGATGTTGCGCCTGCGGCGGGCCCGGATGATTCCTGGGCTGACACCCAGGGTGACAGGGCCAGCAGGGCCGCCAGAAATAGGGCGCGTGTTCCGTACAACGGTTTACCGGGCGTTCGCAAGGGCATTGCTCCAATGTTCCTGTGATCATCAGGGGGCGCTGAACCGGTTGTTTCAGGAGGCCAGCTGCCCCAGCATGTCGGAAATGCCGTCGAGTTTACCACTGGTTGAGGCATCCTTCAGCCGGAAACGGAAACTGTTGGCGCCTTCCAGCCGATACTGGTCTGGCGAGGATTGCACTTTTTTAACCAGAACCAGCGGATCCACTGGCGTAGAACTGCCGAATTCCAGCCTGGCCCATTCTTTTCCGGCGTCCACCTTCACGATTCCCAGGGCTTCCGCGTGGATTCGGAGCTCGGACTGTCGAATCAGGTTTTTTGCCGGTTCCGGTAATAGTCCGAAGCGGTCGATCATTTCAACCTGAAGTTCTTTTAATCCATCTTTGTCGTTCACGCTGGCGATTCGCTTGTAAAGCATGAGCCGGTTGTGGACATCGGGCAGGTAATCCTCGGGGATCAGCGCTGGTATGCGAAGGTTCATTTCCGTGCCGTGGCTCAGCGGCAACTCGGCATTAGGCGTTCTGCCGTCGCGTATTGCTTCCACGGCTTCGTCCAGTAGCTGCATGTAAAGCGTAAAACCAATGCTTTCGATCTGGCCGCTTTGCTCTTCTCCCAGCAACTCCCCGGCGCCGCGAATTTCGAGGTCGTGGGTGGCCAGCATGAAGCCGGCACCCAGGTCCTGCGCTTCCGAGATGGCTTCAAGGCGCTTTTTCGCGTCGGCGGTGATGGACCGGGGTGGTGGTGTCAGCAGATAGGCGTAGGCCTGATGGTGAGAGCGCCCGACACGGCCGCGGAGCTGGTGCAGCTGTGCCAGCCCGAACTTGTCCGCGCGCTCGATGATAATGGTGTTGGCGCTGGGAATGTCGATGCCGGTTTCGATAATGGTGGTGCACACCAGCACGTTGAAGCGCTTGTGATAGAAGTCCGACATGATCTGTTCCAGCTCGCGCTCGCGCATCTGGCCATGGGCAACGCCCACGCGTGCTTCCGGGATCAGTTGGCGCAGATCCTCGGCGGTTTTCTCGATGGTGGCCACATCGTTGTGCAGGAAGTACACCTGGCCGCCCCGCAGCACCTCCCGCAGGATGGCTTCCTTGACCATGGCCTCGTCCCGCTGTCGCACAAAGGTTTTTACCGACAGGCGTCGCGCGGGGGGCGTGGCGATGATCGACAGATCCCGCAGGTGCCCCATGGCCATGTTGAGGGTGCGGGGGATCGGTGTGGCGGTCAGGTTCAGCATGTCCACCTCGGCACGCAGGGCCTTCAGACGTTCTTTCTGCTGGACGCCGAACCGGTGTTCTTCATCGATGATCACCAGGCCCAGGTTCTTGAACTTGATGTCACCCTGGAGCAGCTTGTGTGTGCCGATAACAATATCGGCTTTGCCGGCTTCGATGGCGGCCATCGCTTTGGTGGTTTGCCCGCCGCTCCGGAAACGGCTGAGTAGCTCGACATGGACGGCGGTATCCGAGAAGCGGTCGCGGAAGGATTCGTAATGCTGCTGCGCCAGCAGGGTGGTAGGCACCAGCACAGCGACCTGCTTGCCGGAGTATGTCGCCATGAAGGCAGCGCGCATGGCCACTTCGGTCTTGCCGAAGCCAACATCGCCACAGACCAGGCGGTCCATGGGTTTTTCACTGACCATGTCCTCGAACACAGCCTCAATGGCCGCCTGCTGGTCCGGGGTTTCCTCAAAGGGGAAACCGGCGGCGAAGGCACGGTAGGCTTCTTTGGGGTCTTCAAAGGCAAAGCCCTTGCGGGCCTCCCGGCGCGCGTAGACATCCAGTAGTTCCGCTGCAGTATCGCGGATTTTCTCCAGAGCCTTTTGTTTGGCGTTGCTCCAGCGATCCGTGCCCAGCTTGTGCAAAGGCGCGTGATCAGTATCCGAACCGGTATAGCGGGAAATCAGATGCAGGCTGGAAACTGGTACATAGAGTTTCGAGCCGCCGGCGTATTCCAGCATCAGGAATTCGCTGGCTTCGCCTTCAACGGTAATGGTTTCCAGGCCCTGATAGCGGCCAACGCCATGGTCTATATGAACCACCGGCGCGCCAATGCGTAGCTCGGACAGGTCCCGGTAGCCGGCATCGTCGGCCTCGGTTGGTTTCTCCCGGCGCCGCCGCTGCAGCACCCGTTCACCGAAGAGGGCTGTTTCCGTGATCAGAGCGAGGTGATGGTCAGGCAATAGCAACCCATATTCCATGGGTGCGACGGTAATGCCGAGGGTGGCGGGCGGGTCGCTGACAAAGGCCTGCCAGTTTTCCAGAGTCGACAGTTTGAGGCCATGGTCAGCCAGGTTCTCAATCAGCGCCTCACGTCGGCCAGAGGACTCCGCACAGATCAGGACCCGACCGTGGAACTCACTGATAAAGCGCTTGAGGCGCCCAGCCGGGTCTGCGGCACGGCCATCCATCGCAACATCGGGCATGACGTCGGTCTGGCAATTGCGGCCGCCGCTGGACTCAGTGGCTTCCGTGGTCATTGTTACCCGGGGAAATCCCTTGAGCAGGCCGAACAGCTCGTCCTTCTGGAGGAAAAGTTCTGCTGGCGGCAGGATAGGACGCATCCGGTCGTGGCGACGGTCCTCGTAGCGTGCACGGGTGTCGGCGTCGAAGGCGCTGGCGGCCTCGTTAAGTCCGGATGCTGTGAATACCAGGGTTTCGCCGGGCAGGTAGTCAAAGAGCGTTGCCGTCTGGTCGAAGAACAGGGGTAGATAGTACTCGATCCCCGGCGGTGTAATGCCGTGGGTGACGTCCTGGTAGATCGGGGCGTCTTTATCGGCATGGGGAAACTGCTCAAACCACCGGTTACGGAACCCTGAGCGGGCTTCTTTGTGCCAGGGAAATTCGTTGGCGGGCAACAGCTCAATGCGTTCAATTCGGTCGATCGAGCGCTGGGTTTCCGGATCAAAGGTTCGCAGTGTTTCAATTTCGTCATCGAACAGGTCGATGCGGTAGGGGCGGGTGGCGCCCATGGGAAAAATGTCCAGGATAGCTCCGCGCACTGCGTATTCGCCGTGTTCATAGACATTATCGGCGTGCCGGTAGCCGGCTGATTCCAGCTGCATTCGCCAGTTGTCGATATCCAGTGACTGCCCAACCTCAAGAAGCAGAGTGTTGCCCTGCAGGTAACTGACCGGCGGCAGCCGGTGCATCAGGGTGCGGGCGGGCACCACCAGGACGCCGTGGTTTGTGGTTGGCAACCGGTGTAGAGCCCGGATTCGACGGGAGGTAATGTCCTGGTGTGGTGAAAACAGATCGTAGGGCAGGGTTTCCCAGTCGGGCAGCGACAGTAGCTCGAGTCCATCCGGTGTGATGGCCGGTTGGTCTTCATCGGTGGGCAGGCCCAGATAGAATCGCATGGACTGCTCGAGGCGGATGGACTCCTCGGTGCTGCAGGTTATTACCAGTGTCAGGCCCTGATGGGCCCTGGCGCTCTCGCAGATGGCCAGGGCGTCGCTGCTGCCATGCAGTTGCCCCCAGATGCGGTGATCCGCAGCCTTGACAGGTGCGACCGGCGCAACCAGTGCGGTGTGTCTGTCGGAGTGGGCGGCGGCTTGCGTCATGGGCTGGTTCTTTCTCCTGGATGCATTGGGAGCCGGGGAGTGGCGAGGCGCGTATTCTACCGGCCAGAAGTGTCGCTGTCATGACAGCGGTCCAACAGTTACGAAAGGATTAACGGGGTGTATTTGCTGTCTGAGAAATAACGTTGGATAATACTGCCCCAATTTTCCAGGTTCCAACTGCAGAGGTTCAAGCGTGAGTCACGAACAGATCAACCAGCACCTGTCTAACTGGACGGAAAGAGAATCCACTGCGGAAGCCATGATTCCGCTGATCGGTCGCCTCTACCGTAAAAACAATGTGGTCACGTCCGTGTACGGCCGGTCCATTATCAACCAGTCGGTCATCGACATCATCCGCGCACACCGCTTCGTGCGTCAGGTTGAAGACAGCGAACTGTCCGTTCACAACACCCTGCCTATTCTGCAGGCGATGGACAAGATGGATCTCGGGCGTGGCCATGTCGATATTGGCAAGCTTGCGGTGAAGTTCAAGGAAGAAGGTGGGTCTCTTGACGACTTCCTCAAACGTGAGATTGGCCCGATTATCGGCGAGTACCAGACCCAGTCTCAGGAAGATGCCGAAAACGACACCAAGGATGTGGTGCTGTACGGTTTCGGGCGGATCGGGCGGCTGCTGGCGCGGATCATGATCGAAAAGGCCGGTGGCGGCAACAACCTGCGCCTGCGCGCCATCGTGGTCCGTCAGGGTGGGGCAAGCAATGACCTCGAAAAGCGTGCCAGCCTGCTGCGCCGTGATTCGGTTCACGGTCCTTTCAACGGTACGATTACCGTGGATGAAGAGAACTCTGCGCTGATCGCCAATGGCAACTTTATCAAGGTGATCTACTCGCCGGGCCCTGATCAGGTGGATTACACCCAGTACGGTATCAACAATGCGATCGTCATTGATAACACGGGTATCTGGCGTGACGAGGCTGGTCTTGGGCTGCACCTGAAATCCAAGGGCGTCAGCCGGGTTTTGCTGACTGCGCCGGGCAAGGGCGACATCAAGAATATTGTTCACGGCATTAACAACGACTGGATCACCCGTGAAGACAGGATCCTGTCAGCGGCGTCCTGTACCACCAACGCCATTACGCCGGTGCTCAAGGCCATTTATGATGAGTATGGTGTTGAGGACGGTCATGTCGAGACGGTTCACTCCTACACTAACGACCAGAACCTGATCGATAACTACCACAAGGGTAGCCGTCGTGGTCGCAGTGCCCCACTAAACATGGTTATTACCGAAACCGGTGCTGCGAAGGCCGTCGCCAAGGCGCTTCCGGAGTTGAAGGGCAAGCTTTCCGGTAACGCCATTCGCGTTCCCACTCCGAACGTGTCCATGGCAATCCTCAATCTCAACCTGGAAAAAGACGTAACGGTGGAGGGTGTTAACGAATACCTTCGCGATATGGCGCTGCACTCCGAGCTGCAGAAGCAGATTGACTTCGTCAACTCGCCGGAAGTGGTTTCCACCGATTTTGTCGGTTCCCGCCATGCCGGCATTGTGGATGCGCAGGCCACCATCGCCAATGGCAAGCGCCTGATCCTCTACGTTTGGTATGACAATGAGGCTGGTTACAGCGCCCAGGTGATTCGCGTGGTTAATCAGATGGCGGGTGTTACCTATCCGATCTTCCCGAAGCGGGTTAGAGGCTGACGAGCCCAAAAGTGCTCTGAGGCAATTAAGAAACCCCGGTCGTTTTCGCGACCGGGGTTTCTTTTTGGGCCCATGTAAACCACTCTCTGATTACGTTAAGGCACAAACTCCGTAGGGTTTCTGGTGGAAATAGTATTCCTTAATCTCTATAATTGGCGCGATTTTGGGTACGTCTGACACCCGCTTCCCATCGCTTTTCCTTAACCGGATGCCTGGCTGTGATTAACGCCGGTGGATCCGTTGCCCTGGCGCCATCATTCGGTTCAGGCCGGATTGGCACAACTGGGCGGCACGCGTCGGGCGTTACAAATCCATCGAATAGTTTCTGATGATTGGATGAGGCTAATGATCAAGATCAAAAAAGGCCTGGATCTTCCCATCAGCGGCGCTCCTGAACAGACCATTACAGACGGCAAACCCGTTCGCCATGTGGCGTTGATCGGTTTTGACTACGTAGGCATGAAGCCAACGATGGCTGTGAAAGAAGGTGACCGTGTAAAGCGCGGCACGCTGCTGTTTACGGACAAGAAGACCGAAGGCGTTCGTTATACTTCACCGGCAGCCGGTGTGGTCAAGGAAATCAACCGCGGCGAGCGCCGTGTGTTTCAGTCGGTTGTCGTTGAAATCGACGGCGACGAAGCTGAGACCTTTGCGCGTTACGATGCGTCTGATGTTGCCGGTCTGGAGCGTCAGCAAGTCGTCGATAACCTGGTCGAGTCCGGGTTGTGGACAACCTTCAAGACCCGTCCCTACAGTAAGGTGCCTGCCATTGATACGGCGCCGCATTCCATCTTCGTGTCCGTCATGGACACTAACCCGCTGGCAGCAGATCCCACAGTGATCATCCGTGAAAACGGTGCGGCCTTCGAACAGGGGCTGAAGATTCTCTCCAAGCTGACCACCGGTAAGGTGTTTGTGACCGGCAAGCCGGGCTCTGATGTGCCGGTTCCGTCTGACGACAGCGTGGAAGTTCAGCAGTTTGAGGGTGTTCATCCGGCGGGTAACGTAGGTACTCATATTCATTACCTCGATCCCATTGCCGGGGACAAAGTGGTATGGAGTATCGGCTACCAGGACGTCATTGATATCGCAAAACTGTTCGAGACCGGCGAGCTGTCGGTGAACCGTATTGTTGCGGTCGGTGGTCCGAAGGCCCTCAAGCCGCGCCTGATTCGTACCCGTGTCGGCGCCAACCTTGATGAACTTCTTGATGGTGAAATCGCCACGGACTGCGAGGTTCGCAAAATTTCCGGCTCTGTGTTCGGTGGTCGTCGTGGTGACGGGCCCTGTAACTACCTTGGTCGTTTCGCCAACCAGATCTCGGTTCTGGAAGAGGGCAACAAACGAGAGTTTATGGGCTGGCTGTCGCCGGGAGCCAACAAGTTCTCGGTTATGAACATCTACCTGTCCAAACTGGTCGGCGGAAAGCGGTTTGATATGACGACCACGACCAACGGCAGTGAGCGGGCGATGGTGCCAGTAGGGATGTACGAAAAGGTCATGCCTCTGGACATTCTGCCTACCCAGTTGTTGCGGTCTTTGATCGTGGGCGACACTGAAATGGCACAAAAACTGGGTGCGTTGGAGCTGGATGAAGAAGATCTGGCGCTGTGTACCTTCGTGTGCCCGGGTAAATACGAGTACGGTCCGATTCTCCGTGAGAACCTGACCAGAATCGAGATCGAGGGCTAAAACGATGGCAATCCGACAGTTTCTCGATGGTATCGAGCATCATTTCGAAAAAGGTGGCAAGTACGAGCGCTGGTATGCGCTTTACGAAGCGGTGGATACGATTTTCTATTCACCGGCTAGCGTGACATCCACAACCTCTCATGTGCGTGATGGTATCGACCTTAAGCGCATCATGATTACGGTATGGCTGTGTACCTTCCCCGCTATGTTCTTCGGTATGTGGAACATTGGCTTCCAGGCCAACAGCTTCCTGGCTGAGAATCCAGACGCGCTGATGGGTGACGGTGGTCTGCGTACTGCCTTTATCAGTGCCCTGGCCGGCAATAATGCCGCCAGCATCTGGGACAACTTTGTCTACGGCATGGCGTACTTCGTACCCATTTACTTCGTCACCTTCGTGGTGGGCGGTTTCTGGGAAGTGCTATTTGCCACGGTACGTCGTCACGAAGTGAACGAAGGCTTCTTCGTGACATCCGTGCTGTTCGCGTTGATATGCCCGCCAACCATTCCGCTGTGGCAGGTTGCCCTTGGTATCACCTTCGGTGTGGTCATTGGCAAGGAAGTGTTTGGCGGCACCGGCAAGAACTTCCTGAACCCGGCCCTCACCGGTCGTGCGTTCCTGTATTTTGCCTATCCGGCCCAGATTTCCGGTGACACGGTATGGACGGCCGTCGACGGTTTCAGTGGCGCGACCGCGCTGAGCTGGGCTGCCAGTGGTGGCCTGGAAGCACTGGAAACCCAGATTGGCTGGATGTCAGCCTTTATGGGTTCGATTCAGGGCTCTATGGGTGAGACCTCAACGCTGGCGGTGTTGATCGGCGGCATTATCCTGCTGGTGATGAAAATCGCGTCCTATCGCATCGTCGGTGGCGTGTTGATCGGTATGATTGCCATGTCGCTGCTGCTGAACGTGATTGGCTCGGATACCAACCCAATGTTTGACGTGCCGGCACACTGGCATCTGGTGATGGGTGGCTTTGCCTTTGGCATGATGTTCATGGCGACCGATCCGGTGTCGGCGGCGATGACCAACACGGGTCGCTGGTGCTTCGGTATCCTGGTCGGCGTGATGACCGTACTGATTCGCGTGATCAACCCGGCATTCCCGGAAGGCATCATGCTGGCAATTCTGTTTGCCAACCTCTTTGCACCGCTGATGGACCATTATGTGGTTCAGGCCAACATCAAACGGAGGCTTGCCCGTGGCTAAAGCTAAAGAAACTGTCTCCAGAACACTGATGGTTGCTCTGGTGCTGAGCGTTGCGTTTTCTGTCGTGGTATCGACAGCGGCGGTAATGCTTCGACCGGCGCAGATCCAGAACCAGAACCTGGACATTCGTTCCAACATCCTGGCGGCCGCCGGAATGCTGAAAGAGGGCGCAACGGCTGAAGAGATTGAGGAGACCTTCTCTCGCTTCGACGTTCGGTTGGTTGACCTCGAGTCTGGTGATTACGTTGATCCCGGGGCCGTTGGCGTGAAGGAGCCGATGAAGTACGACATGTACAAGGCGGCTTCTGATCCGTCCATGTCGGTCAATATTCCTGCATCGGAAGACAAGGCCGGCATCAAGCGCCGTCCGAACGTTGCCAAGATCTACACCCTGAGTGAAAACGGTGAACTGGTCAGGGTAGTCCTTCCGATCCATGGCTACGGTCTGTGGTCCACCCTTTACGGGTTCGTATCGCTTGAGGGCGATGCCAACACCATTGAGGGCCTGGGCTTCTATGACCACGCTGAAACTCCGGGGCTTGGTGGCGAGGTGGATAACCCCCGCTGGAAAAGCCAATGGGTCGGCAAGGAAGTGTACGGCGATGAGTTGGAAGAGCCGCAGATTCGCCTGGTCAAGGGTGGCGTGGGCGCCGGTGCATCCGACAAGGAGCACAAGGTGGATGCCCTGTCCGGTGCGACCCTGACGAGCCGAGGTGTTGAGCAGTTGGTCAACTACTGGATGGGTGACCGGGGCTTCGCTCCGTACCTGAAAAAACTTCGTGAAGGGGAGGTCTGATCATGGCAGACGCTTCAGCCAAACAGGTTCTCTTCGAGCCGATATTCAGTAACAACCCTATTGCCTTGCAGATTCTCGGTATCTGCTCGGCACTGGCGGTGACCACCAGCATGAACGTAACTCTGGTTATGTGCATGGCGGTTATCGCGGTAACGGCCTTCTCTAACCTGGCCGTGTCGCTGGTTCGCACGCAGATTCCCGGTAGTATCCGGATTATCGTGCAAATGACCATTATCGCCTCCCTGGTTATCGTTGTTGATCAGGTCCTCAAGGCGTATGCCTACGAAATCAGTAAGCAGCTGTCGGTATTCGTTGGTTTGATCATCACCAACTGTATCGTCATGGGCCGTGCTGAGGGTTTCGCCATGAAGAACGGCCCCTGGCTGAGCTTCCTGGATGGCGTTGGTAACGGCATGGGCTATTCCGTTCTGCTTATTTTCGTGGCGTTCTTCCGGGAGCTGCTGGGCGCGGGATCGCTGTTCGGCGTGTCTCTGATGCCGGTCGTCAACGAGGGTGGTTGGTACATTCCCAACGGTCTGTTGCTGCTGCCGCCGAGTGCGTTCTTTATCATCGGCCTGGCGATCTGGGGTCTGCGTACCTGGAAGCCTGAGCAGGTAGAAGAAGCGGACTTCAAAATGTCCCGCCACACCGTTAAGGAGGCCTTCTGATGGAGCATTATATCAGCCTGATCCTGAAGGCCATTTTTGTTGAAAACATGGCGTTGGCCTTCTTCCTGGGGATGTGTACCTTCCTGGCGATCTCCAAGAAGATTGAGGCGGCCGCTGGCCTCGGTATTGCCGTTGTCGTGGTACTGACGATCACGGTGCCGGTGAACAACCTGCTCTACAACACTATCCTCAGGGAAGGTGCGTTGGACTGGGCGGGTCTACCGAATGTTGACCTGAGCTTTTTGGGCCTTATTACGTACATTGGTGTCATTGCGGCACTTATCCAGATCATGGAGATGGTTCTGGACAAGTATATGCCGGCTTTGTATGCCGCTCTTGGGGTGTTTTTGCCGCTGATTACCGTGAACTGCGCCATCCTGGGTGCATCACTGTTCATGGTCGAGCGGGACTACACCTTCAGTGAAAGCGTGGTTTACGGATTTGGTGCCGGTGTCGGCTGGGCGTTGGCCATACTCGCATTGGCCGGTATCCGCGAAAAGCTCAAATACAGCGATGTTCCCGAAGGGCTACGAGGCCTGGGTATCACCTTCATTACGGTTGGTTTGATGTCCCTCGGTTTTATGTCGTTCTCAGGTATTTCACTGTAATCAACCCGGTGATTCGGTTTAACGAAAAGGCGAGACCATGAATACAGAAATTATTCTCGGCGTGGTCATGTTCACCGTTATCGTGCTGGCCCTTGTCGCGGTCATTCTCGCGGCACGGTCCAGACTCGTAAGCACCGGTGATGTGACCATTGAAGTCAACGACGACCCAGAGCATACGCTGACAACGGAAGCCGGCGGCAAGTTGCTCGGAACCCTGGCCGGAAGTGGCATCTTCCTGTCCTCCGCCTGTGGCGGCGGCGGTACTTGCGCCCAGTGTAAGTGCAAGGTCCTGGAGGGTGGCGGTGCCATGTTGCCCACCGAAAAGACCCACTTCACCAATCGCGAGGAAAAGGAAGGCTGGCGCCTGTCCTGTCAGGTTCCGGTGAAGCAGGACATGAAAGTGGAAGTGCCAGAGGAGTTCTTTGGCGTCAAGAAGTGGGAATGTGAGGTTATCTCCAACCATAACGTGGCCACGTTCATCAAGGAACTGGTACTGAAGCTTCCCGAAGGTGAAGAAGTCGACTTCCGTGCCGGTGGTTACGTGCAGCTTGAGTGCCCCCCCTACGAAATCCCGTTCAAGGATTTCAAGATTGAGGAGGAGTTCCATGAAGATTGGGACAAGCACGATATCTGGCGTTACAAGGCCATCAACAAGGAGGAGACCATTCGCGCCTACTCCATGGCCAACTACCCGGAAGAGAAGGGTGTTCTCAAGTTCAACATCCGTATTGCCACGCCGCCTCCGGGCACGGATCATCCGCCTGGCATCATGTCATCCTACGTCTTCAACCTGAAGGCCGGTGACAAGGTGACGGTTATGGGGCCATTCGGTGAGTTCTTCGCCAAGAAGACCGAAGCTGAAATGGTGTTCATCGGCGGCGGTGCCGGTATGGCGCCCATGCGGTCCCATATCTTTGATCAGCTCAAGCGCCTGGAGTCCAAGCGTAAGATCAGTTTCTGGTACGGCGCACGAAGCGTCCGGGAGATGTTCTACGTCGAGGATTTCGACCAGCTGTCGGAAGAAAACGACAACTTCGAGTGGCATGTGGCGCTATCAGACCCGCAGCCAACCGATAACTGGGAAGGCGAGACCGGCTTCATCCATAACGTGCTCTATGAAAAATACCTGAAGGAGCACCCGGCTCCGGAGGACTGCGAGTACTATATGTGTGGGCCCCCAATCATGAACGCCTCGTGCATCAAGATGCTCAAGGATCTGGGTGTTGAGGACGAAAACATCATGCTGGATGACTTCGGGGGTTAATTAGCTCACATGACATTCAGCATGTTCCGACCCGTCAGGGTGGTTGCGGCCGGCGCCTTACTGGTGCTGGCCCTGGCCGCGCTGGCGGGTTGTTCGTTTGAGGAAGAGGAAAAAGTCTGGGAAATCGCCGGGCCGGTGTTTGGTACGCGTTATCATATCAACGTCGTATTGACGGACAATCCGGAGCGGCTGGAGAATCTGGCGCAAGGCATTGAAAAGGTTCTGGAAGGCGTGGACGCGTCGATGTCCACATGGCGTGAAGATTCCGAGCTTTCGCGCTTTAACCGTCTGGATGATCAGTCTGAGTGGGTGGAGATCTCAACGCCGCTCTACGAAGTGCTTGCAACAGCTGATCAGGTTTCCGAACTGACCGGTGGCGCTTTCGATGTCACCATTGGCCCGGTGGTCAATCTGTGGGGTTTTGGGCCGGATGCCCGTCCGGAGACGATCCCCAGCGACGATGAGCTCGCGGCCAGGATGGCAGCCACCGGTTACGGTAAACTGGACCTTCAGGCGGATCCTCCGGCACTGAGAGCGAGTCCCAATCAATACATCGATCTGTCAGCCATTGCCAAGGGCTACGGCGTGGACGCGGTGGCCCGTTACCTGAAAGATGAAGGTATCGCCGCGTATCTTGTCGAAATAGGTGGCGAAGTTCAGGCTCATGGGCATAAGCCGGATGGTGAAGCATGGCGCCTGGCCATTGAGCAGCCGGTGTCGGAAATGCGTGAAATCAACCGTGTGGTTGCCCTTGACCGACATGCAATGGCAACCTCGGGTGACTATCGTAACTACTACGAATCGGATGGCCGCCGGTTTTCGCATACAATAGACCCGAAAGACGGTCGACCGATTAGCCATACATTGGCATCGGTAACGGTCATTTCGGATGACTGCATGACGGCAGATGCCCTCGCCACGGCCTTTAATGTGATGGGGCATGATCGGGCAAAGGCGCTTGCCACGCGTGAGAACATAGCTGCGTATTTTATTGTGCGGGGTGACAACGGGTTTGAAACGGATTACACGCCTGCGTTTTCCTCGTTCCTGACACATTGACGGAGAGACCTTATGGGTACTTTTCTGCTGGTCCTGATGATTGTCGTGCTGCTGGTTGCAGCGATGTCCGTCGGGGTAATTTTCGGCCGCAAGCCGATCAGTGGCACTTGCGGTGGCATTGGTGCCATGGGTATCAGCAAGTCCTGTGATATCTGTGGCGGCAACACCCAGAAGTGTGAAGAAGAAAACGAACGTCTTGCCAACGACGGCAAGTCCGCGGAGGCACTGACGTATGACGCCTCCCGCTCAGACGACCGCTGATCCGGCGTCCACCAACCTATAAAAATTCCGGGAGCTTCTGAAAAGCGCCTGCGCCCTGCCAGTGCGTGCCTGCAGGGTCTTTTCAGAGGCTCCCTCACGACGTAGATAAGGAGTCACTGCAGAATGGCAGAACATCATTACGACGTCGTCGTTATCGGCGCAGGCCCTTCGGGAGAAGGTGCAGCGATGAATGCGACGAAACACGGCAAGCGTGTCGCAATCATCGAAGATAAACCCACGGTTGGCGGTAACTGCACCCACTGGGGCACTATTCCTTCCAAAGCGTTGCGTCACTCGGTCAAGCAGATCATCACCTTTAATACCAACCAGATGTTCCGTGATATCGGCGAGCCACGCTGGTTTTCTTTTCCCCGTGTTTTGCAGAATGCACAGAAGGTGATCGGCAAGCAGGTCAAGTTGAGAACCCAGTTCTATGCACGGAACCGCGTGGATCTGATTAACGGCCGTGCCAGTTTTATCGATAGCAACCGGCTCGAGATACGGGGTAATAAATCCCATGAAGTCCTGCATTTCAAGCAGGCCATTATTGCAACGGGCTCTCGTCCGTACCTTCCGCCGGATGTAGACTTCCGTCACCATCGCATCTACAACTCAGATACCATTCTGAATCTGTCCCACACGCCCCGCACGCTGATTATTTATGGAGCGGGCGTCATTGGTTCGGAATACGCCTCGATTTTCGCCGGCCTGGGTGTGAAGGTGGACCTGATCAACCCGGGAAGCCGCTTGCTCACGTTCCTGGACGATGAGATTTCGGATGCTCTGAGTTATCACCTGCGCAATAACGGTGTGCTGGTTCGACACAACGAGGAGTATGAATCGGTCGATGGTGATGATCACGGGGTCGTGCTGTCGCTGAAGTCCGGCAAGAAAATCCGTGCGGATGCGTTTCTCTGGTGCAATGGCCGTAGCGGCAACACCGAAAAGCTGGGCCTGGACAACATCGGTCTGACGCCCAACGGCCGTGGACAGTTGGCGGTTGACGACCATTATCGGACTGAAGTGGAGAATGTCTACGCAGCCGGTGATGTGATTGGCTGGCCAAGCCTCGCCAGCGCCGCCTACGATCAGGGGCGCTCTGCATCCTCCGACATCGTGAAGGACGACTATTTCCGGCTGGTATCGGATGTGCCGACGGGTATCTATACCCTGCCGGAGATCAGCTCGGTGGGTAAAACCGAGCGGGAACTAACCGAAGCCAAGGTTCCCTACGAAGTGGGGCAGGCGTTCTTCAAGGACCTGGCGCGGGCCCAGATCACCGGGGACCCGGTGGGCATGCTCAAGATCCTGTTTCACCGCGAATCCCGTCAACTGCTGGGGATTCACTGTTTTGGCGACCAGGCCGCAGAAATCGTTCACATCGGCCAGGCCATCATGAATCAGGAAGGCGAGGCCAACTCCCTGAACTATTTCATCAATACGACCTTTAACTACCCGACCATGGCTGAGGCTTATCGGGTAGCGGCGCTCAACGGTCTCAATCGGATTTTCTAGCTGCTGATTGCGGGCCGAGTGCTGTCCGTGCTTTCCGCGCTCTCCTGGGGCGTTGGAAGGTGGAGAGCTGCTTTCGCGCGGTTGTCGAAGAACATCCGCGTGCTTGTCGGATAGTCGGTGATGATGCTATCGACGCCCTTGGCTTCAAGCTGAACCATGTCGTGAATGCGGTTTACCGTCCAGGTGGATACGTGCATGCCGCGCCTGTGGGCATCGTCAACGATGGCACTGGTGCAGATACGCCAGCCGATACAGAGAAAATCGCAGTGCAAACGGGCTGCGGTATTGACCGGTCTCGGAAACTTCCGGTCCGTTACGAGTCCGATCCGCACCTTGCGGTCCCGGCGGCGGGCTTCCTGCAGGAACCAGCTGTCGGAGGAGGTAATGACCACCCGCTTGTAAAGATCGCGACGTTGAATGATTTCTGTCAGGCGATTGCACAGAATATTCAGTCGGTGACGGTTGTCTTTCTTTACCTCCAGTTGCAGGTGCTCGAACTCCGGGAATTCGTTGAGCAACGCCTCCAGAGTGGGAATGCCTGCTTTCCGCGGCCAGGCTGTGGTGTTGCGCCGGGCGTCCATGTCTGCCAGTTCGGATGCCGTGTAGTTGGCAACGTTGCCTTCCTGTCCGGTTGTGCGATCAACGGTCAGGTCGTGAATGACCATTGGCATACCATCTTTTGATAGAACCAGGTCAAGCTCAAAGTGCCGAACCCCGTGGCGGTAGGCGTGGGTAAAACCGGCCAGGGTATTTTCGGGGGCTTCCCCCTTAGCGCCCCTGTGTCCATACACGATCATTCTGCAGAAGATTCCTTCAGACGGTTATAGATTTGCTGGCGTTGCTTCCAGGTGTCGTGGCACAGCTGAATGTCTTCCAGATACGCCGGTAGTTCCCGCATCAGCAGGGCCTGAGGGCCATCCACCAAGGCTTTCTCCGGCTTCGGGTGGAAGTCCACCAGTACCATGTTGGCGCCCGCTATCACGCCCTGTGCGGTTGCGTGCATGACATCCAGGACGCCGTCGGGTGCGCGTTCGCGGCTGCCGACTGAGTGGGATGGGTCAACGCATACCGGCATGCGGGTAAGACGCTTTACCGCCGGGACATGGGCGAAGTCCACCATGTTGCGGTGGGGTTGCCCAGCTTCGGTCTTCATACCACGCAGGCAGAAAATCACATTGGCGTTGCCTTCGCTGGCCAGGTATTCGGCCGCGTTCAAAGATTCATTCAGGGTGATGCCGAAGCCGCGTTTAAGCAGCACCGGGTAAGTGCTCTGGCGGCCAATGGCTTTGAGCAACTCAAAGTTTTGCGTGTTGCGCGTGCCTACCTGCAGCATGACACCGGTAGGGCGCCCCAGTTGCTCCAGGCAATGGTCGATCTCTTCAATGTGGCTCTCGTGGGTGATCTCCATGGCAATCACCTTGATGCCATGTTTGCCGGCTTTCTCAAACACCCAGGGCAGGCAACCCTTGCCGTGGCCCTGAAAGGAATACGGGTTGGTCCGGGGCTTGTAGGCGCCCATGCGGGTGCAAACCTGGCCATTGTCCTCAAGGGCCTGCATCATCTGCTCCACGTGCTCTGGCACGTCGACGGCGCACAGGCCGGCGAAAATGTTCAGGTTGGACTGGTCGAAGGTCACGCCGTTATAGGTAAAGCCACTCTGGCGCTTGTCGTCCTTGTGCCGCCCCAGAATCCGGTAGTCGTCGGAGATGCGTATCGCGCGCTCCACGGCAGGCAGGGCCTCGATCTCGTCCTTGTCCAGGGATTTGGTGTCGCCCAACAGGTACACCTCTGTCAGACGCTGCTTGGCACCCTGGACTTCATGCACCCTGACCGATACCCCTGGCAGGTTCTCCAGAAAATGCATGGTTTGGCGATAGGCTTCACTGTCCAGCGCGGTATCCGGGTGGAGAATGGCTAACATACTTGCTCCTTGAGGTTCAGTCAGCGCCTTCAGCACGATGGCGGGCCTGCATGAACTCCCTGTGGTTAAGATGCAGCAGATCCGACATGCGGCGAATAAGGTGTTCCTCGTACTTGTCAATTCGGCCGTCAGCAAATGCAACCCGCCAGATGCTTTCAAGAAGTGCCTGTTTTTCTTCCTGACTCAACTGCTCGTTGATAAGGCCGGTAAACTCATAAAGGGAAGTGGCGTCGTCTGCCTGGTTGAGCGCATCCTGAAGGATCTCTTCGGCTTCGTCACGGGTGACCTGGTGCGCTTCAACCGCAAAGTTGACAATCGTCTTCAGTTCTTCGTCATCCTGATCGTTGTCGACCCTGGACAGCTGCACCATCAGCGCCGTGGCGGCCACCGCAAGCTGGTGGCTGTCAGGTTGTGTCGGTTCATCTTCGGGCGAGCCAAACAGGCTTTTCAGGCGCTCAATCATGGTGTCAGGAATCTCCTCCCGGTGGTGGCTGGCGTCAGGCGGCCTGGGACAGCCGGCGGACGCGGTTTTCAAGCTCTATCTGGTCATTGGTAAAACGACGTATGCCATCGGCCAGTTTTTCCGTGGCCATGGCATCTTCATTGGACTCCCAGCGGAACAGGCGCTCATCAATGTCGCCTGGCCTGTCTGAGCTCTTTGCGCCCTCTGCCGACAACTGGCGTGTCAGCGCGCCGGAGTCGTTCTCCAGCTCCTGAAGCAGGGCCGGACTGATGGTCAGGCGGTCACAACCAGCCAGCATTTCGATTTCGCCGGTGTTGCGGAAACTGGCCCCCATCACCACCGTCTTGTAGCCATTGGCCTTGTAGTAGTTGTAGATGCGGGTTACCGACTGGACCCCGGGGTCTTCTGCCGCCGGGAAGGCATCACGCCCCGTGGCAGCCAGATGCCAGTCCAGGATACGGCCCACGAACGGCGAGATCAGGAAGGCGCCGGCATCGGCGCAGGCAGCGGCCTGGATATAAGAGAACAGCAGGGTGAGGTTGCAGTGTATACCCTCTTTCTCCAGCTGTTCAGCGGCGCGAATGCCTTCCCAGGTGGACGCAATCTTGATCAGCACCCGGCTGGTATCCATGCCGAGGTGGTCATACAGCTCGACCAGGCGACGTGCGCGGGTGAGGGTGGCATCGGTATCGAAGGACAACCGGGCATCCACTTCGGTTGAAACCACGCCAGGTATGCGCCCGAGAATCTGCTTGCCTGCGAGTACGGCCAGTATGTCAGTCGCGTAGGTCAGCTGCTCCGCATCGGAACCGCCGTGTTTGCGGGCGGCTGCCACGGCTTCGTCCAGCATCGGGCGGTAGGCCTCGGATGCCGCGGCCTTGAGAAGAAGCGACGGATTGGTGGTGGCGTCTTCCGGCTTCCACTGGGCAATGGCCTCCAGGTCCCCGGTGTCTGCAACCACCGTGGTCATGGCTTTCAGTTGTTCGAGCTTGCTGGTCATTCGTCCTGTCATCCTGATCGATTTGTTATTGATCGCCCGTTTGGCGGGCACTTTGGGTCATACGCCTACAATAACGGGCCGCTCTGACAGGAACAAGGCAGTATTAAGGTAACAAGGTGCTCAGGCTGGCACTACCGTGGCCTCGGCAGGCTCGGGAACTTTCGCCATGGCCCGTTCGATGACTTCAATGCCGGACCCGGGCTTGTGGGCGTTCTCACTGATGTAGCGCCGGAACTGGCGACCCCCGGGCTGCCCGTGGAACAGGCCCATCAGGTGACGAGAGATGTGACTGAGGTAAACGCCACGGTCCAGTTCACTCTGAATGAATGGTAATACAGCTCGTAATGCTTCGTGCCGTGAAGAAATCGGCATGGGCTGCCCGAAAAACTCGGTATCCACGCCAGCCAGCAGCCAGGGGTTATGGTAGGCCTCGCGCCCCAGCATGACGCCGTCGGTATGTTCGAGGTGCTCCCGGCATTCGGCAAAGGTCTTGATACCACCGTTAATGATGATCTCAAGATGCGGGTAGCGGGCTTTAAGGCGATAAACCCAGTCGTATTTCAGCGGGGGTATGTCCCGGTTCTCTTTTGGGCTTAGACCTTCGAGAACGGCAATCCGGGCATGCACGATAAAGGTACGACAACCGGCCTGGGATACCTTCTCGATAAACTCACAAAGGTCATCCCAGGATTCACGGCCATCAATCCCGATACGGTGTTTGACGGTTACCGGCAGGCTGGTGGCGGCGATCATTGCCTGCACGCCCTCAGCCACTTTATCGGGGTGTGCCATCAGGCAGGCACCGATCATGTTGTTCTGTACCCGGTCGCTGGGGCAGCCCACGTTCAGGTTTACTTCATCAAACCCGTACTGTTCAGCCAGTTTGGCGCAATGGGCCAGTTCCTGCGGATTGCTGCCACCCAGTTGCAGCGCCAGCGGGTATTCCGTCGGGTCGTGCCGCAGAAATCGAGCGGTATCACCGTGGATCAGTGCGCCGGTCGTGACCATTTCGGTGTAGAGCAGGGTGTGCCGGCTGAGTTGGCGCGCCAGATAGCGATAATGGCTGGTGGTCCAGTCCATCATCGGGGCCACAGAGAACGTTCTATCCAATACTTTCATGTACTTACCTGCATTTCTGGTGCTCTGACGTTC
>NZ_JAFCAE010000003.1:435158-686228 GCF_028581595.1 Marinobacter sp. DS40M6 | reverse complement strand
GGCTTCCGACCTACCTGAAAACCCTTGTGACTACTGACCTCACGTTCTCTGTGGAATCTATCCATCATCGGGGCCACGCAGAAGCGGCGGGAGGGCTTCAGAGTGGGAGTTTCCTGGGGCGCGTTCATGTTCATTGACTGCTCAGTTATACCGTTCACAAGTGATTCGAGGGGGCACAGTTTATCAGGAAAACGCACCTTTTGGCGTGAGGGGGTGTGCGAAAGGTAGTGTAAACACGGATGTCGCGACTGGATTCACGAGTCGTTGACGTGGCGATCAATGCGCGACAAAATACTGTATGAATAATCAGTATTGGGTCGAAGGCATGCTCGATTCGGCCTTTCAAAATTTCAACCAGGCAGGTGGATCCGTCATGACTGGACAAGGCCCGGTATCTTTTGTTGACGTTAGGCGCCGGTTCGAATTCCGGAGCATTGAAGTGGGTCGTTGGGTTACACCGCCTGAACGGGACCGGGCGGCAGGCAGGTTCTATGAGGCTTTGTGCGATCTTATGAGTATCCTCCAGGGCCCGGAACATCTGATCTCGTTGCGTGGATCACTGGGGTTGCAGTACGGGATCGGCGGCCGGCCGGGCGTTGCCGCGCACTACATCCCTGCAACCCGACAATTGGCGCTTGCGAAGAATGCGGGGGCAGGAAGCCTGGCCCACGAATGGTTTCACGCTTTCGATCATTACATGGGGCATAAGGCGTTCCGCCGCCTGGGGAGTGGCGGATTCGCGTCCAGTGGTTGGCTGGATAGCGCTGACCAGAAGGAGCATCCTCTCAACAAACGATTGGGCGCCTGTTTTCAGGCCATCTTGCTGAATGAGGATGGCACCAGCCCCAGTTCGTTGTTTCAGTGTTCGAAGCGGGCGGATACGCAGATGAAGGTGCTTTATCACGCGAGGCCTGAAGAACTCTGTGCCCGGGCATTTGAAGCGTTTGTTGAAGACAGTCAGCCGCAGAGCAATTTTCTGGTCAGGGGGACCGTCTACTCTGACGAGGCCAGGGCAGGTCTTTATCCGGAAGGAAAGCAGCGCCAGCGAATCAACGACGCGTTTGAAGGCTACTTTATGGCATTGGGTGGAGCACTTTATCGTGAGCATGCTGAAGATGGCCCTGTTGGCCAATCTTTGTCGTCAACTTCCTGAGATCATCCACATTCGATCGATAACAAAGACAGGGTTGCCTCATGAACAACTGCATTTTTATCACTGGCGCTGCCGCCGGTATTGGCCGGGAGACCGCCCGTCTTTTCGCCTCCAAGGGATGGTTTGTCGGTGCTGCTGACCGGGATGAGGCGGCCCTGGCATCGCTTGAGAGTGAACTTGGGGATGAGCGGTGCAGTACCCACATTATGGACGTGGTGGACGAGACATCGGTCAGGCAGGGCCTGGCAGACTTTGCCAGTCGTACGGGTGGCCGGTTGAGGTTGCTTCACAATAATGCCGGCATTCTGAAAGTCGGCCCGTTCGAGAAGATCAATTTGGCCGCGCATCGGGCCGTGGTAGAGGTCAATGTGATTGGGCTGATGACGGTTCTGCACGGCGCCTTCCCGTATCTGAAGGCAACGCCGGGTGCCCAGGTGGTGAACATGAGCTCGGCATCTGCCGCCTATGGGATTCCGGACTTCGCGTCTTACTCCGCCAGCAAGCACGCCGTACGTGCGATGACCGAGGCTCTGGATATTGAATGGGAGCCACACGATATCCGCGTGTGTGATCTGATGCCTCCGTTCGTGAATACCGGCATGGTGCAGCAGAACGAGCAGGGATCCCGTTTATTTGAGCGCCTGGGTGTTAACCTGACTCCGGACGTCGTTGCAGCACAGGTGTGGGCTCAGGTCGAGCAGCCACGTCTGCACCGACCAGTTTCCATGCAGTTCCGGGCATTGTGGCCCATCGCCAAATCCGCGCCCACGTCCCTGACCCGGCGTGTGTTAAGAAAACTCTGGCGTCAGTAGTCTGCTTTTGGTCCGGATCACATCCCAGACGATCAACGCGGGTGGTTGGTGGCCTTTTCAATGTACCTTTGCTGCATCTGTTCGGAACCAAATGCCGGCAACGAAAGGGTGGGGCCACTAATATTCAATGGCTGTGGACTTGTCCCGGTTTGATCACGCAAGGGAGCACCCGCTGTCTGATCGAAATTTTGTTGCAGTGCATCCATGTTGCCAAGGCCTGCATTGGCATTCATTAGATCGTCTTCCGTCATAGCTGAAAAGCCGGCGCCGAGAGTGGAGGGAGTGGTTTTTGCCTTGTTACCCGCCGTTGTCTCGCCGAGGGCGTTAAACGAGGCAAGTGTGACGATAATCAGGCATCCACGGCGGAACATTGAAAGCATCCTTTTTTCAGATAATTAGCGATCTTAGGGTATTTATTGGTTGATCAGGCGACAAGCGCGGGCCGGCTGTCCTGGGACGTATGTCGCAAAAAGCATCACATTTCGCACTAAGCGCTATTTAGATGCATGCCATTGAGCTTTCTAATACGATACGGCGTTACTAACATCTGCGGAACGCTATTTATATGCCAGTAATGGTTCAGGCGCTGGTGCCTGTATTTGTATTGATTTTGTTGGGTTATCTGTTCCGGCGCTGGCATTTTCCAGGGGGCGACTTTTGGCCCCAGGCGGAGCGCTTCACCTACTACGTCCTTTTCCCGGCGATGTTGATCTTCAAGTTGGGCCAGGCTCAGATGCCAGCGTCAGCCTACGGCGATATCCTCATTTTGATCGTTGCCATGCTGGCCGCAATGACCCTGTTGCTCATTGCGCTGCAATGGCTCTGGCGTTGGCCGGGGCCGGTATTTTCCTCGGTATTTCAGGGCGGTATCCGTTTCAATTCCTACGTGGCCCTGGCAACAGCCGGTATGTTGCTTGGGGATGACGGCCTGTCGCTGATTGCCATTGCCGTGGCAGTGAAAGTACCGTTGCTGAACCTGCTTTGCATCCTGATGTTCTCCGTGGTGGCGGGGCAGGGTGCGGTGAAGCTGAAGCCCGTATTCAAGGCTGTCGTCTCCAACCCTCTGATCATTGGTTCGGTGGTTGGGATGTTCTGGAGCTATTTTCAGATTGGCTTCCATCCACTGGTGGCAGGTATTCTCGAGCCATTAAGTGACCTTGCGTTGCCGCTGGGTTTGATGACGGTGGGTGCTGGCCTGCAGCTAAAGGCGCTACGCGGCGCCTCCATGCCATTCCTGGTGTCCTCGATGGCAAAGCTGGTAGGTTTCCCGCTGCTTACGGCAGGGTTGGCACTGCTGCTGGGCCTGGAAGGGATGATGGTTCAGGTGGCCATACTGCTGGCAGCGCTGCCAACAGCCACTTCTTCATACATCCTGGCGCGCCAGCTTGGTGGTGACGCGCCCTTGATGGCGGGCATCATCAGTGGCCAGACCTTGCTGGCCATGGTGACTATTCCCCTTCTACTTGGCATCCTCTGGTAAGCACTTGAGCACAGCGTCTGCAAGGCTCTGTTGAAAAGTGATGTAGCCGTCTTGATCGGTTTCAATATCGGTGGCGAGCGGGTCCCAGGTACTGAATGTTATGTCCAGACCTTCGGTGATTGAGCGCCACCATTGACGGTTGAACTGAGGCTCAGTCAGCAGGCAGGGTTGATTGGCGTTGCGCAGTTTTTCCTGGACTTCTGCGATGTGGCCGGCACCTGGAGACAGTTCCGGGTTCAGCGTCAGAATGCCTTCCAGGTTCATGTTGTAGTGTCCCACGAAGCGGGTGAATGCGTCGTGGTATGTGAAGAGATCAATGTCGCGAGCAGGATCCAGGCGTCGATTGATCGCTGTCTCGGTCTCGGCCATAGCCTGCTCGAAACGCGCCAGATTGGCGTCAAGCACGTGGGTGTCTGCACTTTTCAGGGTTGCGAGTACCCGGTGAATATCCCGCGCCATCTCAACCGCCAGGGCCGGATCCAGCCAAATGTGCGGATCCTCTCCGGAGCCGTGGTCGTGGTGATGGTCGTCATGACCGCCTGATTCTTCATGGTCGTCATGGTGGTTGTGATGTTCATGTTCGTCATGGTCACCGTGATTGTTGTCTGACTGCACTTCCGGCACGTTTTCGCCGTGCATGAGTGAATAGGTGCGATCCCGGAACTCGCTTCCGCCGAGCAGTCGGGTCAGGAAGGTTTCCATCTCAGGGCCCACCCAAAAAATGGCGTCAGCAGCTTCCAGTGCCCTGCGCTGTGAGGGTTTCATTGAGTAGTTGTGCGGGCTGGCGCCAGGCTGAACCAGCGTGGTGATTTCCACATCGTCAGCGGCTATGGCTTTCACCAGCAGTTCGATGGGCTTGAGGGAGGTGACAACCTGGGTGCTTGCCAGGGTGCTGGTGGATGCCAGGAGTGTGGCGGCACCCAATGCGATGAGGCCTGTAAAGCGGCTAGTGGTCATGTGACTGAGACTCTGGAAAATCAATGGTACGTTATAATATAACAATACGAGCGGCGAATGAAGAGGGCGATCGCCTGACCATGCGAAATCCGGCTGTGGCCGGTATAATGCGTGGCTTTTAATGCATAGCCTTTTTCAGGCTGACACCATCAGGATGTTTTCATGACCGTACGTACCCGAATCGCACCGTCTCCCACCGGTGATCCCCACGTTGGCACCGCCTTCGTGGCGTTGTTTAACCTGTGCTTCGCCCGTCAGCACGGTGGCCAGTTCATCCTGCGGATTGAAGACACGGATCAGGTTCGCAGTACGCAGGAGTCTGAACAGGACATCCTGAATGCCTTGCGCTGGCTTGGGCTGGAGTGGGACGAAGGCCCTGACGTAGGTGGCCCCCATGGTCCCTACAGGCAATCAGAGCGGAAGGATTCGTATCGTCAATACGCGTTGGACCTTGTCACCCAGGGGCATGCGTTTTATTGCTTCCGCACACCTGAAGAGCTGGATGCCATTCGCGAAGAGCGTAAGGCTCAGGGCCTGAATCCAGGTATCAAGGGCAATCTGGAGCTGACTGAGGAAGAGGTCAAGCGTCGCCTGGATGCTGGTGACCCCTATGTTATCCGGATGAAAGTACCGGAAGACGGCGTTTGTGAAATCGACGATATGCTACGCGGCACCATCGAAATCGACTGGTCCCAGGTAGATAGTCAGATCCTGCTGAAATCCGACGGCATGCCCACCTACCACCTGGCCAATGTGGTTGACGATCACCTGATGGAAATCACCCACGTGTTGCGTGGAGAAGAGTGGATCAACTCTGCGCCCAAGCACAAATTGCTGTACGAATACTTTGGCTGGGACATGCCGGTACTGTGCCACCTGCCGCTACTGCGCAATCCGGATAAGAGCAAGCTGTCCAAGCGCAAGAACCCCACCAGCATCAACTTCTACGAGCGCATGGGATTCCTGCCGGAAGCGGTTACCAACTACCTGGGCCGTATGGGCTGGTCCATGCCGGATGAGCGCGAGAAATTCACCCTGGATGAAATGATCGAAAACTTCGACATCCAGCGGGTTTCCCTGGGCGGCCCGGTTTTCGACGTGGAAAAGCTGCGCTGGCTCAACGGTCAGTGGATCCGTGACGAACTCAGCGACGACCAGTTCGTCGAGCGCATGCGCCACTGGTGGTTCAACGAGCAGGCGCTGCGGGATCTGGTGCCTCACATCAAGGGCCGGGCGGAAGTGTTCAGTGATGTATCGCCGATGGCCTCGTTCATGTTCTCCGGCATGCTCAACCTCAAGCCGGAAGACTTCGGTCACAACAAGCTGGATGAAAGCCAGGTCAAGCGGGTGCTCCAGTTTACCCTGTGGAAGCTTGAAGCCCAGCGCCATTGGAGCAAAGAGAATATCTTTGCCGACGTTAAAGCTCTGGCCAAAGCCATGGAGCTGAAGATGGGTGATTTCATGTTCGCCATCTTCGTCGCTGTCGCCGGTACCCCTAACTCCTGGTCCGTTATGGACTCCATGGCTATCCTTGGTCCGGACATGACCCGGTCTCGCCTGCGCCATGCTCTTGAGGTAATGGGTGGATTCTCCAAGAAGGAAACCAAGCGGGTGGAAAAAGAATACGCGGCATTGCTGGCGGAATAACCAATCTGTTGAATTAGTAAGCGACCAGAACAGGGATGTTCACGAAACTGAAAAAACGTTGGAAAAAAGGTTGACGCCCCAAGGGTCGATCCTTAATATACGCAGCCGTTGAGGGGCCATAGCTCAGCTGGGAGAGCGCAACACTGGCAGTGTTGAGGTCAGCGGTTCGATCCCGCTTGGCTCCACCAATTTCTAGTCCCCTTCGTCTAGTGGCCTAGGACTCCGCCCTTTCACGGCGGCAACAGGGGTTCGAACCCCCTAGGGGACGCCAATACGGCTCAACCGGTTTAGTCCGCCGGTAAGCCATCAAAAAAACCGCCTTCGGGCGGTTTTTTTGTGTCTGAAGGAAATGTCAGCGGGACGCTATAGCCCCTTTTCCGACGCCTTCATAGGCCTTGACACGAATGGCGTCCTCCGGAAACTCGGATTTCAACTGTCCGGCAATGTGCGCCGCAATAAGCTCCACTGTGGTGTCCGAATCCAGCATATAAACCCGGCTCTCCGGCAACGTCAGCGCAAATTCCCCCTGATTCGCCTCGTATTCAAAGGTGACGTACGCTGTGCCATCCTCGGCCACCCAGCGTTGGGTTACGTCCTCCTCGGAGCCCACATAGATATCCTGCCACCGTTTGGCCCATTGGTTCTCAAGATCCCGGTCTCTGTGCTCATTGCGGTCGATCCGAATAGGCGAGCGATGCCCATGGGCGATTCGCTGGCAATTACCCATGTGTTTCTTCAGGCCGTGAACATAGTGGTAGTAGGCCCCTTCAATCACATCTTCACGTAACGCAATATCCACATCCGTCACGTTTGCCGGCAAGACTGCCCGTAACTCCTGCTCCAACAGCCGGGCAACGGCAGATGGCACTACACGGTCAGACGACAGCCACACCACCGCTTCGTCCGGGGACCGATGAAGAATCCGGGTGCCGTCGGTCAGATGCCAGGTGAAGCTGTCTGGCTCATCCTCATTCCACTCAAGCCCCTTATAGGCTCTTGGGATCACCAGCCGGTGGTCCACGCGCTCGTCGATGACCCGCTTGATGGTGCGTTTGACGTTGCTGAAATCAAACACCATGCCTTGGTCATCCAGTTCGCCACCGAGCACCACATCCACAATCCAGCTTTCACCGACGAGCCCTCTGGAAGCATCCAGGTAGGCGAAGTCGATAACCGTTAGATTGTCTACGAAAAGGTGATTCATCGGAGGGGCCTGGCAAGAAAAGGTTGATTGATGCGCAGATTCTAGCAAAAATCCGCCAACGCTAGCAGCCTTGTATGACTTGCGTCAGGGGTAGCGAGGAGACCCAAGTACAAATGCACACTATTGCCGGTTCCGATTACCACGCTTTTCCTGTTCTACTCCTGGCGGCAGGAGCCTCCAGGCGTATGGGAAGGCCGAAGGCGCTACTTAAATTCAATGATGGCACGTTAATGGATCACGCTGTGTCCCAGGCCAAGCAATTGGGAGCGAACGTTACGGTTGTCTCTGGTTCTGGATACCCCTTGGTACGGTATCGATGTCGTAATCAGCCCTCTGCCTGGTGTTACACGCCTGATTGGGTATTTGGGATGGCTGCTTCATTGAAATCCGGGCTCCAGACTATGGGCCCACGAGCCAAGGGCGTATTTGTCACTCTTCTTGATCAACCGTTAGTTTCGGAGTCTGATCTTCGCTCTCTGGCATTTTGTGCGAGGCAAGAGGTGAGTGAGCCGATTGCGGCAGATATCTACGGTAATCCCGGCGCTCCCGCCTACATACCCAGGCGCCTATGGAAAGAGATAATGATGCTGGAGGGTGATCGCGGTGCGGCTCGTATACTGACTCGTCATCAGGCCAGGACACTTGCCATCAAGGGTGTTGAATCCGATGTGGATACGCCAGAGGATTGGAAGCGAATCCGCTACGATTAAGGCATTGCAGGTGCAGAGGATCTGTCTCTGGGCGGCCCAACGGTGTCAGGTTTTTATGCATATAGCGCTCGGATAGAAATCGAAAACACCCCTTACTCTATGAAACTCCGATGAATTGTGATTTTGGCGCGAGCTATGCTTTGGTCATGTGAGGAGGCTGGGGATTCGGCGTTGTCTCCGTGGTGGTTTGGGCATTGATCGAGCTCCCAGGCCAAAATCAAGCATGGAGGGTTAATCATGCATAACCTGACTAGAAACTCACTGACGCCTTGCCTGCTGGCATCGGCGTTACTCTTTTCCAGTGGCAACTCGTCTGCAGCGTTACTTGACGCTTTTGAAAACGGTGGATTCGAAGGTTATACCGGCAATACGAACTCATTCAACAGTGATGTGCCTCCCGGCTGGACTACAACAGAGGGTACGCCGGATGTGTTCAATGCTGGTACAACCATGAATAATTTCGCCTGGCAATCAAGCAGCACCGGCGGTGATTTTCTTCATGGTATTGGCTGGGATGGTCGAGCAGGATCGCCCTATGTGGAGAGTGCCTTGCAGGTTGGTCTCGAAGGGCTGGTTATTGGGCAGCAGTATGAGATTTCCTTTGAGCAGAGTATAAGCAATAGCGCGTTCTCCGAGGCAGGAGGTTATTGGGAGATCATCTTTGGGACAGAGAGTCAGAATTCCTCTGCTATGGAGATGCCCGACCTGGGCACAATCGCGGATTGGATGTGGGAAACCATGATTTTTACCGCGACTGCTGAGATCCAGACACTTGAAGTTATAGCGCATAGTACCTTTGGGCCAAGGGCCGACCTGGGCATAGACAGCTTTTTCCTGGGTGATCCGGGTACCAACCCGGACAATCCGGACACTCCAGATGTCCCTCCAACGGCATCTGTGCCGACTCCAGCAAGTCTTCCGTTGTTTGCGTTGGGGTTGACCGGGGTTCTGATAGCGGGATTGAGAAGACGTCGTCAGTGCTAAGAGCAGAAATACCGAGCCGGGTAACCCGGCTCGGTATTTCCGTCGTTTTGTTGTCCTGCCTTCAGGCGAACAACCCTGAAAGCCAGGCGATGCCCACCGCAAAAATACCAAGGCTGGCGGCCAGGCCGACGGTGTAGATGCGAGAGGTGGCGGAGCGCTGTTGTGCCACGAACAGGTCAATGGTGCGCTGGGCGATGTCCTCCGCGGTTTCCCGGGAAATTTCATGGGCCTGCTGGATGGCCTCGGATTGCAGGGTCTGCCAGAACTCGGTATCAATGGTTTGTACGCTGGTGATGTGATCCTTGAGTTCCGCCATGTGGTCACTGGTGAAGCCGGTATTGCGAGAGAGGTCTTTGCGCAGGTCAGCGAGTTCCCGGCCCAGGTTCAGGTTAACTTCCGCCGCCACGTCGTCACGCAGGTTGCGGGTGCGCTCTTCGATCATTTCGGTCACCGCGTTCAGGCGTTCCTCAACCGCGGTTTCCTGCTTTTTGCTGGATTCGTCCAGTACCCGCTTAAGATGGTCAAACTGCTCGTCGAACAGCGAGCTGAGTAACTCGTGCAGGCGGTTGTTAATGTGGGTTTTTACCGCTGAGCGGGCGATCTGTTCGATCAGATCGCTGGTCAGTGGGACAACCTGGGGGCCGCTGTTGTCGCTCGCGTGTAGCCCATCGTCGGCTTTTGGTGACATTTCCAGGGAGGCATCGGAGGGAATGTCGAGGATGTCATCGTCCAATTCATTTGGCTCGGCATCCAGTTCCGGCGGTTCGGGCAGATTGCCTTCGGTCACATCACTGTCGAGCTGGTCGAGAACGAGGCTAAGCCCCTCGGTGTGTGGGGGCTTGGTCAGAATGTTGTAAACGCCGAAGTTGCGGGCTTCCTCCATGAACGACGACGATTTCTTGGAGGTACACATAATGATGGGGATGGCGGCAGTGTCGGGGTTGCCCTTGATGGCCTTGGTGGCCTCCACACCGTTCATGCCCGGCATAAGGTGATCCATGAAAATCACGTCTGGACGTTGATGGGAGCTCAAAAAATCCAATGCCTCCTCTGCCGAGCCAGCCATGTTCACCTCCATGTCCCGGCCTTCCAGCAGTTTGCTCAGGGCAAATCGAGCCACTTTCGAGTCGTCTACCAGGAGTGCATTCTTGATCGCCATGTCACAACCTCAACCTTTACAGCGTGTGTGTTCGTTATCGGGCCGGCGTTTACCAGCCTTCAAGTGTCGGGCACTGGGTGGCCCGGTAGCTTTTCTCCCGATAACAAACACCGGGTTCCTTGGTCCGGGCAGTAAATACCTCCCCGGCTGCCGTTGTCAGGCGTACCTGTCCATAGGGTTCGCCGTACCGGAAGGTCGCTTCAATCGAACTGCCATTGGGGTTCAGTAGCAGCCCTTTGCCGTGGAACGAGCCTTCAATATACTGGCCTTCGTATTTTTTTCCATCAGCGAAGACTTCCTTGCCGTTCCCGTGGAACTCGCCGTTGGAGAATTCCCCTTCGTAGTGGCGCCCGTCGGGGTAGGTAAGAGTGCCTTCACCATGGAATTCGTCATCCTTGAAGCCGCCGACATAGAGCATGCCGTCCGAGGTGGTGAGCGAGCCATGCCCGTTGAGCCTGCCGCCTGACCATTGTCCGGTGAGAATGTCGCCATTGGCCATGGTGAGCGTGCCCTGGCCGTCAAACTGGTCATTGCGGAACTGGCCGGTGTAGCGGGTGTCATCCGCGTCACGCCAGGTGCCTTCGCCATGACGCTGGCCTTTTTCCCAGTCGCCTTCATAGCGGCTGCCGTCCGGGAGCCAGGCGGTGCCCTTACCGTCAAATTCGCCGTCCACGAAGTGCCCCTCATACCTGAGTCCGTCGGCGTCTTCGTAGGTGCCATCGCCGGTTTTGATGCCGCCAACCCAGGTGCCGTCCCGGTACTCCACCCTCGTATAGGCCTCCAGTTTGCCCACCAGGGTTTTCTCATTGCCGGCGGCGATAGCCACGGTCTGTTGCCAGGGCTTGTAACCTTTCTTGCGGATGATGATGTCGTATTGGCCCGGCTCCAATTCCAGATCCAGCCGTGTGGCCCCGTGGTTCTTACCATTGATGGTGACGTTGTCACCGACGACATTGGAGCGCAGGATCAGCAGCCCGGTTGTGGGAGGCTCTGGCGCATCGCTCCGAGCCTCCGTTTCCGGCATGGCAGACACTGGCTCTGCCATCGCCAGCATCTTGGGGTCTTCCGGCAGGTCGGGAGCGGAAAAAGGCTCTGCGTTTATGCGGTTGGCGTCGGACGCGGTCTCGGAACCGTTGACTGGCGTCTCTCCGGATGCCGCCAGGGCATCGTTTTCCAAGGGCAGTTCGAGGTCGTTTTCGGCTACGTCTTCCCTGCTATTCGGCTGGTAAAGTTCGTCCGAACGCTGCGCGTCCACTGGGGTATCCATGGACGCAAGGGCAATGGTCTCTTCGGTGTCCGGGGCGGTGGCTACCGGTTTCATGCCCCTGGACAGGTCATCGCGGACAGACGCAAAGCCTGCCGTCACCAGAAGCATCAGTGCCAGTGCGTTGACAAACAGGAGGGGTCTGAAATCGACCATGGACAACCTCTCAATTCTGCATTCGTGTAACTGCCAATGTTTCGCCCGTTTCATCGTCGTTGGTCAACGGGTATGAGGGATGGCACCGCTTCATCTTACCCAGTTGGGGCAATGTTATGTAACACAAAGTCACTGAAGTTCACGAGAATGCAGGACAAATCACACTTTGTCCGGAAGCTGGTCATGGTTGAGCTGTTCCCAGGAGCGCATGTAGACGTCTGCTTCATATTCGTAGGGGGATTTGAACGGCGTTAGCACAAAATCGAAGACCAGAAAAAAGAACCCGATCGATGCCCAGGCGATGACCAACGTGCTCAGGGTGTTTGCCTGAATTTCCGGGTTGGCGTCGACGAACCCTTCGAGCAACGGGATCAGGTCGGACGCCATGACCACCGGGTTGAAGCTGGAAAGTACAAAAGGCACCCAGAACGCGATGAAAACCGGAAAGAAACCAAAGGACCAGAGCACCCGGCGAAGCAGATACATACCGATGGCGCGCCAGTAACGCTGCCTTATTTCCGGAACGCGGCGTATGCGCTCCAGGTAGCGTCGGCGCTCGGCCCAATAGGCGGCCACCTCCGGAGCGTGGATGGCGCGGCGATTGCCGGCGGCCTGGTGGGCGGATCTGGCCGACTTTGGCGAAGCGTCCGATGTGTGGATTTCGTGGGGTTCGGTGGTCATGGCGTTGGGTACTGCCTTGTCGCTTCTGGTTAGTGCATGATAATAGAAAGTACGTGTTACCCTACAATCCCCATTTAGTTAAAGACAGGACAGTTTGAATGGCTGCAGTGATCGAAAACACCGTCCATCCGGCCTTTGAAAAGCTTCGCAGTCACCGGATCAGCACGCTGAACGTGACGGTCGAGGAATACCGTCACCGCAAAACCGGTGCCCGCCACTTGCACCTGGCGGCGGATAACGACGAAAACGTGTTCTTTGTGGCCCTGCGAACCTTTCCCATGGACTCCACCGGTGTTGCTCATATCCTGGAGCATACGGCGCTGTGTGGCAGCGAGCGTTTTCCGGTGCGCGATCCGTTTTTCATGATGATTCGCCGGTCCCTGAACACCTTTATGAATGCCTTTACCAGTAGTGACTGGACGGCTTATCCCTTCGCCAGCATGAACCGCAAGGATTTCGACAACCTGTTGACGGTTTATCTGGACTCGGTGTTCTTTTCCTCTCTGGACCCGCTGGACTTTGCGCAGGAAGGGCATCGCCTCGAATTCGATACGCCAGACGATCCGTCCACCGACCTGGTCTACCGCGGTGTGGTCTACAACGAAATGAAAGGCGCCATGAGTGCGCCCACGTCACAGCTGTGGCAGAACCTGTCCAGCCACCTGTTCCCGACCACCACCTACCACTACAACAGTGGTGGTGAGCCAGACCACATTGTAGATCTGAGCTACGACGACCTGTTGCGCTTCTACCGTCATCACTACCATCCCAGCAATGCGATCTTTGCGACCTACGGGGACATTCCAGCTCACGAGCATCATGAACGCTTCGAGGAGCTGGCTCTGAAGCGGTTTGATCGTCTGGATGTGGAGCTGCCGGTACGTGATGAGAAGCGGATGTTCTCGCCGGTGCGCGTCGACCAGAGTTACGCCGTCAGTGAGGGCGAGGAAACCGGCCACAAGACCCATATCGTGATGGGCTGGTTGCTGGGACACAGCTTTGACCTGCAGGAAAACCTGGAGGGGCAGCTGCTGGCCAGTGTTCTTCTGGAAAACAGTGCGTCGCCCCTGATGCGGGCGCTGGAAACCACCGATATTGGTCATTCGCCGTCTCCGATGTGCGGCCTGGAAGACTCCAACCGTGAAATGACCTTTGTCTGCGGCATTGAGGGCAGTGACCCGGAGAGGCAGGACGACCTTGAAGCGCTGATCGAACAGACGTTGGCGAAGGTAGTGGAAGAGGGCGTCAGTGAGGATCGCCTGGAAGCCATTTTGCACCAGTTGGAATTGCATCAGCGCGAGATTGCCGGCGATAGCTTCCCGTATGGCCTGCAACTGATCATGACCGCGATTTCGCCGATGGTCCATGGCGGCGATCCGGTTGAGCTCCTGGATTTGGAGCCGGTCCTGGCTGATATGCGGGAAAAAATCCGTGATCCTCAGTATGTGCCCGGCCTGATCCGCCGCAAACTGCTGGAAAATCCGCACCGCGTTACCCTCACGCTGCGTCCGGATGACAAGCTGGAGAGTCGTCGCCAGGCGGCAATTCGCGATGCCCTTGCCCGCCGCAAGGCCTCATTGACTGACGAAGAGGTTCGCCAGATTATCGAGCGCGCCCAGGCCCTGGAAGAACGGCAGACACGGAAAGACGACGATTCCATCCTGCCGAAGGTTGACCTGACCGATGTTCCCCTGCAGTTGCCGGAACCCGAGGCGCGGTTCGCCGGCGACATGCCTGCGACCATTTATGCCCGTGGCACCAATGGTCTGGTGTACGAGCAGGTGATCCTGCCGGTACCGAACCTGACCGAGGAAGAACTGTTGTTGCTGCCGTACTACACCACCCTGATTCCGGAAGTGGGTTGCGGCGACTTGGATTACCTGCAGATGCAGGATCGTATTTCGGCGGAATCCGGTGGCATCAGTGCGTCCTTCTCCGCCAAGGGAAAAATCGACGATGTTCAGGATCTTGAGGGTTATATCGTCTTTAATGGCAAGGCGCTGGCTCGAAACCGCGAGGCGTTGACTCGCCTCCTGAACGACGTCTTTAATGGCGCCCGCTTTGATGAGAAGGAGCGGGTGCGGGAGCTGATTGCCCAGATTCGTTCCCGCCGCGAGCAGGCGGTTACTGGCAGTGGCCATGCGTTGGCCATGGGGGCGGCATCGCAGGGAATCAGCCCGGGTGCGTGGCTGTCGTTCCGTCTTGGGGGATTGGAAGCTATCCGTGGCGTCAAGGCGCTGGATAAGTCCCTCAGCGAACCGGCCGAGCTCGACAGATTCTGTGAGCGGCTTGCAGCACTGCACGAACGTATTCGGAACCAGTCCCGTCAATTCCTGCTGATCGGTGAGGAAGAACAGCTGGACCCGATGCTGACGGAAATGAAGACCGTTTGGGGCGACTCCGGTGCGGGAGAGCAAGCAGCCTGGAAGCTTGAGCCCGTCAGTTATCAGGCGCGTCAGGCGTGGTTAACGTCAACCCAGGTGAACTTCTGCGCCAAAGCCTACAGCACGGTTGCAATCGACCACCCGGACGCAGCGGCACTGACCGTTTTGGGTGGTTTCCTGCGCAACGGCTACTTGCACCGGGCGATCCGTGAAAAGGGTGGCGCCTATGGCGGTGGAGCTGGCCAGGACAGCGTGAACGGCACGTTCCGTTTCTTTTCATACCGCGATCCCCGGTTGGGCGAGACGTTGGAGGATTTTGATAACGCCTTGGAGTGGCTGCAGACCGAGCAGCACGATCCTCAGGAGCTGGAAGAATCCATTCTCGGCGTGATCGGGCAACTGGATCGCCCACGGTCACCAGCTGGTGCAGCCCGCCATGCCTTCCACAATCGTCTGTTCGGCCGGACGCCCGAGCAGCGTGCGCGTTTCCGGGAACGGGTGTTGGCGGTGACCCTGGATGATATGAAACGAGTGGCCCACGAGTGGCTGAAGCCGGACAGCGCCAGTGTGGCGGTTGTCACCAGCTTCGAAAATCGTGATACCGCTGAAAAACTGGGGCTGGAAATCCAGGAGCTATAAGGCACCTGAAAGCATCCGAAAACGGAAGGCCGACGCTCATTAAGGGAGAGGGCGTCGGCCTTTTTGTTATCTGCTCTATCGGTTCCGTTTAAGCCCGGTGCTGACCATGATGCGCGTAGAGATTTCCTCCACGGAATACGCGGTTGTGTTGAGGTAAGGAATTCGTTCCCGGCGGTACATCAGCTCAATTTCCTCAATTTCATGCATGCACTGCTTCATGGATGAATAACGGGAGTTCGGTCTGCGTTCGTTGCGGATGGTTGCCAGCCGCTCCGGCTCGATGGTCAGCCCAAAAATTTTCTCCTTGTGAGGCCGTAGCGCAGCTGGCATTTGCTGGTCGTCCAGATCTTCCTCGGTTATGGGATAGTTGGCCGCCTTTACACCATATTGCAGGGCCAGATACAGGCAGGTGGGCGTCTTGCCGCTGCGAGAGGCGCCGACGAGAATCAGGTCTGCCTCGTCGTAATGACGCGTGCGGGCGCCGTCATCGTTATCCAGCGCAAAATTAACAGCATGGATGCGCCGTTCGTAGCTGCCTTCGTTGTTGATGGCGTGTGATTTGCCAACGGTATAGGACGACGAGGACTGCAGCTCCTGTTCCAATGGATTCAGGAAGGTACCGAAGATATCCACCATGAAACCGTTTGCGCCGGCGATAACATCGCGGATATCGCTATTAACGATGGTGTCGAAAACCAGCGGCCGCATGCCATCGATTTCCTCCGCTTTATTGATGCGCTTGACCATCTCCCGGGCTTTGTCAGCGTCATCAATATATGGCACCGTAATGCGTTCAAACTCAATTTTCTCAAATTGTGCCAGAAGGCTGTGCCCCAAGGCCTCGGCGGTCAGGCCGGTGCCATCGGATATAAAGAAAGCGGTTCGTTTCATGGTGTGCGGTCCGGCTCCGTATTTGGCGGCTACCCTAGGTAAATTCCACAGGTTACAGTATCATACACGCCAAGTTCGAGAGCCCGCAGTGGAGAATGCAGTAATTGCAGGGTTGAAATCAGCTCCACCTGTCCGGTTTGGCTCTTTGCTACAATGAATCAAGGGAGACACGCTTTGGAAGATTACATTATCTGGTTTGATCACCTGGGAATGTCAGACGTTGACCGGGTCGGGGGAAAGAATGCCTCCCTCGGTGAAATGATCAGTAATCTTGCCAACGCAGGTGTTACCGTTCCGGGTGGCTTTGCTACAACCGCTCACGCCTACCGTGAATTCCTGGCCAAAGACGGTCTTCGTGAAAAGATCGACAACGCTTTGGACGCTCTGGACATCAATGATGTGAACGAGTTGGCTCGGGTCGGCTCCGAAATTCGCCAGTGGATTCTTGATACGCCATTTCCGGACGCGCTGGAAAAGCCACTTGCGGACGCCTACGCAAAGCTACGTGACGGCAACGACAACCTCGCGGTGGCGGTGCGTTCGTCAGCCACTGCGGAAGATCTTCCGGATGCGTCATTTGCTGGCCAGCAGGAGACTTTCCTTAACGTTGTGGGCCTGGAACAGGTGCGGACGTCAGTAAAGGAGGTCTTCGCCTCCCTGTTCAATGACCGCGCCATTTCCTATCGTGTCCACCACGGTTTTGATCACAAACAGGTAGCCTTGTCTGCTGGCATTCAGAAAATGGTGCGCAGTGAGACCGCTGCCAGTGGCGTTATGTTCACCCTGGACACGGAATCCGGTTTCCGGGATGTCGTGTTTATCACCGGCTCCTACGGCCTGGGTGAAACGGTGGTGCAGGGTGCTGTGAACCCCGATGAATTCTACGTTCACAAGCCCACCCTCACGGCGGGCAAGCCTGCCGTTCTGCGCCGCAACCTGGGTAGCAAGGCCATCAAGATGGTTTACCACACTGACCCCGCCGCAGAGCAGTTTGTGGAAACGGTCAAGGTTGAACAGGACGAACGTAATCGCTTCTGCATCACTGACGCGGAAGTGGAAGAACTGGCCAAGCAGGCCATGATCATCGAAAAGCATTACCAGCGCCCGATGGACATTGAATGGGCGAAAGATGGCGACGACGGCCGTATCTACATTGTGCAGGCCCGTCCGGAAACCGTTAAGAGCCGCGCTTCGGCCAACGTGATGGAGCGCTATCTGCTCAATGAGACCGGCACCATCCTGGTGGAGGGCCGCAGTATCGGCCACAAGATTGGCAGTGGCCCGGTCAAGATCATCACCAGTATCAAGGAGATGGACCGCGTACAGGCGGGCGATGTTCTCGTTACGGATATGACCGACCCGGACTGGGAGCCGGTGATGAAGCGGGCGTCCGCCATCGTAACCGACCGCGGTGGGCGTACCTGCCATGCTGCCATTATCGCGCGGGAGCTTGGTATTCCGGCCGTGGTGGGCTGTGGCGATGCCACGGAGATTCTGAAAGACGGCCAGGAAGTGACGGTGTCCTGTGCCGAAGGCGACACCGGGATGATCTACGAGGGCAGCCTCGATTTTGAGCTGAAGGAAAACACGGTAGACTCCATGCCCGCCATACCGTTCAAAATCATGATGAACGTGGGTAACCCGGACCGGGCCTTCGACTTCCAGGCGCTACCCAATGAAGGTGTCGGCCTGGCGAGGCTCGAGTTCATCATCAACCGCATGATTGGCGTTCACCCGAAGGCGCTGCTGAATTTTGACGGCCTGCCGCGAGATATTCGTCAGACGGTGGAGAAACGGATCTCCGGGTACAGCTCGCCGGTGGACTTCTACGTCGACAAGCTGGTCGAGGGAATATCCACCCTTGCCGCTGCCTTTGCGCCCAAGAAGGTGATTGTGCGGCTGTCCGACTTCAAGTCCAATGAATACGCCAACCTGATCGGCGGTACCCTTTACGAGCCCGATGAAGAAAACCCGATGCTGGGCTTCCGTGGTGCCTCCCGGTATATCTCCGAAACCTTCCGTGATTGTTTCGAGCTTGAATGCCGGGCGTTGAAGAAAGTCCGTAATGAAATGGGGCTGACCAACGTTGAGATCATGGTGCCTTTTGTCCGCACGGTGGGAGAAGCCGAGCAGGTGGTGAACCTGTTGGCGGAAAATGGGCTCAAGCGTGGCGAGAACGGTTTGCGCGTGATCATGATGTGCGAGCTTCCCGCCAACGCCCTGTTGGCCGAGCAGTTCCTGGAGCATTTTGACGGCTTCTCGATTGGTTCTAACGACCTGACCCAGTTGACCCTGGGGCTGGACAGGGACTCCGGCATCATTGCCCACCTGTTTGATGAGCGGAATGACGCCGTCAAGGCGTTATTGGGCAGTGCTATCCAGGCCTGCAAGAAGGCGAATAAGTACATCGGTATCTGCGGCCAGGGGCCCTCGGATCATCCTGATCTGGCCAAATGGCTGATGGATCAGGGGATCGATTCCGTATCCCTGAATCCGGACTCGGTACTGGATACCTGGTTCTTCCTCGCGGACGAGAAAATCGACTGACCATTTCGAGAAAAGGAGCACGTGCGTGCCTATCGTAACCCCTGATCTGTGTGACGATTACCCCGAAATCCTGGTGGTAGAGCCGGGTTTCCGCAACTTTGGTGGCGTGGACGCCTTCGGGGGCGAGATCGTGACGGTGAAATGCTTTGAGGACAATTCCATCGTTAAGGAACAGGTTGCCCTGCCGGGTAACGGTCGTGTGATGGTTGTCGATGGTGGCGGATCAAAGCGGGCCGCTCTGCTGGGTGACATGCTGGCCGAGAAAGCGGCGGGTAATGGTTGGGCTGGCCTGGTGATCTATGGCTGCATTCGCGATGTAGATGTCATTGGAAAGACAGCCCTGGGAGTGCAGGCGCTGGGTACGCATCCGCGCAAGACCGAGAAGCGTGGAGTGGGTGATCTGGACGTGCCGGTCACCTTCGGAGGCGTGACCTTCCATCCTGGCCATTACATCTATGCCGATAACAACGGTATCGTGGTTTCCGAAAAGCCACTGAAGATCGACTGATACGGCCGTTTGCCCGGTAGTTCCCCCGTACTCTACCGGGCTACATTTCCCTTGACCGCACCGGTCAGCGTTTTACCTTTACAATCTCCATCCCCAGGAGAAACCCATCCCCGTCAGGAACACAGCGAAGCACGCGGCAGACCGTTTCGAATGGCGGGAATTGCTCGCTGGTGGAAGGTAGAAGGGTGTGGATTTCATCCCCTTCAGCAAACGCCCTTTCTACGTAAAGCTGCATGCCAGTGCCGCTGAGATCCCGGCAAATGCCTGGAATCGCGACGCCATTGCTGTCTGTGAGTTCGATTTCCGAGTTCATTGTCATGCGGTGGAAATCGCGTTTTTCTGAATAGTCCTTCATGGTTTCAGACATCCCGGCACCTCGCGGTTGTTGTTTTGTTAGTTATAAATGCTAAGGGCGGAAGCGTCAAAGAATTCATGGGAATAAAAATTCGGGAAGCCCTTATATTTAGTATTTAGGTTTCCCGAATGACACTATATGTGGGTTTTCGAAGAGGCGCTTCCTCCAACGTCTCCCGCGATGGGGAGGTGTTCTATGCCCAGTTGTCCGTTTTCCGTGAAGGCTTGAGCAGCGGGATAACAAGGGCCAAAATTACCCCGAGCAGCACAAGGGCTGCACCCAATAGCATGAAATCGGATTCCTTTTTGGCTTCCAGGCGCTCCTTTTCCGCAGTGAGCACTTCCAGGTCGTTGCGCAGCTTCTGGTTCTCTTCGCGAAGCTCGCTATTCCGCCGATTCAGGTTGATGGAGTCCGAAGCGACTTCCTTGATATTACGAAGCTCTTCGCTGAGTCTTCCGGCGCGGGCTTCCAGGGACTCTTCCGAGCTCCTGAGTTCGTTCCGTTCCGCTGTGACTTCCTCAAGCTGCGTCCTGAGATTATTCAGTTCATTGCGGGCTTGTTCCAGTTGCCGGTTGGTGGCTTCCAGGCGCTGGCGTGCAATAGGAGTGTCGGTGAGATAGCGGGACACCATCCAGCCTTCGATGCCGTCCGGCGTGCGTACACGGCTATACCCTGATTCCGATGTTTCCAGCAGCTCAAGCGAGGTTCCGCTCCGGACTCCCGAGTGCAGGATTCGGTACTGTGTCCCTTCACCACTTCGGATCGGAGCGTAGAGCGTGTCATCGACATAAACGGTTTTGGCGTGGGTTGACGTTGCAGCCACCATCAAAACGATAATGCAGGTAATCAGACGTAAAGGCGTCACTGGTTTTATTCCCTGGAACAGCGATTTAAGGCGCAATTTTGTCATAGATGCCGGGTCATACAAGGTGGAGTTCATTACAAAAAGCTCATGGTGCCAGGTGCAGACAACCCTATGCCTTCAAGGCAGTACAGCCTTGAAGGGTTTGACGATCACTTTCTGGTACACACCGGCATCCACGTAGGGGTCGGCATCGGCCCAGGCCTGGGCCGATGCCAATGAATCAAATTCGGCCACAACCAGGCTGCCGGTGAACCCTGCGTCACCGGGTTCCGGTGTGTCCAGGGCCGGGTGGGGACCCGCGACCAGAAGGCGGCCTTCGTCTCTGAGCAGTTTTAGCCGTTCAATGTGGGCAGGACGGGCGGAAGACCTTAGCGGCAGACTGTTCTCGACATCTTCGCTGATGATGGCGTAGTACATGATATTCTCCGGATATTTACTGACACAGTGTAATACCTGGCTGGTACACTGGCGTTGATGGTATTTACTCTGAAATCGGGAAAGATGTGACTATAACTCAAGAAGCTGACTTCTGCATTGATCTGCATTGCCACACGACGGCGTCCGACGGCGCGTTGCCGCCGAAGGAATTGGTCGCACGTGCTCACGCCAGAGGTGTTACCCACCTTGCCATAACAGATCACGATACCATCGCCGGGCTTGAAGAGGCATCGGAGGCCGCACGGGAGGCTGGTCTTACGCTGATCGCCGGTACCGAGCTGTCCTGCCTCTGGAAAAGTCACACCATACACGTAGTCGGGCTTGATTTTGACGTTGATGACGACCGTCTGAAGCAGGCATTGGAGCGGCAGAACACGAACCGTTGGTCCCGAGCCCGCACCATTACCGACAAGCTTTCAAAGCTGAAAATTGAAAACCTGCTCGAGAAGGCAACGGATAAGGCGGGCGGCGACGTGCCCGGTCGGCCTCATTTTGCCAGGGTGCTGGTGGAAGAGGGGGTGGTAAAGGATATCGCCCAGGCGTTCAAGCGCTACCTTGGAGCTGGCAAGGCGGGGGATGTAAAGGGTTTCTGGCCTGAATTGCCGGAGGTAGTCCGGTGGATTACAGAGGCCGGAGGTGTGGCCGTGCTGGCTCACCCCAGGAAGTACAAGCTTACCGCAACCAAACTGCGCGCGCTCGTTGCCGACTTCCGTCAGGCGGGAGGCCGGAGTATTGAAGTCTCAACGTCGGGGCAGTCCAGCGGTGATCTGGGCTTTTTGGCGGAACTGTGTCGTCGGGAAAACCTGCTTGCCTCCCAGGGCAGCGATTTCCATTTTCCCGGTGCACCCTGGTGTGAGCTTGGGGTCATCATGAAAATGCCAGACGGGCTTGAGCCTGTCTGGCATCATTTCAAACAACCGGCAGGGGTTCCCGCAGCGGTTTAATCCGGTGCGTGGAACAGCAGGTATAGGTCGGTCAGCGAGTCGGGAATGGCGTCCGCCATTTGCCGGGACAGTTTCTCGCTGTTGCGGACGTTCTGGAAGTCTTCATCCTCGAACAGCCCAGACAGCGTGAGCATCGGCACCAGCAGGTCTGCGGTTTCCTCCTCGCCGGCTTCCAGCCAGGCTTCCTCATTCTCGAGGAAGGTGTCCACGAACCCGGCACACCAGTTCTCCAATGCATTCATCGGATCGCCATCTTCAGGTTCCGGCAACTCAAGGGGCTGGCCCATGTCCAGTGCGTGTGCCATATCCCTGCCGAGTTGCTCAACGGCCTGGCGGAACACATCCGGAACCTGGCCGCTGGGCGCCTGTTCGGCGCCCGTGGCCAGCCTGAAGATGTCTTCAGTGCTCAAGGATGTCGGGCCTACCACGCTGGCGCAGACAACCCCATGCAAACCGAAGAAATCCAGGGCCTCGTCGCCCCAGGGTTCTGCGAAAAGGATGTCTTCCAGCGCTTCGATGTCCGAATCTGATAGCATTCGTCAGTTACTCCCGGCCTTTTTGGCCTCTTCGGCTGCCCGCTGACGCTTACGGACTTCCCTCGGATCATTGTAGGCACGGCCCGGGGTTACCGGTACATTCACCTGCTCACTCGGCTTTTCTTGCTCAGCCGCGGGCTCAACCGGCTTCTCTGCAGGTTTTTGCGTTTCCTCTGCCTCGGAGGCCTCGGCTTTCGGTTCCGCCGCTGGTTTGCTGGTCGTTTCCTGCGGTTCTTTCACTGTATCCGCTGCTGCCGGCTCGCTCGCCGGGGTGGCGGTATCGGGTTGTTCCGCTTTCTCGGTTTTGGTTGCCGTCGGCTCAGCGTCAGCAGTGCTGTCGGCCTTGGATTCAGCCTTGGATTCCGCCTTGGGTTTGGTGTCAGCTTCTGTTGGTTGTGGCTTGGCATCCACTTCCTGCTTGGGGGTTTCGGCCTCTACCACGGCCTCTGGGGTTTCTTTGCCCGGAGTTGCTTTTTCAGCCTTGTCGGCCGTCGTCGCATCTGCGTCGGTGGGTTCAGCCTTCTTTTCAGCTGGTTTCCTGGATGACCGGCGTGGACGGGCAGGGCGTTTCGGCTTCTCCTCAGCAATAGTCTCGGACTCTGCTTCAGATTTCACTGCCTCATTGCCCGCGGTGTCCGGCTGGTCGGGCTTCGCGGTGCCAGACGTTGCCGGCTGCGGCTGTTTTTCGGGCGCTTTATTGGGCTCCGCACTTTCGGCCGTTGGTTCCGCAGGTTTCGTCGCCGATTTCTCGACCGGTGCTTCCGTCGCGCTTTCCGCTGACGTCGCTTCGACAGGCTTTTCAGCCACGCTTTCCGCCGGCTTCGGCTCTGCCGTATTGGCCGCGGCTACGTCCGGCTTTCCTGCGGGCTGAGTTGCAGGTTGCTTGTCGGTCTGCTCTTCCGGCTGAGTATCCTTCTGATGCCTTTCGCTGCGGGCGGACTTCCGATCTGCCGGTGTTGACGCCGGGTTTTCAGCAGGGGAGCCGTCGCGATTACGATTACGTCTTGGTTTGCGACGTTTTTCATCGGAGCCGGACTTGTCGGCGGCAGCGCTTTTCTGGGGACTGGTGTCCTGTTGTTCCTGGCGGTCCTTCTGGTCCCTGCTGGTCTGGGGCTTGTTGCGCCCCTGCCCGCGTCCCTGGCCGTCTTTGCGGTTGCCATCCCTGCGGCTATCGGCTGTCTTGTCGGCGCTCTTGTCAGCACTTCCCTGCTGGCCCTGGCCACTGCGGCCCTGGTCGTCTCCGCGATTGCGGTTTGCACCTCGGTTACGTCCCCGGTTGTCATCGCTGCGGCTGCTGTCGCCACGATTGGCGCCGGCCTGACGGCGGTCAGCGCCACTGCGATTTCCGGAACGGTTGTCGTCACGGGCCACCCTGGATTTACGACGGTCCTGGCGGTCCTGGGTACGGCGGTCGTCACGGTTGGAGCCGCTAGGCTGTTCCCGTTTCACCGGTGGTTCACCGATGACTTCCTCACCGCTGAAGAAATCCGCAATCTTGCGGCCAAGTTTGCGGAACAGGCCATCAGTCTGTTCGGCCGGGGTTTCTTGCGCTGCCTTTTCCGGGGCAGGTGCGGGCGCAACCGGGCGAATGGCTTTCACCGCTGCCTGTTCGCGGACCGGTGGCTGGGCAGCAGGGGCCTCGAAGATTTCTTCTTCCCGTTCACTGTATTCCTGAGCGACCTGGTAGCTCGATACATGCTCCACGCCGGTCTCATCGTCACGCATGCGCAGGATTTCGAAGTGAGGTGTTTCCATGTGAGGTGCGGGAACCACCACCACTTCCACTTCCTGGCGTGCTTCGATGTCGGCCAACTGCTTGCGCTTCTCGTTTAGCAGGAATGTGGCAACGGCGACGGGCACCACGGCACGGACCTGGCCAGTCTTTTCCTTGGAGGATTCCTCGTAGATCAGGCGCATGATGCTCAGGGCCAGAGACTCAATGCCCCTGATGGTGCCCTGGCCTTCACAGCGAGGGCAGACTTCGCTGCGGGTCTCGCCCAGGGATGGGCGCAAACGCTGGCGAGACATTTCAAGCAGGCCAAAGCGTGAAATCTTGCCCACTTGTACCCGGGCGCGGTCGATTTCCAGTGCTTCGCGCATCTTCTGCTCGACTTCGCGCTGGTGCTTGGCCGGGGTCATGTCGATAAAGTCGATCACGATCAAGCCGCCCATGTCCCTGAGACGCAGTTGGCGGGCAATCTCTTCCGCCGCTTCCAGGTTGGTCTGGAGCGCGGTTTCCTCAATGTCGTGGCCCTTGGTGGCACGGGAGGAGTTGATGTCAATGGACACCAGTGCCTCGGTGGGATCGATCACGATGGAGCCACCGGAGGGCAGCTTCACTTCACGCTGGAACGCGGTCTCGATCTGGCCTTCGATCTGGTAACGGCTGAACAGGGGGATTTCGTCCTTGTACAGCTTGATCTTGTTTTCGAACGAGGGCATGACGGCGCGAACGAAGTTCAATACATCCTCGTACACCGTTGCGGCGTCAATCAGTACCTCACCAATGTCCTGGCGAAGATAGTCGCGTACAGCGCGGATAATGACGTTGCTTTCCTGGTGAATAAGGAACGGCGCCTTGCGCTCACCGGCGGCCTGGGTAATGGCCTCCCAGAACTGGACGAGGTAGTCCAGGTCCCACTGCAGCTCTTCGGTGGTGCGGCCGATGCCGGCGGTACGAACGATGATGCCCATGGACTTGGGCACCTGTACATCGTTCATGGCCTCTTTCAGCTGCGCCCGCTCTTCACCTTCGATACGACGGGAAATGCCGCCGGCGCGAGGATTGTTGGGCATGAGCACGAGGTATCGGCCCGCAAGGGAGATAAAGGTGGTGAGGGCTGCACCCTTGTTGCCACGTTCTTCCTTATCCACCTGAATAATGACTTCCTGACCTTCGGCAACCACATCCTTGATGTTGATCTTGCCTTCAATCTGGCCGGGTGATTTCTTGAAATACTCCTTGGAGATTTCTTTGAGAGGAAGGAATCCGTGGCGTTCCGCGCCGAAGTCCACAAAAGCGGCTTCCAGGCTTGGCTCTACACGGGTTATGCGACCCTTGTAGATATTGGCTTTCTTCTGCTCACGGGAGCTGGATTCGATGTCGAGGTCAAACAGACGCTGGCCGTCAACCAGGGCTACGCGCAACTCTTCGGGATGAGTCGCATTGATCAGCATTCTTTTCATGGAAAGAAATGGTTCCTGTCGTTTGGTTTGGACAGAAAACCTGGGGAATAGCATCAGCGAAGCAGAACTTGCGTGCCGTGGGCCCCTTGTAACAGGGGTAATCCGACGGCCAGACGAATCAGATCCCTGCGGGGAATTTTCCCGGGGTTCCGAGGCCACCGCCGACGGTTCGCCTGCCTGTGGGCAGGAAAGAGTCGCTTTGGGTCAGAGTCTGTTGGCGCATGTTATCCGTTTTCAGGTTCACGCGGGTGCCTGGGTCTCACGTCGTATTCGTATGCTGGACGGCCCGGCCCTGCGTGCTGGTAATGATTCTTCGCGATGTCGCCCGACGGTTTTCCGTACGGTTTCTTGTTCCCCCGGCTTCTGGACAGTCGCTGTAATCAGCGTCTTCCGTTTTGGCCCGGGAGGATTTCAATCGCCGAGCCCGGTAATGATTGGGCTTTCGGCGTTCAAACTCTCAAATAGTGTCGGTATACTCCTGCCGCTCCGGCTTCTGGCATACTGGCCAGGCCGTAGACAAACGGCAGAGCACGCCGGAATATAACAGTATTCGCCGGCTCCTTCAATCCCGCAGGGTTTCCAGCGGTAAGGTATCCATGTCCAGATCGACCAGGCAAAAACGTCCCTCTTCGTCATCGCAGCCTGTCAGTGGCGAAAAGAGTAGCTCTGTGCCCGGCTCCAGAGGTGGCGAAATCAGGCAGGGTGTGCGAAAGGTGGTGGTTGATGAGGATAACCACGGTCAGCGCGTGGACAACTACCTGATGGCGCAGATCCGGGATGTACCGCGCAGTATCATCTATCGGATTATCCGCAAGGGCGAGGTGCGCGTGAACAAGGGCAGGGTGAAGCCCGACACCCGTCTGAATACGGGTGATGAGGTGCGCATTCCACCGGTTACCCGAAAGGAAAAGCCGGCGCAGGTAGTTCCAGGCTCCCGGGTTCAGGGGGTCATGCAGGACGCGGTGGTGTTTGAAAATGATCAGATGCTGGTGGTTAATAAGCCATCAGGTATAGCGGTTCACGGTGGTAGCGGGCTGGATTTCGGGCTGATCGAAGTCTTGCGGGCGGCGCGGCCGGAGGCCCGGTTTCTGGAACTCGTGCATCGGCTTGATAGGGATACATCGGGATTGGTGATGGTTGCAAAGAAGCGTTCTGCGTTGCGTTATTTGCAGGACGAGTTGCGTCACAAGCGTATTCGTAAACATTATCATGCTCTGGTGGCGGGCGACTGGCCTGGGGCTGTCAGGAAGGTCAGCGAGCCGTTGCTGCGGTTTGAGCTTGGCTCCGGTGAGCGCCGTGTTCGCGTGGATGAGGCAGGAAAGGACTCTCTCACCCGCTTCCGGGTATTGGACTCCTTTTCAGGGTATACCCTGGTTGAGGCCTCACCGGTAACCGGTCGCACCCATCAGATCCGTGTTCACAGTGCCTGGGCGGGGCATCCGATTGCCGGCGATGACAAGTATATGGATGATGTAAGCCTGCGGGCATTTCGTTCCGCCGGCGGTCAGCGTTTAATGCTCCACGCCCGCGCCCTGGACTTTACGCTGCCCTCCACGGGAGAGCCAGTTCATCTTGAGGCTCCCTATGATGAGGCTTTCAGCGAACTCATGGCCAAGCTGGCGGCGCGCCGGAAGGCCTCCGAATAATCCGTTGTTCTGTGGTTCGCAAGCAGAATGACCGCACCAAGGTAGTATCAATGGACGTAAAGGTCGTGATTTTTGACTGGGACGGAACGCTGGTGGATTCCGTTGATCATATTGCCGACAGCCTTCATCAGGCGGCCACCGAGCTGGGGTATCCGGAACTGGAGCGGGAAGCCTATCGCGATATCATCGGCCTGGGCATGATTGAAGCTCTGGAAAAGCTGTATCCCGGTATAACGCGGGAGGAAATGACGGCGATTCGCGAAGGTTATGCCCGTTATTTTTTCTCCAAGGTGACTACGCCCCAGAATGTGTTTGCGGGCATGGCGGACGTACTGGCTGACCTTCGTGCAGCGGGGCGCGGCTGCTCGGTGGCCACCGGCAAGAGCCGCCGCGGTCTGGAAGGTGCTTTGGTGTCCAGCGGGCTTGGGCCGCATTTTGATATTACTCGCTGCGCGGATGAAACCCGCTCCAAGCCCGACCCGGCGATGCTCGGAGAGATCATCCGCTTTTACGGCATTGAGCCGGCGGAAGCGGTTATGATCGGGGATACCCGGTACGATCTTGAGATGGCCCAGCGTATCGGGATGCCGTCTATTGGTGTGGAGTGGGGTGTGCATAAACGTGATGTGCTGGGGCATTACGCACCGCACGCGGTCGTCGATTCGGTAAAAGACCTGCGCGACGTACTCGGCCTCTGAGCCGCAACAGTAACAGGAAGTAGCAATGAGCGATTGGGAATCAGACAGACATCCTGGCTGGGGGAGCGAGCCAGAAAACCCGGAAAGCGGAGCGAAAAGCCCTGAAGGAAGTCGCCGCAAGCCAGCGATGCCGCCGGAGTCGGCTCGTGATTGGAAATTGATCGAAAAGTTGGTGATGTCTCTGCAGTCAGAGCAGCGAAAAAGCCGCCGCTGGGGGATATTTTTCAAACTGCTGACGTTCGGGTATCTCTTTGCCTTGCTGCTGATGATCCAGTTTCCGTTAAGCGGTGCGCTGGAATCCGCTGCCAAGGGAAAGCACACGGCGCTCGTTGAGATCGAGGGCACTATCGCGGCGGATGAGCTCGCCAGCGCCGACAACATTGTAGGTTCCCTGCGCGAAGCGTTTGAGGCAGAGAATTCGGTGGGGGTGATCCTGCGCATCAACAGTCCGGGCGGCAGTCCGGTCCAGTCCGGTTACGTCTATGACGAAATCGTTCGGTTGAGGGGTGAGTATCCGGAGAAGAAGGTGTATGCGGTGATTTCCGATATTGGTGCCTCTGGCGCCTACTATATTGCTGCGGCTGCTGATGAAATATACGCCGACAAGGCGAGTCTCGTGGGTTCCATCGGTGTGGTGGCCGGAGGTTTCGGATTTACGGGGATCATGGACAAACTGGGGGTCGACCGCCGTCTGTACACGGCGGGTGAGAACAAGGCGTTCCTGGATCCGTTCTCACCGGAGGAAGAAGAAGAGGTGCAATTCTGGCAAGACGTTCTGGAAACCACTCACAGTCAGTTTATCGAGAGTGTGCGGAAGGGGCGGGGTGATCGGCTTGCGGATGACGAGCAACTGTTCTCAGGGCTGGTCTGGAGTGGTGAGCAGGCGCTTGAGCTTGGCCTGATCGATGGTCTTGGCAGTTCTTCGCATGTGGCAAGACAGGTTATCGGCCAGGAGGATCTTGTGGACTACAGCCGCCGAGAATCGCCGTTCCAGGAAATTGTTGACCAGTTCGGCGTTTCTGTGGGCAGTGGTATTGCCCGCTACTTCGCTGAATCGCGGCTGGAGCTGCGCTGAGGGTCGTGGGGCTGATGCAGTGGATTCAGCCCCCAATTTAGCAGCATTCTGGTGAGTGCGATCAACGGCAGCCCGATCAGGCTGTTCGGATCGTCCCCTTCCAGTCGCTTGAACAGGGTGATGCCCAAGCCTTCCATTTTGAAGCTGCCTGCGCAGTCGTAGGGTGTCTCAGTGTGTAGGTAGTTGTCGATTTCGTCCGCGTCTAGCTCCCGGAAATAGGCATGGAAGTGTTCGCAGTGGCTCTGCCGTTCGTTGGTGCCGGAATCCAGCAGTACCAGGCCCGTCAGGAATGAGACTCTCTGGCCGCTGCTGCGCTTCAGCTGCTGCACGGCGCGCTCATGGTTTCCCGGCTTGTTCAGCACGGTGCCATCCTCGAGGCAGGCAACCTGGTCAGAGCCGATGATCCAGTGGTCAGGATAATCCCCGGCGAGCGCTTCGGCTTTCTTTTGCGCCAGTCGCACGGCCAGCTGTTCCGGGCCTTCACTTATCTCTGGTGATTCATCGACGTTCGGTGATGCGGCCTGGAAGGGCAGTCCCAGCCGTTCCATCAGCTGTCGCCGGTAAGGTGATGATGAGGCAAGCAGAAGTGGGCGGTGTTGCATTGGGTTCCTTATGTCATTGCTTGGTATTATCGTAGAATACACCTATCCGCAGTGTACCCCTTGCCCAAAAGCGCATGAAGTCTTTGACAGCGGGCGGTCAGGTCCCTAAAATTGCGCGCCTATGTCAAAAGCCTCAAGCACCGAGCTGCCCAAAACTGTCGATCCTTACCGATTGGCAGAGCAACAAATAGTGTTGGAGGGAGAAATTCCTCTGCAGGCATTGTCTCGTTTTGGTGATTCTGTATTTGGTTTTGAGGACGGCGCAGTGTGCCGGGTGAGCCTGTCATTCTCCATGGACGGCGAACGCCGACGCATGGTGACAGGTGAGCTGGAAGCACCGGTTACCCTGGAGTGTCAGCGCTGCATGGGGCCCATGCAAAAGACACTGGTCTCCCACTTTACATTGGGGTTGGTGACCAGCGATGAGCAGGCCCAGCAGTTGCCAAAAGAGCTTGAACCGTTTCTGACGGACGATTTCAGCGCGGATTTGTGGTCCTTGACTGAGGACGAACTGTTGCTGGTTCTGCCGCCGTTTCCGCTTCATGAGCGTGACGAATGTCCCGCCCGAGAAGAGCTGGAAGCCTTTGAACCGGATGAATCCGGGGACGAGCCGGTCAGGAAGTCTGAAGACAACCCGTTCAGCGTACTGGCGGATCTCAAGACAAAGAAACATTAATCAGGCGTCGTTTTCCCTGGAAACCGTCGCGAATTTAACGAACACACGTTTATCAGGTCAGGAGCATAATCATGGCTGTACAGAAAAATCGAAAAACCCGCTCAAAGCGCGGTATGCGTCGTTCACACGATGCTCTGAGCACGGCAGCTCTGTCCACTGACACCACGACTGGTGAAGTGCATCGTCGTCACCACGTGTCGCCGGACGGTTTTTACCGTGGCAAGCAGGTAATTGAGGCTCGCGACGAGTAAACCGTCGCGAGCAATCCACCCGCCAGTGCGAGATGGAGGAACGGTGAAGCCGGTCACCATCGCAATTGACGCCATGAGTGGTGATCGCGGAGCCGATGTTGTGGCCTCCGCTGCACTGGATGCGGTGAAAGAAAACGAAGCCTTGAGTCTCGTTCTGGTAGGAATCCGGAGTGAGCTTGAGGCTTTGTTGCATCCTGGGCACTCGCGAATTCGTATCGTCGAAGCTGCCGATGTCGTGCGGATGAATGAGCGGCCCTCCCATGCGCTTCGCCACAAACGCAATTCGTCCATGGCCGTGGCGCTGGGGCTTGTTCGCGATGGCGTTGCTCAAGGTTGTGTCAGTGCTGGCAATACCGGCGCGCTCATGGCGTTCGGCCGTTCTGTTATCCGTATGTACCCGGGTATTGAGCGCCCTGCAATCGCCAAACTGATTCCGTCGCTTCGGGGGCGTTGCCACGTGCTCGATCTGGGCGCCAACGTGGACTCCACTGCGGAAAACCTCTATCAGTACGCACTGATGGGCTCACTGATGGCATCGGCCATCTGCAATCAGCCAGAACCTCGAGTCGCTCTGCTTAATGTTGGCGAAGAGGAGATCAAGGGCAATGAGCAAGTGCGGCTTGCCTCTCACATGCTGGCCCAGTGCGATACCATCAACTACATCGGATACATCGAGGGCAGTGATCTGTTCCGCGACGTGGCGGATGTGGTGGTGTGCGACGGTTTCGTCGGGAATATTGCCCTGAAGACGGGTGAGGGCGTTGCCGGTCTGCTGATTGAATTGCTGGAACAAGCCTTTACGAAAACGTTTTACGGCAAGTGCGTCGGCTTCTTCGCGCGGCCGATCATCGGACGGCTGCTCCGGCTTATGGACCCCTCAAGGCACAACGGTGCCAGTCTCCTTGGCCTCCAAGGGGTGGTGATAAAGAGCCATGGCAACGCCAACGAGCGCGCCATGCTGGCCGCCATACGTCAGGCGGTTCGTGAAGTTGAGCTGGAAGTGCCCAGCCGCATAAACGACCGTCTCGATGACCTGATGATCTGAGTGCTCAAGCCTTAACCTGTCCCTGAGACTAAAGTCTCTCCCCATTTTTGCTAGATTGGCCGGATCGGCCCCCAGGTTGTACTATTGGCTAATCTCCCGTAACCCCTCATTGACGGTAAGATTCCCACTATGAAATCAGCCTTTATTTTTCCCGGACAAGGATCGCAGTCTGTCGGTATGCTGGGAGCAGCAGCCGAGAACTGGCCGATCATAGAAAAAACGTTTTCCGAAGCCTCCGATGTGCTGGGGTATGATCTCTGGCACCTGTGCCAGCATGGCCCTGCGGAAGAGCTTAATCAGACCACGGTTACCCAGCCAGCGCTGTTGGCGGCGAGCGTCGCGCTCTGGCGGCAGTGGTTTGTAGCAGGAGGTCAGGCGCCTGACTTTGTCGCCGGGCACAGCCTGGGTGAGTACAGTGCGCTGGTTGCAGCGGAAAGCCTGAACTTTTTTGATGCCATTAAACTGGTGCAACTGCGTGGCGAGCTCATGCAGGCCGCCGTGCCAGCCGGCGAAGGCAAGATGGCAGCCATTCTTGGTCTCGAAGACGACGACGTAACCGCCGCCTGTGCCGAGGCGGCGAATGGTGACGTGGTTGCCGCCGTCAATTTCAATGCCCCTGGGCAAGTAGTGATTGCTGGTGCTGCTGGAGCGGTTGAACGCGCCATCGAAGCCTGCAAGGCCCGAGGTGCCCGCAAGGCCATGCCATTGCCGGTGAGTGTGCCTTCCCACTGTGCCCTGATGAAGGGAGCCGCGGAGGAACTGGCAACCGCGTTGGACGAAGTAACGTTTAACGATGCTGTCATCCCGGTAATACAGAATGTTACCGCTTCCGTCGCCCAGGACAGTGAATCCCTCAAGGCTAATCTGGTCAAGCAGCTATACTCTCCGGTGTTGTGGACCGATACCGTTCGTAAACTGGTGGCAAATGATGTGCGGATCGCTGTAGAGTGCGGCGCCGGTAAAGTCCTTGCAGGGCTGGCGAAGCGCATTGACCGTGAATTGTCGGTTTACGGCATTGACGAGCCGGATGCGCTGGCAAAGGCGTCAGAGGCATTTGGACAGTAATAAATAGGAGCAACACATGTCTCTTGAAGGCAAAACAGCGCTGGTAACGGGTGCAACTCGCGGGATCGGAAAGGCCATTGCAAAGGCGCTGGCAGATCAGGGCGCCATGGTGGTCGGTACGGCAACCAGTGAGAATGGCGCCGAGTCGATTTCCGCTGACCTGAAAGCAGCAGGCGCGAAGGGTTTCGGTATCGTAATGAACGTCGCCGACCCAGACAGCATCGAGGCTGGCCTGAAGGAAATCAACGAGAAAGCCGGTGCGCCGGCGATCCTGGTCAACAACGCAGGGATCACTCGTGATAATCTGCTGATGCGGCTGAAGGACGATGACTGGGCGTCGGTGGTGGAAACCAACTTGTCCAGCGTCTACCGGACCAGCAAGGCCGTATTGCGGGGAATGGCCAAGGCGCGATGGGGTCGGGTGATCAATATCAGCTCGGTTGTGGCTGGTATGGGTAACCCCGGACAGGCCAACTATTGCGCTGCCAAGGCCGGAGTTGAGGGTTTTACCCGCAGCCTGGCGAAAGAAATGTCGAACCGGGGCATTACCGCCAATTGCGTAGCGCCCGGATTTATCGATACGGATATGACCCGAAAACTGGACGACAAGCAACGTGAGGCTATGATGGAAGTCATACCTGCCGGTCGTCTGGGTGAGCCGGAAGAAGTGGCTGCGGTGGTTGCCTTCCTGGCGTCGGAGGCCGCTGGTTACGTGACGGGCGAAACGATCCACGTGAACGGCGGTATGTACATGGGATAGTCCCTGTGGGGACGTGTGCGCAAACCCTTGTCGCACAACATGTTTGAATGGAACCCCTGCTTGTTTGCAGGTATGGTTTAAACTAAACTGGCAGCACTTAAGTTGCTTGGTTGACACAAAAGTGAGGACATTATGAGTACAGTTGAAGAGCGCGTGAAGAAGATCGTTTGTGAGCAGTTGGGCGTTAAAGAGTCCGAAGTTCAGAACACATCTTCTTTTGTAGAGGACCTTGGCGCTGACTCACTGGACACCGTTGAGCTGGTCATGGCACTCGAAGAAGAGTTCGAGACCGAGATTCCCGACGAGGAAGCGGAAAAGCTGGCGAGTGTCCAGGACGCGATCGACTACATCGTCGCGCACACCTGATACTCTGCACGCTTTATCGCCAGGCAAAAAGCCGTCCATGTGACTAGACATCGGACGGCTTTTTTATTGGCAGGAATTCCAGTCCATGATCAGCAAGGAACTCAGGTGAAGGGGTATGGCTAAACGACGTGTTGTAATCACAGGCATGGGAATGCTCTCGCCACTGGGTAACGATGTGGATTCGTCCTGGGACGGCATTTGTTCCGGTCGCAGCGGCATTGCCGGAATCGACCGTTTTGATACCACCGGATACAACACACGAATCGGCGGTGGCATCAAGAACCTGGATATTGAACCGTACCTGTCCACGAAGGACGCCAGAAAACTGGATGCCTTCATTCATTACGGCCTGATCGCCGCTCAACAGGCGGTAGATGCCAGTGGTCTTGATGAGTACACCGATCTTGATCGTGAAAGGGTAGGGGTTGCCATCGGCTCAGGCATAGGCGGTCTTGAATACATCGAGAAGAACGTGATCACGATGGAGAAGTCCGGGCCGCGAAAAGTGTCTCCCTTCTTTGTGCCAGCCTCCGTAATCAACATGATTTCAGGAAACGTGGCTATCCGCTTTGGCTATAAGGGCCCAAACATCGCCATCGTGACAGCCTGCACGACCGGCACCCATAACATTGGCTATGCAGCGCGCACCATTGCTTACGGTGATGCCGATGTGATGTTGGCCGGCGGTTCGGAAATGGCCACCACCCGAAGCTCAATTGCCGCGTTTTCGGCAGCGCGTGCGCTGTCCACCCGCAATGACGACCCGGAAAAGGCCAGCCGGCCGTGGGATCGTGGCCGGGACGGCTTTGTGCTCAGCGACGGCGCCGGCGTGTTGGTGCTGGAGGATCTCGAGCACGCGAAACGCCGTGGTGCCACCATTCATGGCGAAGTGATCGGTTTCGGTATGAGCGACGATGCGTTCCATATAACTGCTCCCCCAGAGAACGGTGAGGGTGCCGCGCGCTCCATGAAGAATGCGATTCGCGATGCCGGGCTCGGCGCCGACGACATCGACTACATCAATGCCCATGGCACTTCGACGCTCGTGGGAGACCTGGCAGAAGTGTCTGCCGTGAAATCGGTATTTGCCGACCACGCTTACAAGTTGGCTGTCAGCAGCACCAAATCCATGACCGGGCACTTGCTTGGCGCTGCCGGGGCCGTTGAGGCGATTTTCTCGGTATTGGCGATCCGGGAAGGTATGCTGCCGCCGACCGTCAACCTTGACGATCCCGATGATGGTTGTGACCTGGATTTTGTGGCCGGTAAGAGCCGCAAAGCTGATGTCCGGGTTGCGTTGTCCAACTCTTTTGGCTTTGGTGGTACAAACGGCACCCTGATTTTCCGTCGTTACGAGGATTGACCGGGTTGTGTTGAACGTTATTCGCCCCGACGGCAATGGAGTTTCAGCGACAGACCGGGGGTTGGCCTACGGTGATGGGTTGTTTGAAACCATCCGTATGCGTGGCCGGCAAGCCGTGCTGCGCTCATACCATCTGGATCGTATGGTGGCCGATGCCGGCCGCTTGGGCATTCCGGTTGAGCGCAGTGACCTGGATGTTGAAATTAGCCGCTCGGGTTGCGATTTGGCGTCCCAATACGGCGACGACTGGGTGCTGAAGCTCGTCCTCACTCGAGGGAGTGGTGGGCGAGGTTATCGGTCTCCTGTCGAGTGTGAGCCAAGCCTGATTGTCACCTCCTCTCCGATGCCCATACTTCCCCCGCCGGGAGGAGTGGTTGCAGCGCTGTCCAAGTTTCCACTCACCGTGAATCCGAGGCTGGCGGGTATCAAGACCCTGAACCGGCTGGAGCAGGTGATGGCAAGCCGTGAGTTCAGTGGCGAGGAATTCGAACTGATCATGGCGAACGCCGACGGGCAGTTGCTTGAGGGGACGCGAACCAACCTCATTATCAGGATGGAGGGAGAGTGGGTAACCCCTCCGGTTGAGAGCCTTGCAGTGGCCGGCGTCATGCGGCAGTTCGCCCTTGAATGTCTGCGCGCATCCGGCCATACCATCCGGGAGCAGATCATCCAGCCTGCGTTGCTGTCGTCACCCGGGCTGCGTGGACTGTATCTCGTTAACAGCGTTGTGGGTATTGTCGCGGTTCGCAGATTGGGCAGCGTTGATTTGCCAGTTGATGATGGGCTTGAGACAATCTGCGACCCTCTGAAAACTTTGGAATAAAAAGCTTGTTCAAGAAGTTATTCATCTGTGTGTTGTGTCTCTCCGTCCTGGCGCTTGCCGGGGGGGGGCTCTGGTTATGGCAGGGGCTTCAGACCCTTGAGCAACCTGTAGCGTTGGATGAGCCGGTTCTGTTCAGCGTGCCCTCCGGGAGCGGTTACGGTCAGGTTGCACGTAAACTCGAAGCGGAAGGCCTTGTGGGCGACAGTCTGTGGCTGAAGATTCATGGTCGTCTTTACCCGGAGCAGGCGCTATTAAAGGCTGGCGAATATGAGTTCACCGATGGCATGACCAGTCTCGACATGATCAATGCGATGGTTGCCGGTGACACCAAACACTGGCAGATTCAGTTTATCGAAGGCTGGACCTTCCGTGACATGCGCGCCGCGCTCGCCAGCAGTGAGCGTCTTGGGCAGGTGACCGCCGACTGGGCCGACGACCGGATCATGGAAGCGATGGGTGCCAAAGGGGCGCATCCCGAAGGCCGCTTCTTTCCGGATACCTACCTGTTTACCAGCAGTGAAACCGACCTTGATCTGTTACGCAGGGCCTTTGAGCGAATGGAAGAGGTGCTTGCGACGGAATGGCAGGCCAAGGCTGAAAACCTGCCTTACGATTCTCCCTATGACGCTCTGATTATGGCGTCGATCGTTGAGCGCGAAACCGGTGCGGTTCATGAGCGGGAGGAAGTGGCCGGCGTCTTTGTCCGGCGCCTGGAGAAAGGTATGAGGTTGCAGACCGATCCTACGGTCATCTATGGGATGGGAGAGAAATACCAGGGGCGTATCACTCGCAAGGATCTGCGAACCCACACTGACTACAACACCTATCGGATCGACGGACTTCCGCCCACACCCATCGCGTTGCCCGGCCGGGAAGCGATTCATGCGGCGCTGAATCCGGCTGAAGGCGATACGCTCTACTTTGTGGCGCGTGGCGATGGCACCCACAAGTTTTCGAAAACCCTGGCGGAGCACCAGAAGGCCGTGAGGGCGTTTCAGCTCAACCGCCGTTCAGACTACCGTTCCTCTCCAGCTCCGTCTCCAGCACCGTCTCCGGATACAACAGCGGAAGAGGGTGGCCAATGACCCGCAGAGGGCAGTTTATTACCTTTGAAGGTACGGAAGGGGTTGGTAAGTCCACTCAACTGGCGAACGCCGCAAGTACGCTGGACGCGCTTGGCGTTGAATGCGTTGTAACCCGAGAGCCCGGCGGCACCCCGATGGCGGAGTCCATCCGCGAGCTGTTGCTGGCGCCGCGTGATGAGCCCGTGAACGAAACCACCGAGCTGCTGCTGATGTTCGCCGCCAGGGCGCAACACCTTCATACGCGTATTCTTCCTGAATTGGAGGCTGGTCGCTGGGTTCTGTGTGACCGGTTCACCGACGCCACCTTTGCCTATCAGGGGGGAGGGCGTGGTGTGCCCGCCGATCGCATAGCGTTACTGGAAAGCCTGGTGCAGGGCACGGTGCGCCCGGATCACGTTATCCTGCTGGACGCACCGGTGGAAACCGGTATGACCCGTGCCCGCCATCGGGGGGATCTGGACAGGTTCGAACAGGAAGCGGTAGCGTTTTTTGAGCGAATACGCGAGACCTATCTTGCTCGCGCCGCCAGCGCGCCGGGCCGTTATCACATCGTGGACGCCTCCCAGCCGATTGAGGCGGTCAGCGACGAGGTCGCGGGCCTGCTTCGGAGTCTGGTGAATCGGGCGTAGTCGTGCAAGTTTGCCGATGATCTGCTTTAATTGAGCTACATTCTCAGGAAATTTCCGGATCGCGGGCATGTTGGACGCACGTTTGCTCAAGCTTCCCACCGCTTCACACCATCATCGTCACGAGCATCATCAGATTGTTGTCGGTGTTCGTGGAGAGGCCGACCTGAGTGTGGATGGAACAGGTTCACACCTGGACACCTGGCGAGCCTGCCTGGTGCCCACTGAAGCGCGCCACGATTACTGTGGTGATCTGCAGAACCATGTTCTGGTTATCAACCTCGATCCCTACATGCCGGCCATCAATAGTCCTGGGCACAGTGAGTATGAAACACTCGCGCCTCTGTTTGAGCGGCCGCGCACACTGGTTCTGGACAATAAGCTGCAAGGGCTGGTTCAGTTCGTAGCGGGAGAGTTCGATCGCTCGCCGGATAATCAGGATATGCAGCGGCACATGGGGGCAAGCATCCTGCACTGCATGGCCGGGCGCATGAACGAAGGCAGGGAGGTTCGCCAGAACCGCCATGCCATCAGCCCCGACACGATCCGCCGTTACATCATGGAGAATATCCAGCGAAAGATAACGGTGAGCGATCTTGCCGGTGTGGCCTGCCTCAGTGTCAGCCGCTTCCACGAGATGTTTCGTGATGTGACGGGTATTACCCCCCCACCAGTTTCTGCTCCAGACCCGGCTTGACCAGGCCGTGCAATTCCTGACCATGACTTCCTTTTCGGTCTCCGAAATCAGTTACCGGACTGGGTTTTCCTCCCAGAGTGCCCTCACCAACGCGCTCAGAAAACACAAAGGTACGACGCCCTCCAGATTGCGTTTTGGTGACAAAGTCGCCTGATTTGTTAAAAAAGCCTCATTTTCGGACGAATTTACAAAAGAATCGTAGGATTTTGTAAGCCTGAAGTCCGTAGTAATACTAACTTAACAGGGTAGCTGATCACGTCACAGCGCAGTACGGTACGTACGCGTTGCCTGACCCAACCATAATAAAAGTTCGAGGGGCCCGGCCATAGACGGGAACCGTCGGCGAGGCGCTCAGATGTTCAATGCAAGCAAGGTGCTCGAGCCTGCATTTCAGGAACAGCCAAAGTCGTTCTTCTGGCAAGCGATTACTGCCAACTACGCCGTCGACGAAGCACGTTACCTCAACGAACTGATCCCCCTTGCCCAAAGCGATGCTTCTGAGCATCGAGACGTCACTGAAACGGCAACGAGCCTGATCAGAAAGGTCCGCGAGCAGGACGACTCCGTCCATATGGTCGACGCACTGCTGCAGGAATACAGCCTGGATACCGAAGAAGGCATCCTGCTGATGTGTCTGGCCGAGGCGTTGATGCGTATCCCCGACAAATACACCGCCGATGCGTTGATTCAGGACAAGCTGTCGGACGCTGACTGGAAGAAGCACGTGGGCCGCAGTGAGTCGACCCTGGTCAATGCCTCCACCTGGGGGCTGCTGCTGACTGGTCGTGTGGTCAAGATGGATAAACGACTGGACGGTTCCCCGTCCAGTATCTGGAAGCGTCTTATCAAGCGTAGTGGCGAGCCGGTCATTCGGAGCGCGATGTACCAGGCCATGGCCATTATGGGCAAACAGTTCGTGCTCGGACGGGATATCGACGAAGCATTGAGGAACGCCCGCGAGTACCGGGATTTGGGCTACACCTACTCCTTCGACATGCTCGGCGAAGCGGCAATGACCAGGGGCGACGCTGACCGTTACCTGAAGGACTACATGGATGCCATTGAGTCCGTGGGAACCGATACCTACCCGGACAGCCGGGCACCAGCGCCCTCAATTTCCATCAAGCTATCAGCCCTGCACCCTCGATACGAGGCGTCCCAGGAAGAGCGGGTTCTGGAAGAGCTTTACGCAACAGTCATTGACCTGCTGACGTTTGCGCGGGAAAAGAAGGTGTCCATTACCATCGATGCCGAGGAAATGGATCGGCTGGAAATCTCGCTAAAGCTGTTTGAGAAGGCATTTACATCACCGGTTGCAAAGGGGTGGGGTGGTTTTGGCCTGGTTATCCAGGCCTATTCCAAGCGTGCTTTGCCGGTATTGTGCTGGTTGACCAAACTGGCGAAACAGCAGGGTGACGAGATCCCCATTCGCCTGGTCAAAGGGGCCTACTGGGACACCGAGATCAAAATCTGCCAGCAGTTGGGCCTGGAGGGCTACCCCGTATTTACGCGCAAAGAGGCTACCGACACCTCCTATCTGGCGTGTCTGCGTTATTTGCTGAGTGACTACACCGAAGGAGCGTTGTATCCGCAGCTTGCGAGCCACAACGCCCATACGGTTTCCTCGGTTCTGACCATGGCGAGGAACAAAGGGCGCAGGATCGAGTTCCAGCGCCTGCACGGTATGGGAGACGCCCTCTACAACAGCATCCTTGAGGACAACAATCTTCCGGTTCGCATCTACGCCCCTGTGGGAGCTCACAAGGATCTGTTGCCGTATCTGGTACGACGGCTGCTGGAGAATGGGGCAAATTCCTCATTTGTTCACCGGTTGGTGGACGCGGCAACGCCCATAGAGGCTCTGGTGCAGAATCCGGTTCAGGAACTGCAGGGATACGACTCACTGCCCAACGACCGAATTCCATTGCCCGTCGATATCTTTGGCAACGAGCGGCGCAACTCCAAAGGGATGAATATCCATGTAGCGGCTCATCTGGATCCGTTGCTGAATCATCTTGGCCAATGGGCAAAGAAACGCTGGGAAGCTGCACCGGTCATTGGCGGCGAAAAGCGCCGGGACGGAGCGCGGAGTGATATCCATGCGCCCTACGATCGCTCCCAACACGTTGGTCAGGTGTACTGGACGACCGAAGCCCAGGCGGAAGAAGCCCTGGTCGTTGCAACGGAAGGTTTTGTTTCCTGGCGGGAGCGTCCGGTGGAGGATCGTGCCGCCTGTCTCGAGCGATACGCCGAGCTGATGGAAGCAAATATGCAGGAGCTGATGGCGATCTGCTGCCGTGAAGCCGGGAAAACCATACAGGATGGTATCGACGAGGTGCGCGAAGCCGTCGATTTCTGTCGCTATTATGCCCTCCAGGGCAGATCCCGCTTTGGCAAGGCCTTGGCTCTACCTGGCCCCACGGGCGAGAGCAATGAGCTTTACATGGAAGGGCGGGGCGTCTTCCTCTGCATCAGCCCCTGGAATTTCCCCCTGGCTATTTTTACTGGCCAGGTGATGGCGGCGTTGGTGGCAGGAAATGCTGTTATCGCCAAGCCTGCGGAGCAGACAAGTCTGGTTGCTCAACGGGCTTTTGAGCTGATGTTGGAAGCTGGCTTCCCACCCGATGTGATTCAATTTTTACCCGGTGATGGCGCAACAATCGGCGGCAAACTGACCCCGGACCCCAGAATTGCCGGCGTCGCCTTCACCGGCTCTACACAGGTAGCGCACATACTCAATCGCACTCTGGCGCAGCGTGAGGGGGCAATTGTGCCCTTCATCGCCGAGACCGGCGGACAGAATGCCATGGTTGTGGACAGCAGTGCGCTGCCGGAGCAAGTGGTCAGGGATGTCATCCAGTCCGCTTTCGCCAGTGCCGGGCAGCGTTGCTCGGCACTGCGTGTGCTCTATATCCAGAAAGAGGTCGCTGAGCGCACAGAAAGCCTGCTGGCGGGCGCCATGCAGGAACTGATGGTCGGCAACCCTGAGCGTCACAGCACCGATGTCGGACCGGTGATTGATCAAGAAGCGCGGGATGGTCTGAAAGCCCATCTGACCGAGCTTGGCAAACATGCCAGGTTGGTATCGCAGGCGCCAATACCGGAGGCCTGCCGCGACGGCTACTTTGTGCCACCGTCCGCCTACGCCATTTCAAGTATCAACGAGTTGAAAGACGAACACTTCGGCCCTGTTCTCCATATAGTCCGCTACACTGCAGAGAAGCTGGACGATGTGATCGATGAAATTAATGCGGCGGGTTATGGACTTACCCTGGGTATTCACAGCAGAAGTGAGTCCACAGCGGCCTATATCGAGCGGCGGGTAAAAGTGGGCAATACCTACGTTAACCGAAACCAGATTGGCGCGGTTGTTGGTGTTCAGCCTTTCGGGGGGCGGGGGCTTTCCGGTACCGGTCCCAAAGCTGGCGGGCCGCACTACCTGCTACGGTTTGCGACGGAGAGAACCCGCACCATCAACACCACAGCGGTGGGTGGAAACGCGTCACTGTTGTCGCTTGGCATTGAAAAGGTTTGATAGGGCGCTTTGCTCACAAGGCAGTGCGGAACGAAAACCTGAACGATAGGAGGTAAGTATTGAGATGGGGAGGCAGGCGTTGTAAGCCGTAGCGCCTTAATGACGTGAGTAGTTTAGCGAGTCAAAAAAACAAAGGGTGCGACTACCGGGTTCACCGTGGTAAGCGCGCTAAACGGTCGGAGTTGATTCCGTCCATTTGAACTGGAGGAGTTTCATGGCTATTGGAGTTTGGATCAGTCTATTTGCTTACTTTGCGCTCATGATCGCCATCGGCGTTTATGCCATGCGCAGAGCTACGTCTTCATCCGAAGATTACATGTTGGGTGGGCGAGCCCTCAGTCCAAAGGTGGCGGCCCTGTCGGCTGGTGCTTCGGATATGAGTGGCTGGTTGCTTCTCGGGTTGCCCGGGGCGCTGTTTGCATCGGGCCTGGGATCGGCCTGGATCGGTATCGGCCTGCTTGTGGGTGCGTTCTTTAACTGGACCCTGGTAGCGCCGCGTCTTCGTGAACAGACGGTTCACTATGGCAATGCGATCACCATCCCCTCCTTCCTGGCGAACCGGTTCCCGACACAGGCACTTTCGCTGCGTACCGTGTCAGCCATCGTCATCGTTATCTTCTTCGCGGTTTACACGGCATCCGGCCTGGTTGCGGGCGGCAAGCTGTTTGAGAGTGCGTTCTCCGGCATCTTCAATTTCGGTGGTTTGAGCGACTATGCGGTTGGTATCGTCATCACGCTGGGTGTGGTGTTGGCCTACACCGTGGTCGGCGGGTTCCTGGCAGTAAGCATGACGGACTTCGTGCAGGGCTGCATCATGATGCTGGCACTGGTCATCATGCCGGCGGTTGTCCTCTTTGGTGAAGGCGGCGGTGGTTTCGCCCAGGCGTCGCAAACCCTGAACGAAGTCGACCCCACGCTACTGTCGTGGACGGAAGGCCTGACGCTCATCGGTTGGTTGTCTGCGGTAACCTGGGGTTTGGGCTATTTCGGCCAGCCACACATCATTGTGCGTTTCATGGCGATCCGTACGCTGGATGAAGTACCGACTGCCCGTAACATCGGCATGTCCTGGATGCTTATCTCCCTGATTGGCGCCGTCTCCCTCGGTGTGTTTGGCCGGGCGTACGCGATTCGCAATGGTATGAATATCGAAGATCCGGAAACGATCTTTATCCTGCTCTCAGACCTTCTGTTCCATCCGCTGATCACAGGCTTCCTCTACGCGGCACTGCTTGCTGCAGTCATGAGTACCATTTCCAGCCAGCTGCTGGTGTCGTCTTCTTCACTGACCGAAGACTTCTATCGCCTGTTCCTGCGTAAAGAAGCGACCGACAAAGAATGCGTCGGCGTAGGCCGTGTGTGTGTTGTGCTGGTAGGCTTGGTAGCTGCGGTTATTGCCTCCGACCCGAACTCTCAGGTTCTGGCCCTGGTCAGTAACGCCTGGGCAGGCTTCGGCGCCGCATTTGGCCCGCTGATTATCCTGTCACTGATGTGGCCGCGCACAAACGGCGCTGGCGCCATCGCAGGCATGGTTGTGGGTGCTGCCACGGTCATGATCTGGATCTCTCTGGGCTGGAACGGTGAGTTCATGGGTGGTCCTGGCGTGTACGAGATCATTCCTGGCTTCATTGCTGCTTTCATTGCCATTATGGTGGTGAGCTCGGTTACTGAAGATGCCGGTGAGTATCAGCACATCACCCGGTAAACAGGCGCGTTTTCAACGCTCTGAGTAAGAACAGGGGCTCCTTCGGGAGCCCCTTTTTTGTACGTCTGTTTACAAGGGGCTGGGCCCGCCGCGGGGTACCCTTTCTTCTGGGAAAAAGAACTCGCTGCGCTCAGACACCTTTTCCCCGGCAGAAAAGGCACCCCACACCGTGCCCGATCTGACTCGTAACGTTTACTTCAAACAAAAAAAACGCCAGCCCGAAGGCTGGCGTTTCCATGGAGCTAAACCAGAAGGTCAGGTCTTAAGCAACGTTCGCTTCAGACGCCTTCTTGGTGTAGTTCTCCATCTGGTCGAAGTTGAGATACTTGTAGATCTCTTTCGACATGCTGTTCAGGTCCTTGGCGTACTCCATGTACTCCGCCGGAGACGGGAGTTTGCCCAGTACCGCACCAACCGCTGCCAGTTCCGCAGAGGTCAGGTACACATTGGCACCATCGCCCAGACGGTTCGGGAAGTTACGGGTGGAGGTGGACAGCACCGTGCTCTTGGCTGCCACGCGGGCCTGGTTACCCATGCACAGGGAGCAGCCCGGCATTTCGGTGCGAACACCGGCGGTGCCGTAGGTGTTGAAGTAGCCTTCTTCCATCAGCTGCGCCTGGTCCATCTTGGTAGGCGGAGACATCCACAGGCGGGTCTTCAGCGGCTCCTTGTTCATCTCCAGCAGCTTGCCAGCAGCGCGGAAGTGGCCGATGTTGGTCATGCAGGAACCGATGAACACTTCGTCGACCTTGTCGCCGGCGACTTCGGACAGGAACTTGGCGTCGTCCGGGTCGTTCGGGCAGCACACGATCGGCTCTTTGATGTCAGCCAGATCGATTTCCACAACGTGGGAGTACTCGGCGTCTTTGTCGGCACGCATCAGCTTGGGATCGGCAATCCACTCTTCCATCTGCTGGGCGCGACGCTCCAGGGTGCGCGGGTCGCCATAACCTTCGGCGATCATCCAGCGCAGCATGGTGATGTTCGAACGCAGGTACTCAGCCACGGACTCTTCAGACAGGTTGATCGTACAACCGGCTGCGGAACGCTCAGCGGAAGCGTCAGACAGCTCGAACGCCTGCTCAACGGTCAGATGCTCAAGGCCTTCGATTTCCAGGATGCGACCGGAGAACTCGTTGATCTTGCCTTTCTTCTCAACGGTCAACATGCCTTGCTTGATGCCGTACAGTGGGATCGCATGTACCAGATCGCGCAGCGTGATGCCTGGCTGCATTTCGCCCTTGAAGCGAACCAGGACGGATTCCGGCATATCCAGGGGCATAACGCCCGTCGCTGCAGCAAACGCCACCAGACCGGAACCGGCCGGGAAGGAGATGCCCATTGGGAAGCGGGTGTGAGAGTCGCCGCCGGTACCGACAGTGTCCGGCAACAGCATGCGGTTCAACCAGGAGTGGATGATGCCATCGCCCGGGCGCAGGGAAACACCGCCGCGGGTGCGGATGAAGTCCGGCATGGTGTGCTGCATTTCCACGTCAACCGGCTTCGGATAGGCGGCGGTGTGACAGAATGACTGCATCACCAGGTCGGCCTGGAAGCCCAGACAGGCCAGGTCTTTCAGTTCATCACGGGTCATCGGACCAGTGGTGTCCTGGGAGCCGACCGTAGTCATGTGCGGTTCGCAGTAAGTGCCGGGGCGAACGCCTTTGTCTTCTTCCAGACCGCAGGCCTTGCCGACCATCTTCTGACCCAGGGTAAAGCCTTTGGTGCCTTCTTCCGGATCATTCGGCAGACGGAAGATGTCTGTGGCGCCCATGCCCAGTGCTGCGCGCGCCTTGGCGGTCAGGCCACGGCCGATGATCAGCGGAATACGGCCGCCGGCCTGAACTTCGTCCAGGATAACCTCTGACTTGAAGCCGAACTCCGAGATGGTTTCACCCGCCTCGTTCAGGATCTTGCCTTCGTAGGGACGGATGTCGATAACGTCGCCCATGTTCAGGTCGTCAACCGGTGCTTCGAAAACCAGGGCGCCAGCATCTTCCATGGTGTTGAAGAAGATCGGGGCTACTTTGTTACCAATGCACACGCCACCGGCGCGCTTGTTCGGAACACCCGGAACGTCGTCACCGAAGAACCACAGTACTGAGTTGGTGGCAGACTTACGTGAGGAGCCGGTACCAACAACGTCGCCTACGAAGGCAACGGGCAGGCCCTTGGCTTTGATGTCGTCGATCTGACTCATTGGGCCAGTAACACCGGGCTCTTCCGGCTTCAGGCCATCACGCTCCATTTTATAGGCAGCGCGGGCGTGCAGCGGGATGTCCGGACGGGACCAGGCATCGGGAGCCGGTGACAGGTCGTCGGTGTTGGTTTCGCCGGTAACCTTGAAAACCACCATTTTGGTGCTTTCAGGAACCTTCTTCTTGTTGGTGAACCACTCGGCGTTGGCCCAGGATTCAACCACAGCCTTGGCGACCGCGTTGCCGGCGTCCATCTTTTCCTTCACATCGTTGAAGGCATCGAACATCAGCAGGGTGCGCTTGAGCTTTTCGCCGGCCTGTTCGGCCAGTTCAGAATCGTCCAGCAGGTCGACCAGGGTCGCGATGTTATAACCGCCCTGCATCATGCCCAGCAGATCAACGGCCTTTGGCTTGTCCAGCAGGGGAGACGTTGCTTCACCCTTAACAATGGCGGTCAGGAAAGCAGCTTTTACATAAGCGGCTTCGTCCACACCCGGCGGAACGCGGTTTTCAAGCAGATAGACCAGCGTCTCTTCCTCGCCGGCTGGCGGGTTTTTAAGGAGATCGACCAGTGCGGCGGTCTGCTCAGCGTTCAGAGGCTTCGGGGGAATGCCCAGAGCCTCGCGTTCTGCAACGTGTTCACGATAGGCTTCTAACACGATATGGACCCTCATCAGTTGGAATGTCCCGCGCCTTGGGCGTCGTTGCCTGGCGGGAGTTTTATGGCGAAAAGGCGCTAAGTTGGCGCTGCATTCTATAGGAAACCCCTTATAAAGTTAAGTTGGACTGTGGTCGGATATTGTGGTTTGTTGCGGTATACTGCCGTGCCCGAGAAGCCGACCTGCTGTAAACAATGACCGATTCCCTCGACCAGATTCACGATTTCCTGCCCTGCAAAACGCCACAGCGATGGATTGAAAACGCCCTGGCCAATCAGGACCTGATGCTGATTGATCATGCCCATTGTGAGAAAAAAGCAGCGTCCACGGCGCTGAGTTTGATGTATCGCTATGTGGATAACACCGACCTGCTCAACAGGATGTCGCGTCTTGCGCGGGAAGAGTTGCGTCATTTCGAGCAGGTGCTGGCTATCATGAAAAAGCGGGGGGTGAGTTATGGTCACCTGAGCCCGGCTCGATATGCAGCCGGGTTGCGGCAGGAAGTACGCACAGAAGATCCCGGTCGGCTGGTGGATGTGCTGATCGTGGGTGCCATTATCGAGGCCCGTTCCTGCGAGCGGTTCGCGGCGCTGGCACCGCATCTGGATGCAACACTGTCAGATTTCTACACCGGGCTGCTGAAGTCCGAAGCCCGACACTACCGTGACTACCTGACATTAGCCGAGCAGGCCGCAGGAAACTCGGTGGAGGATCGGGTTGCGACCTTCCTCGCGCTGGAGCAACAACTGATTGAGACACCGGACACCGAGTTCCGGTTCCATAGCGGGCCAGTCTGACTTTAGAGTGGAATCAAGAAGATTTCCTGTCGTACAACAGGCCGCGCTCCTCAGGAAGCGGTGGATCCTGAAGTTGTTCGCACAGGTCAATCCAGCGGTCGATGCCGGCGCTCCGATACTTCTGTTTGTGCAGTATGAAATAGAAGGTTCGGTCGAACTGTCGTTCCTCCGGAACCTTCAACGGTACGAGGCTGCCCCGCCTGAACGCATCGGCAAGGCACACCCGTGACAGGCAGCCGATCCCAAGGTTGGCTTCCACCGCGCGTTTAATCGCCTCGGTATGCTCGAGTTCCAGCAGTATGTCCAGGTCTGGCAGCAGGCCGTGCATGCCACGCTCAAAGGTCTGCCGGGTGCCGGACCCCTGCTCACGCATCACCCAGGTTGCCGAGCGAAGGTCCGCATCCGAAAGCCTACCCTTCCGGGCAAACGGATGGTCCGGGGAACAAAAGACCACCAGCTCGTCTCCTCGCCAGGGTATAACCTCCAGCTCAGAGGATTGCAGTTCACCTTCAATCAGCCCGATGTCGAGTTCAAAATCCTTGACGCGCTGGGCTATGGTGCGGGTGTTGGCCACTTCAAGCGCCACTTTCGGGTGGGTAGGGGTATTCATGTATTGGGCCATGACGCCAACAGCCAGATAGTTACCAATAGTGAGGGTAGCGCCGACTTTCAGGGCGCCGACTTCAGTATGCTTGCTGAACGCCTGTTCCAGTTCCCCGGCCTGGGCCAGCAAAGCCTCGACCTTTGGCCGATAGAGACGGCCGAGCTCATTGAGCTGCAGTCGTTTTCCGACCCGGTCGAAGAGCTGGATGTCGAACTGGCTCTCCAGTTCTTTCAGGGCGCTACTGGCCGCGGACTGAGACATGGCCAGGGAATCCGCCGCACGGGTGATGTTCTGGAAGTGCGCCGCAGCCAGGAAGACCTCGAGTTGGCGGAAGCTAAACTTCATAATCGATAATTCCGAATAAGGTTATGAAAATATCCCATTTTGTCGATAGGTTACCCTTGGGTTACTATTTACACAATGATTTTTACTTATTTGCTAACGGCTAACGAACGGGCGATACCATGAGCAACCTGAATAAAGAGCGTGTAACAAGTGTTCGTCACTGGAACGACACACTCTTCAGCTTCACCACCACCCGTGATCCGGGGTTCCGGTTCAAGAATGGCCACTTCACAATGATTGGCCTGGAAGCCGATGGTAAGCCGCTGATGCGTGCCTACAGCATCGCCAGTGCCAACTATGAAGAGGAGTTGGAGTTCTTCTCAATCAAGGTTCAGGACGGCCCGCTGACGTCACGTCTGCAGAAAATTGAGGTTGGTGACGAGATCATGGTCAGCCGCAAGCCCACCGGTACCCTGATTATGGACAACCTGCTGCCGGGCAAGAATCTCTGGCTGATCAGCACGGGCACCGGTCTGGCACCTTTTATCAGCATCATCAAGGACCCGGAAGTCTATGAGGCCTTTGATAAAGTCATCGTGACCCATGGCGTTCGCTACAAGTCCGAGCTGGCGTACCAGTCCGAGATCGAGGAGCTGCCGAATAACGAGTTCTTTGGTGAAATGGTGGATGGCAAGCTGCTTTATTATCCTACGGTCACCCGTGAGGATTTCCGTAACACTGGGCGTCTGACCGACGCTATGGAAAACGGCAAGCTGACGAAGGACCTGGACCTTCCGGAATTTGACCTGGAAAATGACCGGTTCATGGTGTGCGGCAGTCCCAGCATGTTGAAAGACACCTGCTCCATCCTCAATAACATGGGGTTCAAGGAAGCACGCCATGGTAACCTCGGCCACTATGTGATCGAGAGGGCCTTCGTGGAGCAGTAAATCCTCCGCGTCGCCAGGGTTGATCCCAATGTCCGCAAAACCCCGAAGTGAGAGCTTCGGGGTTTTTGCATTTTGCGCCAATCTGAAAGGTGAATTGTGGAATGATTCAGTGGTTATATTTGTCGGTGGCTATCGTTGCGGAGGTCATCGGAACCTCCTTTCTAAAAAGTTCTGAGGGTTTCACCCGTCTGTGGCCGTCGCTGGTTGTGGTGGTGTCCTACATCCTGGCGTTCTACTTCCTGGCGTTGACCCTGAAAACCTTGCCAGTGGGAGTGGCATATGCGGTGTGGGCCGGTGCCGGCGTGGCCTTGATTGCGCTGTCGGGCTACCTGTTCTTTGGGCAGACGCTGGACCTTCCCGCCATCCTCGGCATCGGCCTCATCGTTGCCGGCGTTATGGTAATCAACGTATTCTCAGGCAGTATAGGGTCAACGCATTGAGGCAGAGGTGGATGTTTGAAGAAGGCCATGGTGATTCTGGGTATCGCGCTGCTGGTTGCCGCAATCGCCAGTGTCGCCTCCGATCCGGTACCCATTGAGCAGAAACTGATTTCGATCCAGGCCCGGGAGGCATTGCCCGGTTTTGATGGTATCGGGGACGAGCCTGTTGACGTCCAGGCCGCCATTCTGGACCTGGGGGACGACCCTCTTCTGCTCCTCAAGGCCCAGGCAGCTTTGATGGCACACCCTGACATGGCCCGCGCCGTTTTTCCGCTTTATGCGTCCGAGCCGGAATTCCAGGAGGTGTTGCGCACCTATGGAGAAAACGCCCTGCCGCCGATTCACTACTTCCTTCGCCAGCCCATCAGCTCCATTGAATGGATGAACAAGGCTGCCCGTCAGTATGAACGCGCCCGGGACTATATTGCTGAGCTCCGCGGCAAGGACCAGAGCGAACGGACGCCGGAAAAAACGGAGTCTTTGACGCCCGAACAGCGAGGCTGGTACGCAGTGAACTTCATCCGCAACGAGGGCCACGATTTTCTCGGGCAATTCGTGGTGGACGGGAATGGTCAGACCCAATGGGTACAGACCGAGAGGATTACGGAAGGGGTTGCCCAGTTCTTCACCAGCGGCGTGCGACAGTTGGAGGCGGATTATCGAACTGGAGAAGACATCTCCGCCAGTGACATAGGCTGGGCATCGGTGGATGTGTTGGTGTTTGCCAGTGCCGTAAAGGTACTTCGGGCCGGTCGCACGGCGGCAAAGGCGACCCAGGGCGCCAGGCTTTCAACACGCTCGGCGGCATTGGCTGCCCGTATTACCGGTAGCGGGCGGCTGATTCTCCGTAGCGCCCGCTATGCGAAGTGGCCCCTGATCATTGGCGCTGGCTACCTGGTGGTCGCCCACCCCAGCATCATCAACGACTTTTTTGCCGGGGTGGCCGATGTACTGGGTGTCTCCCCAATGATGGTCCAGCTCGCGGGCTGGTTGCTGATCCTAGTGCCGCTGTTCTATCTGGCAAGCTGGTTACTTTGGCCGGCCATCGCGCTGTTGAAGGGGCTGCTTGCGCTGCTCTACCGGCTCGCTGGCCACAGGCCCGGTTATTTTTCCGGCCTTCAGTAGAGGGTTCCCACTAAAAGCCCCCCGACAATCAGAGCGGCGCCGGTGATCCGGCTAAACGTTTGCGGCCAGGGCACCAGTTTCTCCGCCAGGAAATAGAGCGCAAGCACTGCCATCCAGGCCAGGTTCATCACTCCGCCGACGAACATTAGCAGCATCAGCGCCCAGCAGCAGCCGGTGCAGAAGGCGCCATGGCGGGCTCCCATTGTAAAGGCACCGATTGCGCCGTCGCGCCATTCCGTCATCAGGAAGGTTATGGGTGACTGGCATCTGCTCAAGCAAGCTTGTTTTAGAGAGCTGAACTGGAAAGCCCCAGCGACAACCAGCAGGCAGCCCCCGAGAAGTGGTTCCAGATGCCCCATTGCCGAGGTCATCATCAGGGTGTTGGCGTGCAATGCCCATTGAGCCACGGCTGCGACCGCGCCGAAGGCGGCCCAGACGGCAAGGTACCCGGCCATGAAAAGCCAGGTTGGTACCGCGGCCTTCTCGAGCTGGCGCCGGCGCTGGTGAACCCGGATATAGGTCATGATCATCGGGGCCGCACCCGGAAGCATCATGGCGGCCATCATCACCATCCACATGACGGTGCCAAGACCGAGGAATGACAGACCTGAACTGGCCGCCATAGTCATTGGCATGGCCATATAGGCCCATGCCAATGCGGTCAGAATCCCCAGGGAGGCGCCAATGGCTGCACGCTCCCACGAATGAATCTTAGCCATTGTCAGTTCCATCGAAATCACCTCAGGTGTCTCTCCGTTGTCAGGGGCCGGCGTATTCGAATGGGGAGTAGAGCGCTGTCCGCGCGCTCATATCCAGATCGATGCCGTGATTCCGATGGCGCAAACTCCGTGACTTCGCAACGACCAGTGAGTGGCCCGGAGCGACGGCCAGTGGGTGGTTGTCGATCGTGACCTTGCGTCCATTCTGGCCTTCGATCGCTTTGACATCGGCTTCATAGGACGAGCCGATGGTCAGATGCCGCCCGCCGTCATCAACGGAAAACCCGATGGGCTGTCTCTCGACAGCAAGAACGTCTCCGATCATGGAGGCCAGCAGTTCCGGGTGGCCGCCGGCCTTGCCGCCGAAGATATTGCCAAGCGCTTCCTGCTGTTGCTCATCGGCGCGTTGGTCGAGGTACAACACAACTTTCCAGTTGCCTTCTGCCATGGGCCCCGGGGCGTTGAGCGCAAGCGCAATGTTCAGATCATCAAGCGCCACCTCGCCGTAAGCTCCTTTCTTGATGTGCCAGCCTACCAGGGCCGAGCAGTCGCCTTCTGTCGGTGGCTCCAGGTAAATGCATGGGCAAGCGCCTTTGCATGTGCAACTTTCAAGATAGTCACCCTGAATTTGCCATTGGGTGCTCATCGTCGCCTCCTTACTCAAATTGAGGGTTGGTGTGCGGTTACTGCTATTGTCAGTTATAGCCCTGAATAGGTGTTTTGAGGTGATGAGGGGATGAGAATATCGTGAGAATGTAGCGGAGGGAGACGATCATGCCGCAACGGATGTCCGACATACTGGCGGCCCGGGCTCACCGGACGTTTGTAGGGCGCGATACAGAGCTTGGCGCCCTGGAAACCATGTTGATGCCAAAGGGGCCGAGGGTGTTACACGTTCACGGTATCGCCGGCATTGGTAAGTCCGCGTTGCTGGCGCGTTTCGCAACGATTGCCCGGGCCGGAGGAGCAACGGTTATCCTGCTTGATTGTCGCCATGTGGAGCCTACTGAGCAGGGTGTGCTCGGGGCGCTCGCGGAGGCCATTGGTGACACAGGATCGCGTGCCGGGGACATCGCTGATCGGTTGGGAGAGCTGGGCGGCGCTGTTGTACTGGCCTTCGATACCTTTGAAGTATTCAGGCTTCTGGATACCTGGTTGAGGCAGGTGTTCATTCCGCTATTGCCCGAAAACGTAAGGGTGGTTCTGGTGGGGCGACAGCAGCCTACCTCAGCCTGGTACGCGAGCCCGGGATGGGGGTGGTTAATGCGGGCTGTCCCGGTTTCCTCGTTGACCGACACAGAGGCGGAGAACTTCCTGCAGGGCCTGGGCCTGGAGCAGGCGGACATATCCCTGATCGCCCGCTGTACTCATGGCCATCCGTTGGCGTTGAAGCTCGCTGCGGCAGCCGTGAGGGAGGCCTCGCCGGAGCAATGGCCCACCGGTGCGCCCTTGCAGCGCGCCCTTGATGAACTCACACAGATTTTTCTTGAGGATGTTGGCGATGAGGTTACCCGGCAGGTGCTTGAGGGGGCGGCCGTTGTCCGCCGGGTAACCCTGTCGCTACTGCAAGCGCTGTTTCCGGATGTGCCGCCCCAGGATGCCTGGGAGAGGCTGCGTCGCTTGCCCATTGTGGTTGGCGCCAGCGATGGTCTGTTGATCCACGATGCGGTGCGAGAGGCCATTGCGCGTTCCCTGCATGCGAGTGATCCGGCGCGCTATCTCGAATACCGCCGTACAGCCTGGCGGCAATTGGCGACAGAGGCGGGCGTTGCCGGTGGCGGTGATCTCTGGCGATACACCGCCGACATGCTGTTCATGATTGAAAACCCAGTGGTGCGGGAAGCGTTCTTCCCGAGTGGTTCCCCCGCGTTCGCCGTAGAGCCGGCCCAGGCAGACGATGGACCTGCGCTGGAGGATATTACCCATACCTGGGAGGGAAGTGAGGCCGCCGGAGCTTTGATGGCGTGGTGGCGTCGTTTGCCCCAGGCATTCTCATCGGTCCGGGACGGTGAGGGCCGCATGGTAGGTTTCTACGGCAAGCTCCGTTCGGACGAGCTCCAGCCGGCCTGGCTGCTGGACGACCCGATAGCTGGCCAGTGGTATTCCCATCTCAAACAACATCCCATGCCCCGGGATGCCATTGCCCTGTTTTGCCGCCGCTGGTTGAGCATTGATGACGGAGACTCTCCGGGTGACGTACAGGCAGCGGTTTGGCTGGACCTGAAACGTGCCTACATGGAGCTCAGGCCCAGACTTCGCCGTGTTTACCTGACGGTCCGGGATATGGGCGCCTACGCTGCTGTCGCCAGACGGTTGGGTTTTGAAGTGCTGGAAGATCACACCGTTGTGTTGGATGGCCGACGCTACCATTCTGCCGTGCTCGATTTTGGCCCCGCCTCGGTGGACGGCTGGCTGGCGGACCTTGCAGCTGCGGAGCTTGGCGTTCGGCGTGGGAACGAACTGTTGGACCCGGACGCCCGGGAACTGGTACTCGAAACGGGCAGGGTAGCTCTGACGCCACTGGAATTCGGTGTCATGCGTTACCTGAATGCTCGTGAGGGCAAGGCCGTGTCGCGCAGTGAACTGTTGCGGGATGTATGGGGGACGCGATACGAGGGTGGCAGCAACGTGGTTGACGCGGTGGTTCGCACTTTGCGCAAGAAACTGGGGGATCAGGCTGCCCGGGTCGAAACCGTGTCTGGCGTCGGGTATCGGCTACGGCCAGGTGGGCAGACTAGCGCAGCCAGTTCCGGAGCTTGATCACCAGAAGTTCTGCGTCGGTCAGTGCCTGCCGGCGTTGTAGCAGTTGTGCCAACACAGCCGGTCGGTCGGTAATGATATTGTCCACTCCCATGTCGATGAAACGTGACATCGCCTGCGGCGTATTGACCGTCCAGACATGCAGTTCGTTGCCAGCACGGTGGGTGCGAGCCACTGTGGCGGGAGTGACACGGTTCTGTCGCAGGCCCAGTATGTCAAAGTGTTGCTCCCACAGCGGACCAACGATGAATTGTGCCAGCAGGCTGGTTTTAAGCGAAGGCTCCAGTTGTCGCGCTTCGGCCAGGACCCGCCATTCGGCGGCCGCAATCACCGTGTTCTCCACGGCATCCATGCGCTGCAGCATATGGACCACCTCCCTGGTCAAGTCGGGCGTCTCCGGGGCGGGCTTCAGATCGAGGTATAGATGGGCTTGTCCTCTGGTGGTTTCAATGACCTGTTCCAGGGTGGCGATTCGCTCATCGCTGAACGCAGGGCCGAACCACGAACCAGCGTCCCGGGCACGGGCCTCTTCCAGGGTGATATCGGAGATCCTGGCGTTCAGGCCGAAGACACGTCGCATGTCGGTATCGTGCCAAAGCACCGGCACGCCGTCTGCGGTCATGCGGATATCCACTTCAACGTAGTCGGCGCCATCCTCAATGGCTTGTCTTATGGCGCTCATGGTGTTTTCCGGCGCCTTGAAAGCACTGCCACGATGGGCAGTGATGGAAACATCGTCCCGGTGGTCGAAGGATTGCAGGACAAACCAGGCCTGGGTGGCGGCCAGGATGATGATTAAAAGCTCGGCCGACCACGCCAGTGGTGAGGCCCGCCGGGGCAGGGTTTGGGCAGTGCTGTGACGGTGGTGACCCGTTGCCTGCCTATACACGCTGTATATCAGCATGCTGTAGGCCGCCATGCCGGCAAAGGCGGCGGTGAGGGTGAACAGGATATAGAGCGCGATCAGGCCCAGGGTGACGGGCATCAGCACGCCCATTCGCTCCGGCAGGCTCGTTATGATCTCGCCTCCCGCTGCCTGGAACAGCCATGTAACCACGATGGGGATCAGCGCCAGGCCGACCAGGCCTGCGATGATTGCGCCCATCACAGGCAGGTGCTGGCCGTGGATATAGCGGCTACTTTGTCTGAGAGCGTCGCGCGCACCTCTGCGCTCCAGCAGGAGCAGGGGAACCGATAGTACCCAGCGCAGATAAAGCCAGCCGTTACATACGGCGATTCCCAGTGCTGCGACACCAGATATGCCCAGGAACCACCAGACTTCGGGTGGCCGTTCCAGCTTCAGATAGTAGATGTCGTGGGGTGAGATCAGCCACTGGTAACTCACCACTATGGCCAGCAGGAAAGGCACAGCGATCAGCGCATGGCCGCCCAATTGCAGCAGGGTGAGGGTGAGTAGTTGTTTGAAACGTCGCGCAAGAGCCCACAGCGTCGCAATGGCTATCCGGTATTCGCGGCCTCCGCCGGAGGCGGCAATCCAGGTCATGCCCGCCTGTTGAAGGATTACCAGGAGAGCGGTCAGGGTCGCCGTTGTGCTGATCCATAGTAAGCCGCCAGGGGACACCACAAACTGCACCAGCCCACCAGTGCTGATGGCGGCGTGACCGGTTATCGGCCGAAGCGCTGCCAGGGCGCTGGAAAAGAGCGGCGCAATGGCGGCCAGAACGAGGCCGGTGAAAAACAGATAAAAGACCAACAGCGCCCGGCGATGAACGTGCAGGAATGCCAGAGTGTGCAGTGCAAGAATCTTCATTCAGGTAGCCGTTCCCATATCGAAGTTTCAAGCTCAGGGGTCCTCTGCGGGCTTCATGAGGGCTGCCCTGTTGAACAATGCCGTGCGCTCATCGAACGTCAGGAATGGTTCGGCATTCGTCGCCTCAAGCGTGCCAAACAGCCGCTCCGGATTAAAGCGCCAAGTGGTGCAGTCGGTCATCAGTTCGCTGCAGCTCAGAAGCTGCCCCGATTCCCTCAGGAAATACTTGAGCCCAGTATAGGTGTCCGCCAACAGCAGGTCGCGTTGCTGTTTCGGTTGCTTGACCATCAGGCTCCGGCCAATCATGTCGCCGGCCTCTGTTCCGAGCCCCGTTGCATCCAGGATGGTGGGTGGAATATCGATTTGCGCCACGATCTGGTCGCGATTGGCGTAATCTTCGAGTGAATCGCTGTCCGGAGGACGTATCGCCAGCACACCAACGTTGCTGTTCAGAGGCACGGATTCATGATCCTTGCGAATGAATCCGCCGGACTCATCCGATGTGATAATGACTAAAGTGTCGTCAAGAATGCCGTCGGACGCCAGGTCGTCAAGAAACCGATTCAAGGCATCTTCCATGGTTCTCATGGCCTTCTTGCGCGCCTCCTGAGGCTCTGGTGTGATGTCCTCGGTGCTCAATTCGTCATCCAGTGGTTGTTGCTCCGGCTCTTTTCCGATTTTAAACGGGTGATGGGTCCCCACGTTCAGCAGGGTGACCATCCACGGGCCGGGCTTCTCATCAAGCTGTCGCAGACGCTTTGCAACGTTGCTGAAATAGATCGGATCAGGTGGCCCCCAACCTTCCACTTCTTCTTCGGGGCCGTTGAAGATCGTTGCGCCGGTGACGTCGATAAATCCGGCCTGCGGCATGAACTCACCCTTTTGCATGTAATCCAACGGCGCGGCCTGCCAGTAGGCCGTGTGGTAGCCATGTTCCTTCAGATGTTTGGGCATGCAGTCCACCACAACCCGGCCTTCAGCTACATCAACCATTTTCCGCGATTGCCGGCGGAAGTCCGGGTATTCGCCACACAAGATGGCAAAGGTGCCGCGATCTGTCTGGCGCTCCATGCTCAGCGAATTCCGGTAGATACGAAATCCATGACGGCGCAGGTTTTCTTCAAGGCTGGCCAGGGTAACGGTTGGGTCGAGATCGTGATAGCGGCTCAGGCTTGGGAAATAGCCGCCGGACATACCCTCAATCATGACCAGCAGCACGTTGGGGTGGTCCCTCACAATGGGGGCGGCAACCTGGTGACGAAAAAAACTCGCCGTCTGCAATGTTTTCAGGGCCTTTTCAGACCCGTTGAGCTCCTCGTCTTCCGTGGATAGTGCTGGGGCGAGTGGCCCGATGATCGCCCCTGGTATCTGGGCGAAGAAGCTGGCGACAACGTTGTTTGCGGGCGTTGTAAGGCTCTGGAACGACACGCCATAGACCGCGGCCACGAGCACCGCAACCACCACCTGCCCGGTCCTGCCCGCCGGCAGTGCTTCTGTGTCGATACGACGGTGCTGCCAATGAAGAATCCAGGCAAGGGAAAGGTAGACGGGAAGCCAAAGCGCGTGAATGTTGATCAGGCTGCCAGTCACAAAGGTCGGATCAACGCCCTTGCCAATCAGTGACAGCTGGAACAGGGTTCCGTGAACGGTAAGGTGCATACCGGCAACAAACGTTGCGCATCCCAGAACCACGACCAAAATAACCCTGGAAATGCCTCTGGTGATGCACAGCAAAACAGCGAGAACAAACGCACCGGCCAGGTCGCCGGCAATCATTGCCAGCGGATCGGGAACGACACCGCTTTGCAGCACATAGCTCGCCCTGACGACAACCAGCCAGCAGAAAGCCAAAACCAGTGTCTGGCGGAAATGTCTGGCCATGAGCCCAGAGAAAAATGTCATAGTGTGGTCCGGTATCGAGCGGCGGTTGAGGTCGTCAGCATTGGCGTGAATGGCCGGGCGCCAAACAAACAGGTTATCGCTACCGGCTGGAGGCTGGCAATGTCGCGGAACGTTTATGAATCACTGGTAATCGGATGGCTGATCATTTTTACCCTGTCAGGGTGCTCCGATGAAAAGGATCCCCCGCCTGCGGGAGCAGAATCGACAAGCGTGCAGGACCTAAGCGCACCTACGATTATGCTAAGTGACGCTGAACTCGACTGGGTAGGGCAGCAGATTTTTCGTAATGAATGTTCTGCGAAGAAAGCCTGCCTTGTGCACTGGAACAAAGGGGAAGCCTTTCCGTCGCTCGGTATCGGGCATTTTATCTGGTATCCGTCGGCAGTGGAGGGGCGGTTCGTAGAAAGCTTTCCCGCACTGATTCGGTACATGGCCAAGCGTGACGCACCATTGCCCCGCTGGCTTGCACGGCTGGATCCATTTGACGCGCCATGGCCCGACAGAGCCGCTTTTCTCGAGGTAGCAGATTCTGCGCGTGTTGCTGAGCTGAGGGAGTTTCTGCTGGCGACCCGGGATCTCCAGGCCGGCTTTATTGTCCAGCGGGCAAGTAGCTCCCTGTTACGCGTCATTCAGGCAGCTCCTGACGCCCAACGAGCACGTGTAAAGCGGCATCTTGAGGAACTGGTCAGCACGTCCGGCGGGGTTTATGCCGTCATTGACTATGTGAACTTCAAGGGGGAGGGGTTGTCCGCCACGGAGCAATACAACGGTGAAGGATGGGGGTTGTTACAGGTCCTTCTTGCCATGAAAGGCGATGACCGGCCGACCCTTGACCGATTCCGAAGCGCAGCCGCCTATGTATTGACCCGTCGGGCCGGGAACGCCGACGCTCCGATCGAACGAGAGCGCTGGCTGGCGGGCTGGCTCAGTCGTTTGGAAAGCTATCGGGAGCCGGATCATACTTTGGTCGCACCAAAATAATTCGTGAAAACTGGTCCAATTGGCGAACGCCTTCTACTTTATAGGGAAGTGGTTGAGAAATTGCCTGCCCTATGGTCTGTCAGCGCGTGCTGATGTGAGGCATTCGCTGCACAAAGTTGTGGCCTGTAGAGGTTGAAGACAGTATTCGAGGCTGCTTGTTTGATAAAACAAATACTATAAATCAACACGTTGGTATATCTGGCTCGTAAATTGCTCATATTCAGTGCACCTCTAACCAACGGAATTTTGGAGATAAGATAATGAAGAACGCCAAGTCGATTGCCGTCGGCGCAGCCATGCTGTGTGGAGTTTTTACCGCTTCGGTTGCTAGTGCGGCTACGACGCTTGAAAGCGTCAAGGAAAAAGGGCATTTGCAGTGTGGTGTAACAAGTGGTCTTCCGGGGTTTTCACAGCCGGACGACAAAGGTAACTGGACCGGTATAGACGTCGACACCTGTCGTGCCGTAGCCGCAGCGATTTTTGGGGACGCTAAGGCGGTCGAGTTCACGCCTTTGACCGCGAAAGAGCGTTTTACCGCACTCCAGTCGGGTGAAATAGACATGTTGTCCCGTAATACCACGTGGACGCTTACCCGGGATGCATCGCTGGGTCTCAACTTTGCCGGTGTTAACTACTACGACGGTCAGGGCTTCCTGGTGAACAAGGGCATTGGCGTGGACGATGCCACCCAACTGGACGGTGCGACTGTCTGTATCCAGGCCGGTACAACCACCGAGCTCAACCTGTCGGATTACTTCCGCGCCAAGGGCATGGAATACAAGCCCATTGTATTTGACACCTCTGAACAGACGGTCCAGGGCTTTGCGTCCGGTCGTTGTGACGTGCTGACCTCAGACCGTTCACAGCTTGCGGCACTTCGCTCCAAACTGTCCGACCCGGATTCCGCCAAGATCCTTCCCAACACCATCTCCAAGGAGCCCCTTGGACCGGTCGTACGCCAGGGCGATGACCAGTGGTTCAATATCGTGAAGTGGGTGTTGTCGGTACAGATCAACGCTGAAGAGCTGGGCGTTACCAGCGCCAACGTTGATGACATGCTGAAGTCTGACAACCCGAACATCCAGCGTCTGCTGGGCACTGACGGTGATATGGGAGCCAAACTCGGTCTGCCGGATGATTTTGGTGCCAAGGCCATCAAACAGGTCGGCAACTACGGCGAGATGTACGATCGTAACGTAGGCCCGGACACTCCGCTTGGCCTGGAGCGGGGCATCAACGCCCTGTGGACCGAAGGCGGTGTTATGTACGCGCCTCCGGTACGTTAATACCTGAAAGCACCCAGTGGGCGCGCTCCCGTTGGAGCCGCCCACTGACATCTGTGATTCGTTTCGTCGCGGGCTAGCTTTCCGGGAACATGCATGAAAAAACAAACCTTTGATTCCAAACCTGCGGGGCCAAAGCCCTGGTACGACCCGCGGGTTCGCGCTATTTTTTTCCAGGTAGTAGCCATTGCCCTCGTCTTCTGGGGTGGCTGGATTCTTATCGACAATACGCTTTCCAATATGGAAAGCCGTGGCATTAGCACCGGTTTCGGGTTCCTTGATGAATCAGCCGGGTTCGGCATCATCATGAGCCTGGTCCCTTACGACGCCACCATGTCGTACGGTCGAACCTTTTGGGTCGGCCTGACCAATACCCTTCTGGTATCGGCAATGGGTGTGGTGACCGCCACTATCCTCGGTTTCATCATCGGTGTCGCCAGGCTTTCAAGTAACTGGCTGGTTGCCAAAGTCTCTCTGGCTTATATCGAAGTGATCCGCAACATCCCCCTGCTGCTGCAGATTTTCTTCTGGTACTTTGCGGTGCTCAGCAGCCTGCCTTCACCGCGCCAGAGTGTGGACGTCGGCGGAGCTTTTTTCCTCAACAATCGTGGCCTGTATGTGCCGGAGCCGGTGACTCAGGATGGCTTTGGTCTGGTGTGGGGAGGCGTTCTCGCGGCCATTGCAGCCGTCATTGGCATTCGTATATGGGCCAAGAGGCGCCAACTGGCGACCGGAGCGATTTTCCCAACGTTCAAGGTGGGCGTGGGCATTCTGGTTCTGGTTCCGATAGTGTCGTACCTCCTCGCCGGTCAGCCCCTGGAATGGGATTTGCCAGCACTGAAGGGCTTCAATTTCGGTGGTGGCATTTCCATCATTCCGGAACTGGCGGCGCTATGGATTGCCTTGTCCCTGTACACCGCCAGCTTCATCGCGGAAATCGTTCGGTCCGGCATCCTCTCGGTCAGCAAGGGGCAGACTGAGGCATCGAAGGCACTAGGCCTTCCGAATGGTCTTACGCTCAGGTTGGTGGTGATTCCCCAGGCGATGCGGGTGATTATCCCGCCGTTGACGAGCCAATATCTTAACCTGGTGAAGAACTCCTCACTCGCCACGGCCATCGGTTACCCCGATCTGGTCGCGGTGTTCATGGGAACCACGCTGAACCAGACCGGCCAGGCCGTGGAAGTTGTGGCCATTACCATGGCTGTTTATCTCACCATCAGCCTGTTGATCTCCCTGTTTATGAATATCTATAACCGGGCTGTAGCGATTAAGGAGCGATGATGGCTGAGTCAACCATGAAGGCGCCGAAAAAACGCATTGATCCTGTCCGGTGGGCGCGGGAGAACCTGTTTTCAAGCTGGCACAACACGATTCTGACCCTGTTGGTGGGCTACCTGATCGTGACCAGCGTGGGTCCCTTGCTCAATTGGGTATTGCTGGATGCGAACTTCCAGGGCAGTGACCCGAGTGACTGTACCGGAGCGGGGGCCTGCTGGCTGTTTATCAATCAGCGGCTTAATTTCTTTATCTACGGGTTCTACCCCGAGGAATTCCAGTGGCGCGTGGACATTATGTTCGGCCTGCTGGCACTGTCTTTCGCGCCTCAGTTCATTGAACGCTTTCCGGGCCGTAAATGGCTGGGGTTGTTCGGACTGACCGGGCTGCCGATTGTCGGCTACTTCCTGGTTCCGGGTGGCGTATTTGGCCTGGAGGAGGTTCAGAGTTCGAAGTGGGGTGGGCTGATGCTGACGCTGATTCTGGCGTATATCGGCATCATTGCCTCGCTGCCGATTGGCACCTTGCTGGCACTGGGACGTCGCTCCGAGATGCCGATCATCCGTGGGCTTTGTGTGGTTTTCATCGAAGTGTGGCGAGCAGTTCCGTTAATCACGGTACTGTTCATGGCCTCGGTGATGCTGCCGTTGTTCCTACCGGAAGGTATGAACTTCGAGAAGCTGGCGCGCGCGCTCATCGGCATCACGCTCTGGCAGTCCGCCTATATGGCGGAGGTCATTCGTGGCGGCCTGCAGGCCATTCCCCGTGGACAGTACGAAGCCGCCAGTGCGCTGGGCCTTGGGTACTGGAAGAAAATGGGACTGATTATCCTGCCCCAGGCGCTCAAGCTCGTTATTCCTGGCATCGTTAACACGTTTATCTCGTTGTTCAAGGACACAACGCTGGTGCTGATTATCGGGCTGTTCGATATTCTCGGCACCGTTCAATCGACGGTTACGGACCCCGCCTGGCAGAACGTGGCTGTGGAGGGGTATGTCTTTGTGGCGTTCTGTTTCTGGGTGTTTTGCTTCGGCATCTCCCGATACAGCCAGAACCTTGAACGCAAACTCGATACCGGTCACAGAACCTGATGGGTAAACCAATGACAGAACAAACGCAAACTCCTGAAACACAATCGTCACCGTCCTCAGACGTTGGCAAGTCCGACATTATTCGGGTGGAGGGCATGCACAAGTGGTACGGCGATTTCCACGTGTTGCAGGACCTCAACCTGACAGTCCGCCACGGTGAGCGGATCGTTATATGTGGCCCATCCGGTTCGGGTAAATCCACGTTCATTCGCTGCATTAACCGATTGGAAGAGCATCAGCAGGGCAAGATCATTGTCGACGACGTGGAACTGACGGACGATGTGCGCCAGATCGACAGCGTCCGGCGAGAGGTTGGCATGGTGTTTCAGCATTTCAACCTGTTCCCGCATTTGACGGTGCTCGAGAACTGCTGCCTGTCACCGATCTGGGTGCGGAAAACGCCGCGCAAGGAAGCCGAGGCCACGGCGATGGAATACCTGGAGCGGGTAAAGATCCCGGACCAGGCCAACAAATTTCCAGGCCAGCTTTCCGGCGGTCAGCAACAGCGGGTGGCTATCGCCAGGGCGCTGTGTATGAAGCCGAAAATCATGCTGTTTGACGAGCCGACGTCCGCGCTGGACCCTGAGATGATCAAGGAGGTGCTGGACGTCATGATTGAACTGGCCGGTAGCGGCATGACCATGTTGTGCGTCACCCATGAAATGGGCTTCGCCAAGACGGTGGCTGACCGGGTGATCTTCATGGACGGCGGTGAAATCGTTGAAGAGGCGCCGCCTCACGATTTCTTCAACAACCCGCAGGAACCCAGAACCCAGAAGTTCCTGAAGCAAATCCTGCAGCATTGAACGGCCTGCAACACCTAACGGAAAGAGCCGGGCGTCGCCCGGCTCTTTTTACAGTGGTTGTTTGGTAAGAACCGGTTCCTTGTCCGGTTCTACCTCCAGCCACCAGACGTTCTCGTCCCAGTCTCCCAGCACAATCCGCTTTGCCGGCTTACCGCCTGCCTCCAGCTCGTGAACCGCCGGACGGTGGGTATGGCCGTGGATCAGTCGTTGCACCCCGTGCGCCTCCATTTCCTTCACCACCTCATCCGCGGTGACGTCCATAATGAACTCTTCCTTGCCCTGGTTCTTGGCCATGCTGATTTCCCGTAATTGACGGGCCATCTGCTGACGTTCGGCCAGGGGTCGTTGGAGAATCATCTGCTGCCATTGCGGGTTGCGCATGTTGGCGCGGAATTTTTGGTACTCCACATCCGCGGTACACAGGCTGTCACCGTGCATTAGCAGGGTAGGCGTGCCGTAAAGATCCACCACCGTTGGGTCATCCAGTAGAGTGGCGCCGATTCGGTTGCAGTAATCTTCGCCAATCAGAAAGTCCCGGTTTCCGTGCATCAGGTACAACCTGGTGCCCGAGTCACTGACCGCGCGCAGTGCCGCCGCAATCTGCTCCTGCAGGGGCGTTCGCTCGTCATCGCCAATCCAGGCTTCGAAAAAGTCGCCGAGAATGTAGAGTTGCTCCACCCCTAGGGCCTTCTCTTCAAGGAATCCCAAAAACGCGTTGGTGATGTCCGGGCGGGACTCTTCCAGGTGTAAATCTGAGATGAACAGCGTGGTCACGCCGCGCCTCCGTCCCCTGTGATTTCGGCTTTCTCGATCACCACATCTTCTGCAGGCACATCCTGATGGCCTGCACGCATAGTGGTACGCACCGCGCGAATGGCATTAACGGTTTCCATGCCTTCCACAACCTTGCCGAAAACGCAGTAGCCCCAGCCTTCGGCATTCTCGGCGGTGTGGTCGAGGAAGCCGTTGTTCTCGACGTTGATGAAGAACTGCGCCGTGGCGGAGTGCGGGTCCATGGTGCGGGCCATGGCAACGGTGCCCTGCATATTGCTGAGGCCGTTGTTGGCTTCGTTTTGAATGGGCTCGCGGGTCTTTCGCGGGGTCATCCCCGGTTCAAAGCCGCCACCCTGAATCATGAAGTTGCTGATGACACGGTGGAAAATCAGCCCGTCATAGAAACCGTCGCGAACGTACTGTTCGAAGTTTTTGGCAGTCTCGGGGGCCTTGTCGTAATCCAGTTCCAGAGTGATGTCACCGTGGGAGGTTTTCAGCAGAATCATCAGGGTTTCCTGTTCAAGTAGGTATTAAAAGCAACGTGGCTGTTATTGTACTGAAGAGTTTGTACGCGTGCATGAGTTAGGCAATGATTTGTGAGTATAATACGCGGTTTCAGATACACACCCTACGATTGAGATTGTATGAGCGCCGAGTCCAAGAAAGCCCATAACTTCATCCAGAGCCTGATCGAAGACGCCGTTGCCAAAGGCGAACACACGGGTAAGGTTGTGACCCGTTTTCCGCCCGAGCCGAATGGTTACCTGCACATCGGCCACGCCAAATCCATTTGCCTGAATTTCGGCATTGCGGAAACCTTTGGCGGTGAATGCACGTTGCGGTTTGATGATACTAATCCGGAAAAGGAATCCCAGGAGTATATTGACTCCATCAAGAAGGATGTTCATTGGCTGGGTTGTGAATGGAGCGGAGAGGTTCGCTACGCTTCGGACTATTTTGACGCCATTTACGACTTTGCCGTTGAGTTGATTGAAAAGGGCAAAGCCTATGTGTGCGCGCTGACTGCCGATCAGATGGCCGAGTACCGGGGTACGCTTAAAGAACCGGGCCAGAACAGCCCCTATCGTGACCGGCCGGTGGAAGAAAACCTTCAGCTGTTCCGCGATATGCGCGCCGGTAAGTATCAGAACGGTGAGCTGGTGCTGCGCGCCAAAATCGATATGGCCTCCCCGAACATCAATCTGCGGGACCCGATTCTGTACCGGATTCGTTATGCCGACCATCACCAGACTGGCGATAAATGGTGCATCTATCCGATGTATGACTTCACCCACCCGATTTCCGACGCCATGGAGGGGATTACGCACTCCCTGTGCACACTGGAATTCGAGGATCATCGCCCGCTCTATGATTGGGTGCTGGACAACATCTCAGCTCCCTGCCAGCCACGGCAGATCGAATTTGCCCGGCTGAATCTCAATTACACCATCACCAGCAAGCGCAAACTCAAGCGTTTGGTGGACGAAGGCTTTGTGGATAGCTGGAATGACCCACGCATGCCCACCATCTCCGGAATGCGCCGCCGTGGTTATACCCCGGAGTCCGTCCGTACCTTCTGTGACATGATCGGTGTCAACAAGGCCGGCGGCACTGTGGATATGGGGATGCTGGAGCACGCCATCCGCGAAGACCTGAACACCCGTTCGCCCCGCGCCATGTGCGTAATGCGGCCGTTGAAGGTGACACTGACCAATTACCCGGAAGACAAGACCGAAACCCTGGTGTTGCCGGTTCACCCTCAGAACCCGGACATGGGCGAGCGTGAAGTGACCTGGAGCCAGACCCTGTACATCGACCGGGAAGATTTCGCGGAAGAACCGCCCCGTAAATGGAAACGTCTTGCTCCGGATCAGGCGGTGCGTCTGCGTGGCGGATACGTCATGACCTGCCGTGAGGTTATCCGTGACGACAGCGGTGAGATTGTTGAACTGAAATGCGAGTACGATCCCAATACCCTCGGCGTTAACCCCGAAGGCTACAAACCGAACGGTGTCGTTCATTGGGTGTCGGCCACTGACAGCGTTGAGACGGATATCAATCAATACGACCGCCTGTTCAACCATGAGTCGCCGGACAGTGATAAAGAGACTGACTTTGTGGACCTGATCAACCCGGAATCTCTGGTGGTCCTCAAAGGCGCCAGAGTAGAGAAGAGTTTGGCCCAGCCCCGTACTGATTTGCCATATCAGTTCGAGCGTGAGGGGTATTTCTTCTGCGATCAGGAGCTGACTGAGGCAGCAGGCTGTCCGGTGTTTAACCGTACCGTGACCCTCAGGGATTCCTGGGGCAAGGGCAAGTAAGTTCGGTGATACATTCATTCAATTATTTAACGAGCGTAGCGTGATTAGAATCTACAACACCCTTAGTCAGCAAAAGGAAGAGTTCCAGCCGATCGAACCAGGAAAGGTTCGCATGTATGTCTGCGGCATGACGGTATATGACTACTGTCATTTGGGGCATGCGCGGGTGTTGGTGGCGTTTGATGTGATCACGCGGTACCTGCGTCACAGCGGCTACGATGTCCAATACGTGCGCAATATCACCGACATCGACGACAAGATCCTGCGCCGGGCTGACGAGAATGGCGAAGTTTATAGCGACCTCACCAAGCGCATGATCAAGGCCATGCACGAGGATGAGGCCAAGCTGGGTGTTTTGTCGCCTACAGAGGAGCCGTGTGCGACCGAATACATTAATGACATTGTGGCCATGATCCACAAGCTCGTTTCAGGCGGTCATGCCTATGCTGCCGATAACGGCGACGTCTACTTCTCCGTAGAGTCGTACTCCGATTACGGCAAACTCAGCAAGAAAAAGCTTGAAGACCTTGTGGCTGGCGCAAGGGTGGATGTTCAGGAAGCCAAGCGCAGCCCGGCGGATTTCGTGCTTTGGAAAGCCGCCAAAGAGGGTGAGGTAAGTTGGCCTTCGCCTTGGGGAGATGGCCGTCCAGGCTGGCATATCGAATGTTCCGCCATGTCTAACCGCTGCCTCGGCGAAACCTTCGACATCCACGGCGGCGGGCCGGATTTGTTGTTCCCGCACCATGAGAATGAAATTGCCCAGTCCGAGTGTGCCAATGGTCACACATTCGTGAACACCTGGATGCACGCCGGTGCTATTCGGGTGAACAAGGAGAAAATGTCCAAGTCCCTGGGCAATTTCTTCACCATCCGTGAGATCTTTGAGAAGTATGCGCCGGAGGTGGTGCGTTACTTCCTGGTGTCCAGTCATTACCGCAGTCAGGTGGATTACTCGGAAGAAAATCTCGCGGAAGCAGGGCGTACGCTCACCCGGCTCTATCATGCCCTGCGTGGTCTGGTGCCGGCCAAGAACGTGGCGGAAACGGAACACGACCAGCGTTTTGCCGAGGCCATGAATGACGACTTCAACACCGCAGGAGCCATTGCGGTTCTTCATGCTGTCGCTAATGAAATCAACCTGGACCGCAGGGAAGGGCGCGACGAAAAGGCTAACCAGCAAGCGGCAGTGCTTGTAAGGCTCGGGGGTATTCTGGGTTTGTTGCAGCAGGACCCGGAAGCCTACTTCCAGGCCGACACTGGCGGCGAGCTCAGTGCAGACGACATTGAGGCGATGATCCAGGCCCGAGCCGATGCGCGGAAGCAGAAAGATTTCGCCGAGGCGGACCGTATAAGGGATGAGTTGGCCGATAAAGGCATTATCCTGGACGACAGTCGCGAAGGCACCAGCTGGCGCAGGGGATGATGTCAACCAAAGGTCGTGTTGTTGGCGCGGGAATGACCTTGTAGGGAAATTCCCGTACAATACCGCCCTCGAATTATAACGGCCCTGACGGGTAAACCCGTAAAAAGGGCAGGGAATACAGTAACCCACTGAGGCAAACAACGATGACAGAACGCGTACAAGTCGGCGACCTTCAGGTCGCAAAGAACCTGTTCGATTTCGTTAATAACGAAGCAATTCCGGGCACGGGTGTCGACGCTGACAAATTCTGGGCCGAGTTCGACAAGATTGTTCACGAATTGGCTCCCCGCAACAAAGAGCTGCTTGCCAAGCGCGACGACATCCAGGAGAAAATGGACACCTGGAATCGTGACCACAAGGGCCAGAAGCTCGACATGGCCGAGTACAAGTCGTTCCTGAAGGATATCGGCTACCTGGTTGATGAGCCTGGCGACTTCAAAATCTCCACCTCAAATGTGGATCCGGAAGTGGCCACCATGGCGGGTCCCCAGCTTGTGGTTCCGGTGATGAACGCCCGTTTTGCACTGAACGCTGCCAACGCCCGTTGGGGTAGCCTTTATGACGCGCTGTACGGCACCGATGCGATCTCCGAGGAAAACGGCGCCGAAAAAGGCCGTGGCTATAACCCGGTTCGTGGTGCCAAGGTCATTGAATTTGCGCGCAACCTTCTGGACAGTTCCGCTCCGCTGGCTTCTGGCAGCCACAAAGACGCAGCCCAGTATCTGGTTGAGGGTGGCAAGCTGGTGGTCAAGTTGCAGAACGGTGAGTCTACCGGCCTGAAAGACGAGTCCGGCTTTGTGGGTTACACCGGAGGCGCCGATGCACCCACGGGCGTGCTGTTGGTCAAGAATGGCATGCATTTCGAGATTCAGGTCGATGCCAGCCATCCGATCGGGAAGGATGACGGGGCGCATGTAAAAGATGTGCTGATGGAGTCGGCTCTGACCACCATCATGGACTGTGAGGATTCTGTCGCTGCCGTGGATGCGGATGATAAGGCTCTGGCCTACCGCAACTGGTTGGGGCTGATGAAGGGCGATCTGGAAGAAACCTTCGAGAAAGGCGGCCAGCAAACCACCCGCAAGATGCACGGTGATCGTGCCTACACCAAGCCGGAAGGCGGAGAGCTGGTGCTGAAAGGCCGCAGCCTGATGTTTGTGCGTAACGTGGGTCACCTGATGACCAACCCGGCCATCCTGCTGAAAGACGGCAGTGAAGTGCCTGAGGGGCTGATGGACGGCCTCATGACCTCACTGATCGCGATTCACGACCTCAAAGGCACTGGAAAGCTGCAGAACAGCACCACCGGCTCGGTTTACATTGTTAAGCCGAAGATGCACGGGCCTGAAGAAGTGGCGTTTACCAATGAGTTCTTCGGTCGTGTTGAAGATGCGCTTGGTCTGCCGGCCTTCACCCTGAAAGTTGGCATCATGGACGAAGAGCGGCGCACCACCGTTAACCTCAAGTCCTGTATCCATGCCGCCAGGGAGCGTGCCGTATTCATCAATACCGGCTTCCTTGACCGCACTGGTGACGAAATCCACACGTCCATGGAGTTGGGGCCGTTTATCCGCAAGGGGCCGATGAAGCAGGCTGCCTGGATTCAGGCCTACGAGCAGTGGAACGTGGACGTCGGGCTGGAAACCGGTTTCCGAGGTGTTGCCCAGATCGGTAAAGGTATGTGGGCGATGCCGGACCTGATGGCGGGTATGCTGGAAGCCAAGATTGGCCACCCGAAAGCCGGCGCCAATACCGCGTGGGTTCCATCACCAACAGCGGCTACATTGCACGCCACCCATTATCATCAGGTGAGCGTTGCGGATATCCAGCAAGAGCTGGAAAGTCGCACCCGTGCCAACCTGGATGACATCCTGACCGTGCCTGTAATGGACGACCCGAAATCTCTGTCGGCGGAAGAAATTCAGCAGGAGCTGGACAACAACGCCCAGGGTATTCTTGGTTACGTGGTGCGCTGGATCGACAGCGGTGTCGGTTGCTCCAAGGTTCCCGATATCAATGACGTGGGCCTGATGGAAGACCGCGCTACCCTGCGTATCGCTTCGCAGTTGCTGACTAACTGGCTCTACCATGGCATCTGCACCGAAGAGCAGATCAATGAAACCATGAAGCGCATGGCAGCGGTGGTTGATCGCCAGAATGCGAACGACCCGTCCTACCGTGACATGGCGCCGGAGTTTGAGGGCAGCATTGCCTTCCAGGCCGCCATGGATCTGGTTCTCAAGGGCCGTGAACAGCCAAATGGCTATACCGAGCCGCTTCTGCACGCCTATCGTCTGAAGGCGAAAGAGAAGTACGGTCAGTAATCCGGGCCGGTGATAAAAAAACCCCGCGAATGCGGGGTTTTTTTATGAGGTCAGATTAATCCTTGTGTAGCTCGTTCGCTGCATAGAGCGTGTTCTGTAGTAGCGTGGCAATGGTCATCGGCCCTACGCCTCCCGGAACCGGGGTGATGTAAGCAGCCCGCTCCGACGCCGCTGCGAAATCCACATCGCCACGCAGTTTGCCGTCTTCCATCCGGTTGATTCCCACATCAATCACCGTTGCTCCGGGCTTGACCCACTCGCCCTTGATCAGTCCTGGCTTTCCGACCGCGGCAATCAGAATGTCCGCTTCCCGCACAAATTTCTCGAGATTGTCGGTAAACCGGTGGCATATTGTGACTGTGGCGCCTTTGAGCAGCAGCTCCATGGTCATCGGGCGGCCGACGATGTTGGATGCGCCGACGATAACCGCGTGCTGGCCCTTGTAAGGGGTGTCTACGCTGTCCAGCAGGGTGATGACGCCTGCGGGCGTGCAGGGTCTCAGGGCCGGTTTGCGCTGCATCAGGCGGCCGATGTTGTAGGGGTGGAAGCCGTCCACATCCTTGTCAGGGCGGATCTTTACCAGAATGGGGTCTGGGTCCATATGGTCGGGCAGGGGAAGCTGCACCAGGATGCCGTCTACGTCAGGGTTCTCGTTGAGCTCGTCAACCAGTGCCTCCAGGGCCTCCTGTGACGTGTCTTCCGGAAGGTCGTAGGAGAGCGACATGATGCCCGCCTCGTCACAGGCCCTGCGTTTGTTGCCTACGTATACGTGCGAGGCCGGGTCATTGCCCACCAGCACCACAGCCAGCCCCGGCGCACGAAGCCCCTGCTGTTTACGGGCCTCGGTTCCTGCCGCAACCTGTTGTCGCACAGAGGCGGCGATATCTTTTCCGTTGATCAGTTTGGCGCTCATGTCTTTGTCTTGTCGGTTGTGCGAAAATAAAGGCGCAGCATTGTCTCATGCTTGGGCTCCGTCGCCAATCGATGGGCGAAAACCCCAAATGCGTGTTGACGGACCGGTTCGGCGCCGGTAATATGCGCGCCAACTTTGCTGAGGTATCTGTTGTTCAGTTTAGACGGGGTATAGCGCAGTCTGGTAGCGCGCCTGCTTTGGGAGCAGGATGTCGGGAGTTCGAATCTCTCTACCCCGACCACTTTCTGGCCAGTCCAGGATATTGAACAGTCAGGTGGGCGAACGGTTTATGCGCTCGTAGCTCAGCTGGATAGAGCATCGGCCTTCTAAGCCGGTGGTCGCAGGTTCGAGTCCTGCCGGGCGCGCCATACCGCAGACGGTTTGATCCGTCCCGGAGACACCGAATCAGCAAAGTTAACCTGAAGTACCTGTTGGGGTCTGCCCGGCGGTAGTCTGGATGTGGTGGACGTAGCTCAGTTGGTAGAGCTCAGGATTGTGACTCCTGCGGTCGAGGGTTCGAACCCCTTCGTCCACCCCACTTTCCCGCTTACAGTGATGCGCAGCTCCTTTAGATTGAGAATTCCGATTTTTTTGCCTCGGTGGTGGAATTGGTAGACACGATAGGTTTAGGTCCTATTGCCGCAAGGCGTGGGGGTTCAAGTCCCTCCCGAGGTACCAAATCAAAAACCCCCTCAGAATTTCTGAGGGGGTTTTTTTATGGGTTATAGAAGTGGCTGGAGAGTGATTCCTGTCACATTGATGTTTATAGCCCCCTTTCTTTTTTGGTTTTAATCCCCAACTCTCGTTTCAGATAAAAGAGCGGGGCGCCCATATTCCCGGAAGTTGCCTGTAACAGGTGGATTCTCTCGGCACGGCAAACCGTGATAAACTACCCGCTTTTAAATTTGCGTCCTTTTCAGGAAATTCGTCCTGAAATCGATTTTAGCTTTTATTTTCATTCACATACCGAACCTGTAATTTGAGGATCTTCCATGCAAGTGTCTGTTGAAACGACCTCCAACATCGAACGTCGGATGACAATCGGTGTGCCCGCCCAGGAAATCGACCAGGCGGTTCAGAAACGCCTGCAGGAAACCGCTCGCACGGTAAAGATGAACGGTTTCCGCCCGGGCAAGGTGCCCATGCGTGTGGTGAAGCGTCGTTTTGGTGACAGTGTCCGTCAGGAGATTGTCGGCGAGGTTATGCGCGACAACTACATCAAGGCGCTGCAGGAGCAGGACATCAACCCGGCGGGTTGGCCGAAGTTCGAGCCGAAAACCATGGAAGAGGGCAAGGACCTGGAGTTCGTCGCCATTTTCGAAGTACTGCCGGAAGTGGAGCTGGGTGACTTCAGCAAGATCTCCGTTGAGAAGCCGAAAGCTGAGATTGCCGATAAAGACGTTGACACCATGATCGACAACCTGCGTCGCCAGCAGGCCACCATGAAGTCGGTCAAGCGTAAGTCCAAGAACAAGGATGTGGTGCTGATTGATTTTAAAGGCACTGTTGATGGTGAAGAGTTCGAGGGTGGTGCTGCCGAGAATCACAAGCTGACCCTTGGCTCAGGTCAGATGATTCCCGGTTTCGAAAAGGGCATCGTCGGCGGCAAGGCCGGTGAAGAGCTTGAAATCGAAGTGACCTTCCCCGAGGACTACCAGAACGAAGAGCTGGCGGGCAAGCCGGCTAAGTTCGATATCAAGATTCACGAGGTTCAGGAGCCGCAGCTTCCGGAGCTGGATGCTGAATTCTTCAAGAAATTTGGTATCGACGCTGAAGACGAAGCCACGTTCCGTGAAGAAGTGCAGAAGAACATGGAGCGTGAGCTCAAGCAGGCGGTCTCCAACAAGGTTAAGAATGACGTAGTTGAGGGGCTTCTGGAAAGCACCGAGCTTGATGTGCCCACGGCCCTGGTGGATCAGGAGATTGATCGCCTGCGCCAGGATGCGGTACAGCGGTTCGGCGGCCAGGTAGACTTCCAGCAGCTGCCTAAGGAAATCTTCGAAGAGCAGGCCCGTCGCCGTGTGAAAACAGGCCTTCTGTTCCAGGAAGTCGTCAAGCAGAACGACCTGAAGGCAGATCCTGCTAAAGTGGATGAAAAGATCCAGGAAATTGCGTCAACGTATGAACAACCTGAAGAGGTTGTGGCGCATTTCAACAGCAGCCCTGAACAGAAGCAGCAGATCGAGTCATCTGTTCTTGAAGATGCGGTTGTTGATCTGATTCTTGACCAGGCCAAGGTCAAGGAGAAGAAGCTGAAGTACGAAGAGGCTATCCAGGCCGGTCAGCAGCAGCGCTAAAGACGGCAGGGCTATTACAGATTGGCCCTGCATGCCTGGGAAGTAGAACAGCCGGTACGTCCGGCTGTTTTCATCTTGGCCCGGTGCTGGCACAGTAATAGCGATAAGAAAAACGAGGCGTAGCTGATTTATAAGCGGTGGCGATAAAACGCCACTCCATTGTCCAGAAGGAGTTCACGCGCATCATGACGCAGACACCAATTGATGGTCCCGCAATGGTTACCAATTCCGGCCTGGTACCAATCGTTATCGAGCAGACCGCACGAGGCGAACGTTCTTTTGACATCTTTTCCCGTCTGTTAAAGGAGCGGGTAATCTTCCTGGTGGGCCCGGTTGAAGACCATATGGCCAACCTGATTGTGGCTCAGTTGCTGTTCCTTGAGTCCGAGAACCCGGACAAGGACATTCATCTGTACATCAACAGCCCGGGTGGCTCCGTTACTGCGGGTATGTCTATCTATGACACCATGCAGTTCATCAAGCCCGATGTGGCCACGCTGTGCGTGGGTCAAGCTGCCAGCATGGGCGCTTTTCTGCTGGCGGGCGGTGCAGAGGGCAAGCGTGCCTGTCTGCCGAATTCGCGGGTTATGATTCATCAGCCGTTAGGCGGTTACCAAGGGCAGGCTACGGATATTGAGATCCACACACGTGAGATTCTGAAGATCCGTCACACCCTGAATTCTATCCTGGCCCATCATACCGGCCAGAAGCTGGACACCATCGCCAAGGATACGGACCGTGATAATTTCATGGATCCTCAGCAGGCGAAGGACTACGGGCTGATTGATTCTATACTTGATAAGCGTGTACCGAATAAATAATACTGAAGGTAATCGCAACATTCCCTGCCGGCGTATTGAGGTGAGTGCGCCGGCAAACCAAGCTCAGAGGTATTTCAATGGCAGATGAAAGAAACGGCAGGGGCGACGATAACGGCAAGTTGCTGTACTGCTCGTTTTGTGGAAAGAGCCAGCATGAAGTCCGTAAGCTCATTGCAGGGCCCTCGGTGTTCATCTGCGACGAGTGCGTCGATCTGTGCAACGATATTATCCGGGAGGAAATCCAGGAAAATGCACAGGAAGAGGCCAGTGATCGTCTTCCGACACCCGCTGAAATCCGCGACACGCTGAATGAATACGTGATCGGCCAGGACCGGGCCAAGGTGGTGCTGTCTGTAGCGGTTTATAACCACTACAAGCGCCTCCGCTACGGTGAGGGCAAGGCCGAGGTAGAACTTGGCAAGAGTAATATCCTGCTGATCGGCCCGACGGGTAGTGGTAAGACCCTGCTTGCCGAAACGCTGGCTCGGATGCTGAATGTTCCCTTCACTATTGCCGACGCAACCACGTTGACCGAGGCGGGCTACGTCGGTGAAGACGTCGAGAACATCATCCAGAAACTTCTGCAGAAATGCGACTACGATGTCGACAAGGCCCAGCGGGGCATTGTGTACATCGATGAAATTGACAAGATTTCCCGCAAGTCTGATAACCCGTCCATTACCCGGGATGTGTCCGGTGAGGGCGTTCAGCAGGCCCTGCTCAAGCTGATTGAGGGTACCGTGGCGTCCGTTCCTCCCCAGGGCGGCCGCAAACACCCGCAGCAGGAATTCCTGCAGGTGGACACCGGTAACATGTTGTTTATCTGCGGCGGCGCCTTTGCCGGCCTGGATAAGGTGATTCAGGAGCGCTCAGAGCGCAGCAGTATTGGTTTCTCTGCGCTGGTGAAGAGCCCGGACGACACCAAGAACACGGGCGATATCATTAAGGATGTCGAAACCGAGGATTTGGTCAAATATGGCCTGATCCCGGAGTTCGTCGGTCGTTTGCCGGTGGTGGCGACTCTGACGGAACTGGATGAAGAGGCGCTTGTCCAGATACTGACTGAGCCCAAGAACGCTCTGACCAAACAGTACCAGAAGCTGTTTGACATGGAAGGCGTGGAACTGGATTTTCGTGAAGACGCGTTGCGGGCTGTTGCTCGCAAAGCCATGGAGCGCAAAACCGGCGCCCGTGGTCTTCGTTCCATCATGGAGGCGACATTGCTGGACACCATGTATCAGATACCGTCTGAACATGATGTCTCCAAGGTGGTGATTGACGAGAGCGTCATCAGCGGCCAATCCGAGCCCTTCAAGATTTATGCGAGCAGCGACCACGCCAAGGCGGTACCGGAAGATTAATGCTCCGGTCAGTCGGCGTTTAAAAAAGGGCGGAAACGCCCTTTTTTTATGCCCGCACCGTGCCGGGAAATGGTGCCTGGGCGCGTAAAAAGATTGCAATTTTTGCTGTCGCCCCAATGAAGGGTGATATGCTGAATCAAACATCGTCAGAGGATTTTCTATGACCCTGATACCTGAAGAGTCCGTGCAAGAATACCCGCTGTTGCCGCTGAGAGATGTGGTGGTGTTCCCGCACATGGTGGTGCCGCTGTTTGTGGGCCGAGAGAAGTCCATACAGGCACTGGAAGCGGCCATGGAGGGCAACAAGGAAATCCTGCTGGTGGCTCAGAGAGATGCGTCGACGGACGAACCAGGCCCGGATGATGTGTTTGCCATGGGTACTGTAGCCACAGTATTGCAAATGCTCAGGTTGCCGGATGGCACCGTCAAGGTCCTGGTTGAGGGCAACGCCCGTGCAACCGTTACCGGCATCGCTGAAGGCGAGTATCTCGCCGGTACGGCCATGCTGATGGATGAGGACTCGCTGCCAGCCAGGGAAGAGGAAGTACTGGTCAAAACCCTGATGGACGAGTTCGAGAAGTACGTGAAGCTCTCCAGGAAGGTGCCCTCGGAAGTCTCCAATGCGCTGACCGGCATCAATGAGCTTGAGCGCCTTGCAGATACCATGGCAGCCCATCTGGAGCTGAAGATTCCCGAGAAGCAGGAGCTTCTTGAAGCCCTCGAGATTCGCCAGCGCGTTGACTTGCTGCTAGGCAAGCTGGACGGCGAAATTGACCTGATCGAAGTTGAAAAACGCATCCGCGGCCGCGTCAAGAAACAGATGGAGCGGAGTCAGCGGGAGTACTATCTCAACGAGCAGATGAAAGCCATCCAGAAGGAGATGGGCAGCCTCGGTGAGGGCAACAACGATTTTGAAGAGCTTGAGCAAAAGCTGGAGGAAGCCGGCCTGCCCGAAGAGGCCCGCAAGAAAACCGAAGCGGAACTGAACAAGCTCAAGATGATGTCACCGATGTCTGCAGAGGCAACGGTGGTGCGTGGTTACATCGACTGGATGCTGGCCATTCCCTGGAAAAAACGCAGCCGTGTTCGCCACGATATAGAGAAGGCCCGCGATATCCTGGATGAGGATCACTACGGGCTGGACGAGGTGAAGAAGCGGATTCTTGAGTATCTGGCGGTTCAGAGCCGGGTGAAAAAAGTGAAGGGCCCGGTTCTCTGTCTGGTAGGTCCTCCCGGTGTTGGTAAGACCTCCCTTGGCCAATCGATCGCTCGCGCGACCAATCGCAAGTATACACGTATGGCGTTGGGCGGCGTCCGTGATGAAGCGGAGATTCGTGGCCACCGCAAAACCTACATTGGTGCCTTGCCCGGCAAGTTGCTTCAGAAGCTGTCCAAGGTGGGTGTGAAGAACCCGTTGTTCCTGTTCGACGAGATCGACAAGATGGGCATGGACCATCGTGGCGACCCGGCATCAGCGTTGCTGGAAGTGCTCGACCCGGAACAGAACCACACCTTCAACGACCATTACCTGGAGGTCGATTACGATCTCTCCGACGTGATGTTCGTGTGCACCTCGAACTCCATGGACATTCCGCCGGCGCTGCTGGACCGCATGGAGATTATTCGTATTCCCGGGTACACCGAGGACGAGAAGGTCAACATTGCGCTTAAGTATCTGCTGCCCAAGCAGGTCAAGGCCAATGGTCTGCGCAAGAACGAACTCGACATGCCGGAGCAAACGCTTCGTGACCTGATTCGCTACTATACCCGTGAGGCCGGCGTACGCGGCCTTGAGCGTGAGATCGCCAAGATCTGCCGCAAAGTGGTGCGGGATCACGTTGAAAGCGGTGACAAGGCCTCTGTGACGCTCTCGCCCGAGATGCTTGAGGACTATTCCGGCGTCAAGAAGTTCAAGTATGGCCTGGCCGAGGAGAAGAATCAGGTCGGGCAGGTAACAGGCCTTGCCTGGACCCAGGTCGGTGGTGAGCTGCTGACTCTCGAATGCGCGTTGACCAAAGGCAAGGGACGGGTGGTCAAGACCGGCTCCCTGGGTGATGTGATGCAGGAGTCTATCCAGGCCGCCCTGACAGTGGTCAGAAGTCGCGCACTGGGGTTGGGTATCAGTGACGATTTCCATGAAAAGCACGATCTGCACGTTCACGTTCCTGAGGGCGCAACGCCAAAAGATGGTCCTAGCGCCGGTATCGGCATGTGCACGGCACTGGTTTCTTCATTGACCCAGATTCCGGTTCGGGCCGATGTGGCGATGACCGGCGAGATCACCCTGAGGGGCCGCGTGCTGGCCATCGGCGGCCTCAAGGAAAAGCTTCTGGCGGCACACCGGGGTGGCATCAAGACGGTGATTATCCCGGATGAAAATGTTCGTGATCTCAAAGAGATACCGGAGAACATCAAGGAATCACTGGAGATCCGTCCGGTCAAATGGATTGACGAGGTTCTGGACATTGCGCTGGCCTATCCGCCCGAACCGCGCGCCGAAGATTCGTCCTCGAAACCGGGTGCAGGTAAGCCCCGTGACGAAGACGGCGACGCTGCAGAGCGCATAAATACACATTAAACCCGCGTTGAATTGTTGACATGCGAGAGAGCCCATTGGTATAACTGTTTCGCCGTGAAGCAGCCAATATCAAGGGCTCCCGCGCAGTTAATGCCTATTCCGAACACCGGTTAGTAACCGAAAGGAATAAAAATAGTGAAGAATGGAATTCTCTGACCGCTTATGCGATAGTCGGGAACGTCCAGGAAACAACAAACCAACCTATAACATCTTCAACCTGAAATCGAAGGGGTTTAGTGTGAACAAGTCCGAACTGATCGATGCAATTGCAGAATCCGCAGATATCTCCAAAGCCGCTGCTGGCCGTGCTCTGGATGCCATGACCACCTCTATCACCGGTGCCCTTAAAAAAGGCGATCAGGTAACCCTGATTGGTTTTGGTACTTTCTCTGTTAAAGAGCGTGCCGCTCGTACTGGCCGTAACCCGCAGACGGGTGCCGAGATCAAGATCCCGGCCTCCAAAGTGCCTGGGTTCAAGGCAGGTAAGGCCCTGAAAGACTCCGTTAAGTAACGGACTCTTTCATCTGGCAATGTCCGGGATTCCCGGTCATTGTCGGAGCGGTTGGCCCGGTGGCGATACCGCTGCCAGCCTGCTCCAGATGAATTCAAGGCGCATTCCTGAAAGAATGCGCCTTTTTACGTTAAGAGACCCTCACAGACTTTGATCAGGGATCCGGGAGAGACATGCTTCAAGATATTCGGGAAAATGCCCAGGGCACCATTGCCAAAATCATCATTGGCCTTCTGATTGTTTCACTTTCTATCTGGGGAATGGACGCGATTGTCGGTGGTTTTTCCGGCGAGCCTGAAGTGGCGACGGTCAATGGGGAAGACATTACCGAGAGGGAATTCCTCCGGGTTGTACAGATTGAGAGTCAACGCCGCCTGTCCGAGATGGAGAATCCAGATCCGTCGTTGCTGGATGAGGATCAGGTTCGTCAGGATGTTCTCGATGCCCTGATCCAGCAGAAAGTGATGACCCTGAACGCCGAAGACCAGGGGCTGGAACTCTCTGATGCCGATATTGACTCCCTGATCACCCAGATGCCCCAGTTCCAGGTAGACGGTACCTTTAACCGCGACCGGTTTGTCTCTGCGGTCAGGAATATGGGAATGGGCGTTGCCGAGTTTCGCGAAACCATGCGCAAGCAGTATGTGGTGAACCAGATCCGTGCCGGTATCTCTCAGAGTGGCGTAGTGACGGATGAAAATGTGGCCCAGTTGCTGCGCATCCAGAACCAGACCCGTGACTTCCGTGTGACGACGCTTTCTGCAGACGCTGTGAGCGATCAGGTGGAGGTGACCGAGGCCGATGTGGAAGCGTACTACGATGAGAACCAGGACGCCTTCAAGCTTCCTGAGAGCGTGGATGCCAGTTACATCGTTCTGTCACTGGCAGCACTTGCCGAAACCATCGATGTCAGTGATGACCAACTGCGTGACTATTATGAACAGCGGTCCTCTGAGCTGGCCCGCGAAGAACGACGTGCCTCACACATCCTGATTGAGGATGGAGAGAACGCTGAAGAGACCATGGCGACAATTCAGGAGCGTCTGGCAGCCGGTGAGTCGTTTGCAACGCTGGCTGAAGAGTTCTCCGTGGATACGGTCTCCGCAGAGCAGGGGGGCGATCTGGGCTTTGCTGAGCGTGGTGTCTACGATCCGGCCTTTGAAGAAGCCCTGTTTGCACTTGAAGAAGGGGAAGTATCCGATCCGGTGTCCACCAGCTTCGGTGTTCATCTCATCAAGCTTGAGGACGTGCAGAAAACCGAAGCACCCCCATTGGCAGAATTGGAAGATCAACTCCGCCGTGAGCTTGCCCAGCGTGAAGCCACCGAGCGTTTTGCCGAAGTTCGCTCAGAGCTTGCTGACCTGGCTTATGCGGCTGATGATCTGGCCGGTCCAGCAGAAGAACTGGGTCTTGAAGTGCGGGAAAAGAGTGGTATCACCCGGAACGGGGGTGAAGCGCCCTTTGATCACGCGGGTCTGATCCGCCAGTTGTTTTCCGAGGATGTATTGACCGAAGGCTTTAACACCGAGCTGATTGACGTCGGCGACAACATGTCCGTCGTAGCTCGGGTGGATGAGTACCAGGAAGCACAACAGCAGCCGCTTGAAGAAGTGGCCGATGAAATTCGTGCGGCGCTGACCAGTCAGAAGACTCGTGAAGCGCTCAGAGAGCGTGCTGACGCGATCATCGCTGACCTTGAATCCGGCAAGAACATTGAAGAGCTGGGGCTTGAGGAGTGGCAATCCTATGAGGATCAGCCCAGGAGCAACCCATCGCTCGGTGGTGCTGTCATGTCCCAGGTGTTTTCACTTCAACGCCCTGGTGACGGAGACAATGTCTACGGCTCGGTGGTGTCCAGTGACAGCGCGACCATCGTGGCCCTCGATGCGGTTAACGAGGGTGACGTGAACCGGGATGGTGGTGAATTCCGGCAGCTTCGCGGTTTCCTGGCATCGCTTGAGGGGCAGCGCGAGTATCAGGCGTATCAGCAGTTCCTCAGAGAGAACGCCGAAGTAGAACGGCCGTAACAACAAGGCACCCGGTATCGGGTGCCTTGTTGCATTGCACGAGAGGCCCGGGCAACGTCCCGGGCTTTTTTAGTTGGCTTCGTCGATGTAGATTTCGGGGGTCTCCCCGCGTACATCGAAGTAGAACCCATAGGTACCGGTCTCGGGCGGGGTAAAGCGGAAGTTTTCGAAGACCGCGGAGCAATTAGTCTTTACCGGTTTGTTCAACTGAACATCCTTGTCTTCTTCCGACAGGTAGCCGCAATTGGTGCCTGACGTCCAGTTGGCATCACCAAACTTGAACTCGTAGGGTTGCCCGTCAGCCTTGAGTTCCACTTCCGTGCGATAGAGCCCGTTGTCCACTTTCTTGACCTTGTACTCCGGCAGTGCATCCCACCAGGCAAATTGCCCGCGTAGGTACAAGGATTTGCTGTAGTCGCGTTCACCACCGGTGGTGGCGCAACCGGCTGTGATGGCCATAACCGAGGCCAAAGCCAATGTTGTGAGTTTCCTGTTCATGATTGTCTCCTTTATGGTTGCTGGCCCCATGGGATCTGTTCCTCCATGGGGCCGCCAGGGCCGTTGTCAGCGGCCCTATCGATTGAATACAGCCACTGACAGGGCCGGTACCGTGAAGGTGCCGTTCGCTGCTGCAGCGGTCTGTTCCGGGGAGGTGTCCGCCATCACGGAAAAGGCCTCATTTAGGCTGGTGTCCAGTGCCTGTTGGGTCCCTGTGCTGTTGATCACCACGACGACCTGATCCACGTCGCTGTCCAGATCGGTCAGGCCGTTGTCGGGGCCATCGTCCAGACTGAAGGCAATCACGCCGGGTACCTGGCTGGGTCCGGTGTTGTGGAACGACAGTCGTTCACTGACCTGTTCAGCGGTGCGTAGACGGAAAAGCTCGCTTTCGTTACGAACGATCAGCAACTTCTCGACCTGCTCGCGGGTGTAGTCGATCTCGCTTGGCGTTGGGCCGGCCTGGAACTGGCCGATGATCTCGGTGATCAGGTCCCAGTTCGCGCCGTCCTTGTCCTGACGGGGCAGGCCACTATTCCAGGCGGTTTCCTGGTAACTGAAGTCGACTTCATTAAACCAGTCGCCGGAATCGTAACTGTCCCTTTCCATGGATTTGGAACGCAGCAATTCCGAGCCCATATGGATGAAGGGAATGCCCTGGCTGAGGATGGGGACGGAAAGTCCCACCACCTGCATCTGGGCACGTTCCTGAAGCGTGGCGGCGAAATCCGCCTTGTACTGGTTGTTGTCCCAGAGCGTCTGGTTGTCGTGCTTGGAGACGTAGTTGATGATTTCCTGGGGATCGCTGGTATACCCGGCACTCTGACCGTTGTAATCGATCTCCGCGCCGGTTCTGGTGGTGCCATCGGCGGTGATCAACGAATAGTCGCTCAGGCTGCCGGCAATGCCAACGCGGATCCAGTCGCTGATCTGCAGCAGGCGGGTTTTCTCAGCGTCGCTGCCGCTGTTTCGGTCGTTGGGGATGCTGAACAGACCATTGCTGAAGCCCTGGTTAGCGCGCAGTGCGTCACCGCCATCGAAGGGGCCGCCACCACGTACGGCGTCACGCAGGCGATCGTTGAAGGAGCCGATGCCCGTTCCGGCCATGTTTGGCTGGATGGCGTTGACGCCACGCGCATTATTGGCGACTTCACCGAAGTTCCAGCCCTCACCGTAGAAGTAGGTGTCTGGATCGACCGCAGTTACGGCATCCAGCGCCTTTTCCATATTCGACAGCATGTGATGCCCCATCAGGTCAAAGCGGAACCCGGAAATGCCGTACTCCGACGCCCAGGTGACCAGGGAGTCGATCATCAGCTTTTCCATCATCCGGTGCTCGGACGCGGTGTTTTCACAGCAGGTTGACTGCTCAACAACGCCGGTTTCGGGGTTCTGGCGGTGGTAGTAGCCGGGGACCAGTTTGTCGAGAACCGACTTGTCGGCAAGCCCGGAGGCGTTGGTGTGGTTGTAGACCACATCCAGGACCACGTTCAGACCCAGATTGGTGGCAGACTGCACCATTTCACGGAATTCCCGTATCCGGGTCACCCCGTTGGCATCGGAGGCGTAGCTGCCCTCGGGAACGGTGTAGTGCACCGGGTCATAGCCCCAGTTGAAGCTGTCGAGGCCACGAAAAGTGCCATACAGCGCCTGGGCATCGCCGGTTGCAGGGTCGAAGGATGCCAGGACCGTGCGGATGGTGTCGCCACTGCCGCAGAGGTCCGCATAGTTCGCTGCGGCTTCGTCAGACAGGTCGCACAGTTTGCTGAAGTCGTCGTCGATATTGACCACCTCGGCCGGGTTTTCGTTGATCGTTGCGATATCGAAAGACGGCAGCAGGTGGAGATGGGTGATGCCGGCGTTCGCCAGGCTTTCCAGGTGAGTGATGCCATCGCTGATGGATTCCGTAAAGGCGGCGTACTTGCCCCGGTTGGCAGCTGCAACGGTTTCGTCGGTGGCGCTGAAATCGCGAATATGGGTCTCATACACCACGACATCCTCGGGGGCCTGCACTGTCGGTGGGGTCAGGCTGTCCCAGTTGGCCGGTTTCAGGTCGCTGTCAGCCAAATCGACGACCTGCGCATACACGCCATTTTCGGAAAGGCTCAGGGCATAGGGGTCCGATGTCATGGTGGTTTCGATGGCATCGGTACGGGGGTGGTAGACCGTCACCTCATACTGGTAGAACTTGCGGTCGACATCGGCGGTGTTGCCGGTATGCCTCCAGACACCGTTATCCCGGGTCATGTCTACCGGATAGCCGCTCACCATGCTGCCGTCGGCATTGAACACGTGCAGGCGCATGCTCTGGGCCGTTGGGGCCCAAACCGCAAACCCGGTATCGGCACCGCTAACGGTTGCGCCCAGAGTGCCGTCATAGGCATAGAGATCGTCGAGCACACCCGGGATCTGAAGGCGGGTAGCCGACATCAGCTCATCATTGCCATTGTAAGCGCCGGCAATCAGTTGGCCGCGCAAAGCGTCCATTTTGGTCTGACTGTCGGTGTCCACGCTATAGGCTGGCCAGTCTGCAAGATGGGGGAAGGCCTCTTCCAGCTCCGGCGAGAGGGTGGTTGCGCTCAGCTCAATAACGGTGCCCCCGTTCAGGGTTTTATCGGTGTTATCGACAGTGATGCCGGCGCCAGCGTCATATCGAAGTTCGACTCGGGTCGCCGCGGCGGTGTCGGCAAAGACGAGCGTATTGGCGTCCAGCCAGTGAGCCTTGGCGCCGTCGACGGCCAGTTCCTCGGCTTCGATCGGGTCGGGGGAGAGCAGCTGACTGCCGCTGATCGTGAAAATACGATTGCCCAGGGCGCCGAAGTGCCAGCGTTTATCATTATCACCCAGGTCTTTTTCATCGCCCTTGTGCATGATGAAGTTCATGCAGTCGCCGCCGTCGCGCATGGGAATGATGTAATAGGCGCCGTAGGTGTCGTTCACGCCACTGGCGGTGTGTGGGTCGGTCCACTCGGTCGGCACGCCTTCCGCCAGGCCATCGCAACCGGCTGCGGCGTCGTTCCAGAGATGGAGCCCCCAGCCGTCATAGTCGCCGGCGGGGCGTTTGTAATAGAGGATGGCTTCGTTGTCGCCGGGTTCCAGCAGGGCGGTGGAGTCCCCGCCTCCGCCGTCGCCGGAGTCTGAAGATGAGCTGTTGCTACCGGAGTTGCAACCGACAAGAGCCAGGGACAAAGCCAAGGCCCAGCCGCCTGCAACCAGTTTATGGTCAGGCATAACGCGTATCCTTTTTCCATTGTTGTTGTTTGGGATGTTGCTTGCGAACCGGCAGAACCTGTACGCAAACGTTGCAGGATCATGGTTGCGCGAAGAGCTCGGCCACACATCCTTCGGCAACGGACTTTTGCGGGCGTAGTCTGAGGGGCGTATGGGGAGTAGAGAATAGAGGAGTGGTGCGTACAAAAAAGGGCCGGCTGAAAAGCCGGCCCAAGGAGGTCCAACGAGAGTGTGTGGTGTTTAGAGCCTTACCACCAGGCTTCGATCTGGGCACCGATCTGGATGTCGCCATCGATGCCTTCACTACGAGCGGCTTCCGCCTGATCGCCGAAGAACGCTGCCGCGTAGGCACGAATCACCGGGCGCGCCCAGTAACCGGGGCCTGCGCTCCACTGTTGCGCAATGGCAACTTTCTGCAGGTCGGTTTCTTCGTCGTTGTAGGGGTGGTGCACATCCTCATAGCCGATTTCCAGAGCTGTGCTGGTCACGGAGTTCCAGTTGTAGATCGGGCGAGCAACAACACTCAGGCGGGTGGGTTCCTCTTCGTTGATCGGGCCGTAGGTTTCACCTTTGGAGTACAGGGCGGAGTAGCCAAGCTCCCAAGGGCCTCCGAGCTTGACCACGCCGTGGTTCAACACGCGCCAGCTCTTCTCGAGCGTGCCGTCGTAGTAAGGGGCGTTGAGGCTCGCGTTGCCGCCCTGGTTGGCAAAGGCGGCTTCGCCCAGGGAGTCGGTCGCATACTGCAGGACGAATTTGTTAAAGCCACCCATGAAACCAGATGACAGTTCAATGGTACCGAAGAAGCCGTCTTCGTCCATGATGCCAGCGGCCTCCTGCTCATCGGTCAAGTCAGCCATGCCATAGATGCCCGCCAGTGTCAGCGTGCTTTCGCCAACCGGGAAGGCGTAGCGCAGGTCCAGCTTGTTGTTCTGAACGATGGTGTCGCTTTCCTGCTTGTCAAAGTTGATCCATGCAGCAGAGAACTGGCCGGCACCGGCCTGAATGTTTTCAACGCCCGCGCCGTAGCCGGAGTTGTTGATGTAGAACAGGTCCAACTGGTGCACGTCATGACGCTTGTAGAAGCGCTTGCCAGCCCAGAGTGTGGCACCAGGCAGAGATTCGATGACGTTGGTGCCGGACACGTAAAGCTGACGCACCGCTACTTCGCCGCCGCTATAGGGGTTGCCGTTGTTGCGAGTGGTTTCCTCGCCGGCAAAATCGACGCCGTTGACATCGTCGGCGCCGTCAAATGCCTGGTAGTCGTTACCCTGGTTGATGGCTTCGTAGGAGACCATGGAGTCGAAGCGGAACGTTTTACCGTCCTGGCTGAAGAGCTGGTCACCAAAGGCCAGTTCCGCATAAGTGTCGCATTCGTCTGCAAGGCGTCCGACAAAGTGGCCGTTGGCACCGCTACCGAAACAGGTTTGTTCCCCGCCACTGCTGGTGTTGGTGGAAAGACCTGAGCGGGCATAGCCATGAAAATCAACGGCGATGGCGGGCGTAGCCATGATGGCAGCTGTGACCGCAGCCGCAAGCGGGAGTTTGTTCGGGAAAAAGCGCTTATTGTTTTGCATCATCTGTGTCCTGTGCTTTTTGTCTTTTTTGAATGTCAGGGAAGCGGAAGTTCCGGCATCGTGTCGTGGACAGTCAGTTCCGGATCAGGCTTCCGGTTCCCTTGATTGCAGCTTCTGCCAATCAGACATTGGGAAACCGGATTTCATAGTCCTGTAACGGGAGGGGTAGTGCATCCTCCGCCCTGAAGAAAAAGGGGGGTGAGTTTTCAGGGGGAGGAGGGGCGTAGAAGGATGAGACACTAAATCAGTGGCTTTGCTACCTTTGAAAGCCGCGCGTTTAGGTCATTGGGAAGCGGGTAGGTTTCAGGCTTTCCTTGATTTTTTTCAGATGGCCCAGGAAATCCGCCCCGCGCTTGAGGGTGACGCCGGTCGCGAGGATGTCGATCACTGTCAGGTGAATAATACGAGAGGACATCGGCATGTAAACCTCGGTGTCCTCCGGCGCCGTTACTTCAATGACCACCGTGCAGACGTCTGCCAGTGGCGAGTCAGGCATGGTGATGCCGATAACGGTAGCGCCGTTGGTGCGGGCGTGCTGTGCAATTTCAACGGTTTCACGGGTGCGCCCGGTATAGGAAATAAGCACGATGACATCGCCCTTGGTGGCCCCTGCGGCTACCATGCGCTGCATCAGGGCGTCATCGTACGACATGACCGGGATATTAAAGCGGAAGAACTTGTGCTGGGCGTCCATGGCAACCGGTGCGGAGCCGCCCATGCCGAAGAAGTTGATCTGCTTGGCCTGGATCAGATAGTCGATGGCCGACGCCAGTGCTTTTGGATCAAGGGCCTGACGTGCCTTGTCGAGGCTGGCAATGGTGCTGAGCATGATCTTGTCAGAGAACTCTGCGACAGTGTCGTCGGGCTCCACGTTCTGACCAATGTACGGCGTGCCAGTGGCAATGCTCTGGGCCAGGCGTATCTTGAAATCGGGAAAGCCGGTGGCTGAAAAGCCGCGACAGAAACGGTTGACGGTCGGTTCACTGACGTCCGCCGCCCTGGCCAGAGCGGCAATGCTGTAACGGGTGGCGGCACTTGGGTCGCGAAGAATCGCCTCGGCAACCTTGCGCTCTGATTTATTGAGCGTGTCCAGTCTTAGCTGGATATCTTCGAGCAGGTTGTCATCGCGTTGCGCCTGGTTCGCAGCCATTTGGGATACTCCCTGAATCATCGGCGTTCTTGTGAAAATCCGCGCTGATTATAGCGTGTTTTTGGTAGGTTTGTGGTAGTAAAAGTGTCATTAATTGGAAAATATCCTTGGAAAATTTCATTTCGGGTGTCATTATTTGCATAAAATTACTACATTGACGCCTCGAGTCATGCGGCGGTGTATTGCTGCATGAAAACAAAGAGAGAAGGAACCGATGGCTGATCCGATAAATACCCGCTGTGACCTGATGATGTTTGGTGCGCTTGGTGATCTGGCGCAACGCAAACTGTTTCCCGCGCTGTATCAGCTTGAGCGGGCCGGACTGCTCCACAAGGGCACTCGTATTCTGGCAATCGCGAGAAACAAGGCAGACAGCGGCGAGGTTCGTAAGACGCTTCTTGGCAAGTTGAAAGAGCATGTCAGGAAAGATGAGTTTGATGCCGACGTGGCCGAGAAATTCCTGCAGCGCGTGGATTACCAGTTCCTCGATTTCACCAACCCTGAAGGTTACAGCGTTCTCAATGACTGGCGCAGCAAGGAGCCCAGCAATCTGATCGTCTACATGGCCACACCACCGGCCATGTACGGTGAGATTTCACGCAACCTCCGGGGAAATAACTGTTGCGACCAGAACACCCGGGTGGTTGTAGAGAAGCCGATTGGTCACGACCTTGAGTCGTCCAAGGTCATCAATGACGAGCTGGGTGAGGTTTATAACGAGAACCAGTTGTTCCGTATCGACCATTACCTGGGTAAGGAAACGGTACAGAACCTCATCGCGCTTCGGTTTGCCAACAACCTATTCGCTTCCCAGTGGGACCAGAACCATATTTCCCATGTTGAAATTTCGGTGGCTGAGAGCGTCGGTATTGAGGGCCGCTGGGGCTATTTCGATAAAGCCGGTCAGGTTCGCGATATGGTTCAGAACCACCTGCTTCAACTCCTGTGCCTGATCGCCATGGATCCACCTTCGGACCTGTCGGCAGACAGTATCCGCAATGAGAAGGTGAAAGTGCTGAAGGCGATGCGCCGTATCACTCCCGACATGATGGATACGCATGTGGTTCGCGGGCAGTACACCGCTGGCACCAGTGGCGGAAAGCCCGTGCCGGGCTATCTGGAGGAAGAGGGCGCGGCGCGCGGCAGCAAGACCGAAACCTTTGTGGCCCTGAAAGCCGAGATCGATAACTGGCGCTGGTCTGGCGTACCGTTCTACATCCGTACGGGTAAGCGCCTGCCGGAGAAGCTGTCGCAGATCATCATTCACTTCAAACCGGCGCCACACTACATCTTCGACCCGGACCAGAAACACCTGGCCAACAACAAGCTCATCATCCGTTTGCAGCCGGACGAGGGTATGTCCCTGCAAATTCTGACCAAGGACCAGGGGCTGGATAAGGGAATGCGCCTGCGCCAGGGGCCATTGGAGCTGACGTTCTCGGAAACCTTCGAAACCGACCGTATCCCGGATGCTTACGAGCGTCTGCTCTGGGAGGTCATGAAGGGTAATCAGTATCTGTTCGTCCGTCGTGACGAAGTGGAGCACGCCTGGCAATGGGTTGACCAGATCATGCGCAACTGGGACGACAGTGGCATACCGCCAAAACGCTACGCCGCAGGAACCTGGGGCCCGGTTGCCTCCATCGCCATGATTACCCGTGACGGAAGGAGCTGGTATGAAGATGCATGACCTGAATCTGCCGGAGTCAGTGGATGCGTATTTTTTCGACACCCCTGGTGATACGGCGGTTGCGCTGGCGGATGCAGTCGCAAAACACCTCTCGGAACGGCTGCTGATTGCACCCCGCGCCAGTCTGGTGGTGTCTGGCGGCTCAACCCCGCTGCCGTTTTTCGAGGCCTTGCGGGAGAAGCCGTTGGATTGGGCGCGCATTGACGTGCTGTTGGCGGACGAGCGCTGGGTCTCCGAAGACGATAACGACAGCAATACCCGCCTGGTGCGGGAAAGTCTGTTACAAGGCCCTGCCTCGGAAGCTCGGTACCTGTCCCTCAAGCAGTCAGGCGACACGCCGGCTGACGGCTTGGCGGCCGCGGAAACAGCCCTTGAGGAGCTCCATCTTCCGCTGGATGTGCTGATCCTGGGTATGGGCAACGACGGCCATACGGCGTCATTGTTTCCAGATGCGCCGGAGTTGGATCAAGCCCTTGATACGGATTCGGCTGCCATCGTGGCCCCCATGACGCCACCTTCCCAGCCCCAGAAGCGCATTACGCTGACGCTGCGTGCCCTGAGCCGTGCGGGTTTTACGGCATTGCACCTGAAGGGGGACGACAAGCTGAAAACCCTGCAGGGTGCCTGCAGCGATATCGAAAACATCCGCGAAATGCCCATCCGCGCTTTCCTGAAACCGGGGCTGCAGGTTTATTGGAGCGCTTAAGGCTGTTCGCCCGAGATTTGTTATACCGGAGATATGTATGAACCAATTGTCTGACTTCCACCGCGAGCGCGTCCAGGCGGTCTTGAACGCTTCCCCGCTTGTTCCGGTGATTACCATTAACCACCCGGACGAAGCGCTGCCACTGTGTCAGGCTTTGGTTGATGGTGGCATTCGAGTACTGGAAATCACCTTGCGTACCCCTCATGGCGTGAAGGCCATTGAGCAAGTACGAAAAGCGATCCCGGATGCCTGGGTTGGGGCGGGCACGGTCACCAGCATTGCCCAGTACCGGCAGGTTGAAGCCGCCGGCGCTCAGTTCGTGATCACACCGGGTGTCACCGAGGCCATTCTGGAGTTTGGTGTGACTTCGGAAGCGCCGTTGCTGCCGGGCATTTCAACGATATCGGAGCTGATGGTTGGCTACAACCTTGGCTACCGTGAATTCAAGTTCTTCCCAGCCGAAGTCGCCGGCGGTATCCCCGCCCTGAAGGCTTTCTCTGGCCCTTTCCCGGACGTTACCTTCTGCCCGACCGGCGGTATCCGCCGCAACACTGCCAAGGACTATCTGGCCCTTAAGAATGTCTCGGCCGTTGGTGGCACCTGGTTGACCCCTGGTGATGCCGTTGCTTCCGGTGATTGGGGGCAGATTTCTGAGATTGTTCGTGGGAGCCTTGCTGACCTTTAAGTTTTCCTATTGGTCTGTAGCCTCATTGATTGGAGTTTTCGCGGTTGGTGGCAGGGCCGTTCGGGAAACGCTACGAGCACATCCATGTGCGCTTGGAATTGGCCATCCGTGGCCAATTACATTCCCGAACGGCCCTGTCACCAACCGCTTGTTCTGACTCTTAAGATAGCGCTTTCGGTGCTTTGGTCATGTATAAGGTGTGGATACGGCAAGTGTTTTAAGCAGATATAAGATTCGGCACGAATAACACGAACGCTAAAAGTGCTGTCTGGCGATAACTGGTCAGTTCAAACAAGAGGCTGCGGGGCGGGGCTTCCCAAAATGTAATTGGCCAGGGATGGCCAATTCCAAGCGCACATGGATGTGCTCGTAGCGGTTTTGGGAAGCCCCGCCCCGCAGCCTCAAGGCACCAAAACCATCAGGCTACAAAAGACGACACCTCCCAATTCCCGTCTAGCGAATATCAGCCCCAACACGAACAATCTTCATAGTGTTCGTGCCGCCCTGGGCATTCACATAATCGCCCTTGGTAATCACCACCAGGTCACCCTCTTTGACGGCCCCCATCCGAACCAGCTCAGCCACCGCGCGCGAGTTTGTCTGCTCGGGCGGAATCGTCGCCGAATCAAAGGGTACCGTCTGTACACCACGGAACATCGTTACCCGATGCTGGGTAGAGTGATTGCGCGAGAAGGCAAAAATCGGAAGGCTGGATTTGATGCGCGACATCAGCAGGGGAGTGGCACCGGTTTCCGACATGCAGATAATCGACGTCACACCATCCAGGTGATTGGCCGCGTACATGGCAGACAGGGCGATCGCCTCATCCACATGTTCCATGCTTTCATGAATGCGGTGCTTGGACTGATGCATCGACGGATGCTTTTCTGCGCCCATGCAAATTCGCACCATGGCTTCCACCGCTTCCGTGGGGTAGTCGCCGACCGCCGTTTCTGCAGACAGCATGACCGCGTCGGTGTAGTCCATCACCGCGTTCGCCACGTCGGAAACCTCCGCCCGGGTCGGCATCGGGTTTTCGATCATCGACTCCATCATCTGGGTGGCGGTAATCACCACCGTGTTCAGGGCGCGGGCGCGGTTGATGATGTGCTTCTGAACGCCCACCAGCTCGGCGTCGCCAATCTCAACAGCGAGGTCGCCCCTGGCCACCATAACCGCGTCCGACGCATCGATGACCGCATCCAGGGCGGCGTTATCGTGGGCCAGTTCCGCGCGTTCAATCTTGGCAACCAGGCGTGCTTCCGAGCCAGCTTCCTTCAGCAGGCGGCGGGCAACGTGCATGTCTTCGGCAGTGCGTACAAACGACACCGCGACATAATCGGCGCCCAGGCGGGCGGCGGTTTTGATGTCCTGCTTGTCTTTCTCGGTCAGGGCTTCGGCGGAGAGGCCGCCGCCGCGCTTGTTGAGGCCCTTGTTGTTGGACAGGGGGCCGCCGATAAGAACGCGGGAGGAGATGCTGGTGCCGTCAACGGACTCGACTTCCATCTCGATGCGGCCGTCGTCCAGTACCAGGATGTCGCCTGGCTTGACGTCTTCAATCAGTTGCTCGTAGTCAATGCCGACGCGCTCTTCATTGCCGGCTTCCTTGTCCATGCTGGCGTCCAGGATAAACTGCTGGCCGGCCTTGAGGGTCACCTTGTTTTCCGCGAAGCGCGCGATACGAAGTTTTGGCCCCTGGAGGTCGGCGAGCAGGGCGACAAACCGGCCGTTGGCGGCGGCAGATTCCCGCACCCGCAGGGCGCGTTGGATGTGGTCTTCCGCACTGCCGTGGGAAAAATTCAATCTCGTAACATCAACACCTGCAGCAATAATAGCTGACAGTGATTCCGGTGAATCGGTGGCGGGGCCGAGAGTGGCGACGATCTTGGTGCGCCTTAACATGGTTCCAGTTTCCTTTTGTTTTTCAGTGAAGCTTTCCGGTTGTGCTGGACGAAATGGCAGGTGAGCAGAGTTACTGGCTCGCCTTTTTCATCAGTGCAACAGCGTTGTCGAGCATCCGGTTGGAGAAGCCCCATTCATTGTCGTACCAGGCCATGACTTTCGCGTGACGGCCCATGGCCCGTGTGTGATTGGCGTCGAAAATGCTGGACAGGGCGTTGTGGTTGAAGTCCACACTAACCAGTTTCTCTGCGTTGTAGCCAAGGACCGGGTTGTTTTCCGCTGCAGCTTTCACGACCTCGTTGATTTCTTCCACGGTGGTGTCGCGGCTGGCGATGAAGCCGAAATCCACCAGGGAAACGTTGATAGTAGGAACCCGCACGGCCAGTCCGTCAAGTTTTCCGGACAGTTCCGGGATCACCTTGCCAATGGCTGCGGCTGCACCGGTTTTTGTCGGGATCATGGACTGGGTGGCCGAGCGCGCGCGATACAGGTCAGAGTGGTAGACGTCGCTCAGTTTCTGGTCATTGGTGTACGAGTGGATCGTGGTCATCAGGCCACTCTCAATGCCAATTTTCCTGTGCAATGCTTCAACAACCGGTGCCAGGCAGTTGGTGGTGCAGGAGGCGTTGGAGATGATGTTGTGTTCGGCGGTCAGAACGTCGTCGTTGACCCCGTAGACAACCATCGCGTCGGCGTCAGAAGAGGGGGCTGAGATAATGACTTTGCGTGCGCCGGCTTTGAGGTGACCCTCTGCCTTGTCACGGGCGGTAAACAGGCCAGTGCACTCGAAGACCACATCCACATGGTAGTCTTTCCACGGCAGTTCTTCGGGGTTACGGATGGCGGTGATGGCGATGCGGTCACCGTTGACGGAGAGTGATTCGGCATCGTGGTTCACAATGCCGTTGAAGCGACCGTGAACGCTGTCGTATTTGAGTAGGTGAGCGTTGGTTTCCGCGTCTCCCAGGTCGTTGATGGCAACCACCTGAAGCTCATTTCGGTAGTCGTTTTCATAAAGTGCGCGGAGAACATTGCGGCCAATGCGACCAAAGCCGTTAATTGCGATACGAATAGTCATGTTCTGGCTCCAGATTTGTTTGTTTATTGTTCGTTTCAGTTTCTGATGTAGTAAATATAACAACAAATAATGGAAAAATGAATGACTGGCGGGTGAAAGTGGCAAAAAAAGAAAGTAAACTTACGGGAATAAAAAAGTAATTAGATAACAAGTTTCAGGAGACCCACTATGCACCCGACCGTAGACGCGGTTACCAAGCGGATCATCGAGCGCAGTCGCGCTACCCGGCAGGATTATCTGGACAGGATGGGCGAGCTCAAAGCCCAGTCACCCCAGCGCAGCACGCTGTCCTGCGGCAACCTGGCTCATGGCTTTGCCGCCTGTAACCAGTCCGATAAAGACACCCTCAAATTCATGAACAAGGCCAATGTGGCCATTGTCTCCGCCTACAACGACATGTTGTCGGCCCACCAGCCTTATCAGGACTTTCCGGACGTGATTCGCAAGGCGGCCAACGGAATGGGCTCGGTGGCGCAGTTTGCCGGTGGCACCCCGGCCATGTGTGACGGTGTGACCCAGGGCCAGCCGGGCATGGAGCTGAGCCTTTTTTCACGCGACACCATCGCCATGAGTACGTCGGTCGCCCTGAGTCATAATATGTTCGATGCCACCATGTTGCTCGGCATCTGCGACAAAATCGTTCCTGGTTTGCTGATCGGGTCGCTGAGCTTCGGCTACCTGCCGACCATTCTGGTGCCGGCTGGTCCCATGCCGTCTGGGCTGCCCAATAAAGAGAAGCAGCGCATTCGCCAGCTCTACGCCGAGGGCAAGATCGGTAAAGACGAGCTGCTGGAGGCGGAATCCCAGTCCTACCACAGCCCCGGTACCTGCACGTTCTATGGTACCGCCAACAGTAATCAGCTTCTGGTGGAGGTAATGGGGCTGCATCTGCCAGGGTCGGCCTTCGTGAACCCGGGTACGCCACTACGTGAAGCCTTGACCCGTGAGGCAACCGAACAGGTTATCCGGCTGTCCAAGCCCCACGGAGGCACGTTGGGTCTGGGCGACATGGTGGACGAAAAGAGTATCGTGAATGCGCTGGTGGCGCTGCTGGTGACCGGTGGCTCCACCAATCACACCATTCACTGGATCGCCATCGCCCGAGCCGCCGGCATCATTGTCGACTGGAACGACTACTCCGAGTTGTCATCGGCGGTACCTTCGATGACGCGTATTTATCCCAACGGCCAGGAAGACGTGAACGCCTTCCACGAAGCGGGGGGAACGCCGTTCCTGATCCGTGAGTTGCTGAGTGCCGGTCTGCTTCATAATGACGTTGAGACGGTTGTGGGGCATGGGCTGGAACAGTACGCACGAATGCCGGAACTGGAGAATGACAAGCTGGTGTGGAAGCCGGCGCCTGAGAAAAGTGCCAAGCCGGATGTGCTGAGTACGGCGGCGGAGCCCTTTGCGCCGGACGGCGGGTTGCGGGTTCTGGATGGCAATCTTGGCCGTGGCGTGATCAAGGTGTCGGCCGTGGCGGAGGAGCACCGCGTAGTGAAAGCACCGGCTGTTGTGTTCAATGACCAGAACGAACTCAAGGCGGCCTTCGATGCGGGTGACCTCAACCGCGATTGCGTTGTGGTGGTCCGGTTCCAGGGCCCGAAAGCCAACGGCATGCCTGAATTGCACAAGCTGACGCCGTATCTTGGTGTGCTTCAGGACCGTGGCTATAAGGTTGCGCTGGTTACCGATGGTCGCATGTCCGGAGCGTCCGGTAAGGTGCCGGCAGCCATACACGTCTATCCGGAAGCGGCGAATGGTGGGGAGCTTTGCCGCGTGCGCAATGGCGACGTGATCAATCTGGACGCGGTTGCCGGAACACTGGAGATTGAGGTGTCGGCTGAGGAATTTGCCAGCCGCGAGGCAGAAAAAGCGGACCTGAGCAGTTATCATCACGGCCTGGGCCGGGAGCTGTTTGGCTGGATGCGCAAAGCCGCCAGCAACCCGGAAGAGGGCGCCAGCTTTTTCTGGAATCACGACGCATGACGAAAGACAACTACTCGCTGGTAGGAGACATCGGGGGTACCAATGCCAGGTTTGCTCTCGTTCGCTCCGGTGACGTTACCCCTGAGGCTGTTGAAGTCCTTGCCTGCGGGGACTACGACAATCTTGATGCTGCCATCGTTGATTACCTTGCCCGCTGCGGCGTAGGGGAGGTGCAGGATGTCTGTCTTGCGGTAGCATCGCCAGTCCAGGGTACCCAGGTGCGGATGACCAACAACCACTGGCGTTTCGACAGCGAGGAGGTTCGCAGGCGGTTTGGTTGGGGTGCGTTCAAAGTGATCAATGACTTTACTGCCATGGCCCTCGGGGTTCCCCATGTCAGTGCCGATAAGCTGGTCCACGTTTGCGGCGGCCCGGGCAATGCGGCGCGCCCCCGGCTGGTTATCGGTCCGGGTACCGGCCTGGGAGTGTCGGGGTTGGTTCCGTTGCAGCATGGCTGGGTGCCGCTGATGACTGAGGGTGGTCACGTGGACTTTGCCCCGACAGACGACACCGAGATGGCTATCCTGCGGATTCTGAAGGCCCGGTTCGGTCGCGTTTCCGTCGAACGTATCCTGTGTGGTCAGGGTTTGCTGAACCTTTACCAGGCCCACGCAGAGATACAGGGCGTGGCCGCCCCCCTGGATGCGCCGGAGAAAATAACCGCCGCCGCGTTGGATCAGTCTGATCTGCTTGCCCGCCAGACTTTGCGGCACTTCTGCGAGATTCTTGGGCGCGTTGCCGGCAATGGGGTTCTGACTCTCGGCGGCACTGGGGGTGTTTACCTGTGCGGAGGCATTCTCCCCAGGTTCATCGATTTCTTCCTGGAAAGCCCGTTCCAGAAAGGTTTCGAAGACAAGGGGCGGATGCGTCCCCTGCTGGAATCAACACCGGTTTACGTGGTGATGGATGGGTACACCGGTTTATTGGGGGCTGCCGAAGCGCTGGCCAACCCGGAAGTGTAGTCCGGCGCTCATTCACAGGTAGTGAATGAGCGTATCCCTCTCAAAGCGGTATTGGCGGTTATACACGCCCTTGTCTGAGCGTTTCCCCGCCGCCAGTACCATGGTCACCAGGCCCTTTCGCGGTAGCTTCAACAGCCGTCTTACCCGGCATTCGTCAAAGCCTTCCATGGGGCATGAATCGTAACCGTGAGCCCTCAGCGCCAGCATCAGGTTTTCAGCCGCAAGTGCGGTGGATTTTGTGGCCCAGACTTTCATCTCACTCTTTGAATAGGGGCCCCTGGGAACAGGGCGGGAAAGGCCTACAAACAATCCGGCGGCTTTCTTGGCGGCACCGAGCAGGCCGAAAGGCCCCTGGTTGTAGTGGATGGGTGCGATTCTGGAATAGTACTTCTCGACGATGCCCGGCAGCTTTTCCTCCGGCCATTGTTCCAGCGCCATACGGGAGTGCTCTCGCCAGGTGTCAGTACGGGCGACTACGACAATCAGTAGGGGAGCGGTTTTGGCGGCGTTCTGCCCAAGGCAGGCGTCGGCCAGACGCGTTTTGAGGTCTGGGGTCCTGACCACGAAAAATTCCCAGGGCTGAAGATTGCTGGAATTTGGCGCCAGCATGGCCAGCTCAAGGCAATCATCCAGCACGTGTTCCGGCACCGGCTCGTCGGTAAATCGGCGTACTGAACGCCGGCTGCGAACAACCTCGCGAAACGCATTCAGGGTGGCGTTGGAGTCAACATCTGACTTGGCATTCATGGGCGGAGCAGTCCTTGTGCCGTTCTCGGAATCGTCGATTTGTGGCTAACGGGTTGAGGCTTTATGGTTACGTTAAGTGGCTGTGTATGCAATGGCCTATTCTTCTGGAGTGGTTGGCACAAATGACCAGTCTTTATTCCCGGATGCCGCTTGGTGAATTGGTGGAGAACGTTCGCCAGTGCCGGATCTGTGAAGCTCAGTTGCCCCTCGGGCCCCGGCCGGTGGTCCAGATCTCGCAGTCAGCGCGTTTGCTGGTGGTGGGGCAGGCGCCCGGGCGCCGTGTTCACGATACCGGATTGCCGTTCAACGACCCCAGCGGCGACCGGCTGCGTAACTGGATGGGCATTGACCGGGACACTTTCTACGACGAACAGCAACTGGCGATCTTGCCCATGGGGTTCTGTTATCCCGGCACAGGAAAGAACGGTGACCTGCCACCACGGCCGGAGTGTGCGCCTGCCTGGCGGGACCTGCTACTGGAACGCCTGGAGCATGTGGAGCTGACGTTGGTGATTGGACAGTACGCTCATGCCTGGCACTTGCCAGGGGCGAAAACGTCGGTGACTGAGCGGGTGAGGCAATGGCGGGAGGTGTGGCCGACCATGTTGCCGTTGCCACACCCCAGCCCGAGAAACAACCTTTGGCTACGGCGCAATCCCTGGTTCGAGCAGGAGGTTATTCCCGAGCTGCGCCGCCGGGTAAAGGATATTCTGGACGACTGAGCTCCCGGGTGTCTGTCGTACACCTATCGGGCTTCTTCCCAGCGCGCAAGAAGATCCTCGTAGCGAATGGTTTTCCCCGGTGGCTTTTCGTTCTTCAACTTCGGCTTCGGAGCTCCTGGTTGTGCGAGCCACCAGTCGCGACCTTTTGCATCGTCGTCTGATGCAATACGGGGTGGGCAATTCTTGACTGTGTAGTTGCGCTCCATCACCGCCATCGCCCTGTCCTGACTTTCGGCCAGTTTATCCATGGCCTGCTGTGCTGTGCGTTCTCCCGACATTGCATCGGCGATGTTCGGCCACCAGAGTTTGGCCAGTTTGGGATAGTCGGCGATATTAACACCGGTCGGTGTCCAGGCTTCACGGGCGGGGCTGCGGTAGAACTCCACCAGCCCGCCCAGTTCCGCGCTTCTGGCCTGTATTTCCGGGGAGTCCAGGTCCGATTCGCGAATCGGCGTCAGGCCCACGAGCGTTTTTTGAAGTGATACCGATTTTGAGACGGTGAACTGGGCGTAGAGCCAGGCCGCTTTCTGGCTGCGATCACTCATCACTCTGGGAATGGTCCAGGCGCCTACGTCCTGATAGCCGAGTTTCATGCCTTCCGACCAATAGGCGCCGTAAGGGGAGGGTGCCATTCGCCATTTCGGCGTACCGTCGTCATTGACCACGGGGAGCCCGGGTTTGGTCATGTCGGACGTGAAGGCGGTATACCAGAAAATCTGCTGGGCAATCTGGCCCTGAGCGGGAACGGGACCGGCCTCGGAAAAGTTCATCTCTGGCGCTTCCGGTGGCGCGTAGCTTCTGAGCCAATCTATGTACTTCTGCAAGGCATAAACAGCGGCCGGCCCGTTGGTGGCGCCGCCTCTCTTGACGGAGGAGCCAACAGGATGACATTCCTCCATCCGGATTCCCCATTCATCCACTGGCAGGCCATTGGGTAGCCCGGGGTCGCCAGCGCCCGCCATGGATAGCCAGGCATCGGTGAAGCGCCATCCAAGTGACGGATCTCGTTTGCCATAGTCCATATGGCCGTACACGCGCTCGCCGTCGATCTCCTTCACATGGACGGTGAAGAACTCGGCAATATCCTCATAGGCGGACCAGTTCAATGGCACGCCAAGCTCATAGCCATAGCGCTCCAGGAACTTTGCGCGTAACTCGGGGCGCTGGAACCAGTCGTAACGGAACCAGTAGAGGTTGGCGAATTGCTGGTCCGGCAACTGGTAGATTTTTCCATCCGGGCCCGTCACGAAGCTCAGGCCAATAAAATCCTTCAGGTCCAGCGTGGGCAACGTGTACTCGCGCCCCTTGCCTTCCATGTAGTCACTCAGTGCCAGTGCCCAACCGGTGCGCGCGTGGGTGCCAATCAGGTCTGAGTCGTTGACGAAGGCGTCATACCGACCCTTGGCAGCCATGATCCTTTGTAGGTTGACCTGCCGGATGACCTCGCCTTCCGGTTTCAGGTCGTGAGTCACCTTTATGCCGGTAATGTCGGAAAACGCTTTCGCGAGTACTTCGGATTCGTAACGGTGCGTTGCCAGGTTCTCTGACAGAACCGAAATCTCAAGGCCTTCCAGCGGCTTGGCGGTGTGTGCAAACCAGGCAAGCTCTTCTGCCTGTTGCTCCGTAGATAGCGTGGACGCCTGAAAATTTTCTGAAATCCACTGATTGATGACCTGCTTGCGTGCTTCCGGCAACGCACTAAACGTATCTGAACCGTGACCGGCTGCGCTGAAGCACAGCAGACAGGTGGTCGCAGCGACAATTGGCCATTTCCTCATGGAACACCTTTCTTGTTGTTAGTCACACGTGTTTTGTTGGTTTTACTACATTATTGAGAGTAATGTTCGTTTTGTGGTTCGTCAACGAAAATTTATCGACATTTCTGTATTTGTAATTAAGTCAACAAAAACAACAATATATTGATTGTTTCGTTGTTTTTTGCGCCATGCAAGGGCGCAGATTTCAGATAAAATATGTTCTAAAACTTTCCATTTTTTCTTTAGCGCGCTAGATTTGTTCTGTCTCGAAAACATAAAGCGGCCAAAAACCGCAATAAATGTTCGAGATGACAGTGTCTGTTAGCAAGAGGTAGCCCATCAAGTTATTGATATAAAGGTTATTTCAGGTTCCAACGAGAGGAAGTGCTGATAGGCCAGAAAATCTCAAACAATAATAGGAAGCTATCATGATCGAAAACAAAAACTGCGCGAATGTTAAGTCTTTCAAATTGTCTGCGCTGGCGGCCGGGGTTGCGATGGTTGCCGGAGCGTTTGCTGCGCCGGCATATGCTGATACCACGTTCGAATCCGACAGCGGTTGGAAAGCGGGATTCAACGGTCACATTCCAATCTTCGCGGTACTTGGCAACTACGACGATCCAACGGACGAAGACTCGTTTACCATCACCACAGGCTTTAACCCGGCTACGCTGCAAACCAACATCTACGCTCCCACTCAGAATGGCCTGGAAGTATCGGGTCACTTCCAGATGAACGCAGACATAGCGCCTGGTGATGCTAATGCGAATTTCCGCAGCCGCGTGTCCGAGATCGCGGTTGCCGGTGATTTCGGTCAGGTCAACATTGGTAAGGGCTTCGGGATCTTTGGTGTTCCAGCTATCGGGGACAACGGCAGTGCCCTGGGTGTCGGCCTGATCGGCGGCCCGGATCAGGTGGCTGCAACGGCGGGACGTATTGGTAATGGTTACTTCTACGCCAACTTCACGCCGCGTGTGATGTATACCTCGAATAGCCTGGGTGGTCTGCAATTCAAGGTGGGTGTATTCAGCCCCTCCAAGGTGGATGGCGTAGCTGATGCGGAATACAGCGCTCCCCGAATTGAGGGCAACGTGGTCTACACCGCGGATATGTTCTCGTTGTGGTCAAGTGCCTTTACTCAGGATGTAGACTCGAAGACCGGCACCTTTGACGACTACACCATGTCTGGTGTCGATTTTGGTGGTTCGGTGTCGCTCGGCAACCTGAATGTTCGTGGTAACTATTCCATGACGTCCGGTACCGGGAACGGCGTATTTGCCGCTCGCCTGGATCCGAACGAGGAAGACGCCAGTCAGTGGTACGTTGAGACGACATACGGCTTCAACCGCACCACATTGGGTGTCAGCTACGGCGAGGGTGAAGACGACATCAACTCGAGCGCGAACGATACGGATCTGACCATGGTGTTTGCGCGTTACGCCGCTACGGACGCCCTGACCCTGATGGCCGAGTACACGACGCTGGGCACAGAGGGTGGTCAGGGTGAATACGATGCGTTCATTGTTGGCTCACAGCTGACGTTCTGATAGAAGCGGAAGAGCCTTATACACCCTACTGACTGGACGAAGGATGGGGCAGGAAAAGCCGGGTGCCGTAAGGCATCCGGCTTTTTCGTATCCAGGGATACCGGGGAGTGCTTGCCAGTAAAGGGGCACAAAAAAGCTCCGGGCGGGGGAGGCCGGCCGGAGCGAAATGCCTGAGAGAGTGATTCAGGCGCTGTGGTGGAGAGCAACGGTTTGCGGTTGCGGGGTTGCCTGGGCTGATAGATATCTGTCCAGCTCCCGAACATCGTCTTCAGTGGCATAGAGCCCCTGTTTGGTGCGGCGCCAGAGAATGTCCTCCGACGTCATCGCCCATTCATGCTTGATAAGATACTCGACTTCGCGCTCGTAGAGTGTGCCGGCAAACCGAAATCCCAGATCCTGGATGGATTTTGCGTCGCCCAGAAAGTCGTATGCCTTGGTGCCGTAAGTACGCACGTAACGGCTGTATACTGCTTCGGGAAGCCACGGGTATTCTGCGGACAGGCTTGCCTCGAGAGTGTCGTGATTCTCGAAATCACCACCGGGCAGGATGCCTGTTTTCGTCCACGGACCGCGGGCGTGTGGGAAAAACTGGCAGAGTTTGTCCGTCGCAGCTTCCGCAAGTTTGCGGTAGGTAGTGATCTTGCCACCAAAGACGGAGATGACCGGTGCCTTGCCTTTTTCCCGGCTCACTTCAAATGAATAGTCGCGGGAAGCCTTTTTGGCATCTCCTTCTTCGTCGTCCATTAATGGGCGAACGCCGGAATAGGACCACACCACATCGCTTTCCGTTAGTTGGCGTTTAAAGTGCGAGTTGACGATATCCAGCAGATATTCGGTTTCTTCCGGTGATATTTTCGCTTTTTTCGGGTCGCCTTCGTAATCCACGTCGGTGGTGCCTACCAGGGAGAACTCGTCCTCGTAGGGGATGACGAACACAATGCGTTCGTCTTCGTTCTGGAGAATGTAGGCCTCGGTTTCCCGGTTGAGGCGAGGCACCACAATATGACTGCCCTTGACCATGCGAATGGTTTTTGGCGCTTTCATGGACAGGCTTTCGCTGAACAGCCGGCTTACCCAGGGGCCCGACGCATTGACAATCACCTTGGCGGAGACGTGGTGGATACTGTCGTCATTCATATCCTGAAGCGATACGTTCCATGAATCCGCGCCGCGCTCGGCATTGATGCACTTGGTTCTGGTCAGGATGGTGGCACCGCACTCCTGGGCTTTCTTGGCGGTTAGTACCACCAGGCGAGCATCATCCACCCAGCCGTCTGAATACTCAAAACCTTTGGTGATGTCCGACTTGAGCGGATCCTTCTCATCGAACTTTATGGAGCGCGACCCAGGAAGGACCTCTCGCTTGGCCAGATGGTCATAAAGGAACAGTCCGGTCCGGATCATCCAGGCGGGGCGAAGGTGAGGGCGGTGTGGCAACCGAAAGCGCATTGGCCACATGATGTGTGGCGAATTTCGCAGCAGCGACTCCCGTTCTGCCAGGGCTTCACGTACCAGGCGGAACTCGTAGTGCTCAAGGTATCGGAGACCTCCATGAATCAGCTTGCTGCTGCTGGACGAGGTGGCTGAGGCGAGGTCGTTCATTTCGCAAAGCAACACCTTCAGGCCGCGGCCTGCGGCGTCCATGGCGATACCTGTGCCGTTGACGCCACCGCCCACAACGACAACGTCAAATGTATTGTTCTCCTCGGTCATCTCGAGTCATCTCCTGACGCCAATGAAAGGACGCTTCCGGCGCTCTTTCCGATTTTCACAGAAACGTATACCCACATTATGCGAAAGCAAAATATATTCGTAAAGGAAAATACAGAAAAAAAACGAAAAAAAGTGGGCGAAGGCTTTGGGAGTCACGCTGCCAGGCTATGACTGGGTGATGGTTACGGCGATGGAGGGGTCAGACCAGGTGCAGTTCCACGTTGTTTTCACGCAGGAGCTGGCGGATTTCGACGGGAGGCGGTTCATCGGTAAACACATGATCTGCCTGGGCAATGCTGCCGAGGCGCACCATGGCGTTGCGGCCGAACTTGGAATGGTCCGCGGCCAGCAGTACCTGGCCGGAATTCTCGATGATGGACTGGGCAACCCGGACTTCCCGGTAATCGAAGTCCAGCAAAGAACCGTCACTGTGGATGCCGCTGATACCGATAATGCCGAAATCCATCTTGAACTGGTTGATGAAGTCCCGGGTGGCTTCACCCACGATGCCGCCGTCGCGGTTACGCACTTCGCCGCCGGCAATAATGATGTGGAAGTCTTCCTTGGCGGAAAGAATGGATGCGACGTGAAGGTTGTTGGTGACTACCTGGAGGTTGTTTTTCTCAAGCAGGGCCTTGGCAATGGTTTCCGTGGTGGTGCCGATGTTGATGAACATGGAGGAGTTGTCGGGGATCATGTCCACCAGTGCTTCAGCGATGCGCTCCTTGGCTTCCAGGTCCATGATTTTGCGAGCCTGGTAGGCCGTGTTCACCGTGCTGGAGTCGATGCCGGCGCCGCCGTGATGCCGGCGCAGTTTCTTCTGGCTGGCCAAGTCGTTCAAATCCCGGCGGATGGTTTGCGGCGTTACCTTGAACTGATCAACCAGTTGCTCGGTGGTCACGAAGCCGTTCTGCTGGATGAGCTCCATGATCAGGTCCTGTCGGCGTCGTTGTGCCATTCAACTTCCTCCGGTCCACGGTTTTTCTGTAACGAACGAAATAGCGATTTCAAACCTGAACTCAGTTTAGAGTGTTTTGTGCCTTTGTGCAGCATTTTTAGGGGCTTGTGTGAGGCTTGCGAAGTGCGGGTAAGTTTTCGCCCGCAAAAAGGGTTGGCTTTTGTTTTCAAAAAAGTAAAAATACGAAAAAATAAGAACACTGGCCCGAGGCAAAACAACTATGACTCAGTACATTCTGTCGATCGACCAGGGGACAACCAGTTCCCGCGCCATCCTTTTCACCCTGGACGGCAACATCCACGCGACGAGCCAGCAGGAGTTCCCTCAGCATTTTCCCGCGAGCGGCTGGGTCGAGCATGAGCCGGAAGACATCTGGCGTACTGTCCAGGAAACCTGCGATGACGTGATGGCCAGGGGGTGTGGTGACAACGATGAGGTTGTCGCTGTTGGCATAACGAACCAGCGTGAAACCACGGTGTTGTGGGACCGCGCAACGGGCGAGGCCATCTACCCGGCGATCGTCTGGCAGGACAGGCGAACCGCGGACTGGTGTGAATCGCTCAAGAAGCAAAGCCTTGAACCTTCAGTGAACAACAAGACAGGGCTGTTGATTGACCCCTATTTTTCGGCGACGAAAATTCGCTGGATACTGGACAACGTACCGGGCGCCCGGCAACGGGCGGAACGCGGAGAATTGGCGTTCGGCACGATCGACAGTTTTCTGCTTTGGCGACTGACCGGCGGCAGGGAGCACAGGACCGATGCGACCAATGCCAGTCGCACCCTGTTGTTCAACATTCACGATCAGGATTGGGACCCGGAGCTACTTGACCTGTTCGGCATTCCTGCCTCGTTGTTGCCGCAGGTGATGGATTCGGCAGCGGACTTCGGCCAGATCGTCGGTAACGGTCGGCTGGGTGGTACGTCCGTCATGGGTATGGCGGGGGACCAGCAGGCGGCCCTGTTCGGCCAGACGTGCTTTGAAACCGGAATGGCGAAAAGCACCTACGGTACCGGCTGTTTCCTGATGCTGAATACCGGCGACAAGGCTCTGACATCAGAGCACCGCCTGCTCACAACGGTAGCCTATCGCCTCAACGGAAAGCCTGCGTACGCGCTGGAGGGGAGTATCTTTATCGCCGGTGCGGCTATCCAGTGGCTGCGAGACGGGTTGCAGCTGATTCGGGACGCCTGTGAGACCGAACCCCTGGCGGAAGGCACACCGGTGGACCACGGGGTCTATCTGGTGCCAGCGTTTACGGGCCTGGGCGCACCGTACTGGGACCCCAACGCCCGTGGGGCGATTTTCGGGCTGACCCGCGATACCGGGATCAAGGAAATCGTGACCGCTGGCCTGCAATCGGTTTGCTACCAGACCAAGGATCTGCAGAAGGCGATGGAGAAGGATGGCATAAGGCCCATTACCCTGCGTGTGGACGGTGGCATGGTGGCCAACAACTGGGTACTGCAGTTCCTGGCGGATATCCTCGGGGCGCGGGTCGATCGGCCTGCATTGGTGGAGACCACCGCGCTGGGCGCGGCCTATCTGGCTGGCCTGCAGGCGGGTGTCTACAAAAGCCTGGAGGATCTGAGCAGTATGTGGCGATGCGACCGCAGTTTTGAGGCAACGATGACTAAAGCCCAGCGTGACAAGCTCTACGACGGCTGGCTTAAAGCCATTCGCAAGCTATGACTACCTTACACCCAGATCCCGAAGTCGCTTGTACAGGGTGTTGCGGCTGACAGCCAGTTCCCTGGCTGCACGGGACACGTTGCCCATGCACTGTCGGTAGACCACCAGTGTCTGATCCATGGTGTCATTCCGGGAGTTGTCATTCGCCTGGGGCGATTCTCTGTAGGGCGATGCATCGAATACCGGTTTGCGCTCGGGCCTGGTTTGACTCTCATAATCCGCCAGGAAATCCTCCGGCAGGTGCCAGAGTTGCACGTCGTCGCCGTCGGCAATGGCCACGGCGACGCGGACGATGTTCACCAGCTGGCGAATATTGCCGGGCCAGGGGTGATTCTCAAGCGCCGCCATTACCTCATTGTTCAGAGTGTCCGATTGGCCGCTGTCACGATGCTCCAGATAGATTCTGCGGATCAGCTCGCGCCGGTCCATTCGATCCCTGAGTGCTGGAAGCTCAAGGCTGAGGCCATTGATGCGGTAGTAGAGGTCCGCTCTGAACTCACCATTGTCGATTCGATCTGCGAGCGGGCGGTTGGTCGCAGACACCAGCAGTATGTCCACGGGAATGCGTTCCGTGGAGCCCACCGGTGTCACTTCCCGTTCCTGCAGAACGCGCAATAGCCGGGATTGGGCGGCCAGGGGCATTTCTCCGATTTCGTCCAGGAACAGAATGCCCTTGTCGGCCTTGCGTATCAGGCCCAGAGAACCCTGGGCGCGGGCGCCGGTGAATGCGCCAGCCTCGTAGCCAAACAGTTCGGATTCGACAAGCTCCGGTGGGATCGCCGCACAGTTAACGGAGACCAGAGGCTGCGCGCATCGTTGGCTGGTTCCATGCAGGGCTTTGACCATCACTTCCTTGCCCACACCGGTTTCACCACAAATCAGTATCGGAACGCCTCTCTCCAGAACCTTCCTCGCCTGGTCGGCACAGCGTCGGACCAGTGGATCCCCATGTTCAATATCGTCCATGGAAACGCCAGCCATGCCTGGCTCCGTGGGCCTGGCACGGGGTATTGCGCGCGCGGGCTTTGTGGTGACGGTGTCGAGCGAGACCGGCCGCTTCAACAGTCCTGACAGCCGCACTCGTTTCGTGGTCGTGAGCTGTATGGGGGTGTTGTGGGAGTGATTCAGTACCAGGTTCCGGTTTTCAATGAACAGCGAGTTCAGGTTGCGCCCTGACAAAGGCTCGCCGAGTAGTTGATCTGCCCGTTGATTGGAGGCAACTATGCGGCCGTTGGGGTCAAACGCGATCAGTCCCGACCAGGGGCTGTCGATATTGTCCGCCGTGGTGTTGAGGGTGAGGATAAAATGATCGCCCCCCAACTGCCTGACGATCAGACGGTTTTCAACCGATTGCGAAAGAAGACGAACCATCCCCAGCGTATGCGCCTGTGGTAGGTAGGCATCACTGAAGGCACTGAGAACCCCCACCAGGGTTCTGTCGGTATCGAATATCGGCGCCGCGGAACTGATGATGCTCCGGTTGAGTTTGAGAAAATGTTCGTTTCGCTGGACCTGGACGGGCGAGCGGGTGGCGATGGAAGTGCCAATGGCGTTGGTGCCAGCGTAGCGTTCGTGCCAGCTGGCGCCCGCGCTGAACCATGGCCGCAGATGGCTTTCGGTAATGCGTTTGTCGCCCCAGCCCTTCAGGACCTGGGCATGGGAGTCGGCCAGCAGGATCAGGCAGCGGCTGTTGGACATGATGTTGTTGTAGTAGGGAAGTACTTCCGTCTCTGTTGTGCTGAGTAACGCTTCGTAGTCCTTTTCCAGCGTTTCCCGGGCACGGTCGTCGAGGTTCGCGGGCTCGGGTTCGTAGTCATGGTGAAGCCCGTAACCAATACAGCGGTTCCATGAATCCGCGATAATGGATCGGTATTCCGCCCTCTCTTGTTGCCTTTTCACGCGAATCCTCCGCGTTCCTGAAGTTCGTTTTGTTTTTTCGCACCCCGCCGGGGTGGCCCGAGGCCGCGAATCTGTTCGCTACGATGTTCAATAATGTGCTCATTGGTTGTTCAGGTCAATGTTCAAACTGAACAAAAAGTTTGATAGCGAACATTTTTGTTTTCAATAAAGAAATTTCCAGAAATTTAATGGCAATAAAAACAATGGTCTACGTATTTGCTCGTGGTTTTCACCTACATTGGTATGCTCATTGCCTTTATGTATTCGAAATCGAATTCTCGCCGGTCGCCTGCGGTGACGGCGGATAACGTGCCACAAGAACAACAAAGGAAAGCCTATGTCCTTAACGCTGGAGAACCTCTCCCGTGTCGTGGATGGAGTCGATTACATCCGCGACGCGAACATCACGTTTGAGGCAGGTTCGTTCAACGTTCTGCTCGGGCGTACATTGGCCGGCAAAACCTCGTTGATGCGGCTGATGGCCGGGCTGGACAAGCCCGATGACGGCCGCCTCATCTACAACGGCAACGATGTCACCGGGCAAAGCGTTCAACAACGCAATGTCTCAATGATCTATCAGCAGTTCATCAACTATCCCAACCTCACGGTGTACGAAAACATCGCCTCGCCCCTGCGTCTGGCCAAGATGAAGGAGAGTGAGATTGACCGACGGGTTAAGGAAACCGCGAACATGCTGCAGATTGACCCCTTGCTGAAGCGGTATCCGCTGGAGCTTTCCGGGGGGCAACAGCAGCGCACGGCGATGGCCAGGGCCCTGGTCAAGGACGCGACCCTGATCCTGTTTGACGAACCGCTGGTGAACCTCGACTACAAACTGCGGGAAGAGTTGCGCGCTGAGTTGCGGGAACTGTTCCGCGAACGCCAATGCATTGCCGTATACGCCACCACCGAAGCCAACGAGGCGCTGGCGTTGGGAGGTGTCACCACGCTCCTGAACGAGGGACGGATCGTTCAGAGCGGCCCGGTGATGGACGTTTACCGTAACCCAGTGAACACCCTGGCGGCACAACTGTTCAGTGAGCCGCCCATGAATATGATCAAGGGCCGGGTCACCGACACGGAAGTGACCTTCGACGAATACTCCCATCATGCGTTGACTCAGGAACTCGCACGGCTCGAACCCGGCGATTACTGGTTTGGTATCCGCCCGAGTCACATCGGACTGGTCCCCAACAATGAGGATGATCTCGAGATGTCGATGGAGGTTGAGCTCAGTGAAATCAGTGGCTCCGAAACCTTCATGCACGTGCGCAATCGGTACTTCGAGATGGTGATGCAGTTGATGGGCGTACACCAGTACCACACGGGTTCGCCCATCAAAATCTACCTGCCCATCAACAAACTGTTCGTATTCGATAAAGACGAAAGCCTGGTGCACACACCGGCACAGGTCGTCACAGGAGGGTCGGTCTGATGGCTGAAATTCATTTGAAGTCCCTGGCTCACAGTTACAGCGACACTCCGGCCGGGCCCGATGACTACGCGATCCGTCAGCTGGACCATGTCTGGGAGAAGGGTGGGGCGTATGCATTGCTCGGTCCGTCCGGCTGCGGCAAGAGTACGATGCTGAACATCATTTCGGGTTTGCTCCAGCCCTCCGAGGGCGACGTACTGTTCGATGGCAAACGGGTGAACGAGCTGTCCCCGAGGGACCGGAACATTGCCCAGGTTTTCCAGTTCCCCGTGATCTATGACTCGATGACCGTGTACCAGAACCTGGCATTTCCGCTCAAGAACACCGGCGTGCCGTCGTCCCAGATCAAGGCCAAGGTGCATGAGATCGCGGAGATCCTGGAGATTGAGAGCGAGCTGCAGAAAAAGGCCAAGAACCTGTCCGCGGACCAGAAGCAGAAGGTTTCCATGGGTAGAGGCCTGGTTCGGGGCGATGTGTCCGCCATCCTGTTCGATGAACCGCTGACGGTTATCGATCCCCAGCTCAAGTGGAAGCTGCGCCGCAAGCTCAAGCAGATTCACGAACAGTTCGATATCACCATGGTGTACGTCACCCACGACCAGCTCGAGGCGTCCACTTTCGCCGACAAAATCGCGGTGATGTACGGCGGTCAGATTGTTCAGTTTGGCACCCCAACGGAGCTCTTCGAACAGCCCAACCACACATTTGTGGGGTATTTCATCGGTAGCCCCGGCATGAATCTGATTGAGGTTCAGCGTTGTCCACGCGGGGTCTGCTTCGGCAGCACGGTTGTCCCGCTGAGTGTTCAACACGTCGAGCTGTTACAGCGCCTGCAGTCCAACAATCTCAAGATCGGTATCCGCCCGGAGTTTATCCAGGCGTCCGATATGCCGGCGGACGATACGTTTGAAGCCGAGGTGTTGGATGTCGAGGACCTCGGCACTTACAAGGTCATGACAGTCAAGCTGGATTTCGAAACGTTGAAGGTTCGGCTGACGGAAGACCAGCACTTTGCAGTTGGCGGCCAGGTTCAGCTCAGCTTTCCGGAAAAGTGGCTGAAGCTTTACGTGGACGAGTTTCTGGTAGAGGAGAAGGACCAATGAATAAGGTTCCCAATAATCGTGCCTGGTGGCTCGTACTGCCAGTTTTCATACTTGTAGCGTTTTCAGCCCTGATACCGCTGATGACCGTTGTGAATTATTCGGTCCAGGATATCTTTGGCCCGGGTAACGCCTATTACGTTGGTACCGAGTGGTTTCGCGAAGTGCTTGCTGACGAGCGCCTGAGAGAATCCCTGCTCAGGCAGTTCCTGTTTTCCGGCGCTGTGCTGGCGATCCAGATCCCCCTCGGGATCGGGGTTGCGCTGATGATGCCAAAATCCGGTATCAAGGCCTCTCTGTGCCTGATCCTTCTGGCCATTCCGTTGCTGATTCCCTGGAACGTGGTCGGGACCATCTGGCAGATCTTCGGCCGTGGTGACATCGGCCTGTTTGGCTGGGGCCTGAATGCGCTGGGGCTGGATTACAACTATACCGGCGACACGGTGGATGCCTGGCTGACGGTGCTGCTGATGGACGTATGGCACTGGACACCCCTGGTGGCTCTTCTCTGCTACTCCGGCTTGCGTGCCATTCCCGAAGCCTTCTATCAGGCTGCCGAAATTGACCGTGCCTCCAAGTGGGCCGTGTTCCGCTATATCCAGTTACCGCGCCTGAAAAGTGTGCTGGTGATTGCGGTACTGCTGCGGTTCATGGACAGCTTCATGATCTACACCGAGCCCTTTGTTCTCACCGGTGGCGGGCCAGGCAGCTCAACAACCTTCCTGAGCCAGACACTCACCACTATGGCTATCGGCCAGTTTGATATCGGCCGGGCGGCGGCGTTCTCGCTGATCTACTTCCTGATCGTGCTGCTGGTGTCCTGGGTGTTCTTTACTGCCATAACTCACCTCGACAAAGAAAAATAAGGAGAGAGTGATGAACTATTCACGTTCCAAGGGCTTCGGGATGACGCTGTTTATCGTGCTCCTGCTGACTCCGATCTACTGGCTCCTGAACATGTCGTTCAAGACCAACCAGGAAATTCTCGGCGGCCTGACGTTATGGCCACAGAATTTTACCCTGGCCAACTACGCTGTGATTTTCTCGGATTCAAGCTGGTACTCGGGTTACATCAACTCGATGATCTACGTGTCCATGAACATGACCATCACGCTGCTGGTTGCCTTGCCGGCCGCCTACGCGTTCAGCCGCTACAAGTTTGTGGGTGACAAGCACCTGTTCTTCTGGCTGCTGAGTAACCGTATGGCACCGCCGGCCGTCTTCCTGCTGCCGTTCTTTCAGCTTTATTCATCAGTAGGGCTGTTTGACACCCACATTGCGGTGGCGCTTGCGCATTGCCTGTTCAACGTGCCGCTGGCGGTCTGGATCCTGGAAGGTTTCATGTCGGGTGTGCCGCGCGAGTACGACGAGATGGCCTATATTGATGGCTACAGCTTCCCCAAGTTCTTCGTGAAGATTTTCCTGCCGATGATTCGGTCAGGTATTGGCGTCGCTGCTTTCTTTGCGTTCATGTTCTCGTGGGTGGAGTTGTTGCTGGCCAGAACCCTGACCTCCGTGGACGCGCAACCCATTGGTGCCATCATGACCCGAACGGTCGGGGCAAGCGGTATTGACTGGGGCGTACTGGCGGCAGCCGGTGTGCTCACCATTATTCCCGGCGTGCTGGTGGTCTGGTTTGTTCGTAACCACATCGCCAAGGGCTTCGCACTGGGTCGGGTATAAGGAGACGTATCATGATTGAATGGATGAACTGGACACCAACGGTTGCGATTTTCTTTGCGGTGATTGCCTGCATCTTGCTGACGATGACCGTCTACGAAGTGGTTTCGCCGTGTACTGAGCGAAAAGGGTTCCTGCCGATTTCGACAACCCGGGGGGATCGTCTTTTCATCGGCCTGCTATCGGCGGCCTATATTCACCTTGCGTTCCTGGCTGTCAGCGACATTACTCTTTGGGTAGCGCTGGCGGTGTCGGTGGCGTGGCTCCTGGTGCTGTTGCGCTGGGGGTGATGGGGAATGGTGCCATCGGAGGGTGCCTTTGATTTTCGTTTGTCAGGGAGGGCCGAAAGAATCTTAGGATTTATCGCTCAAAACGGTTGTAAAAATTTCTATAACGAACTATTTTCTTTTTAATGATCGGAATCGAACATCCCTATTCGGCTCCGTTTCCAGGAATAGCGGTCAGAACGCTATATAGGGAAAGCCGAAACGTATTGGCGCAAGCTGTCGCGTTTCGAACACACCAAAACAAGACGAACGAGGTTGGATATGTTCAAGAATAATAAATATCCGAAAACCCTCCTTCTGAGCGCTGCGATTGGCTCGGTGGGATTGGGGCTCAGTTTTCAGGCCAGTGCAGATCAGTATTCTGATGCCGCCAAGAAGTGGGTTAACGAGTCCTTCAAGAAGTCGACTCTGAGCAAAGAAGAGCAGATGAAGGAGATGGAATGGTTCATCCAGGCCGCCAAGCAGTTCCGGGGCATGGATATCAACGTCGTCTCGGAAACCATTGCCACTCATGAATATGAATCCAAGGTTCTGGCTGAAGCATTCAGTGAGATCACCGGCATCAATCTGACTCACACGCTGATCCAGGAAGGCGATGTTATCGAGAAGCTGCAGACACAGATGCAGTCCGGCCGGAACATCTACGACGGCTGGGTCAACGACTCTGACCTGATCGGTACCCACTTCCGCTATGGCAAGGTGATGCCCGTTGAGGACATCATGAACGGTGAAGGCAAGGATCTGACTCTGCCGACACTGGATCTGGATGACTTTATCGGTCTCGATTTCACCACCGGCCCGGACAGCAAGCTCTATCAATTGCCTGACCAACAGTTTGCCAACCTGTACTGGTTCCGTGCCGACTGGTTCGAGCGCGAAGACCTCAAGAAGCAGTTCATGGATATTTACGGCTATGAGCTGGGCGTTCCGGTTAACTGGTCCGCTTATGAGGACATTGCCGAGTTCTTCTCCGTACACGTGAAGGAAATTGATGGCAAGCGTGTCTACGGCCACATGGACTACGGCAAGAAGGACCCGTCACTGGGTTGGCGCTTCACAGACGCCTGGTTCTCCATGGCTGGCGCTGGCGACAAGGGCCTGCCGAATGGTTTGCCGGTCGACGAGTGGGGCATCCGTGTTGACGAATGTCATCCGGTCGGCGCCAGCGTCAGCCGCGGCGGTGCAACCAATGGACCCGCCGCTGTGTATGCAACCACCAAGTATGTTGACTGGTTGGAAAAGTACGCGCCGCCGGAGGCACCGGGTATGACATTCTCTGAAGCTGGTCCCGTACCCGCTCAGGGCGCTGTTGCCCAGCAAATCTTCTGGTATACCGCCTTCACTGCCAGCATGATCGAAGACGGTCTGCCGGTGGTCAACGAAGACGGCACCCCGAAGTGGCGCATGGCCCCCTCACCACGTGGGCCCTACTGGGAAGAAGGCATGAAACTGGGTTATCAGGACGTGGGCTCCTGGACCTTCATGAAGTCCACTCCTGAAAAGCGTCGCCTTGCGGCCTGGTTGTATGCACAGTTCACGGTGTCCAAAACCGTATCCTTGGAAAAGACCATCGCTGGTCTGACGCCGATCCGCGAGTCTGATATCGAATCGGATGCCATGACCGAAATGGCGCCCAAGCTCGGTGGTCTTGTGGAGTTCTATCGCAGCCCGGCCCGCGTTCAGTGGTCGCCGACGGGTACCAACGTACCGGATTATCCGAAGCTGGCTCAGCTCTGGTGGCAGTATATTGCTCAGGCTGCAAGTGGCGAAGCAACGCCGCAGAAAGCACTGGACGGACTGGCGCAGGCACAGGATCGTGTCATGGAGCGTCTCGAACGTGCCAGTGTCCAGGAAACATGCGGTCCGAAGCTGAACGAGCCGCGTGATCCCCAGTACTGGCTGGATCAGCCGGGCGCGCCCAAACCGAAGCTGGACAATGAAAAGCCGAAAGGCAAAACCGTCCGCTACGAAGAGCTGCTCAAAACCTGGGAAGAAGCTCGCGAGAGCTGATTTCTGAGGCGGCTCGAGTAGTCACTCAGTAAATCACTTACCTGTAGTGCCCTGCCGTTGTCCCGGGTTTCCTGGGGCAGCGGCAGACCTAACACCGTCAGGTCGGTGGGTCTTGGCCGGTTGCTTTCATTCCCCCCCTATTAGCATTTCAGGTGTTCCCCCGTGTTTAGCGGGTTGACCCTGCCGGCCCTTTTTCCGCCTTTTTGCACCTGATCCTTCCTTTCCAAATTCCGGGCCTGTCCAGGGCTGGCAGTAGGGGTTGATAGGGCATGAGAAAAATTTCAGTTATCCATCGTCTATACCTGGGCTTCGGTTTGCTTTGTGTGATCATCGCAGGCTGGGGGCTGTTCAACGGCGATATGATGACATCCATTTCCGAGGGTACGTCTGCGGTAAAGGAGAGAATTTTCCCGTTTCAGCGTGCTGTCCAGGCTGTCGAGGCAACGACAGGTGGCAGTGGCATGGCAGTCATCTCGCTCGCCAGGGTGAGGGACAACCAGGAACTGGAATCCCGCTATGGAAGGCTGATAGATAAAATGACCGCGCTGGATAAGCAGGTGACGTCACTCGCTGCTGAAGCCGGCGAAATCCGCTTGCTTACTGGGTTCGAGGAACCCGCGCAGCAGTACCGGGAGGCCCTTGGCACGCTGCAAAAACAAGCGGCCAGGCTTAGCGAACACCAGGCGGAGGTCATCCGGGTATCTGAGTCAGTGAACCGTGATTTATCCGACTTTCTGGCCAAAGCCTCGGAAATGAAACAGTTGTTGCTTCGTGAAGCATCAGCGCCCGCAGGGTCTGACATTTATCTGAAAGACCTGCTCATGACGGTCATGGGGAACCTGTCCAATATTGAACTGCTAATTATGCAATTGGTCAGCACCGACGATGCCGAACGGCTCAAAGCAGTGGTGGAAAACCTGCGATTCAACACCGTGACGGTTGAGCAGGATATTGAGGCCATCATTGGCGAGATTGCGTCGCTGGAGTCGCTTGCGCCTATCGCAAGCGATTTCTTTGAGTCGGTCAACAGTGAGGCCGGCATAGTCAGCCAGTATTACGATTACCGCAGCAACCTGCTGGCGGTGAACAGCACCGTCGCGGACATAGAGGCCGGGCTTGATAACCTCAACAGCCATATTGACCGGATGGTCACGGCAGCCGGAGAGGCCGCTGTACAGACCGTCGACAACCTGGATGCCACGGCGCGTTTCTCGGAACAGCTGGTGTATTACCTGGTGCCGCTAATCCTGTTTATTGCCGTTGTGATCTCGGTGTGGTTGGGGCGGTTGATCAGTATTCCTTTGCGCGCCACCGTCAATCACCTCTCGGCGATGGCTGGGGGTGACTATAGCCGCGAGCTGACGTTCCGCGCCAACGGCGAGTTCATTGAACTGAAAGAGTCGGCCAATAAGCTCGCAGCGGCCATGCGGGAGGTGTTGGGCAGCTTGCAGAAAGCCGGCGGTGAAATTACCGGTGTGGCGGCGTCCAACGCGGATTTTTCCCACGACCTGAGCCAGCGTATTCGGGGGCAGGCCGATGACCTCAATTCGATAGCGACCGCCATGACGGAGATGGAAGCGTCCTGCCATCACGTGGCGGAATCCGTCAGGGACACCCACCAACTGGTGGAGTCGGTGAACAGTCGGGTTGATGAAAGCAAAGAGACCGCCAACGCCAACATGGAGTGTGTGAATGAACTGGAAGAGCAGATACAGCAGACCTCCGGCAAGCTGAAAAAGCTGGAGAGTGCGTCCCACGACATCGGGCGCATCACCGAATCCATCGATGAAATCGCCAACCAGACCAACCTGCTGGCGCTCAACGCAGCCATTGAGTCCGCCAGGGCTGGAGAGTTTGGCCGTGGGTTCGCAGTGGTGGCCGACGAAGTCAGACAACTTGCCCAGAAAACCACCAGTAGCACGGACACCATTCGTGGCCTCGTCAACCGTCTCCAGGGGGATGCGGCCGAAGCCGTGAGTTCCATGGAAGACAGCTTCCAGCGCCTGGAATCGGTCAAGTCCCTGATCACCGATGCCTCCAAAGGCGTTGAAACCATTCGGGAGGCCGTCGACCAGATCCGCAATAGCGCGGAACATGTTCGTACCGGCATGGACGAGCAGGAAGACGTCAGCCGTTCGGTGTCGCGCAATGTTACCGAAATCAGCGGGTCGTCATCGGAAAATTTGGCGGAGATCGAACAACTGGTAGCGACTAGCGACCAGCTCAAGGCATCAATGAGTGATATCGAAGCGTTGATCGGGCGATTCCGGGTGTAGTCGAAACCGTTTGAAGTTCCTATTGGGGTTTTCCATATAACAAAATCATATGGAATTGTGTTCTTTTTCGCTTGTGAATGTTCGTAAACGAATATTACAATCGAGTGAACTGTTCGATAGTGCACCTATGTGTGCGGAAACAAAAACAACACGAGCAAGTAGGTTAATGATTATGGAGCGTATTCAGTCCGTATTCGCCCGGGAAATTCTGGATTCCCGCGGTTTTCCCACAGTGGAAGTGGATGTTGAGTTGGGAAACGGCGTGGTCGGACGCGGTCGGGCGCCGTCGGGCGCCTCCACCGGTTCCAGGGAGGCCCTGGAAAAAAGGGACGGTGATCCTGATCGGTACAATGGCAAGGGTGTGCTGGGGGCTGTCGAAGCGGTTAACCGGCACATCGCACCAGCGATTGAAAACCGGGTGGTGTTTGACCAGTTGGTGATTGATCGGCTGATGCGCCACCTGGACGGCACCGATAACAAGTCCGGTTTTGGTGCAAACGGCATTCTCGCCGTGTCCCTGGCGGTTGCCGATGCCGCCGCCAACTTTCGACAGCAACCGCTGTACCGCTATCTGGCAGAACTCTATGGTTGCTCCGGTCCGTGTGTGTTGCCGGTACCCATGATGAATATCATCAACGGCGGTGCCCATGCAGACAATACCGTTGATCTTCAGGAATTCATGATCCAGCCGGTCGGAGCGCCCAGCTATAGCGAGGCATTGCGAATGGGTGTTGAAACCTTCCATGCACTGAAATCACTGCTGACCGAGAAAGGCCTTTCCACCGCCATTGGTGACGAAGGCGGTTTCGCGCCGGATCTGCGCTCCAGCGAAGAGGCGTTGGATCTTATCCTGGAAGCGGTCGTCAGGGCGGGTTATCGGCCGGGCACGGATATCGTGCTGGCTCTGGACTGTGCCGCGTCCGAGTTCTATCGCGATGGCCGCTACGAGTTGTCCGGAGCCGGAGCAAGCTTTGACTCCGCCGGCTTTGCCGATTATCTGCTGTCGCTGGCGATGCAGTACCCCATCGCGTCCATCGAGGACGGTATGGATGAGGACGACTGGGATGGCTGGAAGCTGCTGACCGAAAAGCTGGGGGAACGGGTGCAACTGGTAGGGGATGACCTGTTCGTGACCAATGCGTCACTGATCGCGGATGGCGTGCGGAAGGACATCGCCAATTCGGTTCTGATCAAGTTCAACCAGATAGGCACCCTCACCGAAACCTTTGAAGCCATTGGAACGGCACAGGATGCTGGCTACACCGCGGTTATATCCCATCGCAGTGGTGAAACCGAGGATACGTTTATTGCCGATCTGGCAGTGGCAACCAGAGCAGGTCAGATCAAGACCGGTTCCCTCTGCCGCTCTGACCGTGTCGCCAAGTATAACCGGTTGCTTCGTATCGAGCAGGACCTTGGCGCCCACGCTTTCTATCCCGGTGTTGGAGCCATTCGCTGTGCCCTGGATACCTGACACGTCGATACGAGGAATCACAGGAGACAAACCATGAGAAAACCCATTCTGATTGCGAACTGGAAAATGAACGGCAGCCTGCACTCCAACCAGGCGTTGCTTGTGCGGATGTTGGCAAAGCTCCGCCCCTTGCGCAAAACCATTGATATGGCCATTTGCCCGCCGTTTCCCTATCTGTTCCAGGTGCGGGACCTGCTCGGGTACACCGGCATCGCACTCGGGGCGCAGAATACCAGCCGTGCGCCGTCCGGTGCCCACACCGGGGAAGTAAGCGCCACCATGTTGCATGAAATGGGGTGCCGTTACGTATTGGTCGGGCATTCGGAGCGACGTGCGCTTTACCACGAGTCCGACGATGAAGTTGCTGCCCGGTTTCAGCAGGTGCTCTCCGCGGGGCTGATACCGGTGATGTGTGTTGGCGAAACGTTGGAAGAGCGGGAGCAGGGGTGGACGATGAAGGTCGTTCAGCGACAGCTGCAGACGGTGATTGACCAATGCGGCATGTCCGGCCTGGCTGGCAGCATCGTTGCCTATGAACCAGTCTGGGCTATTGGCACCGGCAGGACCGCTACCCCGGAGCAGGTGGCGGACACCCACCGGGCTATCCGCCAGTTTCTGGAAAACTGTGAGACAGGCGCAGGGCAGTCCGTGCGCATTGTTTATGGTGGCAGTGTGAAAGCGGCCAACGCGGCGGCTCTGTTCTCGTCACCCGAAGTGGACGGCGGCCTGATCGGCGGGGCGTCCCTGCAGGCTGACGAGTTTTCAAACATTGGCGCGGCGCTGGCAAACACGGTTAACCCTGTGACATCGACGCTCACCTAGAGGTTGAGCGGCTGTCCGGCTTCCTTGCGTCTGGCTTCCCATTCCTGCCGGGTCTGGGCGGCCTCATCGCCGGGCATGGAGTCGATGATCTCGAAGTAGTCAGCCGAGTACTCGTCTTCCATGATCTGATTGCGGGGCTTAACCCTCACAACGTAGACCGTCTGGATGTTCTGGTGGTCGAAGTCGCGCCAGTACTGCTCGTCCTTCAGGAAAGTGTACCGGTGGCCTTCCAGGGCTCGAATAAGCTGGCGTGTGTCCGTGGTACCGGTCCTTTCCACGGCATCCTTGTACTGGTAGACGATGCTGTAGGCAGAGGCCGCCGCGGTAGAGGGGCGCATCTCGTAGCGGCTTGAGAAGGCCTCTACGAATTCCTTACCGCGGGCGTAGTTGTACTGGTAGGGAACGCTCCACACCCAGGGCGATCCGCCAACGACCCCTTCCATAATGGTCGGGCCTACCTGGCGGGCCATGCCGAGCGTGAGGTTGGGTACCACCACCTGCATTTTCTTCGTCAAACCCATTTCGTAGGCGACGTTCAGCGCACGCACCATGTCGTCGCCAAACAACACCATCATCAGGACCTTCGCGCCACTTTGTTCCGCCTGTTCCAGAGCCTGGCGAAAATCCGTAATTAACGCGCGAGGGAAGGGTGTCTTAACGCCCTTGTGAGCGTCGGTGTTTTCGGTATTGGTGAATTTCCGGACCGATTTCTCTACCGACCAGCCCCAAGTGTAGTCTGCCGTGATGTAAAAGTATTCGTCGCCGGCATGCTGGGTATTGAGATATTGGCTCAGTACCTTCGCCGTCATCCAGGCATTATAGGGTTCGCGAAACATGTGACTGTGGCCGGCGGCGCCGGTGGTGGCGTTGGAGTAGGTCAGGGTTCCGAAGTAGATGCGGTTTCGGTCCCTTGCAGCTCTGCCGGAGGCAATGGCTACTGCGCTGGAAACGCCACCGAATACCATTTGCACCCCTTCGCGGTCGATCAGCTCAGCGGTGTTTTTGGCGCCCTTGTCCGGTTCGCCGGAGGTGTTGCGTATCACCAGTTCCACTTCGCGGCCCATGATGCCGCCGGCCTTGTTGATTTCATCGACGGCCAGGAAGGCGCCCAGGCGTTGTTGCAGGCCCTGGTCCTTGTAGCGGCCGGTCTGCGGGTAGTTGAGCCCGATTTTCAGGGTTTCCGCTGCAACGGGAGCCGTCGCCAGCAGGGTCAGTAACAAAGAGAGAAGCAGCTTCTTGCAGAGCATTGGCACAGGCCTCCTTGGTCGCGCCGGGCCGGTAACGCGGGCCCTGATATTGTTGTTGTGGATCAGGACCAGTGTCGCGGCTGTCTGCAAAAGCAACAATCGGACGAAGGTGGAAGTTGTGTAACGAATTGTCAGGCGTTGACGGACGTCACAACGCACTTCCGGGTCAGGCAACTGCGGTATTGCGAACCGATTCCAGAAGCCGGTACCAGAGGCCCCGTGGCATAGGGCTTCGAGCGCCATTGAGCGCTGAGTGAATACGCTCGGGATTCATGGAGCCCAGCACGGGTATGGGCGTTCCGGGAATCTGTCGTAACCAGGCGATAGCCAGGCCGGTGTCATCCAGACCGGTTTCTTCCCGAGCCTCTTCCATCAGCTCTGCCGGGATTCGGTCCGCCAGGCCACCACCACCCAGCGGAGACCACGCCAACCAGCGTAGTCCATCCGCAAGATGAGCTTCAAGGGTGCCATCGAACAACGGATCGGTGTGGAGCAGGGATAACTGGCTTTGATTGCACACCAGTGGTAGCGCGGTGTTCCGGGCCAGCCATCGCCATTGCTCGGGCAGGAAGTTGGAGACGCCGATCTGGCGAATCTTACCCGCGGACACCGCCGCTTCCAGCACTCGCGCGACGTCCTCGGCCTGCATCAACGGATCAGGACGGTGAATCAGAAAGGTGTCAATCTGTTCTACCGCCAGTGAGGCGATGGCCTTGTTGATCGCGTTCTCCACATAATCCGCTTCGGCCCGGTAGTGTTTTACCCGCCATTGCGAGGTGTCCCGGTCGGCCGGAACAATGCCGGTTTTGGTGATCACTTGCAGGTTTTGGGCTAGGGCCGGGTGAGCACGTAATGCATCCCCGAACAGCCGTTCACACTCGTCACCACCGTAGATGTCGGCATGATCGAACACGTTCAGGCCGTCATCCAGCCGCGCGGCAATCCAGTCCGCAAGCCGGGCCGGTTGCGTGAGGCTGGGATGGTCATGGAGACGCATCATTCCCAGAATCAGGGGTGTTTCCGGTGTGAATCCTGCTGTTTGGGTGTTTTGCACGATTACTCCTTGCCGAAGGCGATCACCACCCGGTCGTCGCCGTGGGTTCTTGAAAAGACGTAGGGTTTGGTACTGAGTTGTTTGTGTTCCCCGGCACCAATTGCCGGGTGACGTGCCCGGAACTGGCCCAGCTTTGTCCAGTGGGACAGGACCGGCTGTGCCGTGCCATTTTCGATGTCGGCCCAGTTCATATCTGAACGGGTGCCCTGGTGGCCGTCAGAACCCGTGGGCCCGAAAGCGCGGCCGGATTCGTCTCCATAGAATATCTGACTGGTGCCCGGTGTAAACAGCAAGGCCGCAGCGACCCGCTTCTGCATCGCCGGTTTGTTGTCGGCAATGCGGCTGAAAAGCTGGGTGTCGTGGGATGAGATATAGCTCATGACGTTGAAGGGGTTGTCGCCGTGCATCTTGTCAGAATACTCGCTGTAGATGGGCTCCATGGCGGGCAGGCAAGCTGCACCGGCCTGGGCTTCCTCCTGCAGGTCAAAGTTGATGATGGCGTCGAATCCGGCATCAAAGTAGCTGCTTCGGGTCACAGTATGGGGGAATACCTCCGCGACCATCCAGAACTCTTCCGCTGGCAACGGCTGGCCGGGATTATTGGCGCGATAGGTGTCCAGTGCATCCTGAGCTTTGGTTTTCAGTTGTTTCCAGGCTTCCGGCTCCACGTGCTTGGCGGTGTCCACCCGGAAACCATCAACACCGAACTCGCGCACCCAATCGGTTAGCCAGGTGACCAGATAATCCCGGGCGGTGGCGTCTTCAAGCTGTGTGGCGCGGGTGTTTTCCTTGTTCTGCAGGAAAATGGGCAGGTCCACTGCCTGGGTGGATTCCGTCTTGAAATCCGGCAGGAAGGCGAGGGAGCCCCGTACCGGATCAATGGAGGCTTTGGGCGGCGTGTCGTAGTCGCCGATGCCGGCGCGAACCCAGTCCTTGCCCCACCAGTTGGCCCAGCCCGGATGATCGTAGTCGATCAACGCATGGTAGGCGTGGAAGTTCTCCCAGGATTCCGGTCGCCAGTCGCCCCATTGTTCGGGCAGGTGCTTTTCGAAGCCTTCGCGCAGCCCGCCAACGTTGAAGGTCTGCATATCCTGAAGGGTGGCGTAGCCCGGGTGGTTCATAACCACGTCCATAACCACGCGGATGCCGCGGGCATGGGCTTCTTCCACCAGGGTGCGGAATTCCTCGCGGGTGCCGAAGTTGGCGTCAGGGCGGGTGAAGTCCAGAGCGTAATAGCCATGGTACCCATAGTGTTGGAAGTCCCCCTGGTCACCACCGCCAACCCAGCCATGAATCTGTTCGAAGGGTGGGGTGACCCAGACAGCGTTGACGCCGAGATCCTTCAGGTAGTCCAGTTTCTGTGTCAGGCCAGCAAAGTCCCCGCCGTGGAAGGTGCCGATTTCATCCATGCCGTCGGGCTTGCGACCGTAGTTCAGGTCGTTGTCGGTGCGGCCATTGGCAAAGCGATCTGTCACGGTAAAGTAGACGGTTGCGCCCGCCCAGGTGAAGCTCTGCTCCGGAGCGTCCACGGCTTCCAGCAGTAACAGGCCTTCGGCGTCCGGGGCCGGGGTGAGTGTGACCTGGTCATTTATCACCTGTGCCTTGTTGCCACTGTAGTAGTCTCGCACCCAGTCGCCGTCTTTGAAGGCATTGCCGACGGTAACGGTCATCTCTGCCTGGGTGGCGGTGCACATCCCGCCGGTTGAAACAGCGCGGTTGTCCGAGGGTGGGTCGGCGGTCTCGAACTGGCCACCGGCGCAGCCGGCAAGCGAGAGGCACGTCACAAGGCTGGCGGTAAACCTGATTTTTTTCGGGGTCTGGCTCATGCAATGGGCTCCGGTTCCATTTATTGTTGTGGTTATCCAATCAAACCAGACCTGAACGGTGGGTGGTAGACGGAATTCACTACGCCTCACTACTCCCCCGTTCTACGCCTCAGGGAATGAAATCAGGGCTGATGCCAGCAACAGCAAATTGCAACACAGTTCGGTTACTCGCAATAAAAAGATTTGCGTTCAGCCCGCCCGGCCAACCTCGTGTCAGGGCGGACAACAAGAATAAGGCAGGAACAAGCAGAGGAAACACCTGATGAATCGTCGAACTTTTATCCGTAGTTCACTCGCAGCTTCCATTGTTGCAGCAACCTTTGGCATGTCCGCACCGGCTCACGCCGAGATCGAGGAAGGCAAGCTCCTGGTCTGGATCAATGGCGACAAAGGCTATGATGGCCTGCAGGAAGTGGGCGACTGGTTTACCGAGGAAACCGGCATCCCCGTTGAAGTGGCTCATCCAGACAGCGCCACTGACAAGTTCCAGCAATCCGCCGCCACGGGCAATGGCCCGGACATCTTTATCTGGGCCCATGACCGTTTCGGCGAATGGGCGCAAAGCGGCATCATTTCCGAGGTCAAGCCGTCACAGCGTGTTATCGGTGAGAACTTCGATTTCACCTGGGATGCTGTGACCGTCGATGGCAAGATGTACGGTTACCCCATGGCCGTCGAGTCCATTGGTCTGATCTATAACAAGGATCTGGTGCCCGAGCCGCCAACCGCCTTCGAGGACATTCCCGCCATTCACAAACAACTGGCGGAAGATGGCAAGCGCGCCATCCTCTGGGACTACAACAACACCTATTTCACCTGGCCAATGATTGCCGCGGCCGGCGGCTATATTTTCGCCCAGAACGAAGACGGCAGCTATGACGTCAAGGACACTGGCGTGAACAACGAAGGTGCCATGAAGGGCGCCAACATGCTCACAACCCTGATTGAAGAAGGCGTGATGCCTCGCGGTGCGGATTACAGCGCCATGGAGTCCAGCTTCAACAAGGGCGAAACGGCAATGATGATCAACGGCCCATGGGCCTGGGGTAACCTGGAGAAGAGCGACATTGACTTTGGCGTTGCCAAGTTGCCCACCGTCGATGGCCAGCCCAGCAAACCCATGGTTGGCGTGATGGCGGCGACTCTCAATACGGCCAGCCCCAATAAGGACCTGGCGGTAGAGTTCCTTGAGAACTACGCGCTGTCCGTCAAAGGCCTGAAAATGGTGAACAACGATGTTCCCCTGGGAGCCGTGGCCAACAAGGAATTTATGGACGAACTGTCGTCCAACCCGAATATTGCGGCGACGTTTGAAAACGCCCAGTTGGGTGAACCCATGCCGAGTGTGCCTGCCATGGGCGCTTTCTGGTCCTCCATGGGGCCGGCTCTGCAGAACATCACATCTGGAAGACAGCCCGTTGAGGACGCCCTGAACTCAGCAGCACAGCGCATTACCCGGTAATGCCCCTGATGGGAGTGCCGTCGGCCGCCGTGCCGATGGTTCTCCCAGCCGTGCTGACCTGTTGTTGTAAACCTGCCCTCGCCAGACGTTGGCGACGGCTTTAAACGGGCTGACTACAATGATAACGGAAACCCTGTCCTCCCCCGGAACCGAAAGCAGACTTCCAATGACCCGAATAATTCTAAAGTGGGGTGCCCTGGCCGCATTGTTAGGCATGGCGCTCTACCTGATACTGGCATTGTATGCCCAGCAGGAGTTCGTGTTCGCGATGCTTTTCCTGGTGCTGACGGCATCGGCGGTGTTTGTGTTCGTGAACAAGAAACTCTACGCCCATCGCTACATTTTCCCCGCAGTAGCCGGTATGGGGGTGTTTGTTATTTTCCCGCTGATGTACACGGTTGGTATTGGCTTTACCAACTACAGTGCCAGCAACCTGCTGAGTTTTGAGCAGGTGAAGGACAACCTGATGGACCGGACCTACCAGTCCGATTCCGTCCGCTATAACTATGAGCTTTTCAACACCGATGCCGGTTATGTGATCTACCTTGAGGGTAAGCACCAGAACCTGGTTTCGGCTCCGCTGGCGCTGGACGGTTCCGACACCAGCGCGCCGGTCTTACCCGCTTCGGATAAGCCGGCTGGCGAGCCGCTGGCCATTCGCGACATTATCCAGTTGCGATCGGAACTGTCGGAGCTGGACCTGCTGACCGAAGACGGGCGCGAGCTGAGCATGGCCAGCCTGCGTGCCTTTGCGGCCATCAACGCCCAGTTCACGTTGCACGACAACGGCAGCATCACCAACAACCAGACGGACGTGACCTACTTTCCGGACCACGACACCGGCTTCTACCGCAGTGCGGAAGGTCAGACACTGTCGCCGGGGTGGACCGTGAACATCGGCTGGGACAACTACCTGAAGGTGGTGTCCGACCCGAGCATTCGCGGGCCGTTCTTTGAGATCTTCGTATGGACGCTGTCCTTTGCCGTGGCAACCGTGGTGTTCACCCTGGCGCTCGGGCTGTTGCTGGCGAACCTCCTGCAGTGGGACCAGATTCGCGGAAAGGGCTTCTACCGCACCATGCTGATCCTGCCTTATGCGGTACCGGCGTTTATCTCGATCCTGGTGTTCAAGGGCCTGTTCAACCAGAACTTCGGTGAGATCAATCTGGTACTGGAAGGCCTGTTCGGATTGCGGCCTGACTGGTTCAGCGACCCGGCGCTGGCGCGAACCATGATCCTGATCGTTAATACCTGGCTGGGCTACCCCTACATGATGTTGCTCTGCATGGGCTTATTGCAGGCGATACCTCGGGATCTCTACGAGGCCTCCGCGATGGACGGGGCAGGGCCGGTGAACAACCTGTTCAATGTCACCCTGCCGCTGATCATCAAGCCATTGATGCCGCTGTTGATCGCAAGCTTTGCGTTCAACTTCAATAACTTCGTCCTGATTGCGCTCTTGACCGGTGGCGCGCCCGATATTATCGGCGCAAGCACACCTGCGGGCACCACAGACCTGTTGGTGAGCTACACCTACCGCATCGCGTTCCAGGATTCCGGACAGAACTTTGGCCTGGCGGCTGCGATTGCCACAGCCATCTTCCTGGTGGTTGGCGCCCTGTCGCTGATCAACCTGAAACTGTCCAAAGTCAAAGTGTAAGGAGCTACCCATGGCAATGGTTCAACCCCGCTCCACCAAGTATCGCGTTCTGGCGTCCCATCTCGGGATGCTGGGCTTTATCGTGATCATCCTGTTCCCGCTTCTAATGGTGATCTCCATCTCCTTCCGCAGCGGTAACTTTGCGGCCGGCAGCCTGCTGCCGGAGAACCCTTCGCTGGAACACTGGTACCTGGCGCTGGGCATTCCCTATACCGGGGAGGACGGCACGGTCACCCAGCCGCCGTTCCCGGTATTGTTGTGGCTGTGGAACTCCATCAAGATCGCAGTGATCTCCTCGGTGATGATCCTGGCTCTCTCGACCACCAGTGCCTACGCCTTCGCCCGCATGCGTTTTGCAGGCAAAGGCTTTGTGCTCAAGTCGATGCTGATCTTCCAGATGTTCCCGCCGGTGCTGTCTCTGGTGGCGCTGTATGCCCTGTTTGACCAGATAGGCAACCATGTGAGCTGGTTGGGGCTGAACACCCACGGTGCTGTGATCGTGGCCTCGCTCGGCGGTATGGCCTTGCATATCTGGACCATCAAGGGCTACTTCGATTCCATTGACCGCTCCCTGGAAGAAGCCGCCATCGTGGATGGGGCAACCACGTGGCAGGCGTTCCGCTACATCCTGCTGCCGTTGTCGGTACCGATCCTGGTGGTGGTGTTCATCCTGGCCTTCATCATGACCATCATGGAATACCCGATGGCATCCGTGCTGCTGGTGGACACCGACAAACTGACCCTGGCGGTCGGCGCGCAACAGTACCTGTACGAGCAGAACTACCTGTGGGGCGACTTTGCCGCTGCCGCTGTGCTCTCGGGCCTGCCCATCACGCTGATCTTCCTGTATTGCCAGAAATGGATTGTTGGCGGGCTTACTGCTGGCGGCGTCAAGGGTTGATGCCGCTGGACTGAATGGATTGTTCTCCTACGCCGCCACGGAGGATCCCGGGCGGCCCTTCCGCGAGAAATGCGTCTTCCTTTTCCGCACTTCGCGACCCGGTCAGGCTAATCCCCCCTACTGACCGGGCTTTTTTGATCCCCCTGCCAACTCTCCAAGCTAACTCAAGCGCTATTTGACTGCTGAACAGTGACGTAGGGTCTCCCGAAACACGCTGTGAATAACCTCGGTCTTTGCGGTCACCACCTTGATAGCTGAACAGGCTGGTAGGTCCTCACGAAACCGTGCGGAGCCATGGATGGCGGAGCCGAGCGTACAGGGACGTATTCACAGCGTGTTTCGGGAGGACCTACCAGCCTGTTTAGCGGCCAGGCCAGGCCAGGCCAGACCAGATTAGACGAGACTGAAAGGGCAAAAAAAGGGGCCGGTACGTGACGGAACCGGCCCCTGAAAAGGTGTCAGAGCAGATCAAAAATCAATGCAGGGTTCCCGGTAAAGCCGGGGGCAGGCGTCGCCATCTTCGCGGAACAGGTGGCACTTGATGGCCTTGATGCCCAGGGTGACTTTCGAGCCCTCCTGGACCGGGTCGCTGCCGTCGGTGCGCATGGTGATCACGCCATCCACGCCGTTCACGTCCATATGAACCAGGGTCTGGTAGCCCAGCCGCTCCACCACGGTGACTTCGCCGTCCAGGTACATATCCGCTTCTTCGTCGTTGCTCAGATGCTCGGGACGAATGCCCACGGTGACAGACTCACCAGCGGCCAGCTCATGGCCGTTGATGGGCAGTTCGAGAGAGTGTTTGCCGGGCATGGTAACGGTTACGGACTGGCTGCTGGCACTCTCCACGGTGCAGTCGATGAAGTTCATCTTCGGGGAACCGATAAAGCCTGCCACGAACCGTGTTGCGGGGTAGTGGTAGAGTTCCATGGGCTTGCCGACCTGGGCGATGGTGCCGTTATCCAGGGCAACGATCTTGTCGGCCATGGTCATGGCTTCCACCTGATCGTGGGTGACGTACACCATGGTGGCGTCCAGCCGCTTGTGCAGGCGGGAGATCTCGATGCGCATCTGCACCCGCAGGGAGGCATCGAGGTTGGATAGGGGCTCATCGAACAGGAATACCGTGGGTTCCCGAACGATGGTGCGGCCAATCGCAACCCGCTGGCGTTGACCACCGGACAGATCCTTGGGTTTGCGTTCCAGCAGGTTGTTCAGTTGCAGCAGTTTGGCGGCGTCGTTAACGCGCCGGTCAATCTCGGCCTTGTCAGTCTTGGCGAGTTTGAGACCGAATGCCATGTTTTCCGCCACGTTCATGTGGGGGTATAGCGCATAGGACTGGAACACCATGCCCACTTCCCGTTCCTTGGGAGGCAGGTTGTTGACCTTGTCGTTGCCGATGTACAGGTCGCCAGAGGTGATGTCCTCCAGCCCCGCGATCATTCGCAGCAGGGTGGATTTGCCGCACCCGGAGGGGCCGACAAACACCACAAATTCACCGTCGTCGATATCCAGGTTCACATTGCGGGTGACCTGGGTTTCGTCATAACTCTTGCAGATGTTTCTTAATGTGACGCTGGCCATAACGTATGTCTTCTTGTTTGATCTGTGAAAGCGGACTCAGAGTGTTGCAATCTCCACACCCCAGGGCTGCAGTTCCAGCTCCCGGTCATTCCAGGAACCGCCGACAAAATCCGGCGCGCCGCTGACTCTCTGGCCCGCGGCCGGAGCTGTGATTCGAACTTGCTGATCAGTCAGGTTCAGGGCGACCAGGAAAGTGGCGCCTTCATAAGTCCGGGTGTAAACCAGAGTGTTTTCGGGGCTGTCCAGAAACTCAATGTCGCCCTTCAACAGTACCGGTTGCTGTGCACGCCAGCCCAGGAATGTACGGTATGCCTGCAGGATGGAGTTTTCCTGTTCGTGCTGGACGGCCACCGCGGCACTGTAGTGTTCATCATAAACCGGTAGCCAGGGGCGTGCATCGGAGAAGCCACCATTGGCCTCTTTGTTGTGCCATACCATGGGTGTACGGCAACCATCCCGGCCTTTGTATTCGGGCCAGAAATTGATGCCATAGGGATCCACCAGGTCTTTGTATTCCAGCTCCGCCTCGGTCAGCCCCAGTTCTTCGCCCTGATAGATGCAAACGCTGCCACGGAGTGTCAGCAGCATTGCCATATAGGCTTTCAACTGTTCGGGCGAACCCGCCTGCCAGCGGGTAGCAACCCGTGAAACATCATGGTTGCCGATGGCCCAGCAGGGCCAGCCGTCGGTCAGTTTTTTCTCGATGGAGTCGACGGTCTTATGGAAAAAGTCGGCTCCATGCTGTTCTGTCAGCAGATCAAAGGAATAGGCCATGTGCAGCTTGTCGCCGCCACTGGTGTATTCCGCCATGGTCTGCAGGGAGTTGTCGTCGCCGATTTCCCCAACGGTAGTCGTGCCGGGATACTGGTCGAGCAGGGCACGCAGGCGCTGCAGAAAGGCCAGGTTTTCCGGGCGGGTCTTATCGTATTTGTGGAACTGGTATGCGTAAGGGTTTTCCTTGCGTACACCAATGGAGCCTTCAGCAACGGCGTTGCTGGGCGGATTGTCCCTCAGTTCCGGATCGTGGAAGCAGAAGTTGACGGCGTCCAGGCGGAAGCCGTCCACGCCGCGGTCCAGCCAGAATTTTACGTCTGACAAAACCTGTTCAACCACGTCCGGGCAGTGGAAATTCAGATCCGGCTGGCTGGTCAGGAAATTGTGCAGGTAGTATTGCTTGCGGCGGCTGTCCCAGGCCCACGCGGAGCCGCCAAACACCGACAGCCAGTTGTTGGGTGGGGTGCCGTCGGCATTCGGGTCTGCCCACACGTACCAGTCCGCTTTCGGGTTGTCGCGGCTGGCGCGGCTTTCAGTAAACCAGCGATGCTGATCGGAGGAATGGCTCAACACCTGGTCGATCATGATCTTCAGATCGCGTTTGTGGGCCTCGGCAATGAGTTCATCGAAGTCCTCAATGGTGCCGAATATCGGGTCCACTCCGCGGTAGTCAGAGACGTCGTAGCCAAAGTCCTTCATCGGCGAGGTAAAGAAGGGTGACAGCCAGATTGCATCCACGTTGAGGCTGGCGATGTAATCGAGTTTGGCAGTAACCCCAGGCAGGTCACCAATGCCATCGCCATTGGAATCGTAGAAGCTGCGTGGATAAACTTGGTAAATGACGGCTCCACGCCACCAGTCCGGGTTTTTCATCATCTTGCCTCGCTTAACACCCTGGCGGTGAAAGATTGTTATTGTGAGAGCGGAGAGCATCCGCTGGAATAGCTTTCATGCATAGTGCGACGATGCTCCCGGCTGTTCATCCTCCTGACGCACTTTTTATTGGCGTAGACGGGGGGATGAGGGGGGCGTAGAGGGGATGAGTCAGGGGCTGGCATCAAAACAACGATCAAACACAATTATTGAAACGAGGGTGGGTGGTGAACAACGGATGGTTAAATAAGGGGACAGTTGCACGGACGTTGGCGTGGGGTATGGCCACGCTGCTGACTGTGGCCATGCCGGCCCAGGCCGAATGGGTACGTGTGAGCGGTACGGCAATGACCACCGCCATAGAGATGGAGTTCTGGACCGAGGATCCGGCCGTGGCCAGCGAGGCAGGAGATGCCGTGCTGGCTTTGTTCGACCGTATCGACCGTCAGATGAGCCGTTACCGGGAAGATTCCGAACTGTCCCGGGTTAACCGCGAGGCGGCCAACGGACCGGTGGAGGTGAGCGACAGTCTCTTTACGGTGCTTCAGCAGGCGCTGAGGATTTCTGAATTGAGCCATGGCGCCTTCGACATCAGCTTTGGTTCCATCGGCTACCTGTACGACTTTCGCGCCAGACAACAGCCCTCCGATGAAGAGCTGGCGGAAGGCTTGGCAAAGGTGAATTACAGATCGGTGGTGCTGGACCCCAGTGCCAATACCGTCCGATTCCTTGATGAGGGGGTGCGGCTGGATCTGGGTGGCATTGCCAAGGGGTATACCGTTGACCGTGGTATCGACATCCTGAAATCGTTCGGCATTCGTCATGCCCGCTTGAGCGCGGGGGGAGACCTGCGGCTGCTGGGTGATAAGCGCGGCAAGCCTTGGATCGTGGGTATTCGGGACCCCCGATCTGAATCACGCAACGCTATGGTTTTGCCACTGACCAACGTGGCAGTGTCGACATCAGGCGATTACGAACGCTTCTTTTTTGACGACAACAACGAGCGTGTCCATCACATTCTCTCGCCCGCGACTGGAAAACCGGCAAAAGGCGTGCAGAGTGTGACCATCCTCGGCGACGACAGCATCACAACCGATGGCTTGTCCACGGCGGTCTTTGTGCTTGGGGCGGCCAAGGGGCTTGAAATGGTCAATCGGTTAAAGGGCATCGACGCCGTCATCATTGATGAACAGCGTCAGGTGCATTATTCGGACGGGCTGATGCCACCGGAAAGGGAGTGATGCAAAAGGGGTGTGCGACCGGGCCCGTAAGCCCGGTCACGCCGGGTCACACAATCGGTTCGAGGGCGATGAGTCGATCACGGCTGTTTTGATTCCCGAGGCCATGATTGGGGAACCGATCCGAATTCTCGAACATGCCTTGTTCCCCGTGCAGCGCCATGTAGTTGAGCAATACCGTCTGCACCAACTGGTTTACGTTGTTGGCCGCAGGGCTCGAGGCGGTTTCCACGGAGGCGTCCGAGCGCATAAAGCCGATCTGGTTGGTGAGGGCAGTGGGTTGGCCTGCCGGGCTGTAGACCAGGAAGAAAGACGCAGCCGTCTGCTGGTTGTCGCCTGTCCACTCGCCTTTGCCGCGCCCGGCCATGGATTCGTCCAGCCGACCATTGCTTGATACGGAGCCGTCGCTGAACACGTACAGCATCAGCGGCGTGCCCGTCCGGTGGGCGTATTCCAGGCAGGCACCCATGCAGCGGCCCGCCAGGTAGTCCCGCTCTTCACCGGTGCCACGCTCGCCAGTGTGGTAGTCATAACCACCCAGCGTAACGGTACCGGCACCGGCGTAGCCATTCTGGACCAGTTTCATAACGGCTGCTGTTTTGCGGATTTCCCGGCCCAGCCGCGAGTTTTCGTTGAACTGGGCTTCGGTGAAAATGCCACCCACGATGTCCGTATCCTGAGATGGATCGATAGAAGACGGATCGGCAAAGCGTTCGGTCAGGTCTGCGCTTTTAACATAGCCGCAGTTGACGAGGTCCTTCACCACATCGTCTCTGGTGACAAGTGTGGTATCGACATTGTCCAGTTTCTTGCGGCTGATGCGCTGGATGGACTCCATCACGGCGACGGCATCGTCCTGATCCAGAATGGCGGTCAGGTCGCCCACGTCCACCAGCCCCGAAACATCGCTCGGGCGGTCAATCTTGGTGGGGCGTACTTGAGGATTGATCAGGCTCATGGGCGCCATGGAGTTGCCGCCACTTTCTGAGCTCTGCGAACCCACAAGTGTGAGTAGTTCACCGTCAGCGCCCGCCTTGCTGATGCCGTACATCGGGTTATGGGGGTTATTGCCGGTGTCGTTCTCGGAACGGGCGGCAATGATGGCGCCATTGATGAAACCACGGGCGGCAATCGACGTGCTGTCTTGCATGCCCCGCAGGAAACCGCTGTCGGAATGGAACGCCAGGCCAAACTCCTGGTTCACGAAGGTCGGGTCGTTGGGCAGCATCGTGCCGGGCAAGCCCAGCTTGTTGTAGCCGGCCGTGCTCAGGAAGTCGAACTGGCCACCGGATTTGCCCATCAGCACATTCGAGCCGGCGATGTTGGCACCGCCGGCGAGGTCAAAGCAGATAAAGGGAATCTTGCCCGCGCCTGCGGAGGCGATGCCGCAGGATTCTTTCCAGTCCTCAAGGTCCGGAGACAGCGCTGCAGCCGCCTGTCGTGGATTGGCGAACAAGCTGAACACGGATGCGCCACAGAGGGTGGCTGCACCGGTCATAAAGCCCTGCGCGATGAACTCGCGTCGGGTTTTCGGTCTTGAGTGATCGCTGTGCAGGAGAGGTTGATCCGTCGCCAGTGCACGTTTGCGAGAAGGTTTGATATACATGGTCAACGTCCTCTACTGGATCAGTGTCACTGCACTGCCCAGTACGGCTGCGCAGCTTGCTTTGACAACGGTTTCGGTACGGCCGGCTTCGCAACTACCACCACAGGTGGTGAGTCGTCCCATCAGCGCGTCCAGCTCGGCTTCAATGTCCGCATCACTCGGTTGCGTTGTCAGGCTTGTGCCGACGAACTTCTCCATCAACGGCGTTTTGATGAGATCCCGGCCGGCGTCGTCAAACGCAGTGCTCGCATTCTCGCCAAAGTTAAAGCCCGGGAAGAAGGCGTTGCGGCGCGTGGTATCCGACACCAGAACATCACAGTACTGGATCGCCATCTGGGTAATCGCCATCTGATGGGATGACAGGAAGCCTTCAAGGTCCTCCACGGTCGGTAACTGCTGCTTAACCGTAGTGAATGTTTCGGCGACGCCCGGCTGGGTGGTCGGAATACCCGTCACCTTGGACATGGACGCATTCACTTCGTCAAACGTCTTCAGGCCGATGGCGGAGAATTCCGTGCTACCGGTTTCTGGTGGCTGAGTCGGGACAGGGCCTTCCACTCGAACGTCTGTGTTGCTACCGAGCTGTTCAAAGGTCAGGAAGAACTGGTCGTTTTCCGGGCCTTCTTCCAGCGCGAGAACCGTGCCGAGTCTTGACAATGGCTGGCCGGAGCCTGCTACGTAATCACTGGCATTCAGTGTTAGATCCAGGTTGGCAAACGACTGGCCTACAACCACTTCGCGGCCGTTGATACCTATTCTCATGCCCTTCAATGGTATACCCGATGGAGACTGGGTCTCGTCGAGACTGATGAAGAACGGATTTGAGAACAAATAGCCGTAGTTGTCGAACTGGCTGACCTCAAAGACGATAAAGCTTTCCGGCATATCCACCAGGTGGGATACGCTGAACAGCAGGAAGAACTTCTGGCCAACGCCCACGTCGTAGTTGGCGGCAACCTGCTCTGCGGTGAGGGCACGGTTGTGGATGGCAAGCATCCTGACCGCGCCTTCCCAGGGCGATTCACCGTCCGTCTCATTGCCCAACACCAGGGCGAAACTGTCGTCCCAGTCGGTCAGCAGGCCGGCGGAATCCGGATCGACATCACCGGAGGGTTCGCCATTCACAAAAATTTCGCGGCCACCGTCCGGTGAAAAGTTCACCACCACGTGTTGCAAGGTCGCCTGCAACAGCATGGGGTTGGCTTCGGTCAGCATTGGATCGTTCTGGTCGGTGGTGGTGCTCCGATGCAGGAACTCGTAGCTCTGCATGTCCTGGCCCAACGTGAAGTTCCGCGCTGTCGATGAGCCGGAGTAGGTCACGATGCGGGAGTCTTCCTGGGTGATGTTGCCGGGCACAACCCACGCTTCGATGGCGTATTCGCCGGAGGCGGTCAGCAGGGTGTGCAGCTTGCGGCTGTCGGCAGTGGAGCCTTGAGCCTTGCCGGCACGGATCATTTCGCCTTCTTCGGTTTCAAAGGCAGGGCCAATATCAATACCCCAGCCGCCAACCCAGCCAACGTTGCCGCTGAGCGTGAGGTCCAGGGGTGGGGAAATACCGCTGGTATCAAAGGCCGTTGGGCCGTCGCCTGCTTTGAATTCGTAAAGCGCGATGACGTTGTCTTCGTATCGGCCGCCGGCATTGGCCAACAGACCGTCGTTGGCGAGGTTCAGTGCCTTGCTGGTTACCAGGTTGGAGGGGATTGGCTCCGGGTCCCCGAGGCGATCAATGAAGGCCTGGATTGCAGCCAGCATCTCTGTGGCAGAATCGAGGCACTCAGCATCCCAACAGTTATGACGGTCGTCTCTCAGCCTTTCTACGAGCCTTGAAGAAGCTTCATCGGTAAGTATCCATTCATCGGTGACCGGATCTTTTCCGTCGTTCAGATCAATGCGGCTTTTGGACTGATCGTACGCAATGCCGACATTGGAGCTTGCAATGTAGGGTGTCTGGCCGTTGCTGGTGTGGCATTCGCTGCAGTACTGGGTTAGTACTGGGTAGACGGTGTTTGCAAAGTCGTCGGTGTCTGACGGAAAGGTCAGTGTGTTGTTCACGTCCTGGATGTTTGGAGCGCGAAGTTCGACCGTTTTAACCGATCCCTCCGAGCCACCCGCCCAGTTTGAAATGTAGACCGTCAGCAGGTCGGTACAGGCAGTGACGGACGTCGTCCAGCAGTTGTGGCCACCCGCTACCTTGGTCACCATCTCGGACTGGGACGGGTCGGACAGATTAACAATGGTATTGGCCTGGGCGTAGGCAATGTTGATGTCGCCCTCATGCACAAACTGTGGTGACTGGCCGCCGGCGTTGTGGCAGGCGCCGCACTTGTTCTGGCCAGAAAGCTCATCCCACACGCTGCGCTTGAAATTCAGTACATCGTCGCTGGCGGGGGGCGGGCCACTATAGCTAACGGTATTGGAGCCGCCGCCGGTGTTCGGAAGGGCTTCGGTAGACTCGCCACTGTTACAGCCCGCAAGAAAGAGCAGGGCGGCAATAACGGAGAACAGCGCAGCGGGGGCTCGGGTTCCTTTACTGATTATGGTTTTCATAATGTCCTATTCCCCCCGGCAATACGCGGCAGATTCCGCAAAGGCAGTTTTGAGGTTGTACCCGCTGCGGAAACTCGTAACGATTTCGCTAATCTTTGAGCGATCGCTATCGTTTGAGGGCTCTCGCAGGCAGACATTGCGGAATACTTTTTTCACCTGGCACTGGGCAAAGGCGTCGGAATTGGCAAACTCCCGCCCCAGGCTCTTGGCGCCGTTACCGGAGCCGGGCAGGGAACCATCCCAGCCCAGGCGCCGATTGGTGCCGGACCGCCAATAGTTGTCCCAGCCATCGTCCGGCGTCACGTATCCCTGCTCAAAGGTGGTTGAATTGATGTGGTATTTGGCGACAACGCGGGTACCCGTTTCCGGGTCCACGTCGCTAACAGAGTTGTAGATCAGCCTGCCCAGTTCGCCGTCAGGGTCCGTGTCCGCGTTGTACTGGTAGTCGTAGTAGGCAAAGGCCTGGGTCATGGGGTCCATGCCGGTATGACAGCCAACGCAGTTGCTGAGGAATACCCGGCTGTCGCCACCCGGGCTTCGCGACACATCCTGGCGGATGCGGTCCGGTGGCAGGGATACGTCCGCGACCTGCTCCAGGTCATTGCACATGTGGTTGAGCAAGGTAAACCGAAACATGGCGCGGTTGGTGCCCGCGCTGAAGAACGCCCTCGCTGCGGCCCGGGAGGTGATCACACCGGCCGTGGCTCCCGTGGGCAATTCGGAGTTCAGGCTGGACTGTGTGGTTTGCTCCAGCGCGTTGTCATCACTGAGGGAGTAACCGGAGCGCTCAAGGTCCTCATAGTTGTCGTTGTTCGACGTTGAGTATGCCGAGATGCCGTTCAGGCTGGCGTTGCCCACATAGAGTATGTCGTCATATAAGACGCGTCTAAAATCGTGATTATCCCGCACAATACCGATGACCGTCGCCGTGTAATCATTCAACGGCACGAAGGGGGACATCGCCTCATTTGTCCATGGTGCAACGAAATTTTTGAGGGTAACATCGTAAAACGCTGGATCTTCCATGGCCGTGTAGGCGGCAGAAACGGCGCCTGACGCACCATTGTTGGTTATGTTTGCCGCCATCTGATCGAGCACCTCCGGAGACGGAGGAACACCGGCGATGCGTTCATGGATGCGTTTTGCCTGGTCCCGCGGGCCAGCGCTTGCGATGGTAGCGTGCGTTCCGACCAAAGCCAGCAGGACAGTGAGTAAAAATGTCCTCTTTATAAGTTGCCGGGTCGTACATAAGACTGTCATGATCGATTCCCTCGATTTCGTTAGCATTCGCACATTAGTACCATTTTACAATTGTTCAAAGTCTAGGCGAGCTATTAACTGCGGTTTTGAGTGCTGCTCCACGTTATTACATAGCGTTACGTAAAAGGCTTGGAGCACAGGCCCCGTCTCGACTTAGCGTATGTAAATGGATTTTCAGGCCAAACAGGGTTCGTTGGTGGTGACTAAACATTACGAAAATAAAATGTTCTCTTGCGTCAGTGGGTTACGTTACCATCTCGCTGTCTTGGGCCGGGTATTCGCGCTTCTTCCTGTCGCTCTGGCTGCAGGGTGTCTCCAGAGCGGCGACAGTCAGTCCAGTGACCCTGTGGTTGTTGAGAATCCGGCCGTCTTTGTAAAACGCCCCTTGCTTTTCGATGAGGACAATGGCGCGCTCATCGGTGACAACCTTGCCGAGCCTGCGGAGTTTCGTCCCGGCGCTCGCCTGTTCCTGAAGGATCGCGCGTCTCCCGACGCGCCGTCGCGAGACATCACTTCATCCGCTTTTCCGGGGCCGCTTGGCTACGACGTCAAGGATCTCACCGTCTCTTACGATGGTACTCGCGTTCTCTTTGCCATGAGGGCGCCGGAGATTGAAGACGCGGATGAGGACGAACAGCCAACCTGGAACATCTGGGAGTACGACGTATCTTCCGGCACTCTCCGGCGCGTTATCGAATCCAACGTCACCGCCGAAGCAGGGCAGGATATCGCGCCTGCTTACCTGCCTGATGACCGCATTGTCTTTTCCTCCACGCGGCAACGGGTGTCTCGCGCGATTTTGTTGGACGAGGGCAAGCCCCAGTATCCGGCGCTTGACGAGGAGCGCGAGGTTCCGGCCTTTGTCCTGCACGTGATGGATGCTGACGGGGACAACATCGAGCAGATCACGTTCAACCAGAGCCACGATCTGGACCCATTGGTAACGGACGAAGGCGCCATCGTATTTAGCCGCTGGGACAATGCCGGCCAAACCCAGGGCAACGGATTCAACCTCTATAAGGTCAATCCGGACGGCACCGGGCTCAGTTATCTTTACGGCCGCCACTCTCATGGCTCTGTCAGCGATGACGTCAACATTGAGTATCTGCGCCCGCAGGCGACGGATTCCGGTCGACTTCTGGCTCAGCTCCGTCCTACCGAAACCAACAACTTTGGGGCGGTTCCGGTTGAGATTGATGTCGAACGTTATGTAGAGGCGGGCATCCGCGTTGACGGCAATCCCGGCTCGGCGCAAACGCCGTTGGTCAGCGGGTTGTCCCTTGGCAATGAGATCTCGCTGCGCGGAAACTACAGCTCGGTATCCCCGTTTCTGGATGGCACCCGTCGCTACCTCGTTAGCTGGAGCCCATGCCGGCTGAGGCTTGCCACTGGCAATGGCGACATCCTCAACTGCACGCAGGAGCGGATTGCCTCGGGGGCCTATCGGGCCGCCGCTCCCGTTTACGGGTTGTGGTTGCTTGATATGGCGTCCGGCACCCAGCGCCCGATTCAGTCGCCCGAGGAAGGCCAACAGTTCGACGAGGCGGTACTGATGACCGAAAGGTCCCTGCCGACGTTTATTCCCGAATCGCAGTTCTCAGGCGATGCGGCGACCCTTGCAGAGGATGGTCTTGGCATACTGCAAATCCAGAGTGTCTACGACATTGATGGCGTTGATACTTCTCCGGCGGGTATTCGGCAGACAGCCGATCCGGCGATTGTTTCTCCGGACAACCTTCCCAGGCGCTTCCTTCGACTCGAAAAGCCGGTCTCAATTCCCGATGAAGAGGTCAGGGACTTCGACAACACCGCATTTGGGCGCAGCCAGGCGCAGTCGATGCGGGAAATTCTCGGCTACGTGCCGGTCGAGCCTGATGGGTCGGTTCGGGTGGCAGTGCCCGCCAACGTCGCGTTTGCCATCAGCGTGTTGGACGATGAAGGACGACGGATTGGCCCCCGTCACCAGAACTGGTTGAACGTCAGGCCCGGAGAAACCCTGGCGTGCAGCGGTTGCCATAACCCTGGCAGCGCGGTGCCTCATGGTCGCCCGGATGCGGGGCCAGCCCCAGTCTACGCAGGCGCGCCGACCACCGGCCTCGAATTCCCGAATACCGACCCCGCTCTCTTCGCAGACATGGGTGAAACCATGGCGGAAACCTGGGCCCGGATTAACGGAACCCGTCGCCTCGGGCCGGACGCTGTCTATGTCGATCAGTGGACAGACCCCGATGATGCCAGTCTCACACCGGGCACAGCCTTCTCGTTGAGTTATGCGGACCTTGAAACGCCCGCGCCGATCCGTCCTGAGTGCGCCGATGACTGGCGCGCCGCCTGTCGGACCGTTATCAACTACGAGCAGCATATCCATCCGCTGTGGGGGCTTGAGAGACTCGTTGACGACGGCAACGGCAACGTTGATGACTACACCTGTACCGGGTGCCACTCGAACACCGATGCAGCCGACGCAACCCAGTTGCCGATTGCACAACTGGATCTGAGTGACGGCGCCTCTCCGGATGAGCCCGATCATTTCAAGTCCTACCGGGAGTTGATGTTTAACGACAACGAACAGGAGTTGGTCGGTGACCAGCTCGTTGACGTGCAGGTACAGGACGGATTCCTGCTGGACGACGATGGAGAGCAAATCCTTGATGATGATGGCAACCCAATTCCCGTTTTTGTAAACGTCAACGTGCCTCCCACCATGTCCGTGAACGGCGCCCGCGCCAGCGGCAACTTTTTCAACCGGTTCCGTACTGATGTCATTCACCAAGACCTTCTTAGCCCCGCCGAGCTGCGACTCCTCGCCGAATGGCTTGATGTCGGTGGCCAGTATTACAACAACCCCTTTGATGCTCCGGCGGACTGATAGGACCCGAACTGTTAACCATGAGACTGGCCCTGATACTGCTGTTGATGTTAACTGCGCCCCTTTCCGCTGCCGCCGACTGGCTGTGGGGCGGTGCCGACGAGCCAATGCCCCAGGTTCAGGTGGCGGAACCGTTTGTGGAGTGGCGCACCGGCCCGGCTGTGGGTTATCCGGTGTTCCATACCAGCGAAAAGGGCGAGTGGCTGACGTTGCGCATGCGCAAGACGTCCTGGCTGAAAGTCACCGACCGTAAGGGCCGTGAAGGTTGGGTGCATGTGGACGATGTGCAACTGACGCTGGATGGCGAGGGTGAGCAGGTCTCACTCAGTAATCCACGGTTTGATGATTTCAGCAGCCGCCGTTGGGAGGCGGGGTTGATGATGGGCGAGTTCGAGGGCGCGGCGGTGACTGCGGTATACGGCGGCTATCTCCTGACCCGCAACCTGTCGGCAGAGCTCTGGGGTTCGCAGGTACTGGGAAGCGCCTCTGAAATTCGCATGGTGAACGCCAACATCGTTCACCAGCCGTTTCCGCACTGGCGTATTTCGCCGTTCTTCACGCTGGGCGTGGGGCATATTTTCATCGAGCCCAAGGCCACCCTGGCGGACCCCGGAGACCGGGATAACAGCATTGGGCACGCCGGCCTGGGCCTGCGCGCCTATGTCACGGACAACTATTTTATCCGTGCCGAGGTCAAGGACTATAAGATTTTTACCAATCGGGCAACCAACGAAGAAGCAACAGAATGGAAAATCGGATTAAGCATATTCTTCTGACCGTCCTGCCGTTTGCGGGCCTGCTGCTGGTGCCAACTGCTGTCAGCGCCCAGGAGGACGACCGGCCATTGATTGAGCCGGATGTGCGGCCCCAGAAGGTCGACGAGGCGTTGATCGACACCGAGAACTTCGAGATCGGTGCGTTTGCCGGCATCATCAATATCGAGGATTTTGAGTCATCATTCCTGTGGGGCGGCAAGCTGACCTACCACCTCAGCGAAACCTTCTTTTTTGAAGCCAATGTGGGCTTTGCCGAAGGCGGAGAAACCAGCTTTGAAAAGCTCGCCGGGGACGTTCAGGTGTTGTCGGACGAAGACCGGGACTACCGCTACTACAACATCAATATTGGCATGAATGTGCTGCCCGGTGAGGCCTTCCTGACCGAGAACTATGCCTTCAATACCAACTTCTACCTGATCGGCGGGGCCGGTGCCACGGACTTTGCCGGTGACACCCGGTTTACCTTCAACGTGGGCGCTGGTTACCAGGTATTGCTGACCGACAGCGTATCGATCCATCTGGGGGTGCGTGAACACTTCTACCGGATTGATGTGCTGGGCGAGGAAAAAACGTCCATGAATACTGAGGTCAGTGGTGGCCTCTCTGTCTTTTTCTGATAACAGGAGTCAATGATGACAACACGGTTTTTGGGATTGGCCCTGACCCTGGCGACGCTGGTTGGCGTTTCATCCGTTCAGGCCGAGGAAATGAACATTCCGGCGCCGGACTTCACTCTTGAAAGCCGTCAGGGCGAGAACCTGCGGCTACAGGATTTCCGTGGCGAAGTGGTAATGCTCAACTTCTGGGCGTCCTGGTGCGGGCCCTGTCGTCAGGAAATGCCATTGATGGATGACCTGTACGCTCAGTACAAGGGTCTCGGATTCACCATCCTGGCGGTCAACGTGGATGAGAACCGAGACGAGGCACACCGTTTCCTGGACAAGGTGCCAGTCAGCTATCCGATCCTTTATGACCCGCAGAGCGATGTCAGCGAACAGTACGAAGTGCAGGCTATGCCGACCACGGTCATGATTGACCGCGATGGCAACGCACGTTTTCTCCATCATGGCTACCAGCCCGGCTATGAAGACGAATACGAAACGCAGATCCGGCAACTGGTGCGGGAATAGCTTGAGGCAGGTGAGTGTATGAACCCTTTCAAAGCAGTGATGGCATCGGCAATCGTGATCCTCATAACGGCGGGGGCGGCCGGTTGCAGTGACATCAAGCCCTGGGTGAAGCCCTATGAGCGGGACAAGCTCGCGGACCCGGTCATGAGCCTGAGCCGGCATGGAAAAGCGGACGCCTATATGCATCACGTGTACCAGGCCCGTGAATCCGCAAGGGGGGCGGAAGGCGGCTCCGGAGGTGGTTGTGGCTGTAACTGATTGCTCCAGGCTGTTCCCTGTGATGGTAAAGGGGCTGGCGTGTGCGATGGCGTTTGTACAGATCGCCACCGCAGCAACCCTGCCACAAGACAACGTGGATGTCCTTTATCACCGCTATGATGGCGGCGGCATGGTCATTGATGGCCCCTCCGTGCTGGTGCGCAAGAGCGTGGGCCCCCAGGTGTCGGTGTCCGGCCAGTATTACGTGGACATGGTATCCGCCGCGTCCGTGGATGTGGTGGCGCTGGCCAGTGAATACACCGAAGAGCGCACGGAATACACCCTCGGGGTGGATTACCTCCATGAGGACTCCATCCTGAGCCTGGGTTACACCAACAGCTCAGAGAACGATTACGAAGCCAACACCGTCTACTTTTCCGTCAGCCAGGAATTCTTCGGCGGCATGTCCACGGTCACCCTGGGTTATGCGCGGGGACAGGACGAGGTGGGTGTCAGGGGGGACGAATCGTTCAGCGAAGACGCTGATCGCCAGAATTACCAACTCGGTCTGAGTCAGGTCATGACCCGCAACAGCCTGCTGGGCGTTGACCTGGAAGTGGTGACGGACGAAGGCTTCCTGGAGAACCCCTATCGCCGAAATCGCTATATCGACCCGAACGACCCCACCAAATTTATTCTTGACCAGCCTGAGCGTTACCCGGAAACCCGCACCAGTTTCTCCGTGGCTACCAGGGCCCTGTATTACCTGCCTTACCGGGCATCGATTCGCGGTGAGTTTCGCTATTTCAGTGACAGCTGGGGCATTGACGCCCAGACCTTTGAGCTCGCTTACGTTCATGCCCTGAATCCGCGCTGGACGCTGGAGGGACGTGCCCGATACTACGTCCAGGATGAGGCGGATTTCTACAGCGACCTCTACGCCTTCGAAAACTCCCAGACCCACCTGGCGCGCGACAAGGAAATGAGTGCGTTTTCCGGCACCACCCTTGGTGGCGGCGTGGTGTACGAGTGGAAACAGACCTCGTTGCCGGGCATCCAGCGCCTGCAGGCGAGCCTCTTGGTGGACTGGCTCGATTTCAGCTATGACAACTTCCGGGATGTCACTGCGTCCGGCGAATTCCTGCCGGGGCAGGAGCCCCTTTATTCGTTCGATGCCTTCGTAACCCGGGCATCGCTGATCCTTGAATACTGACCAGGTCGGGACGATTCAACATGATGACCTTGAAGAACACATTCGCACTGCACATTGTCAGCCTGGCACTGGCGTTCTGGCAGCCGGCAGCCATGGCCCAGGACAATAGCGAAGCCGAAACCGGCGACGGTGCGGTCTCGTTGAGCGTTGAAGAGCTGAAAAAGCAGGTGATCCGCCTGAATCGGGACCTGTTCATTCTGGAAGAGGACCTGCTGTATCCCGCCAGTACCCAGTTTGCGGTGTTTCTCAGCCTCGACACCGGCGAATTCCTCAAGCTGGATTCGGTGAAACTCAAGGTCAATGACGAAACCGTTGCCGCGCACCTGTATACCGAGCGTCAGGCCAAAGCATTGCAGCGTGGCGGTATGCAGCGCCTGCACATCGGTAACCTCAAGACGGGCGAACACGAGGTGACGGTGTTTGTTGAGGGTATTGGCCCGGATAACCGCGCCTATAAGCAGGCCGCGACCTATCAATTGCAGAAGGATACGGATACCGCTGCCCTGGAGGTCCGCATCCGCGACCGCTCATCTGATTACCAGCCCGAAGTGGCGATTGTTGAGTGGGAGTAACGCGGTCCGTGATTGAGTGGCTGAACCGAATGACGACGGGCGCCCCGGCGGGACTGACTCTTGCCGGTACGCTTGCGGCGTTGCTTCATGGTCCGGTGGCTGTGGGTGATGAACTGCCGCAGCGCGCAAGTGATCCTGCCTATGGTGTGGCTCTGTTTGAGTATTATCAGGGCAATGCGTTTGAGGCGCTGACCCGCCTAAACGTGGCCTCCGCCGAAGGCGGCATCGATGGTCATGGTGACCATCCGGCGCTCGTAGAGGGCGGCCTGATGCTGTCCTACGGTATGACCCACGAAGCCGGCGCGCTGTTCCGGGAGTTACTGGACGAGAACGCAGCGGTGGCGCCGGGTACCCGCAACCAGGCCTGGTTCTATCTGGGCAAAGTGTTCTACCTTGAGCAGGATCCGACCGCGGCGCGAGATGCCCTTGAGCGGGTGGATGACGAGCTGTTGCAGGACGAAAGCGACGAGCTTTACCACGAGTGGCTGTACCTTCGGGGCCAGTTGGCCCTGTCCGGAACGGCCGGGACCAGTGGCGAAACCGTTGACGAACTGATCGACTCGCTGCCAGAGAGCTCACCCTGGCGTGCTTACCTGCATTACAACCAGGCTGTTGGCATGCTGTCTGAAGGCCAGACGGAAGAGGCGATGGACGCTTTGGCCAGCCTCGATAGCTTGCTTGGCGAGCTGCCCGAATTCGAGCCGCCGTTAGCCAACGAAATGTCGGCACTTCGGGAGCGGGTAAAGCTCTCCATTGGTCGTCTTCATCTCAGCAGAGGTGATTTCGCCGGCGCCATGGCCAGCCTTGAGCAGATCGCCCTCGACGGCGTGTTTTCCGACCAGGCCCTGTTCGATTATGCAGTTGCAGCCTCTCGCGAAGGTAGGGCGGGCCTGGCGTTGCAAGCGTTGAATACCCTTCAACAACGCCCTCTGTTCACACCCTGGCTACAGCAGGTGCCTTATGCCCGCGGCTTCCTGTTCGAGCAGATGGATCGTCAACAGCAGGCGCTGCAGGCGTACCGTGAGGCTGCCAGTCATTACCAGTCACTGAGTACTCGCCTGTCGGATGAGCGGGAGCAGCTAACCGAAGCGCGATTGATCGAGGCGCTTCGCTTCGTGCGTGAGGGCGATAGTCCCGGGCAGCCCGGATCGATGGACGCGGAGATGGTTCGTCCCGAACCGGGAGAAACAACCGTACTGACCGATGCCTATGGGCGTGTAAAGGTCCGGCCCGGGGATTACAGCCTGGCTGGATTGTTGGCGACGGAGTCCTTTCAGCTGTCCCTGCGTGATCTGCATGAACTCTATCGGTTGCGCGATTCCCTTGGCCAATGGCAAACGCAGTTGGAATCCTTCGATATCATGCTGGAAACCCGTGCCCAACAGCGGGAGCAACGTATCCGCGAGACCCGCGACGCACTTGATGCGCTCAACGCGGATCAATGGCTGGCGCGACAGGCTGAGTACCGCAGCGCTATTGAAGACGCGTTGGCCAGAGAGGATCTGCGCTTCTTCATGACGCAGGAACAGCACGAACTGGCGGACCGACTGGCGCAGGTGGAAAAGACCCTGTCGCAGCTGCCGGAGGACGAATCCACCCGCAAACAGCGTGAAACCTTCCAGCGGATGAACGCCTATTTCAACTGGCGCATTGCCGATGATTACGCGGTCAATCGTTGGGCTGCCGAAAAGCAGCTGCGGGAACTGGACCGGGCCATGGAGGTGTTCGTCGATCAGCGCGCGTTGATTGAACAGGAGATGGCATCGGGTGGAGAAAATCAGGCCCTGGCAGCCCGGGTAGAGGCCCGCCAGGCCGCGCTGCAACGTTTGCAGGGCGAGTTGGACAAGGCACTCTCGGCAGCACGAACGGAACTGCTTACCCTGGTGGATACTGAACTGCAGCAACAGAGCCAGGAGGTGCAGGGGTACCTCAGGGCAACCCGTCATGCAGCGGCAAGATTGGCGGACACGCTTTTCCTTGGTCGCAATGGTGCGGCGGCGAATCCGGCCACCGAAGCGGGAGGTGACCGTGACTAAGCCGATAATCCGCAGGCGCCTGGATACCCTTCTGCCAGTGCTTGTCGCAGGCCTCCTCGGGGGCTGCCAGTCGCTTTCAATGCCGGATGTATTCGGCGGTGGGGATGACAGACAGCCCCAGCCGGGGACTCTGGCCACTCTTCAATCCATCGAGGAAACCATCGAGCCTGCGCCGGATACCCGGGGCGGCACCAGTGAAGTATCTCTGGGGGAGGTGATGGACAGTTACCGCGCCTTGTTGCCTCTGTTGGAAGACCCCGCCAAACAGGTTGCCGTACGTCACCGGCTGGCGGACCTGGAATTCCAGCGTGCGGAAAACAAGATGGTTGAAACCGCAGAGGATGAGATGGCCGGGGCTATTGAAGCCTATGAACAACTGCTGGCTGGGTATCCGGAGCGGCCCGGTAATGATCAGGTTCTTTACCAGTTGGCCCGCGCCTACGATCTGCGCGGCATGAGCGAAGAACACCTTGCCACACTGACAACGCTGGTGAATGAGCATCCGGATTCGCAATTCTGGGTCGAGGCGCAGTTCCGGCGCGGTGACTTGCTGTTCAGTAATCGCCGGTACACCGAGGCTGAACAGGCGTTCCGCACGGTGATCGACGCCGACCCGGCCAGAAGGGACGACGCCTCGTTCCTGGTCAACGCCCACTACATGCTGGGCTGGAGCCAGTTCAAGCAGGGGAGTTATCGGGAAGCCCTGTTCAGCTACATCAATGTGCTGGACCTGGTCATGCCGGAAGAGCAGGACGTGGAATCCGTCGGGCAGGAATACCGCACCATGATGGAAGACCTGTTCCGCGTATTTGGCCTGTCACTGTCTTACCTGGACGGTGCGGACACCCTGCAGGCCATCTTCCGTGAGACCGGCGAGAAACCCTACGAAATCCTCGTGTATGACCGCTACAGTGACCTTTTGCTGGAGCGGGAACAGTACACAGACGCCATTGATGTATTCGAGCGCTACATCGATGCGCGGCCACTGAGCCCATGGGCGCCCCGGTACCACATGCGTATCATCGACACCCTGGCACAGGCCGGCTTTACCGCTGACATACCGGATCGCAAGGCGGCGTTTGTTCGGGACTACGGCATTCACAGTGCCTACCTGCAACAGGCGGATGACGAGACAGCGTTCTATATCGGGCAGCAGCTGGAAGAGCTGATCCCGGAGCTTGCCAATCGCCACTATGTACTGGCGGGCGAGACAGAAGGTTTGGAATCGGATGAGCATTATCGTCAGGCGGCGGTGTATTACGAGGCCTTCGCGGATACCTTCCCGGCCCACCCCCGCACACCGGAGATGCTGTTCCTGCTGGGTGAAACCCATGTAGAACTGGCTCAGTGGCCGGAAGCTATCGAAGCCTTTGAACGTGTGGCCTATGACTTCCCATGGGAGGGAGAACCACCCGAACGCGCCGCTGAGGCAGGCTATGCGTCGGTACTGGCCTTCCGCGAATATGCCAAAACCTGGCCCCGTGAGCCCGCTGAAACCTACAATGATTACACCGAGTTCCAGCAGCTGAATCGTCAACGATTCGTGAACGCCTTTCCCGACGACCCTCGCTCGGAAGAAGTGCTCTACATTGCCATGCAGCACGAATTCGAGCGCTATCGCTATGGGCAGGTGGTTGAAATGGCGGATCGCATGATTGCCCGAGTTCCCGCGCCCGGGGCGGATATCCTCACGGAAACCTGGTTGCTGAAAGCCCACAGCCTGTTTGAGCTGGCCCGATACGCCGAGGCGGAAACCACCTATCAACAGGCCTTGCGCGTCATGGCAGAGGCCGATGAGCGGCGGCCGGATGTCATTGAAAGCCTGGCCGCGTCCGTTTTCCGTCAGGCGGAAGCGCTGGCGGATGCCGGTGATACCGCCGGAGCGGTTAGTGAATTCCTGCGTGTGGGCGTGGTTGCGCCCACCTCGGCTCTGAGGGCCAACGCTGAATACGATGCTGCCACCCTGCTGATTGAGCTTAGCCACTGGCAGGATGCCATCGATGTGATGGTGGCGTTTCGGACCCGCTACCCCGAACACGAACAAATCGATACCCTGCCAGCGCGCCTGGCACTGGCCTACCGCGAGACAGAGCAGTGGGAGAAAGCCGGGGATGAGCTGAACAACCTGATTGCGATGGCCACCACGGACGAGGAGAAGCGCGAGAACCTGCTGATCGCCGCGGATCTGTACGAACGTGCGGGAAATACTGGCAAGGCCATCGACACCTGGCGGCGGTATGCCAATACCTATCCTGAACCACTGGACGTTTACATGGAGGCCGCCAACAGCCTGGCCGGCCTGTACGACGGGATTGGCGACGACAGCAGCCGCCGTTTCTGGCTGCGCAAGCAGATGGAGACCGTGGACGACAATCCCGACGAGGCGGACGACCGCATGCGTTACCTGGCGGCCGAAGCTTCGGCGATCCTGGCCCGGGAAGCTCTGGCCTATTACGACAGCATTCGCCTGACCTTGCCGCTGAATCAGAGCATGGCAGCCAAGACCGAGGCACTGGAAGAGGCCGTTACCGCCTACCAGAAAACCGCGAGTTACGGCGTGTCGTCCTTCTCCACCGAAGCCGGCTATCAGATTGCACACATCTACGCGCGCCTCGGTCGTGACCTGATGGAGTCGGAGCGACCAGAAGGATTGTCGGAGCTGGAGTTATCTCAGTACGAGCTTTTGCTGGAAGAGCAGGCCTACCCGTTTGAGGACAACGCCATCGACATTCATGAACAGAACGCCAGCCGCGCCCGCAACGGCATTTTCGATGAATGGGTTCAGCGCAGTTACGAAGCCCTGAAAACCCTGCTTCCGGGCCGCTACAACAAACCTGAAATCACCGTAGAGGTTGTCGATGAGCTGGGTTAGGTCATTCCAGGGGTGGACGCGAGTGGGCCTGCTGCTGGCTGTCGTGCTGGTGGCCGGTTGTGCGTCCTCGCCCAAAACCGACCCGGCAGATGTGGCGGAGGCAGAGCGCCAGGCCCGGGAGGCCGAGTTAACGCAGGACTTCAGCGAGGCGGTTGCCTTGCTCAGGGGAGGGGATACCGATAACGCGCGGAACCTGTTTGAACAGATCCATCAGGCCGACCCAGAGCGAACCGGACCCTTGGCCAATCTCGGCATTATTGCACTGCAAGAGGGCAACCCCGAAGCCGCTGAAGGGTATTTCCAACAGGTGCTTGAGCGCGACCCGCAACACAGCGCAGCGTTGACCCATCTCGGAGTCATGGCCCGGGAGCAGGGCGAGTTCGAGCACGCTGAAACGCTTTACCGGCAAGCCCTGGAAGCCGATCCGAATCACCTGCCGGCCATGCTGAATTTGGCCATCCTGCTGGATATCTACCTCGGCCGGCTCGAGGAGGCTTTGCCTCTCTACGAGCAGTATCAGTCGCTGGCGGAAGAGCCGAATCCGCGCCTCAAGGACTGGATATTCGATGTCAGGAACCGCTTATGACCGCTAGAAAACACCTACTCAGTCTATTGCTGTTGATCATCGCATTTCCCTGCGTCGCCCAGGACGGTGTTGTGACGATCGAAGGCACGCGAATTCGCGGTGACCAGGAAGTGCCGACGGTGCTTTACCTGGTGCCCTGGCAGCCTCCCGCCGTGCAGTCGCTGGCCCGGCCGGACGAGCAGTTGATGCTACAGCGCCCTATTGCGCCGCTGGAGCGCCAGGAATTTCAGCGCCTGGTGTCCTATCATCAGTATTTCCGCACCTCAGCGGAGGATTCGACGGTGTCCGGACGTCCTGACTCAACGTCAGAGTGAGACGCGTGTCACACATTGTCTGTGCACATACGCATGTAAAAACAAACCGCTACAAAGACTTGCGTGAACTTACCCCCACCGGGGCCGTTGCCGCATACACTAGCCAGCAAATACGGACTATGGAGTGCCCTGAAAATGATTGAAACTGCCGTTCGCTTCTTCCAGGAAGGTGGCTTTTTCATGTATCCGATCGCCATCGTGCTGATTATCGGACTCATCGTTGCCGCTGAACGTTACATATACCTGTCTGCCCAGAAGATCACTAATCGTCGTGATTTCAACCGGTTGCACCACATGATTGGTGGTAAGGATCTTAAGGGCGCGCTGAACTACGCTACTGAGTCTGGCAGTGCCATGGCCTCCATGATCGGTTTCGGCCTCCAGCGCCTGGCCCGTCGCCAGTCCCGGGAAGAGATCGAGTACGCGATGGAAGAGGGGCTTCTGGAAGTCATGCCCCGCCTCGAGAAGCGTACCCAGTATCTGTCTACGCTGGCCAACATTTCCACGCTGATGGGCCTGCTCGGCACCATCATCGGCCTGATCGCGGCCTTTACCGCGGTTGCCGCGGCGGACCCGTCTCAAAAGGCGAGCCTGCTGTCCCAGAGTATCTCCGTAGCGATGAACACGACGGCCTTCGGCCTGATGTCTGCGATCCCGCTGCTGTTGATCCACTCAGTGCTCCAGACCAAGACCAACGAAATCATCGACAGCTTCGAGATGGCCGGCATCAAGGTGCTGAACCTGATCACCGACGGAACAGGCGCAAGGCCGCAGGCACCGGCTGCCGCCGCTGCCCGCCCAGCAGAGCCTGCTTCCCGTGCGGCCAACCCCGCCGGGTCAGTGGCGTAACGGTTCAATCAGGGAGCTAAAGCCATGAGGCGTAAGCATCGTCGGCTTCGCAGCGAAGCGGACCTGGATATCACACCGTTCATGAACCTGATGATCGTGCTGGTTCCGGTCCTGCTGCTGAATATGGTGTTTGCACACACCAGCGTGCTGGAGCTGAACTTCCCAGATGTGGATAGCAGTTCCGTTGAAGAACAGAAAGAACTCCAGTTACAGGTCGTCATTTTTGAAGACCAGCTTGTGGTGTCCGACAACCAGGGCGGCGTGATCAAGACCATTGCCAACCGCGAAGCGGCCCACGATTTCGAGATGCTCGGTAAGGTCATGAAGGAGCTTAAGGGCAGGCTCCCGGACAAACGCAACATCATCATTATGCCGTCCAGCGACACCTCATATCAGACGCTGGTGTCGGTCATGGACAAGGTGCGCTCTTACGAAGCGGTTGTCGCAGGTGATGTCGTTGAGGCCGAGCTGTTCCCCGAGATCTCACTGGGCGACGCACCGAAGAGGGCTGAACAGTCATGAAAGAGTCTGCGAAAGCCAAACGCCTGAAGCGCCATCATCGGCGGGGCAAACAACAGAGCAAGCTGAACCTGGTGTCGTTGATGGACATCTTTACCATCCTGGTGTTCTTCCTGATGGTGAATTCATCCTCCGATGTGCAGGTGCTGAACCAGGACAACGCCATCAAGCTGCCGGACTCCAGTGCCCAGCAGCCCCCGGGTGATGTGCTCGCGCTGACGGTCACGGACAACGATATCCTGGTGAACGGCCGTGTTGTGATGAAGCGGGACGTGCTCCAGGCCTTTAGTGGTCAGGTAGAGCCCGCCCTGAAGGAAGAGCTGGACTACCAGGCCAGCCGCTCCAGTGCTCCGGCACCGGATGCAGGGCGCCCCATCACCATCCTTGCCGATCGCGAACTGCCCTATGAACTGTTGAAGAAAATCATGTCCACCTGCGTGGACGCGGGCTACGCCAGTATTTCACTGGCTGTAAACCAGAAAACAGAGCAGGGAGCCTAGCTGTGGCAGAGTATCGTCAGGGATTGCCCTGGAATCAGGAGGCCGGAGAACGCAAGCGCTTGTTTGCGGTTGCTACCCTCGTGGTCCCGTTGTTCCTTGTGGCAGCCGCGTACATCACCTGGGTTGAGTTGCCAGAGCAGGATCGCAAAGAGCGTGAAGCCCTGCCGCCGCAATTGGCGAAGCTGATTGTTGAGAAACAGGAACCGCCACCACCCCCGGAACTGAAAACGCCAGAACCAGAGCCTGAACCCGAAAAGCCGGAACCGGAAGAGCAACCCGTTGCGGAACCCGAGCCAGTGCCCCAGCCGCCGGCACCAGAGCCTGAACCCGAGCCTGAGCCGGAACCCCAGGTGGCTGAAAAGCCGGAGCCCACACAGCAGGATGTCGAAAAAGCCCGGGAAAAGGCAAAAAACACCGGTATCCTCGCCATGGGCGATGAGCTCTCCAAGCTGAGTGCCCTGGGCAAATCCGTCAAACTGGATACCCCGGCGACGGTGACAACAGCGGAACCAATCGCCCGCAAGACGGGCGATACCCTGGCCCAGAGGGCCAACACCGGTCGCAGCTCCGGTGTGGATGAATCCAACCTGACCCGCGAAACCCGCGAGGTCGCCCTGGCTGAACGGCAACGGGCACAGGTGGAGGAAGCGGAAGAAGTGGTCGCCCAGGCAAAAGCCGCCGAGCGCGAGCAACAGGCCGCTGCCAGCAAGCGCAGCCGCGAAGAGCTACGCCGCACCATGGACGCCAACAAGTCGGCCATCTACAGCATCTACAACCGCGAACTGCGCCGCAAACCCTCCCTGCAGGGCAGCGTAACGCCGGAACTGGTGATTGAAGAGAGTGGGGCGGTCTCAAGCTGTTCGGTGGTGGAATCCACCCTGAACGAACCAGCCCTTGAAAAGAAAATCTGCAACCGCCTGCGGCTGGTGGACTTCGGCGCCCGCCCGGGTGTCGACAGGACGACTATCCGCTATCCGATCGAACTGCTCTCTGGTTGAGCGGACGCTATTGGCTATCGAGTCCCGGCCGTTAGGCCGGGACTAATCTGCAACCAGCGATTAGCGGCGATCAGACGAGTGGTTGATGCCATCCGTGGTAGGAATATCGCCCAGCTCGAATGGATTTACCCCCTCTATACACGCCACGTTCACCCCAAACTGATTCGGGTTTGAGCGCCGTCTATGGTGTGTATAGATCCCGCAGGTAGCGCAGAAGTAGTGTTCAGCCGTTTTGGTATTGAACTGATAGAGCGTCAAATTCTCTGCTCCCTGCAGGATCCTGAAAGCATCTAACGGAACCGAGGTCACGACAGCGCCACGACGTGCGCACATTGAGCAATTGCAACGGCTCAAGTCCTCAAAGCCACCGGGAAGATCAACTTCGAATTGGACACTGCCGCAATGGCAGGCGCCGCGATTTAAACCTTTTACATCCATGCCGGGAGACCTCCTTTAGGGGGAATCCATCCCCTCACGAATAGACTCACCCCGTACCTGCGATTATTGTGCATGTGCCGTAATTATGATTGTGTTGAATCCTTCATCAGGTGTGGGGGCAACAAAGTACTTTGTAACGAGCTCAAACATCTCTTCCGTATCAGTTGCCGCTCTCTGTGGCTGCTCTATTCGCCTTTTTGCGATTTGCCCCAAGCAAATCTCATTTGGCTGATCGATGTAAATCAGCTCGTGAGGGGCCTGGATCTCAGAGAAAATGCTTTTAAACCACTCTCGTTGCGAAATTGTATTTGCAGGAAAGTCCATTACTACGTTAGTTCCCGTCGCCAAGATCGATTGAGTCAGCTTCTTCATTTGAGGCTTGAGCCGACCAGCATATTTTACGTAATCTTCCAGTGTCTTGATGCTATCCGGATAGACTGACGCAAGCCACTCGTCTTCAGAAAGCAGCACGGCGTTTCGCTCATGGGCAACTTCAAGAGACTTTGTCGTTTTACCTGCCCCCATTTTTCCACAGAAAAATGTCAATACTCCTTTGTTCATTTCTTGCCTCGTATTGTATAACGCTTATTTTCAGCGGCAGTCTTGTCAGAACGAAGCGGCGACAAGACTCTCCGTTGGAGGCACGCCTGGGCCGGAACAAACTGAAACTACTTTCACAGGCTCGCCTTAAATGTCACCTTCCCTCCCTGCATAACGCCCCCATTGCCTTGGTGTGTTAGACATTTCCTACCGGAATACTCAGTGCCTGTTCCGCCCCCAAACCAGCGTTATCACCACGCTAACCACAGCGGAGGCGGACAGGGCACCCAGGAAGGGGGCCAGGGTAGGGATGCCACCGGGGAAGCTGGCGGCCAGGAGGCCCGCCGTCAGACTGCCACCAGTCACCCAGCCAGGAATGATCGCCCCCGCCAGGCCGGCCAGGCCGCCAAATACGGCTGCGGTAGTGGTCATTCGCTTCCATAGCCCCATCAATACCGGTATCACCGCCGTCGCGCAGAGCAGGTCGGCGATCAGGAACAATCTCAGTACCGAGACGCCCTGGAGTGCGACTATCACCACGGGAATCATCAGGAGGACGGTCACCCATCGTGCCGATATGATGGAGAGCCCTTGTTTTTCAGTTACTGCCAGGGAGGCCAGGGCGTTCTGGAGTGTGTCCACGGATGAGGCGACTAGTGTGAGGGCCAGTACCAGGGCGGGAATGGTCAGCCATGCGGGGGCGCCGGATAGTAGTGCAAAGAACGGAATGGGTGGAGATCCGAGATCTGCACCGCTCATGGCGGCGGCAATGCCCAGGCCGCCGACTACGGCAACCACGATAATAGTCACCAGGCCGCCCAACAGGGCGCCGCTGCGCAGCGCCGAAGTATCGCGGGCGGACCACAGGCGCTGCCAGTAGCCCTGGTGAAACAGATTAGCGGCGGTTACGGCGATCACCAGTGTCAGGGCAACGCCCAGGGCACTGCCTACTGGCGCGGAGGGGGCGTCAGCCATTTGCAGTTCCGGTAGCCGGTCCATTGCCACGAATCCGACAATGGCCAGTAGCCCGATCAGCAGGAACGCCTGCCACTGGTCCGTGACGATGCTGGCTCGCAGGCCACCCCAGGTGGTGTATATAAGTGTGGCAACGGCCACGCCAAGCACCGCAAGGTTCCCATTCACGCCCGACAGCAATGAGGTGATGGCGCCGATGGCGGTGAGTTCGGCGGTGAGGAAGCACAGCATGTAGAGCACGGAGATCAGCGACACGTAGCGGCGAACCGATGAGCCATAACAGGCCTGGGCAAACTCGCCAATGCTGCGGCCCTGTGGCAGGTAGCGCCGGATGGCCGGGCCACAGAAGGCAAACACGATAAAGGGCAGGGCGGCGCCAAGGGCGTAACCGGCCAATGCCACCGGCCCCACCAGGGCGCCAACTTCCGGGGGCGCGAAGAGTATCCAGCCTCCCATACCCGACGCCAGGAAGGATAGCCCGAGTGCCCGGGCGCCCTGACTGTTGCGGGCCGTCACGAAATCATCCAGGCCGCCATCGGCCAGGCGAGCCCGCAGCCCGAGCCAGGTGAACAGAACGAGTGCAGCCGCCAGGGCAGCTACCGTGGTGTAGAGCATGGTGTGTTTCTCCGTTAATCATAAAGCCGGGAATAGTGACATATTCCACGCGGTGCTGCGATTGACTGTCTGTCTTATGCTTTACTGTATTAAGTCACCATTCGGAATTGAACCGACGGGGGAGGCCCCACCCAATGAGTAATCGCAAATCGGAACTGGAAACCCTGCGTGCCGACCTTAAGGCACGCCTGTCAAAGTATGAAGCCCACCAGCATCGCCAGGGTGGCGCGCTGGAGAAAGACTTCGAAGAGCAGGCCGTACAGACCCAGAACGACGAAGTGGTCGATTCACTGGAGACGGAAACCCGCAACGAGCTGGCCCAGATCGAACACGCCCTTGAACGCCTTGCTGAAGGGCTCGGGGACGAATGTGAGGGGTGCGGCGAAGACATTGATCCACGGCGCCTGCAGGTTCTGCCCTACACCACAGTCTGCGTGAAGTGCGCCGAAGACTGAACCCCTATCACTCCCCCTGAATCTTGCTGAGCAGGTCTTTGGCCAGTTCAATGGCCTCTGACCGGTGGCTGATGTTCTGCTTCTGGTAGAGGCTGCGAATGTGCGTCTTCACCGTCGTGGAGGCGACTTTCAGGTGTTCGGCGATCTGGTCATTCGACAGGCCGGCGTGGATCAGACTGAGTATCTGCCATTCCCGGCGGGTAAGGGGAGATGTGCGGATCAGTTCGGGTACATCAGGCCGGTCGATAATATCCTGAATGATGGCTTCGTCCAGTGAAATCCGGATGGCGCGGCTGAAATCCCGTTGTTGCTGAGCCAGCTGGATCAGGCGTTCGGCGCGCTGCAGTTCCATTCCGTCAATCGCTTCGTCATTGATCAGCGCTTTCAGGATCACGATCAGCACCTTGCCCATACGCAGGAAGCTGCCGACGGCCCCGGTGGTGCTGGCCAGTTGGAGCGCGGCGACCATGTGCTTCAGGGCGTTCTCACGGTCTTCAGTGTCCCAGTAAAGCAGCGCCAGCGCGATATGGTTGCGGTTGAGGTCGGTTTTAAGACCCACCTGTTCCGCGACGGCTTGCAGTCCTGTCAGCAGAGGCTGCGCTTTGCTGTACAGGCCCAGGCTCATGTACGCCCGAGCCCGGTTGCGACCGTTGCATTGATTGAAGTGGTTGGTCGCTGTGGTGGGGTCGACGGGCGGTGCGATGGTCAGCCAGCGTTGTATGGCTTCCCGGTCCCGAACCGCATCCCAGTAGGCGAGCATGGTGGCGTGGGCATTGGCGACCCAGTCCAGATGATAGTCGCCGGAGGCGAGCATTTTCTGCATCTTGGCGATGTAGTCCGCGCACAGGCTTTGCCGGCCCCTGGCATGGGCCACCTTGGCCAGCGATGTATAGCTTTGCACGTACCAGCGCTCGCCCTGGGCTTCCAGGATTTCGATGCCCTGGAGCGCACACCGCTCAGCATTTTCCAGATGGTGCCATTCCCACATGATCTGACTGCGGATGCGGAACAGGAATTCCAGTATTGGCAGGTGGTTGAGGTGGTTTTCCTCGGCGTACTGGAAACCCCGTTCCTGGATGTTGTAGGCCTTCTGCAACAAGCCCATCGCAACGCTGATTTCAGACTGCTGACACAGTGCCCAGAGCACGTTCTGGTGGGCCTGGTGCGCCCGGGCGAGGTGTTCGGTTTCCTGCATACGGGCGAGGGCTTCTTCCAGTTCGCCCTGGACAAACAGAGCTTCCCCAATGACAGAGGCCGCCGCCACCCGGGAGGTGGGCAAGTAGCGGGCTTCCTGGTCGATGGCCTCGCGGGCGAGGGCCAGGGCTCGTTCTCCATCCCCATAATTCATGGCGACCTGGGCACGAATGGCACTGAACTCACCATGCACGGCGCGCTGGGTGTCTTCCGTCATGGATGCTTCCAGACGGGTTTCCGCAGCCGACAACCAGTTTTCAACTTCGTCAAACTTGTACTGGCCCTGGGCCACCCAGGCCCTGAGCAGTGTCAGCGTCGGATCCTGGGCAATCACATCCTGGGGCAGGGCGTCGAGGCAACGCTGCAGCAGGATAAACTGGCCCTCGGTGAAAAACTTGCGGCCGTGAATGGTCAGTACGCGGGTGATACGGTCCGCGTCGTCGGCGGCGATGGCGTGGCGGGCGGCCTCTTCGGCGTGGTCCAGTTCCAGCCAGGCGTCACTGGCCCGTTGGTGCAGCTGTTGGCGGTTTTCTTCGGTGGTGCAGCTCAACAGGTGCTGGAGATAGACGGAAAACAGCGGATGGTAGCGGAACCACAGGGCGGAATTGTCCACGGGCGTGATAAACAGCCCCATGGACAGAAGGCCACTGAGCAGGGCCTGGCCATTGCTGTCGTCCATCACCCGCATGACCATCCGCGCGTTGAAGCGGTCCAGTATGCTGGTGCGTAGCAGGAATGTTCGCTGCTGTTCCGTCAGCCCCTGCCCAACCAGTTCGTCAAAGTAGTCAAAGATGTGCTGGTTGCCGTACTCCAGCTGATCCACAAAATCGTTGAATTCGATGCTGGTCAGTGCGGATGCGGACAGAAGCTGGAGTGCCGACACCCAGCCTTCAACCCGCCTGACAGCTCGCTCGATGCTTTCCCGCGAAATCTCGAACGGCAATCGGCTGTCAAAGTAGCTCTGTGCTTCGTCTGCACCAAAGGCCAGATCCCGTGAGGTGATCTCGGTCATCCGTCCCTGCATCCTCAGTTGCGCGACGCCAATGGGGGGCACCGTCCGGGTGATCAGGACGAGCGTCAGACAGGCAGGTTGATGCCGCAGCAGGAAGCGCAGCGCGTTGTGGATGACCTCGTTGTCAATCAGGTGATAGTCGTCCAGCACCAGATACAGCGGGTCCCCGTCCAGCCCGTCCAAAGGAAGCTCGGCCAGGAGGTCGGTGAGAAAACTCTCCAGATCGTCGTACCCTTTCTCCTGCAATTTCCGCAGCGTGGCCTTGCAGCTGCCGGGAGCTGCAACCTCAAGTGACTTGGCCAGGTAGCCTGCAAATCGGGCCGGGTCGTTGTCGCCGACCTCCAGGCGATACCAGGCGCTGGTGGCCTCCAGTGCCTCAAGACGGTCCGCCACCGTGGTGGTTTTGCCATAGCCCGCGGGCGCATGCACCAGCAGCAGGCTTACCGGTTCCAGGCCGTGGAGAAGATCGTTGAATTTTTCCCGGTGTAAAAGGGCGGGTGGTGGTTGTGGACTCTGGTTTTTGGCAGCGATGAACGTCAGTTGTCCCGGATTCAGTGTTGTTGTCATCAGGATCTTCAGTAATTGGTGTCAGACAGTGGCAAAGAATGTGATACCGGCTTTGTGGCTCTGCGTCAACTTCCCGTTGTCGCTATTTGAGGGGCATGAACCAGTTCTCAAAACCGGCAGGGAGGGCCCCTTCTGCAGCGGCAGATTTGAGGCACAGTTATCTTTAAGGCGTTAGCGATTTCGGTATCTTACCGTAACAAGATGTAACTCGGAAAACGTGATGTCTAATAATAACAGGGACTTCGTCTGACCATGCTGCTGGTACTCGCCGGATCCATCCTCACTTTCACTATGGCCCAGGAGGCGGTCGTCGTGGAGCCTTATGAACAGGGCACCATTGTGATTGAGCAGGATTTCGACACCAGCCCCATTGAGTTGAGAACCGACGCCCGGGTGGAACCTCTGGTGGAGCAGAAGTTCCGGAATATCGTGCGTCAGGCTTACGACTATAGCTGCGGTAGCGCCGCCTTGACCACGGTTCTGAATTTCTACCTCGGTAGAAACCTTGGTGAGCGGCAAGTCATGGAGGGGCTGCTTCACTATGGCGAAAGTGAACGGATTGTGCAGCGCCGCGCCTTTTCCATGCTCGACATGAAACGTCTCGTTACTGCCCTTGGTTATCCCTCTGGCGGGTTCCGCGCCACGATTGATGACCTGATTGACCTCGATCACCCGGCCATCGTTCCCATCCAGCACGCCGGTTTCAAGCACTTCGTGGTGCTGCGCACCATCCGCGACGGCCGGGTGTATCTCGCCGATCCGGCAGTGGGCAATATCTCCTTCACGCTCGCCCAGTTTGAAGAGAGCTGGGACGACAACGTGCTCTTCATTGTGTTCCCCGGCAGTGACAAGCCGCTGGATTACCTGGAGTTGAAAGAGGAGGACCTCCGGTTTGTGGACGACCAGACATTGACGTTGCTGGCGTTGCAGAAGTTACCCGAATTCCATGAATCCACGGAACGCCGGATCAGAAACATGCTGGAACGCCGGAAGAATAATCCGGACGGCAGCGTTGAGAATACCCGGAAGCAGCTGTTCTACCGGCGCCATTAACGTGCCGGGCGCAAAGCCGGCACACAGGAAACAATACAATTAGAAATAAGGGAGTCAGGATGAATCGTTGGTTAGTGCGAGGTTTTATCCTTTTTTCCGTGACTGGCCTTTTACCAATCATGGCATTGTCGCAGGAAGGAAACGTAGACGAGGCGAGGGAGGCACTTGCCAGGCAGGAGGGTGACGAGGATTCATCCAAACAGTTGGAAGAGGTGTTCCAGGCAGCCGAGACCAGCTACTCGTTGCAGAAGAAGGGTACCCATTCCCTGAACTACTCGTTCGATTACTCCTACACCGGTGACCAGCGTCTCGACCTGGCGATCACCGACGGTTCAGTTCGCAACCTCGATGTGGTGCCGTCCGCGACCCACAACTTCACCAATGCGTTTTCCTACGATTATGGCCTGCTGGATAACCTGACTGTCGGTGCGCGGATACCCCTGGTGGTTAAGTACGATACCCAGGATGAACTGAACATCTACGATTTTGGCGATATCTCCGCGACCGCTCGCTGGCAGCCTTTTGCCTACGTGCCGGGCAAGATGTCCACGACGGTCTTCGGCACTTTCACAACCAAGACGGGTGTCAGTCCCTATGAGATTGATATAGACGAGCAACTGTCCACCGGCAGCGGCTACTATTCGGTTGCCGGCGGCGTAAGTTTCTCAAAGGTGTTGGACCCGGTGGTTGTGTTCGGGTCTACCAGCGCCACCTACAACCTTCCTGAGAGGGACCTCCAACAAGTCCGGGGCGCCAGGGTGTTACAGGAACTGGAACCCGGCTTCGGGCTTTCCGGCTCCGCCGGTTTCGCCTATTCGCTGTCCTACGACATTTCCCTCAGCATCTCCGCCCAGTTGAGTTACAGCGACCAGACCATCCTGTCCTTTAGTGATGGCACTCAGGCCGTTGCTCAGGACCAGATGAGTGGCTTCCTCAGTATGTCGCTGGGTACCCGCGTGAGTGATACCACCATCGTGAACACCAGCCTTGGTATTGGCCTTACCGAAGACGCACCTGATTTCTCGCTGGGCGTGTCCCTGCCCATCAGATTTTCAGGTCTCAAAGAGTGAGTTCAGCCTCTGACGTTTTACGGGAAGGGAAGATTTCATGGGAATAACCAGCCACAAGAGACAGATTGCCGCTGCCATTATGGCAGCCTCGGTGACCTGTGGTGTCGAGGCGCAGCTGGCACAGAACCTGACCATTCATCCCAAGGCATTGGCCCTGGGTAACGCCGTGACGGCCGATCCGCCCGGTATTATGGCGATCCATTACAACCCGGCGGGGCTGACCAAGCTGGATGGGCGTCAGCTTGAAGTTAACCTGATGAGCGTTTACCTGGACATTGACGCCGATTTCCATGCCCCGGATGGCTACGAGATTTTCGGCATTGATGGCCTGGGAACAGATCCTCTCACTGGCAAACAGCGGGACCCGGTCGCAAACAAACACAGCCATACCAACAATGTTGCCCTGTATCTCCCGGGGTTTGGCATATTGCGGGCGCCGCCTGGCCCCGCCGTCGCCCCGTCTGCCGGTATCAGCATCAACCCGCCCGGGTCGAAACTGACCTTTGGCAACGCCTTCTACCTGCCCCTGGCCGCCGGCTTCTATCGCGACAAGGACGACCCGGGGCGCTATATGCCACAGGCAACGGCCTTGCAGCGGACAACTTATCTGTCGCCAACCGTTGGTTACAAGATCAACGACGAGTGGTCCGTGGGTGCCGGAATCCATCTGTCGCATATGGGGGTTGCCGCAGATCAGTACATGCGCGCCCCCAACATGCTATTGGGCGTTGCGGAGGTTCTTCAGGATGCCTTCAACTGCGAAAGTGGGGATGAGCCTCTGCAGCCATGGCTGGCCCTTTGCGGGGGTAATGTCGGGCCCTGGGACGACATTGGTGCCTTGAGTATCAACGTGCAGGAAACCCTGTCACCCACCTACGCGCTGGGTGTGATGTGGGAACCCAATGAGTGGTTCGCCTGGGGGGCGAGTTATACCTCCGAAGCCGACATGAATATGAAGGGTACTTTCGAGATAGAGTACACCGACGACTGGTCCGGCTTCTGGCAGAGCGTCAACGGCTCGGTGCTGGGTGCCATCACCTCGGCTATCCTGAGCTTGCCGTCCGGTGCCCCAAGGGAAGCGGGCAACGTCTCCATGGACCTGACCTATCCCCAGCATTTCCAGACCGGCATCAGCTTGGATGTCCATCCCAAGCTGACGGTCAATGTGGACGTTGGCTGGACGGACTACAAGCAGTGGGACGCGTTTGTGTTTCGCTTCGATCGTAACCTGGAGTTCCTGAACGCCGCGCGGATTCTGTCACCGCAGAACGCCACTCCCAACACACTGAGGTTGCCTCTCGGTTTTACCGATCAGTGGAACTGGGGTTTTGGGCTGGAGTTCCATGCGTCGTCCCGTCTGGACCTTCGCGCGGGTATGGAAATCCGGGATTCGGTAATTCCCGATGACCAGCGCCAGATTATGGCGCCGTTCGGCGGTGCAAACCTCTACAGTATTGGTATGGGGTATCGGTGGGATAAGGATACTGAGATCGACATGAACCTGAGCTATCTGCAATCCATAGAAACGGTTCCTGCCAACGGCAGTTGTAACCTAAACTGTGACAATATTACCAATATCATCTACAACCCCTATGCGGGGCTGGATGTGAAAACCTCGCTACGGGTTGTCACGGCAGGTCTCAGTTTCCGTACCAAATTCTGACGCAAACGCGTTAACGAACAGGGTGTTTTGCCCCGATGTCCAAATGCCATTTTATGGTTATCGCTTGTCTGGCTGTCGTTATAAGTGGCTGCCAGTTGTCTGGCCCCGACGCCTCTGGCAGCCGCGAGGGTTATTTTACCTGGGTGGACGAGCAGGGGCGGGTAAGACAGTCGCCAATACCGCAGAGCACCGGTGAGAGAGATAAGGGCGAGGGCAAGGAGGCAAACGCTGAGGATGCTCCCCGAACTGGCTCTGCGGACTCGTCGGCTTCCGGGGATGATTCTTCCAGCGGGTACCACGAAGAATTCAATCTCGAAAATTATCCCGATGCCAATCAGCTCGAAAAAGACGGCTATGTTCGTCCGGGCGAACCCAAGCCTTATTTCACCTGGCGTGATGCCCAGGGCAATATTCGTGTCAGCTATTACCAGCCGGATACCCGGACCGCTGTCGAGAAGGGGCGCATCAAGCCGCCGATTCAACTGACGGAGGCCAGTATCCATCAACCGGGAGAAACGGTCGGGCTGCCGGGCCTGCCGGAAGATGCTGACCCCGAAGCCATGGCTGTCCTGGGAATCGATCCCGGAGAGGATCGTTTTTTCCAGCAGTGGGCAGGGCAATGCTGTCAGGCGCTGGAACGGTCGGAGCCTGAGCAATGGCAGGAAGGTCGTGAATTCGGGGTGTCCATGGGTGACGAGGCCCCCCGCCATTCATTCAGCACGGGTGAAAGCCATTACCGTCTGGTCAGGCTGCCGCCGGCGGAGCAAATTACCGATTTCATCCTCCACCTCAGGTCGTTCAACCACGAAGGAATGTTTGTGGCCTCGGTGGCGTTTCTTGATGCCTCGTTCGCCCCGGTTCGAATCGTGACTGACCTGGTTGCCAGCTATGTTCCTGAATCCTGGTACCAGTACGGCTACCTTCACGCTTACATTCCGGTGTTCCCGAGCCGGGGTGAGCGTTGGATGGTGATCTTCACGCGCGAGGCGGATCTGGCGGGGCAGACGGTTATCGAGGACAAGTACGGGCCCAAGGCCATCCCGCACACCCGTACCGGTGAACTCAGTCTCTCCCGGGCTGGCGAGTGACGTTCAGTCTTCAGGCTGGCTCAGGTCAAGCCATTGCTGTGACAGCCAATAATAGCTGCCATCGGGGGCCGGATGGGTGCAGTTGTAGCGAAAACGACGGCTGTTAAAGCTTCTAGGAGCCTTGAGAATGACTTTATCTCCACTCGATACCTGGAAGTCTACGCGCCCCTGGCCGGAGGCAAAACAACTCAACCGGTCGACGCTGATGGTGTTCGGTACGGTAAAAGCGAGGGTGGGCGGGTTCTCAGAGATAACGCCGTCCGGCAGCTTGTTGGCATCGACTGGCAGCGCCTTGCTACGTAGTTTGTCTTCAAGGCTGTTGAGTTGTCCGTAGGCGTTCGCCACCGGGAATCGAGGCAGACGTGTGGCGGCGGAAGTCTCCCCGATGGCGCCGGATTGCTGTCCAAAGCCGAGCCAGCCACGTGCCGCAATCTTGCGTAATAACGCGTCGTCAAACTCGCCGTAGGGATAGGCAAACATCGGAATGTTGGTCCCCAGTTTTTCGGAGAGTGTTTCCTGGGCCTCATCCAGGCTGCGATTGACACGTGCCTCCCAATCGTTATCGGATTCACCTGGGCGTTTTGCGAGGTGGCCGTGGTCTTTGCTGTGGTTGGCGATGGTCACGCCGTCGCGGTCTCTGACTTCCTGCAACTGATCCCAGGTCATATAGCCATGGCTGCCCACGGCCTCGGTATTGACGAATATGGTGTACTCATACCCCCGCTCTTGCAGGGCTGGCGCTGCCTGTGAGTAGACGGATTCGTAGGCATCATCAAAGGTGATGGCAACCTGGGACCTGTCGTTCAGCTCACCCGCCAGTGCTGCGCGGGTTCCTGATTCAAGCGGAACGACCTCCAGCCCCAGATCCTCAATCATATCCAGTTGTCCCTGGAACAGGGACACTGACGTACTGGTGGAGGACGGCGTCGAGTCACTGACATGGTGGTACTGAAGCACTACCAGATCGGCATTGGCAGTCAGCGCGAACGCCGTGATGGGCAGGAGAAGGAGAGATCGGGTCATCATTCTTGGTGCCATTGGTGTGTCCTTGAAATCGGGAATTCCGGTGCAATCAGGTCTGAAAGTGAGCCTTGAGCACGGCGAAGGCCTGGTTTAGGTCCTGGATGGTTTCGGTTTCGCCACCCCGGTCCGGATGCGCATGCATAACAGCCCGCCGGAAGCGTTGTTTGACGTCGTCAAAGCCAGGGGGAATGGCATCAAAACCGAGGACGGCTGCGGCTTCACTCGCTTCTGTGGCGGCGGGTCGGTTGCCGCTGCGCCCGGCCCAGAAATCGTCCATCATCCGGTTTATGGCGTCTTCCGGCAGCTCGTACTTGGACAGGTCCAGGTAAAAATTCCGCAGTTCGTCCATGCGGTCGGGCACACCTGCGCCTGCCACCACAGAACTTTTGCGAAGTTGAATCACCAGTGGCGAAATGGTCAGGGTTTCTCCGCCGGTGGCGAGCTGATCCCGTAGCCGGTACAGCACATGGAACAGCAGGAAATGAACCGGATAGAGCTTGTCCGGTTCGCCAAAGTTGACCTCGCCAATCAGCTCCCAGGGCGGCTCTTGCAGGGTTTTGATAAGGCCCAGCTCGTTGATTCCGGCTGGGTGCCGACGAAGAATATGCTCGGTGGCAACCAGCAGGTGCTGAATCTGAAAATTCAGCGTCTCATTGGGCGCGTCACCATCCAGCGCCTTGGCGCCCTGTGTTGCGGTATCGGGTTGATTCATGCCCCAATGGTAGGCGACAGGGCGCCGTTACGGAAGAGGCATGTCCCGCTCCAACCCCTTCAGGAACAGGTTGGTCGCGAACCGGGTGGCATTCCTGGCCTCGGCCTCGGCCTCGGCGGGCCGATTGTGGGCACGGTAGGCCAGGCGCAAGCTGAGTTCGTAGCCTACCCCGAAGAAAGCGGCGCACAGGTACTCTTCGTCCATCTCCGGCAACAGGCCACGCTCAACGGCGTTCCTGACATCGTCCTCCAGGGAGAGCATGGCAAGCCCGAGAATGTCCGAGCCGAACAGTTCACGGATGGCACGATCGTTACGATGCGCCAGCTCGTAAACCAGTGGGTCGCTGGCGGTGGCCCGGAACAGCGAAAGGTATGCAAAGTAGATGAAGTCTTCAGCGGAATTGGCGGACTTTCGGCACTCGGTAAGGTTGTGATTGAGGCCGCTTAGAAAGTCTGTCAGCAGGGCTGCAAAAATGTCCTGTTTGCTGGAAAAGTAATTGTAGAAGGTGCCTGCCGCCAGGCCGGTACGGCGTACGATATCGCGGATGGTGGTGTTGTCGTACCCCCGTTCCCGGAAGCACTCCCGCGCCGCGTCAAGAATGGCACTGCGGTTGCGAATACGGTTGAATTCCCGTTTACCGGTGGCTTCCGGTTTTGTGTCTAACATATCCATGTCTGTATCCTGTCCCTGGAACTTTTGCACGCGTATAATCCGACGCTCACTGACCTTATGAACGACGTTTTCCTATGCCCGAAGCAATAACTGCCAACTCCGAAACCGCCCAGGCTCCTGAAGCGGAGCGCAAGCAGAAACTGGAACTGAACAAGCTGCAGAAGCGCCTGCGCCGGGAAATGGGGCAGGCGATTGCTGATTTCTCGATGATCGAGGCTGGTGACAAAGTCATGTGCTGCCTGTCTGGCGGCAAGGACTCCTACGCCATGCTCGATATCCTGCTGAATCTCCAGAAAAGCGCGCCGGTGCGCTTTGAGCTGATTGCTGTGAACCTGGATCAGAAGCAGCCCGGCTTCCCGGAAGAAGTGCTGCCTGAGTACCTTTCGGCTCTCGATATTGAGTATCACATCATCGAGAAGGACACCTACAGTATTGTTAAGGAAAAAGTACCGGAAGGGAAGACCACCTGCGGACTTTGTTCCCGCCTACGTCGCGGAATTCTCTATAATTTTGCGGAAGAACACGGCGTTACCAAGATTGCTTTGGGGCACCATCGGGATGACCTGCTGGAAACACTGTTCCTGAACATGTTCTATGGCGGCAAGCTGAAATCCATGCCGCCGGTTCTGCACAGCGACGACGGCCGGAACACGGTGATTCGCCCGTTGGCATACAGCCGGGAGAAAGACATTGCGCGCTATGCCAGCTTGCGCGAGTTCCCGATCATTCCCTGCAACCTCTGCGGTTCCCAGGAAAACCTGCAGCGTCAGGTGATCAAGGACATGTTCCAGACCTGGGACAAGCAGCACCCGGGGCGCCTGGAAACCATGTTTCGGGCCATGTGTAACGTTGAGCCGTCACACCTCGCCGATACCTCCCTGTACAACTTCCGTGAGGGTCACCGCCATTCCGAGCCGGGCCAAAGTGCCGGGACGGTCGAGCCCCAAACACCCGATTTCGGACGGTTGGACGTGCTTAATATCTGATCAGTTCGAGCCGGTAGTCCAGCCCTTGTCTATCCGTGACCGGTATGCAAAAAGGCAGTGACAGGAAGGGTCCAGATACCGAAACCAATCAGCAGCAGTCCGGCGATCTGCCGAAAGCGTTGGTGTTCCCGCAGTTTTCGGATCCAGGTGGCGGCGTAACCGGTGGCCAGCATGGATGGCAGGGTACCGAGGCCGAAGAACAACATGGTGGTGGCCGCGCTGCCCACCGAGGGTTGCAGGGCAGCCCAGCCCAGGGTGCTGTAGACCAGCCCGCAGGGCAACCAGCCCCAGAGTGCGCCAAGGATGAGCGCCTGGTGGAAATAATGCACCGGGAGCACTCGGGCGGTGAGCGGTGACAGACGTTTCCAGACCGGGGCACCGATGCGTTCCACGTAGCGGATGCCTTGCCACCACTGCCCCATGGACAGTCCCATCAGGATCAGCAGTATCCCTGCCATTGTTCGAAGTATCGGGCCAAGTTGCGTCCAATAGGCCGAGGCGCTGGTGCTCAGCAGCGCGATCAGGGCCGCAATCGCTGCATAGCTGCCAATCCGCCCGCCATTGAAGGCGAGCAGCATGGCGGTCTGGCGAACACGGAAGCCCCGGCCAACAGGCAGTGCCATGGACAGTGACGCGCTGATCCCTCCGCACATACTCAGGCAATGGGTGCTGCCGAGCAGGCCAATCAGGAAGGCGCTGGAATAACTCAGGTAAAGTTCTTCGCCCATCAGGATTTGTGGCTGTCGCCCGGCTCCTCGGCAGAGTTGGAGTTGGCATCCTGCTTGGGTTGTTTGGCGTCGTCCGGGATCATGTCTTTGTCATCGTCATAAAGGATGCGATGGGCAGGTCCATCAAGGTCATCGTATTGGCCGTTCTTGACGGCCCAGGAGAACAGCAGGATGCCTAGTGCCACCAGGATCAGCATGACCGGAACCAGGATCATTACGATTTGCACAGGGCTACCTCAAACGTGTTGGGTGATTCAGTGTTCACGGTATCAGGACGTTGCTTCGGCGCCAACCGCCGGGGCGTGGGATACCGGGTTGCCTCGCTGCCTACCTAGCCGCATGGCATTGAGTACCACCACCAGTGAGCTGAGGGACATGCCGATGGCCGCCAGCCAGGGTGGAACCAGACCCGCTGCCGCCAGGGGCAGGGCGCAGACGTTGTAGGCCAGTGCCCAGGCCATGTTCTGGCGGATGACGCGGCGTGTGTCCTGGCTGGCTTTCAGGGCTTCGGACAGTTGCGTTAACTGCCCGCTCAACAGCACTGCATCGGCCTTGAGTTGGGTCAGATCGGCAGCGCTTCCCATGGCCACGGACACACCAGCACCGGCCATGGAGGGCAGGTCGTTGAGGCCATCACCCACCATCATGATCTGGTGGCCCTGGTCGCGGAGGTTCTCCAGTACGCGGAGTTTCTCTTCCGGTGAGGCCTGGCCGATCGCTTCATCAATGCCGAGTCTGCCTGCTATCTGCTCAACGTGTCCTGAGCGGTCGCCGCTGAGCAGAATGGTGCGCAGTCCTGCATTTTGCAGGGCCTGGACGGCTTCTCTTGCATCCGGTCTGGGCTCGTCGTCCAGTGTGAACCTGGCCATCCAGCCACGGTCCGTGGCCAGCCATATCTCCATGCCTTTGGAGGTGTCGGCTTCCGGCGCCGGGCTACCCACCTTCTCTTCCACAAAATCCCGGTGGCCAATGTAGAGGGGTGCCCCGTCTACCTGTCCCGAGAGACCACCGCCCAAGTGGTTTTGTACCTGCCTGGCGGCGTAACCGGGTATCTGGTGGAATACCCTGGCGATCGGGTGTTCCGAATGTTTCTCCAGGCTGGCTGCCAGTTGCCGGCATCGATCCGCATCAAGGTTGCCGAAGGTTCGGGTATCCACCAGGCTGAGCTCACCGCGGGTCAGGGTGCCGGTTTTATCGAAAATCACCGTGTCGATGGTGTTCAGGGATTCCAGAGTGTGTCCGCGTGTTGGAAGGAAGCCCAGCTTGCGAAGTCTCATGGTTGCCGACGTTATTGCCGTTGGAGTGGCGAGCGACAGGGCGCAGGGGCAAGTCACTACCAGTACCGAGAGCGTAATGTCGAAGGCATTATCGGCGCCGGCCATCCACCAGCCAATCCAGATGAGTGGGGCCAGGATCAGCACACGGCTGACAAACACGCCGGCAATTCGATCGGCCGCCAGCGCAACGGGTGGCTTCTCAGCCTGCACCCGATCCAGCACCCGCAAAATGCCGGACAGTCTGGTCTGTGTGCCGGCGCGGCGAACCTCAACCTCCAACGGGTTCTCGCCGTTGATGCTGCCAGCATGGACGGGGTCACCCTCGCTACGGGTTTCCGGCAGATATTCACCGGTCAAAGCCGCTTCGTTAAGGGTGGAGTGGCCGCTGACGATGACGCCGTCTGCGGGCAATGTTTCGCCAGGCCGGATGCGAATAACGTCGCCGGCAGCCAGGTCATGGGTGGCGACGATATCACTGCCGTTCCCCTGGATGCGGTTGGCGACCATGGGCTGGAAGCCGGCCAGCGCGTTGCCTGTCAGCCCGGCGCGGTAACGGGCCTGCATCTCAATGTAGCGGCCAAGCTGCAGGAAAAAGGTAAACATACAGACGGACTCGAAATAGACTTCCTCGCCGCCGAATACCGTCACCCATGCGCTGGCGACATAGGCCAGGCCAATCGCGGTGGCCACCGGTACGTCCATGGTCAGGTGACGGCTGCGAAGATCCCTGAATGCGTTTGTGAAGAACGGACGCGCGCTGTAAAGGACTACGGGGGTGGCGACCAGAAGACTGAACCAGCGGAAAAAACTGACAAACTCTGGCGACAGGTCATTCACCAGTTCGAAATAAAGCGGAAAGGCCAGCATCATGCTCTGGAACGAGCCTATCCCAGCGACAGCCAGGCGGATCAGTGCAGAGCGATGTTCGGCTTTCAGGGCTTTCTCGGCCTCATCGGCCTGATAGGGGCGGGCTCGATAGCCCAGTTCATGGACGGCAATCAGTAGCTGGCTGAGTTTTGAGTGCTCCGGGTTCCAGACCAGTCGCGCGCGCTGGGTGCTGTGATTGACGGAAAATGACACCACGCCCGGTTGCCTGGCCATGTGGTTTTCCAGCAACCATATGCAAGCGGCGCAGGTGATGCCGCTTACAAGCAGTGTGGCTTCCTGGCCAGCGGTAACGGGAGATACAAACGACTTCTGAACCAGGGGATGGTCCACTTCGAGGATACGGTTCCGTTCGGAATCGCTGAGTGCCTTCGGGGTGACGGCCGGCTCGGTGCGGAACTGGTAGAACCCGGTGAGGCCTTCGGCGCGAATGGTCTCACAGACCGCCTTGCACCCAACGCAGCAGAAGTGTCGCAACGCTCCTTCAAGTTCCAGGGTGATGGGTGGCGTTCCAGTGGCCGGCTCACCACAATGATAACAATCCAAGGGGATCACCCGCGGTCTTCTGTGACCGCACCGAGGCTCAGGGAGCGTTGCGATGGCAGGCTGGACTCACCTTTCAGTCGCCATTGGTTGTCCGGGCCACGCAGGTCAAAGTACCAGCGGCCTTCAATCGGCTGATTCAGGGTGGCGCTGTATAGTCCCTCGCCGATTGCCCGGAATTGTATGGTGCGGTCGTACTCCGACATGGTCGGGTGATACAGGCTCAGTATCAGGTAAGGGTAGTTCGCAGGGCCGTCGGCAGTATCCATGGAGAGGGTGATTTCCCGTTCGCCAAATGTCATATCTGCCGTCAGGCCCAGGTCTTGGGCTTTCTGGTCGCGTGCAATTGCCATGTTGATCCCGCGACCCTCCTTGGAATAGTCGTCGGTTACCATGGAGTTGTCGGTGTTTATCGCGACCGTAATGGCGATGGAGCACCAGATAATGGCGGCGCCGGGAAATATCAGCAGGAACCAGAGCCAGGGTTGCCGGTACCAGGGAACGACGGGTGCGTTTTCATTCATAGTGCTGTCTCTCAAGGCTGGTCTCACTGGTTGGTGTCAGGGGATCAGCGATTTGGACCGACAAACCGGCTTTCGGTTTCAAGAACGAGCGATTCGTCGGATTGTGATTCAAGCGTGAAGACAATGGCATTGTTGCTTTCCGAGAGTTTCTCGGGCGCGACATCCACCACCGTCGGCAGTGCCCGGTTCTCACTGCTCGCCACCGTCAGGGTATTCTCGGTCAGCAACCGGATGCCTTCCAGGCCTGAAACCGAGATCGTAAAGGTCTGGGGCACTTCCGACATATTGGCGACTTTGAGAGTGTAGGTATTCTCTACCCGGCCTTCACCATTGAAGCTGAAGAGGGCGCCTCGATCCCTCAGGACATCAAGCTGTGCCGGAACCCGGGTGGCAATTGTGAATACAATCGCGCCAACCATCAGCAGCAATACCAGCCCGTAACCAAAGGTGCGCGGTCTCATCAGCTTCGAGGTTTTGCCTTCCAGTTCGTTTTCAGTGGTATAGCGAATCAGGCCGCGCGGATATTCCATCTTGTCCATGACTTCGTCACACGCATCAATGCACAGCGCGCAGCCAATACACTCGTACTGCAGCCCGTCTCGAATGTCGATGCCGGTAGGGCATACCTGAACACACTGGCCACAGTCGATGCAGTCACCAAGGCCCAGTTCCGAGGGTTCAATGCCTTTCTTGCGCCCGCCGCGGGGCTCCCCCCGGTTGGGATCATAGGACACCACGCGGGTATCGGGGTCGAACATGACGGACTGGAAGCGGGCGTAGGGGCACATATACAGACATACCTGCTCACGCAGCCAGCCGGCGTTCAGGTAGGTGGCGGCGGTAAAGAATGCGACCCAGAAATAGGCCCAACCGTTGGCCTGCAGGGTGAACAGGTCGGTGATGAGTTCACGGATGGGGTAGAAGTAACCAACAAAGGTCAGGCCGGTGGCGAGCGCAATCAGTAGCCACGCGGAGTGCTTTGCGGATTTTTTGGCGATTTTCTCAGCGGAACGGGGCGCCTTGTCCAGCTTCATCCGCTTATTGCGGCTGCCCTCTATACGCTCCTCCACCCACATGAAGATAAATGTCCAAACGGTTTGGGGGCATGTGTAGCCACACCACACCCGGCCGAACAGCGTGGTGATAAAAAACAGACCAAAAGCGGCGATGATCAGCATACCCGACAGCAGGATAAAATCCTGGGGATAGAACGTGGTTCCGTAGAGGTGGAATTCCCGCGCCGGGAGATCGAAATGAATCAGCGGCTGACCATCCACGGTAAACCAGACGAACAGGAAGTACATGCCCATCAGAGCTGTCAGGCTGACATTCCGGATACGCTGAAAGAAGCCCTTCTTGACCCCTTTGACGTAGATCTTTTTGCGGCTGGCGTATAGCTCGACAGTTCCGGTGTTTTTATTGTTGTCGGAGGTGTCAGAGGATGGGTCAATCTGTTTGACCGGAATCTCACTGCTCATCGTTACCTCCCGATGATGTGGCGCCCTGATTCACAGTGGACTGTGGGGCAGTCGATCTTCTCAAGCCTTGGTCCGCAGGTGGCAGGCCAAGGGTTGAGCAGACCGGGCCGGGACAGAATCCCGGCCGGGTACTCAGTTGGACAGGCTGTAGACGTACGCAGCCAGGATCTGGATCTGATCGTCGGAGAGCCGGTCACCCTGTGCGGGCATCTGGTTCGCACGACCGTTTACCACGGTTTCCTTGATCCACTCGTAGGTGGAGCCGTACAGCCAGGTATTGTCGGTGAGGTTCGGGGCGCCCATAGCCTGGTTGCCCTTGCCGTCCTGACCGTGACAGGCCACGCAGGCCTGTGCAAACACCTGCTCGCCCTTGGCAGCGGCTTCTTCGTCTTTTGCCCGGTCGCTGAAACTGAGCACGTAGTTTACAACCTGATCGACCTGCTCAGAGGTCATGCCCGGCATGGTGCCCTTTGCGGGCATGTTGCCGTTACGCCCCTGGTGCAGGGTGGTCAGGATGGTGTCCGGGTCGCCGCCATACAGCCAGTCGTCATCCGTCAGGTTGGGAAACCCGAGGGAGCCGCGCCCAGCGGAACCGTGGCAGACGGCACAGTTGTTGGCGAACAGCCGCTGGCCCATTTTCATGGCGTCGTCGTTCTCTGCCAGCTCGGCCACCGGTGTGTCACCAAACTTGGCGTAGAGCTCGCCGTAACGGGCATCGGCCTGCTGCATTTCGGCCTGCCACTGGTTCTCAGCGGTCCATCCCAGCAGCCCCTTGTAGTTACCCAGGCCCGGGTACAGGGCAAGATAGCCCAGTGCGAAAACACAGGTCGCGATAAAGAGGTAGTACCACCACTTTGGCAGCGGGTTGTCGTATTCTTCAATGCCATCGAACGAATGACCAACGGTTTTGTTGGTTTCAGTATCGGTGGTCTGGCCCTTGCGGGTGGCATACAGAAGCCACCAACAGCCAAACACGGTACCGAGCACGATCACGCTGATCCAGATGCTCCAGAAGGTACTCATTGCTTTTTCTCCGTTTGTTCCTGTTCAAGAGTACGCTTTTCCACGTCGTCATCCTCGAAGGGCAGGTGGGCCGCCTCGTCGTTGGGCTTCTTCCGGTGGGCGCTGTAGGCCCACCAGATGATGCCAAGGAACATGGCCATAATGACCAGTGAGTGAATGCCGCGTAACTCGTTAATATCCATGGGGATCACCGTTTATCTGAAATCACGGTACCAAGCTGCTGCAGGTACGCCACCAAGGCTTCGATTTCGAATTTGCCCCTGACTTCGTCGGCCGCTCCGGCAACCTGCTCGTCGGTATAGGGCACGCCCAGGGTCTGGAGCGTTTCCAGCTTGGACTCGGTGCTGGTGTGATCGATGCGATTCTCGAACAGCCACGGGAAAGCGGGCATGTTGGATTCAGGCACAACGCTGCGGGGATCGTACAGGTGCTGGCGCTGCCAGGCGTCGGAGTAGCGACCACCGACACGCGCCAGGTCAGGACCGGTACGCTTGGAGCCCCACAGGAACGGACGATCGTAGACAAACTCGCCCGCAACGGAGTAGTGGCCGTAGCGCTCGGTTTCAGCGCGGAACGGGCGGATCTGCTGGGTGTGGCAGACGTGACAGCCTTCACGGATATAGATGTCCCGGCCTTCCAGTTCCAGTGCTGACAGGGGCTCAAGGCCTTCAACCGGCTCGTTGGTCTCGTCCAGGAAGAACAGCGGAACCACTTCTGCCAGGAAACCACCACTGATGGTGAAGATGATCAGTACGATCATCAGCCCCAGGTTCTTTTCAACAATTTCGTGTTTCATTGATTCTGTCTCCCGTTACGCCGCTTGCGCTGCTGTATTGTCCTGAGCAACGGCTTCCTTCTGACGCACGGTCATGTATACGTTGTATGCCATCACCAGCATACCGGTCAGGAAAATCACACCGCCAAGGAATCGCACGAAATAGCCTGATTCGGACGCTTCAAGGGCTTCGACAAAACTGTAGGTCAGGGTTCCGTCTTCGTTGACGGCGCGCCACATAAGCCCCTGCATAATACCGTTCACCCACATGGCAACGATGTAGAGTACGGTGCCCACGGTGGCCAGCCAGAAGTGGACGTTGATCAGGCTGACGCTGTACATGGCCTGAAGGCCCCACAGTTTGGGAATCAGGTGATAGATGGCGCCGATACTGATCATGGCAACCCAGCCCAGTGCACCGGAGTGTACGTGGCCAATGGTCCAGTCCGTGTTGTGCGAGAGCGCGTTAACCGTCTTGATGGCCATCATCGGGCCTTCAAACGTAGACATGCCATAGAACGACAGAGACACCACGAGGAAGCGGAGGATCGGGTCGGTACGCAGTTTGTGCCAGGCACCCGACAGCGTCATCATACCGTTGATCATGCCGCCCCAGGAGGGTGCAAGCAGGATCAGTGACATTACCATGCCCGCGGTTTGGGCCCAGTCCGGTAGCGCCGAGTAGTGCAGGTGGTGGCCACCCGCCCATACGTAGGTCGCAATCAGCGCCCAGAAGTGAACGATGGACAGGCGATAAGAGTAGATAGGGCGGTTGGCCTGTTTGGGAACAAAGTAATACATCATCCCCAGAAAGCCTGCAGTTAGGAAGAAACCGACCGCGTTGTGGCCCCACCACCACTGCATCATCGCGTCAGTCACGCCCGCGTAGGCGGAGTAGGATTTGAAGGCGCCCGCCGGTAAGGCCAGGTTGTTACCAATGTGCAGAATGGCCACGGTCAGGATGAAACCGCCGTAGAACCAGTTGGCCACATAGATGTGGGCAGTGGCGCGCCGCATGATTGTGCCAAAGAAAACCAGTGCGTAGGACACCCAGACAATGGCGATAAGGATATCAATTGGCCACTCGAGTTCTGCGTATTCCTTGGAAGAGGTGAGGCCCATTGGCAGGGTAATGATCGCCGCAACCATCACGGCTTGCCAGCCCCAGAAGGTGAACGCCGCGAGCCCATCGGAGATCAGTCGCGCCTGACAGGTACGCTGAACAACGTAATAGGAGGTGGCAAACAGTGCCGAACCACCAAACCCGAAGATGACGAGGTTTGTGTGGAGCGGCCGTAAACGACCGAAGTGAGTCCAGGAGAAATCCAGGTTCATCGAGGGCCAAACAAGCTGGGATGCGATCAGCACACCCATGCCCATGCCAACAATGCCCCAGACCAACGTCATGATGGCAAACTGTCTCACCACCTTGTAGTTGTATGTCAGGTTAGCATTTACTGTGCTCATAGCCTTACCAATGGGTTTAGAGTGGGGAAAATATGCGGGCGCAAGTATGGAGAAACGATTAGCTGTTTGCAATGACGTAGATCAACTCTGAAACTCTGTCAACTGGGTCTAAATCAGTAACATGGCGAATCTACAAGGGTAATCACGAATGCTCCAAAAGCGGTTTTTGATGTTCGGTTGATGCATTGCTTCCCGGAACACTAATGATAGTCATAATTCGGAGGTTTGGTGAATTCTGTAACCGTATTCAAAACCAGGGCGAAAAGTAGTGTGGCAGCGCCGGTGCTTGTCCTTGCACATGGCGCAGGTGCACCCGCCGATTCGCCGTTCATGGAGCTCCTGGCGGCAGCGCTTTCAGCGCAGGGCGTGACGACCGTCAGGTTTGAGTTCCCCTATATGGAGAAGCGGCGGGAGGATGGCAAAAAGCGGCCACCAGACCGCCAGCCAACACTACTTGGGCATTTCCGCACGGTCATTGCAGAAACTTGCGCCGGCATCGACGGGCAGGCCGGCGTTTTTGTCGGAGGCAAGTCCATGGGGGGAAGAATGGCCAGCATTCTGGCTGCTGAGCCCGGCATTGACGACGCGGTGCGTGGTGCTGTGTGTTTCGGCTATCCCTTTCATCCTCCTGGCAAAAATGATCGGTGGCGGACGGATCATTTCCAGTCATTGTGCCGGCCAATACAGATCATTCAGGGAACGCGTGATCCTTTCGGCAAACAGGCAGAGGTTGAGGCGCGTGCACTGGACACCCTGGATAACGTAAATTTGGCGTGGCTGGAAGGTGGAGACCACGATTATCGGCCCCTGGCGCGACAGAGTGAGAGCCGGGAAGACCTGATTCAGCAGGCGGCGGCAGCAGCTGCGAGGTTTATGATCGGGCAGGAATGAGTCAGGAGACCTCGGGCGTCGCTTGCTCAGTCCGGTTTCGACCGCACGCTTTGGCACGATAGAGCGCCTCATCGGCACGCCGGAACAGATCTCGCTCATCATCCCCCTGGGATAACGTGGCGGTACCGGCGCTCATGGTCAGCGTAACCGGTGTGCCATCGTCCGCAGGCACGCGTATCGCAGCGATATCCTCAAGAATCCCTTCACAGACACCCAGAGCGCCATTCGCGTCGGTGCCGGGTAACAGGATGGCGAATTCCTCTCCGCCAAAGCGGATAGCAACATCACGGGGTCGTTTGACGTGGCGCCTGAGAATGTCGGCAATGTGTTGCAGGCAACGATCACCAAACTCGTGCCCCCAGGAGTCGTTGACAGTCTTGAAGTGGTCGGCATCCAATAGAGCAATGGTCAGGGGTTGACCAGTACGTCGGGCTTCGGCACAGAGTTCCGGCAGCAGGTTGTCCATATGACGGCGATTATGGAGCCCGGTCAGAGCGTCATTGAGGCTTAGGGTTGCCAGCTGCCGGTTTGCCTTTTCCAGCTCTCTCATGGCGCTGCGAAGCTGCGCGGTGCGTTCATGCACCTTTAACTCGAGCTCGGTTCTGGCGTTATGCTCTACGTCCAGAAGCTTTTTATTCAATAGCCGCCAACGCTGCACCATGGCGTAATTGAGCAGAATAACCTGCGCTCCAACGGCGGCCTGCATAAAGATTTCCCGCGCCAGGAAGTCAGCCAGGTAACCAAAGGCAGCCATTGAATAGATCAGGGCGCCTGCCAACATGCCAGACCATGCCACTACGTACCACTTGGCGGGAGAATATCCCTGGCGCCAGCGGATGATGCCAATGATAAACAGGCAGGCAATGATCAGCAGTGCAATCCCGGTATTCAATACGATGGATCTGTTGTAGGGCAACAGGAATGCCATGATGAACAGGCCTGCGCTGGTCAGGGCAAGCCCCGTCAACACCTTGTTCGCAATCGTGTTGGTGGGGATTTCGAGGAATGAGCGCCCGAACAGGGTCATGGCCAGCGAACTGATCGACATCAGCATGGGAATCGATGTATTGGCGAAACCGGTACTGTCGGGCCAGAAATACTGGTTGGCGAAACCGCCCATGGCGAACAGGAACAGCCCAAGGGATGCCATGTAAAAGGCGTTGTAGAAGTAGTAGCCGGTGCCGGAACTGAAAAAGAGCAGCAGGTTGAATACCGCAAAGACCAGCAACGCCCCATAGAAGAAGCCGTGCAGGAGGGTAAGGTGGTTACTTTCCGCGATCGTCGTTTCCGGCGTTTTCAGCGACAGCGGAACGTTCAATGCCCCGCTGCTCTGAATCCGCAAGGTGATGGTTTGGGTTTCGCCAGCGCCGAGCGTGACGGGGAGCAGGAAATACCGGTAATCTATGCCCCGCGAGAGAAAGGGGTGCTGGTCCCCCGTGGTCAAGGCTGGTTCAACGAGTTCGCTGGAGCGCCAGAACGTTACTTCATCCAGCAGTGGGTAATTGAGCTTCAGGTACCAGAGCTTCTGGCTATCGCCGGAATTCCGAACATTGAGGCGAACCCAGTACACCGAATCGGTGTGGCTGAATACCAGATCGTGTCCCCTGGCGGATGTCCATTGAATATCCGCCGGCAGTTCACGGGGGGATTCGGCCCGATGTGCGGGCGTGTCGGGTGCTGCGCTCAGGAAGCAGACATGGTTCATCAGCGCTTCCCGTTGCACCGGATCGATGGCGTCCAGCGCCGGGCAATGAGGTGTCGTTCCCGGATGGGTCGCCAGTGCCAGGTCCGTGACCAGTAATAGCCCGATCAGTGGGAACAGAAAGCGCAGGTACAGCGGCATTAAGGTATTCCTGCCAGCGGAAAGCCCAATAGTGTAGACAAATGCGGGCTGTGTATATGTTAAACAGATTCAAATTTGGGGTTTCTGGTGAGAAGCCCTGTCCAGGTGCCTAATGGAACAACTGATTGCAATTTGTCGTCCCGGGTTCGAGACGGAAGCGGGGCGGGAGTTAACCGACTCGGCTGCCAGCGGCGGGGTCTATGGTTACTTCGAGCCCTCTGTAAACCAGGGATTTCTGACCTTTCACTGCCCGGGGTCCGGGCAGGTGGAGATACTGGTCCAGCGGCTGTCCATCGACCAGCTGGTGTTTGTCAGGGACTGGTTTGTGGTTTTAGCGGACATAGCCCTGCCCACGTCGGATCGCGTCGGCGCCGTTATTGACGCATTGCGGTCCGTTGATGGGGCGATTCCTGTCTGTGCCCGTATTGAAATTCGTCTTCCCGAAAACAACGCTGACGCAGACCTCGGCAACTTCGCCCGCAAATGGGTTTCCCCACTGTCGAAAGCGCTCAGGGGCGCCGGGTTACTGGAGAAGGATTCGAAAGCTGAGTCGCCGGCACGGCTTGAAGTGTTGCTGACGGGGTTTGAACGCGCCATCGTCGGGTTCAGCCTGGCCGGCAATCGTGCGCGTTACGTCAGTGGTATACCAAGGCTTCGACTGCCCGCGTCCGCCCCCAGCCGATCGGCGCTGAAACTGGAAGAAGCGTGGAAGGTGTTCCTGCCCCCGGGCCAGGAACTGGACTACCTGGGAAGCGGCAAGCAGGCTGTGGATCTGGGCGCTGCTCCCGGTGGCTGGACCTGGCAACTGGTCCGGCAGGGTATGATGGTGACCGCCGTTGATAATGGGCCCATGAATGTTGAGTTGATGGCTTCCGGACACGTAGAGCATGTTGAGGCAGATGGTTATCAATGGAGGCCCCGGCGCGGTGTGGACTGGATGGTGTGCGATATCGCCGACCATCCACGCCGAACCTCGGAGATGGTCGTGCATTGGCTGTCTGCCAAGCTTTGTCGCTATACCGTTTTCAATCTGAAACTACCGATGAAAAAACGATACGACGAGTGGTTGGTGTGCAAGGACATCCTGGAAGAAGGCCTTGCACAGACGGAAATGAACTTCCTGCTGAGGGCCCGTCACCTCTACCACGATCGTGAGGAGATCACCTGCTTCATAGAACGCAGGGACTGAGCGCCTGTAAATAGCGTGCTTTAGCTATGCTGCCACACGGTGATAATCTCGTCCCGGTCCATCATTGGAATCAGCTCCGCCATCAGTTCCCGGCGTTCCTCTGAGAGGAACCAGCGCTGCCAGTCGGCTTCGGAGCGCCAGTTGGAGAGGGTAAGGCGATGGTTGGAGTCGTGGGTATCGACCAGCGTTTCACCGGAAACGAAGCCGGGGGCGCTTACGGCGTTCTGAAGGACCTTGCGGGATCTGTCCTCGTAGGCGGATTCGAGTGTTTCAGCAATATGACGTTCAATCAGCACCCGGATCATTGTTTACCTCGTTTTGTTTTTTGACATCTATAAACAATAATTTAGCACGTATTTTCCAAAATTCAGGTGGAATCGCAGGAGGAAGAACATTGGGACAACCGGAACACGATGCAGAGCTGGACGCCCGGGGACTGTTTTGCCCCGAACCCGTCATGCTGCTGCATAATAGAATCGTGGATATCAGTATAGGGGGCGTCTTGAAGGTGGTTGCCACGGACCCGTCAACAACCCGGGATATACCGAGGTTCTGCCAGTTCCTGAATCACGAGCTGGTGTACAGCGCCGAGGATGACCAGGAATTTGTTTACTTCATCCGACGAGGGGAGTGACTGAAGGCTGTCAGGAGCCGCCCGACATGTCCAGTGCGTTCAGATGGCCGAGGAACTGTTCGCGGTCCATTTCGCCCAGTATCCGGGCGGTTTCCAGCTCAGCCCCATCGTTGCCATAGAACAGAATGGCTGGCGGGCCGAACAGCCCCAGTTCCTCAAGCAGTGCCTGCTGGGCGGGCGTGTTGTCCGTCATGTCCAGTTGCAGCAGTGTGTAGGGTGACAGCGCCTGGATCACAGAGTCATTGCTGAAAACGTTCCGCTCCATAACCTTGCAGGAGATACACCAGTCGGCGTAGAAGTCCAGCATGACCGGGGTGCCGTTTCGTTTGGCCTGGGCCAGTTGATTGCGAATATCGGCGGGCGATTCCAGGCGGAGGAACTGGGCGTGGGCCATCTGGGAGGCAGAGCCACCCGCAACCGCCGGGTTGGCTGCCGTGAACGGCGCTAATGGCTTCATTGGATCATTGGCGCCAGACACCGCGCCGGCCAAGAGCGCAATACCGTAGGCAAACATCACCAGGCCGAGGCCTTTGCGAGTGCGCTCCCAGCCAGCCTTTGCGGCATCGAAGGCTCCGAGCTGCACGCCAGTCACGGCAATCAGTAACCCCCAGAGTGTCAGCGCCAGCCAGGCTGGTACCAGCCGTTCCACCAACCAGATTGCAACCGCCAGCAGCATGACGCCGTAGAAGGCCTTAACCACGTTCATCCAGGGACCGGTGGAAGGCAACAGTTTGCGGCCACCCACCGCCACGAGTATTAGGGGAATGCCCATGCCGAGCCCAAGGGCGAACAGGGCAACGCCTCCAATGACGGCATCCTGGGTGGTACTGATGTAAAGCAGGCTGCCAGCAAGCGGTGCCGACACGCAGGGTGAAACGATCAGTGCTGACAGCGCGCCGATGCCGAAGATGCTGACCACGCGGCTGCCGGTCAGGCGATGGCTGGCATCGTTGAGCGGTTCCCGGATAAACCGGGGAAGCTGGATCTCAAACAGGTTGAACATGGAGAGGGCAAATACCACGAACAGTGCCGCGAAAACGCTCAGCACCCACGGCGACTGCAGGTGTGCCTGAAGGTTGAAACTGGCACCCAGTAACCCGGTAATCACACCCGCTGCGGCATAAGTCAGTGCCATACCCAGGACATAGCTGCCGGAAAGCAGCAGCGCGTGGGCGGTGGTGCTGGTGTTGCGACTGGACACCAGTGAGGAAATGATTGGCACCATGGGTAGGACGCAGGGTGTAAAGGTCAGCCCCAGCCCAAGTAGCAGAAACAGGGCCGCGATGACCAGGACAGACTGGTTGGCCAAAAAGCCGGCGAGCCCGGTCGCCGAGGATGTATCCGTGGGTGCATTTGTTGACGATGACTGGACATTGCCTGATGACCCCGAAGAGCCGGACATGCCGGCAGGAACGGGGGCGTCGTTGCTTCCGGCGCTGGCGTAGTACAGCGCGTCACGGGTTTGCGGCGGGTAGCACAGGCCTGCCTTGGCACAGCCCTGGTAGGTAACCTGAAGCTCCGCCTCGCGGACGCCTTCCGGAAGATTGACCGGGACGCGTGCCTGAACCGGGTCGTAGAAGACCGTGACCTTGCCGAAGAACTCATCCTCCGTATCGGTACCGGTGTAGGAGAAATCAGGTTCACCCAGGGTGACGCCGTCTGTTTTGCTGCTTACCTGGATGCGGCCTTTATAGAGGTAGTGTTCAGGGGTGACGTCCCAGGACAGCACAATAGCGCCGGTATCGACGGTGTAATTGAACGGCAGGGCTTCGTCCACCGGCAGGAAATCGTTGCTGCCGCCGAACAGCGAATTGCCTGCCGCGGACGCGAACAGCGATACGGCGGACAGTGCCAGAAACACTAAAAAGCGGCTCAGCACCCGATGGAGAGCACTACTGCGTGAGGCTGTGTTGTTGCCGGTCATAGTCAATGGATTACCGTAGCTGGTTCTGGAAATATCTGCGTGGTCTCAGTGTCTGTTGAAACCCTGCATCCCAAGGTTGCAATGGACTCATTTGTCAGGCAAAAGTTCCCTCTGGTATTGAACGGTCTAAAGTCGCACAATAGCCGTCCCATGAAACACGATCCTGATGATCTTATCATGCTGTTCAGTGACCTGTTCCGGGAGGATTACCGGACCGTTCTGGTCAAGGGCAGCGATGAGCCTGAATACCTGCCCGCAACGGCGTCTGGCAGTTACGCACAGATTATCTTTGCTCACGGTTATTATGCCAGTGCTCTGCATGAAATCAGTCATTGGTGTATCGCCGGTGAGCACCGGCGCACACTTCGGGACTTTGGCTACTGGTACTGTCCCGATGGCCGCGACGAGGCGCAGCAGCAAGCCTTTGAAAAGGCTGAAATCAAGCCGCAGGCCCTGGAATGGCTGTTCTCTGCCGCATCGGGCACACGTTTCCACATCAGCGTCGACAATCTCTCCGGTTGCGGGGCATGGGATGAGAACGCCTTTCGCAGGAATGTGCGGGCGCAGGCAAATTATTACCTTGAGCACGGCATGCCGGCCCGCGCGGGCCTGTTTTTCGAGACGCTCAAGACATTTTACGGAACCGGGGCTGATTTTAACGAAGTCTGGAAGAAAGAGACCAGGCGCCTGATGCCCGACGATTCCGCCACAGACACTGAGGTAGATTGAAGCAACATGACATCTGACGCACCCGAAGCCGGCAAAACCTTCTTCAAGGATCTCAACCTTGACCAGCGAGTGCTCGATGCCATCACCGATATCGGTTTTGAGCATTGCACACCCATCCAGGCAGAGACTCTTCCGTTCACCCTGGCGTGCCAGGACCTGATCGGCCAGGCTCAAACCGGCACCGGTAAAACCGCCGCATTCCTGATCACTGCTATCCAGAGCATGCTGGAAACGCCGATTCCGAAAGAGGACCGGTTCGCCTCGGAACCCCGGGTTCTGGCCCTGGCGCCAACCCGTGAACTGGCCATGCAGATCGCCAAGGACGCCGAGCAACTATGCGGCTACACGGGCCATAATGTGGTCACCGTGGTGGGTGGTATGAACTACGATAAACAGCGCGATCAGCTCCAGAACGAGATCGTTGACATACTGGTGGCAACCCCGGGCCGGCTGATTGATTTCCTGGGCTCTCAGGACGTTTTTCTCGACCAGCTCGACATCCTGATTCTGGATGAAGCGGATCGGATGCTGGACATGGGCTTTATTCCTGATGTGAAGCGCATTATCCGCAAGTGCACGCCAAAGGAAGATCGTCAGACCTTGCTGTTCAGCGCCACCTTTAACCAGGACGTCCTCAACCTCGCCTCGATGTGGACCAAAAGTGCGGAATTCGTCGAGATCGAACCGGAACAGAAGACCGCCGAGCGAGTTAAGCAGACTGTCTACTTGGTGGGCGAGGATGAAAAACTGCCGGTACTGGTCAACTATCTTCAGCGCCCCGAGGTGGAAAAAGCCATCGTCTTTGCGAACCGTCGTGACCAGTGTCGTGACCTGGATGAGGACCTTCGCAACCAGGGCGTAAAGGTCGCGCTGATGTCAGGGGAAATCGCCCAGAACAAGCGGCTGAAGACATTGGAACAGTTCAAGAATGGCAGCATTCAGGTGCTGGTTGCCACGGATGTCGCCGGTCGTGGTATCCACGTTGACGGTGTAACCCACGTATTCAACTATAATCTGCCGGACAACGCTGAGGATTACGTTCACCGTATCGGACGCACCGGTCGGGCAGGGAAGCACGGTGTCTCTGTCAGCTTTGCCAGTGAGGACGATGCCTTTTCACTGCCGGCTATCGAGTCCTACATCAGCCAGAAACTGACCACGGCGGTGCCGGATGAAGCGCTGATGACCGAACTCGCCAAACCGCCGATCACTCGCAAGCGTGGTGGCCGGCGTCCCCAAGGCAACCGCAGCCAGGGTGGACGTGGCGGAAACCAGCGTCAACGCAGGAACTAACAGGTTGGGAAGCAGGATCATGCGGATAGTAGCGGACGAGAACATACCCTTACTGGAATCGTTTTTTGGCGATATCGGAGAGATACGACCAGTGTCCGGGCGCACGATGTCTGCTGCGGATGTTCAGAATGCGGATATCCTGCTGGTGCGTTCAGTCACTCGGGTCAATCAGGCGTTGCTTGAAGGAAGCCGGGTCCGCTTCGTTGGAACCTGTACCATCGGTACCGACCATGTTGATCAGAAATGGCTTGAATCCAGTGGGATCGCGTTTTCGGCGGCGCCCGGCTGCAACGCCAACAGTGTGGTTGAGTACGTGCTGTCAGTGATCTCACTGCACGCGGAAAAGCGTGGCGTGGCGGATTGGTCAAAACTCAGTGTTGGTATCGTGGGTGCCGGCAATGTAGGTGGAGAGCTTGCACACAAGCTGGACAGGCTCGGTTTCAATGTGCGCCTTTGTGACCCGCCACGGGCCGAAAGGGAAGGCGACGAAGGCGAGAAATTTGTCAGTCTTGACGAGGCCATGGCGTGCGACGTGGTAACACTGCACACGCCACTGACCCGCGAGGGAGAGCACGCAACGCTTCATATGTTCGGGCAGGAACGATTGTCTTCGTTGACTGAAGACCAGTTGCTGATCAATACCAGCCGGGGCGAAGTTATTGAAACCTCCTCCTTGCTGGCGCGTCTGGAAGCGCCAAACGCGCCTACAGTGGTACTGGATGTCTTTGAGCATGAGCCCCGGGTTAACGCTGAACTGGTGGAAAAAGTATGGCTTGTCACTCCCCATATCGCAGGCTATAGCCTGGAGGGCAAGGTGCAGGGTAGTGAGGTGGTGTACCAGGCGCTGAGTCGCTATATGGGACTGCCCGCCCGCAAGAAGGCTGGTCAGTTCCTGCCAGAACCAGCGTTGAGCAAACTCTCCTTTACCAGTGCTGCAGAAGAAATGGCGTCAGCCAATATTGCCATACGGTCCTGCTACGATCCGCGCCAGGATGACGCTCGCATGCGGCTGGCAATGGCGTTGCCGCCGGAGGATCGGGCGCAGGCCTTTGACCGGTTGCGCCGGGATTATCCGGTCCGGCGGGAGTTTTCCAGTTTGAAGATCCAGCTCAAGGGCACCAGTAAATCCATGCAGGATACTTTCCGGGCCCTTGGCTTCAAGCTGAAGCTCTGACGTTCCTTCGAACGCGCCTGTTCGCGCCGATTACAGCTGCGCGCTCTTCAGAGCCTCGATCCGGCTGTCCAGCGGCGGGTGTGTCATGAACAGGGCGCTGATGCCCGCCCTTGCACCTCGATTGATGCCAAACGCCTGCAGGCTGTCGGGCATTTGATCAGGCACTTCGCTTTCCTGTTTCAGCCGCGCCAGGGCGTTGATCATGGCGCCACGGCCTGCCAGTTGCGCGCCAGCGATGTCGGCACGGTATTCCCGGCGACGCGAGAACCAGAACACAATGGTACTGGCAAGAATGCCCAGCACGATTTCCGCCACGATACTGACCACGAAGAAGCCGATACCATGCCCGCTTTCGTTCTTGAACACCACGCGGTCAACAAACGAGCCGATCACGCGGGACGCAAAAATCACGAACGTGTTCACCACACCCTGAATCAGCGCGAGGGTTACCATGTCGCCGTTGGCCACGTGGCCTATTTCGTGGCCCAGGACCGCACGAATTTCCTCCTTGTTAAAGCGGTGCAGCAGCCCCTCGCTGACGGCTACCAGCGAGTTGTTCTTGTTCCAGCCGGTGGCAAAAGCATTGGATTGTGAAGCCGGGAAAATGGCGACTTCCGGCATACCGATGCCGGCATTTTCTGAAAGCTCGCGAACGGTGTCTACCAGCCAGCGCTCAGCCGGCGTACGCGGCGACTCGATCACCTTTGCCTTGGTGCTCCACTTAGCCACGGGCTTGGAAATCAGCAGCGATACAATGGCGCCGGCAAAGCCGAAGACCGCAGCGAAGGCAAGCAGCGAACCGTACTGGATACCGTTCTGGGCGAGATAGCTGTCAACACCCAGAAGTTTCAGGGTAAAACTGGCGACAAGAATGACGGCCAGGTTGGTGGCAAGAAACAGCAGAATACGCATCTTGAATCCCTTGTTGAATCGTCGGCCGCAGACCGCGGTTTGTGTCTGGGTATTTATATGTGGCCAGTGTGGCCATGTTCAACAGGTTTACGCCAATTTAATGATCGGACCGGTCGCGAAAGAACGTCGCCTGCATTACGCGGCTGATTTTTGCGGAGCTACCGCTTCGGAGGGCGTTGCGAAGCATGTGTATGTGCGTGGAAAAATCCTCGCGGATAGCCGGTGGCAGGTCCTGGCTGCTGTCAGCGTTGTTTTCTTCATGCAGATCTGGGCTGGCAGGCGAACTCAGGCGCACGAACGCCCGCTGGGTCAGCACGGCCTGGTCCAGGGCTTCCTGGCGGATGGTATCCACGTAGCGGAGCAGGCCTTCCTCAGCTAACCAGAGCAGGGTGCCGAAGCAGGCCATGTGCCGCTTGCTGTGGAGCCCGAACTCGTCTGGTTCGTCGGGGCCAGCAATGTCTTCCACAAACAGGTTGACCCGGCGGGGAAAGGCATTGTAGAGCTGAACCAGGGCGATTGCGGCGTCCTTGTAGAACTCTTCGATATGAATGTCCGCCATCAAGCCCCCTTCACAACTGGTAAGACGACAGGAAGTGTGCCAAACGCTTCATGGCATCCTCAAGGGCGTCCTCGCGGGGTAGGAAGACCACGCGCAGGTGTTGCTTGTCGTCGATGTTGAAGGCGGAACCCTGAACCAGGAGGATGCGCTCCTGCAGCAGCAGGTCCAGTACCAGCTTTTCGTCATTGACGATGGGGAAGCGCTTCGGGTCCAGCTTTGGAAACAGATATAGAGCGCCTTTGGGCTTCACACAGCTGACGCCTGGAATATCATTGAGCAGGTTCCAGGCGGTTTCCCGTTGTTCGAACAGGCGACCGCCCGGTGCCACCAGGTCTTCGATTGACTGGTAGCCCCCAAGTGCGGTCTGGATGGCCAGCTGTGCCGGTACGTTGGCACACAGGCGCATGTTGGAGAGCATTTCGATGCCCTCGACCAGGTCCCGCGCGCGGTGTTTGGCGCCGCTGATAATCATCCAGCCGGAACGGTAACCGGCGGCACGATAGTTCTTGGACAGGCCGTTATAGGTAAAGAACAGCACGTCATCCGCCAGTGACGCGGTGGGGACGTGTTCAGTGCCGTCGTACAGGATTTTGTCGTAGATCTCATCTGACAGCACGATCAGGTTGTGCTGCCGCGCCAGTTCCACCACCTGTTCCAGCAATTCGCGGGAGTACACGGCGCCGGTGGGGTTGTTGGGGTTGATAAGCACGATAGCCCGGGTGCGGCGGGTGATTTTCTTGCGGATATCGTCGATATCCGGGAACCAGTCCTGTTGCTCGTCGCATCGGTAGTGAACCGGCTTGCCACTGGACAGGGTCACGGCGGCCGTCCAGAGCGGATAGTCAGGGGCCGGGATCAGAACCTCGTCGCCGGTATTGAGCATGGCCTGCATGGACATCACGATCATTTCGCTGACGCCGTTGCCCAGGTAGATATCGTCGATATCCACCTTGTCGATGCCACGTTGCTGGCAATAGTGCATCACCGCCTTACGCGCAGAGAACAACCCCTTTGATTCCACATACCCCTGGGCCAGGGGCATGTTGTGAATAACGTCCTGCTGGATTTCCTCGGGAACGTCCAGTTCGAAAGCCGCTGGGTTGCCGATATTGAGCTTGAGAACCCGGTGGCCCTCTTCCTCCAGCCGACGGGCTTCACGCAGAACCACGCCACGTATCTCGTAACACACGTTATCCAGCTTGGCGGATTTGAGATAGTTCTGCATAAGCCCGGTATTTCCTTAGATCGGTAAGATGACAAGTGCCATGTTTCAAAGACAAGCCTGTATTCTAGCGGAGCAACGGCCGGCGGCAACAGGCCAATTGTGATGAATTGTGGCACAAATGCGGAGATTTAACGCCCAAAGCTCACAGATTCCATGAACTGAGCGTGACAACCGTGACGGAATCAGTTGTAAATAGGGTTGTGCAAAATATAATAGCGAAAAATACAAGGGAGGAATGTAATGAGCACCCAAAGCATCTACGACTTTAACGCGGCCGATATTCGCGGTGAGGAGCATTCCCTGGATGAGTTCCGTGGCAAAGTTCTGTTGATCGTAAACACGGCCAGCAAATGCGGTTTCACTCCCCAGTTCGAGGGTTTGCAGTCCCTGTACGTCGAGCTGAAAGAAAAAGGCCTCGAAGTGCTCGGTTTCCCCTGCAACCAGTTCCGGAATCAGGACCCGGCGGACGACAAGGCCATCAGCGAATTCTGTAGCCTTAACTACGGCGTGGAGTTTCCCATGTTCGCAAAGATTGACGTCAACGGCCCTAATGCCCACCCGCTGTTTGAGTACCTGAAGCACAGTGCCAAGGGGCTGTTGGGATCAGAAGCTGTAAAATGGAACTTCACCAAGTTCCTGGTGAATCGTGAGGGTGAAGTGGTGCGTCGTTACCCGCCGACCACCAAGCCGTCTGCCATTCGCGCCGACATTGAAGCGTTACTGTGAACCATGACTGACGAAGACGACGTCCTGGCGCTGGATAATCAGCTCTGTTTTGCCCTCTACGCCGCCAACCGGGCAATAACCGCCCGCTATCGTCCGCTGCTGGCGGAACTGAATCTGACCTATCCGCAGTATCTGGTCATGTTGGTGTTGTGGGAAGCCGGGGAGAATGGACAGACGGTCAGGGTGTCTGACCTGGGTAAACGACTGCGCCTGGATTCCGGAACCCTGACGCCGCTGCTCAAACGTCTGGCTGAGCGTGATCTGGTCACCCGTTTGCGGGATACCACCGATGAGCGAGTGGTTACGGTCGCCCCCACTGAGAAGGGCAGTGCCATGCGCCAGCAGGCTCGGGACATTCCCGGCCGCCTGCTGTGTGGTACGGGCATTGATCAGGAGCGCATTGTGGAATTGAGGGAAGAGCTGCGATCTGTCCTCAGTCTTCTGGAGGCTGGGGAGGCGCCCAGCGGTCAATAATGGATTTCAGGTCGGCACGATTGTAAGGTTTGGTGATGTAGTCATTCATGCCGGACTCGAGGCAGTCGTCCCGGTCTCCCTGCATGACGTTGGCGGTGACCGCGATCACTGGCAGATCCTGCCACTCAGGGTTTTCACGAATGTTACGGGTGGCCTCATAGCCGTCCATCACCGGCATTTGGCAATCCATCAGTACAATATCGAATCTCCTTTCGCCTTGCTGCAAGGCTTCCAGTGCCTGTTTGCCGTTTTCGGCCAGGGTGACGGTGTGGCCCAGCTTTTTCAGCATGCTGCTGGCGACCACCTGATTTACCTGGTTGTCTTCGACCAGAAGAAGATTCAGCGTGCGTGACACGCCAGCCGGGGTTGCGATGATTCTTGCCCTGTCCCCGGTGTCCAGCCCAGCGGCCCTGCACAGTGTTCGGTACAACTGCTCACGTCTGAGTGGCATCGACAGTATCTGACGATCTTTGGTGGGATGGGCGGAGCCGTCCCGGTCCACCAGAATAATGCCGGTGCCGGACCAGGACGATGCCAGTTGTGCCGCGGTCTCGTCGCTTTCGTTGGCGGCGATCATCAGAATTCCCTCTCCGTCGGGTGCCGCCTCGCGCAGTGGAATGCCCCAGGCTCTCAGTTGATGCTCGATGGGCGTGCGGTGCGGATAGTCCCGGGGCATCCCGATATCGACACCTACCTGCTGAAGTAGGCTTGGAATAGCCGGCATCGACGGTTGGCTTTCCTGCTCATCGTGAACCGGCAGGGGCAGGTTCACAGTGAAGTGTGTGCCTTCGTGCTCCTCGGAATCTACCAGGATCTGGCCATGCATCCGCTCCACCAGTTGACGACACAGTGTCAGGCCCAGGCCAGTGCCGCCATAGAGCCGGGTAGTGTCACTGTCAGCCTGTGAGAAGGGTGAGAATATCCTGTGCAGCCCTTCCTTGGACATGCCGATACCGGTGTCGACAACGTCAATGCGTACGTTGCCGTTGTAGCGGGTGGCGTGGATGCGGACGAAGCCTTGCTCGGTGAATTTAATAGCGTTACTGAGCAGATTGTTCAGGATCTGCCGAGTTCGGGTGGGATCGCCAAGAAAGCTTTCGGGCAGGTCACAGTCGATGTCCGCCACAACGTCAATATTCTTGCGCCTGGCTTGTTGGGCATGCAGTGTCGCACATTCTTCCACCAGGTTGCGGAGTGAAAACGGGATGTTCTCCAGGCTCAATTTCCCGGCTTCGACCTTGGAGATGTCCAGGATGTCGTTTAACAGACCGAGCAAACTCTGGCCGGCATTGAGCGCAATTTCCAACCGGTTTCGTTGTGCCTGTTCCATGTCGCCTTCCAGCGCCAGGCCCAACATCCCCAGAACACCGTTGAGTGGTGTGCGTATCTCATGGCTCATGCTGGCCAGGAAATTGGCACGGGCTCTGGCACGGCGTACAGCGTCCTCTTTGGCGCGAACCAGGGCGCGGTTGCCTCGCTGCAAGGCATCGTTCTTCTCGGAAATTTCCCGAGTGCGGTCTTCCACCTCCTGTTCCAGCTGGCTGGAGTAGTTCTTCATCGCACTTTCGGCCATCCTGAGCTGTGCGAGGCTGGAATCGATGGTTTCCAGATGCTGGTTGATGACACCCACCATCAGCCCGATCTCATCTTCACGATGATTCTCCGGCACAGGAAGCCGGACCTTCTCAGGCGTTTCAGCCTTGACCCGGCTCAGAGCACCGATGACGTTCAGCATGGGCCGGGTCAGCACAAAGAAGAAAATGAACAGCAGTGCAGCAGTCAGCACCAGGCTTTTCAGCAGGCCGCTGATGACGGTATAGCCCGCGCGTTGGAGGAACAGCAGGCCGTAGTGGTAGGTATCGATGGTGACCGTGAGGCTCCCGAGGGAGAGGTCGCTCAGCTGCGGTACCACCAGTTCCTGACTGAATACGCGGCTGTCACCAAAGAGCAGGTCGCTGATCCACCGATAGCGCGAATCCGGGCTGCTTTGGCTCGCCGCAGCCATGGTTTGGCCATTGTTATCGATAATACGGGCGTCGATGGTTGCGGGATGGCGAAGCAAGCCATCAAGAAGCTCTTCCGCAAGCCGGATGTCGATGTTGTAGGCGATCTGCGAAGCGGGGCTGTGACTGATTTCGATGAGCGCACGGATCTCCTGCTCCATGGAGTCCCTGGCGCTGAAATAATCGAGAGTGACCTGGACAATGTTGAGCACAAGGCCCAATACCATTGCGATTAAAACGGTGTCACGGGTCAGGCGATAGGATAGCCGCTTTTGGAATGCAGTTGTCACGGCGTTTCACGGTCCCTGTTGTAACGTTTCGGTGGTTTTCGCGGGGCGCCAGTTGGCGCCTAGTCGTCGTAGTCGGCTTTCTTGCGCCACTCATCGTCGTGGAGGAACGTATCCCATTCCTTGTCCAGGCTTGACTGGCCCGCGGCCGCGGCACTGTGTTCTTCGTCCCCCTTGATGGCTTCCAGTTCCTTGATGCGGGTACGGAAACTTTTCACGGCTTTCATGGCCATCGGGTTGTCCCTGGACTTGCCCATTTCGGTACTGGCCAGATGATAGGCGTGAATGGCCTTTCGAATCTGGTTCTGCTTCACATAATCGCGTGCCTGGAACACATGCAGGTCGGCGTGGGTCTTGTGCACCAGGAACAACACGAACTTCAGGTTTTTCTTGGCGGTGGCGCTATCAATCTTGCCGGCCTTGTGCATGCCCTCGATCATCTTGAACAGATTTTGCAGCAGCTCCTGGACATAGGTGGACTTTTCGGGGGAGTCGATCTTGATCGGAGTGCGCTTGTCTTCGCCGTCCATTACGGACTTTTTCAGCTGTTGTACAGCACTCAGTCGTTCTTCAACGGGCTGATCAGATTTCAGGGCCTGGAGGTCTTTGCAAGACTCCTCCATCCGCTTGATCAATAGCAGTTTCAAATCTGCAGTGAAATACTGGCCCGGGATTTCGGAGAGCAGGCGGCCGGCTCTTTTGTAGCTGTCTTCCAGAGCCGTTGTTTTACGAATACGCTCGATACGTGCGCGCTCTCGCATCTGACTGGCCACAATAATAATGATCGAAACGGTAACGACAGCCGCCAGTAGCAGCACAATCATTGTGGTATCCATCTTGTTGCAAACACTCCGGCTGAATGGACAGGCCACTGGCAGCTCCGGCCACAGAAAAAATCCGGAGAAATCCAGCAAGTATACGGAAGATTAGCAGAAAACCCCGGATGATTCCGTTCTGAAATGTGAAAGATTGCAGCTTCATATCAATCCGATGAATTGATACCCTGTTGAGCATTATTCTAGTGAATAAAAGCCGTTTTTACGTGTTACTTCCGATAGGGGCCACGTCATGGACATTTCCCGGGTAGACCTCAATCTGCTTGTTTATCTCGATGTACTGTTGAGGGAGCGGAACGTCACCAAAGCCGCCAATCATCTTGGGATTACCCAGCCCGCGATGAGCAACGGTCTGCGCCGACTGCGGGACCTGTTCGGAGACCCGCTGCTGGTTCGTACCAGTGAGGGGATGACCGCAACCGAGCGTGCCACTGAGCTACAGCCACTGGTGCGGAGCATTCTGTCCGATATTGAGCAGGCGGTTCATGAGAAAACCGCGTTCGCGGCTATGGAAAGTCAGCGCGTGTTTCGGATCATGGCCAGTGACTACGCGGAATCCTGCCTGATGCCACGGGTACTTCGCCGGATTCGTCAGGAAGCGCCTCATGTGACTCTGGATGTTCTTACCCCCAGTGACGTGAGCTTCCTCGACGTGGAGCAGGGGCGCCTCGATATGGCGATCAACCGTTTTGACAAGATCCCCCAGTCGTTCCACCAGAAAACTTTGTGGACGGAGTACTTTGCCTGCCTGATGAACGCACGTAACCCGATACTCAAGGAGCCGTTTACCCTCGATACCTACCTGGACGCCAGTCATATCTGGGTCAGCAAGACCGGGTTTGGTGTCGGGGTGGGGGTGAACCCGAAAGACGTCCAGCGCCTGGGGTGGGTGGACGAGGCCTTGTCACTGATGGGCCGAAAACGCCAGATTTCCGTGTTTACGCGGCATTACCAGGTGGCGATGCTGCTGGCGGAGCAGCACGACCTGATCGCCACGCTGCCATGCCGGGCGGCCTGGTTGCAGAAAGACAACGCCAACCTGGTGGTTAAAGTGCCACCGTTCGAGATACCACCGTTCGAGCTCAAAATGGCCTGGAGCCCGCTGTTGCAACACAACACGGATCACCAGTGGTTACGTAAGCTGATTGCCGAAGTGGCGGAAGAGGTAGACGCGGAATTTGCCCCGTTCGGAGCACAGTTTGAATCCACCGGGGTGCCCGGTATCCGCCACTCAGAGCGGTAGTTCTCGCAGTTCCAGAGAACTCCTTCCTGCATCCCACATGCGCTGGAACGACTCAGCGAGTAGTTTTACCCGGCCGCTGTTGGCAAACGTTGCAAAGCCTTCCGGCTTGTAGAAGTCATGCCGGTAAACCACGCCCTCGCGGTCCGCGAGCAGGAAGGGCTGGTCGTCCACCGGGTAATCCTCGTTCACCAGCCTCAGTTCAATCCGGCTGGGCAGGCGGCGCATCAGTTCAACAATCTGGTGACGGCGCTGGACCAGCGGCTTGTCATCGTGAATCAGAAGCCGCACGTCACTGAGCCGATGTCGACGGGCCAGGCCGGATATCAGCTCCCGGAAGCGCAGGCGGTCATAGAGATCATGGTCCAGCACCCGGTCATACAGCCAGAGCCGCTGACGCGCCTGGCCAGTCAGGGAGTCGATCAGATCTACCATGGTGCTCTCGCGGTCAAACAGCCAGGCGTCCCGATCTTCGCCCAACAACATGGGGTTCTCGCGGGTTGAATAGGCGTCGTTCACCAGCTTCGGAGCGAGGCAGCGCATGTCGACATGGGGGATTCCGGCGTCGTCGTAGAGGTCGGAGCACACGTGAAAGCCCGAGCGTTGGTAGAAGGGGATGGCGTGTTCCTGGGCGGAAAGTTGCAGCTCGGTGAAACGCTCTGCGGCTTCGGAGACAAGATGGCGTAGCAGGACTTCACCCAGACCCTTGCCCCGGTGTGCCGGAAGAATAGCCATGCGGCCGATGTGTGCCGTTTCCTCCAACGTGGAGAACAGGCGGGCGACGCCAACGGGGGTGTTGTCGGGTAATACCATCAGGTAGTGGTCGGCAATTTCGTCGGTGTCGTCCCACTCCAGTTCCGGTGGGACTTTTTGCTCGTCCACGAATACGGACTGGCGGATGTTCCGGACATCGGCCGGCGCCAGTTGCCAGCTGTATTTTCGAACCCGTACGTTCATGCTGCCTTCACCCAGGTTTCAGTCAGATGTCAGTCAAAGTACAGAGAGCCCTGGTTGACGAGTGTGCTCAGAAGACCCTGTATGGCATCGTCACCGGCAAAGCTGGCCAGTGCGCCCATGTCCGGGCGAGCGCTGGCACAAAGAAGGGGTGCCAGGGGCCGTGCGTCGCCCCGAAGCAGGAACTGCTCACCGTCCACGAACAGGGCGGTTTCGTCCTCGAAGTCATGGTAGGCGAAACGTGAGCCCTCGTTCCAGCGCAATGGGTTGCCGGCCGCAATCAACTCGCCCAGCAACTCTGGTGTGACCGGTTCTTCCGCGGGCACAACGATTTCCAGACTCTTGGGTGCCGTTGAGTACTGGCCGAACCAGAGTGCCAACTGGCGTTGATCACTGAGTTGGTCGCGGATGAGGCGGTCAAGCCGATGGATAACGTCGGGCTTGATGGCGCCGGGGTTGTCCTGGACCTTCAGGTCCGGATCATCCAGGTGTTCAGAGGCATCGGAGCGGCTGCACAGGAAGTCGGTGAAGCCTGTCAGTACATCGTCGACCGTAGGCGCGCGGAACCCGATAGACAGGGTGATGCAGTCGTCCTCGGCGACCCCGTGGTGGCCAACGCCCGGCGGCAGGTACAGCATGTCTCCCGGTGCCAGGGTTACCGTTTCCTCGCCGTCCCAGCTGCTCAGGATTCGTAGCGGCGTACCGTCCACGCGCGGCGAGGTGTGGTCACAATGGCCGCCAAAGGTCCAGCGACGGTGCCCCTCGGCTTGCAGAAGGAAGACATCGTACTGATCGTAGTGGGGGCCTACGCTGCCACCTTTTGGCGCGTAGCTGGCCATAATGTCATCCAGCCGCCAGTTGGGTACGAAGCGGAATTCGTCCAGCAGGTCCGCAAAGTCAGGAACCCAGTGGTCAAGACCCTGAACCAGCAGTGTCCAGTGGCTGTCTGGCAGTTTGCTGAAACGCTCGGGCTCGAAAGGGCCGTTGTGCAACTGCCAGGGCTTGCCGTTGTCGTCCTCGATCACAATCCGCGATTCAACAGCGTCCTCACAGGCCAGTCCTGCCAACTCGTCGGCCGAGACAGGGCACTCAAAGCCCGCAAAGGCCTGGCGGATGACCAGTGGTTTTTTTTGCCAGTAGTCCCGCAGGAATTCCTGGGCGGGCATTCCGCCGGGCAGTTGCATGGTTCAGATATCCCGTGCCTGTTGCGTGGCGTTGCCAATGTAAGAGCCGGGAGTGAGTTCCATCAGTTCCGCCTTGGCGGCATCGGGAATGTCCAGTGACTCCACAAAGGCCTTGATCACATCCGGTGTCATGGCTTTGCCACGGGTCAGCGCCTTCAACTTTTCGTAGGGCTTCTCGATGTTGTACCGGCGCATAACGGTCTGGATCGGCTCCGCCAGGACTTCCCAGGCGTGATCCAGGTCTTCGTCCAGGCGTGCCGGGTTGATTTCCAGCTTGCCCAGGCCTTTCAGGGAGGCCTCGTAGGCAATCAGGCTATGGGCGAAACCCACGCCGAGGTTGCGCAGAACGGTTGAGTCGGTCAGGTCACGCTGCCAGCGGGAAATCGGCAGCTTGGCAGACAGGTGGCTGAACAGGGCGTTGGCGATGCCCAGGTTGCCTTCAGAATTCTCGAAATCAATTGGATTGACCTTATGGGGCATGGTGGACGAGCCTACTTCGCCTTCCACGGTTTTCTGCTTGAAGTAGCCCAGGGAAATATAACCCCAGATATCCCGGTCCAGATCAATCAGAATGGTGTTGAATCGAGCAATGGCGTCGTAGAGCTCGGCGATGTAATCGTGGGGTTCAATCTGGGTGGTGTACGGGTTCCAGTCCAGGCCCAGGCTTTCAATGAATTCCTTGGCGTTCTGGGCCCAGTCGATGGATGGGTAGGCAGACAGGTGGGCATTGTAGTTGCCTACGGCCCCGTTGATCTTGCCCATCAGCTCCACGGCGCGAATCTGTTTCACCTGCCGGCGTAAGCGGTGAACCACGTTGGCCAGTTCCTTGCCGACGGTGGAGGGCGAGGCCGTCTGGCCATGGGTGCGCGACAGCATGGGTTGTTCCGCGTGCTCATGGGCCAGCTCCGCCAGCCTGTCAACGATGCGCTCCATGGCCGGGAGCAGGCCGTGGTCCAGACCTTCGCGCAACATCAGGGCATGGGAGAGGTTGTTGATGTCCTCGGAGGTACAGGCAAAATGCACGAATTCAGTAACGGCGTGCAGTTCCGGAACCTCGGAGATCTTTTCCTTGATGAAGTATTCCACCGCCTTTACGTCATGGTTGGTGGTGCGTTCAATGCCCTTGATCCGTTCCGCGTCTGCCAGATTGAACTCCGAAATCATTCGATCCAGAAACTGGTTGGCGTCGGCAGAGAAGGCAGGCACCTCGGTGATGCCGGGATGGGCCGCCAGTTTCTGCAGCCAGCGGAGCTCAACGGTCACGCGGTTCCTGATCAGGCCATATTCACTGAAAATGTCACGAAAAACGCTGACTTTACTGCCATAGCGTCCATCGACCGGGGAAATGGCGGTCAGGGCGTTGAGTTCCATCGAAAACCTCTCAAGTCATCAAAGATACGGTCAAAAGAAAAACTGGGGGCGCATATGATACACCAGTGGTGGCCGGGATTCAGTCGTAAACCGAGCGGTTTGCCTTCTCCGCCAATTCCCGGGCGGTCATGATGACCTTGCGACGAGTGAAGATAAGCTGCCAGCGGCGGCCGCCGGTCTGGTGCCAAAGGACGGCGGAGCGAATACCAGCCAGTAACAGGGCACGTACTTTGGCCGCATTCTCCTCGCGTTGAAGAATCGTGGGCTCACCGCTGACCTGGATACGCTGGCGGAAGGTGCTGATGGTGTCCGTGTAAATCGACGCCACGTTGGCAATCAGGTTGCTGTGGCTGTAGCCGAAATGGCTTGCGGTGTGCCGGGCCTGGTCGATCCGGCTGCCGATTACATCCAGCATGTCGCTGTTTTGACGAAGCTTGGAAGAGAGGTTGATCAGGTTCAGGGCGTAACGCAGTACTTCAATGTCCTGCTGTTTGCTCTGTTGGCTCATTACGCTGGCGAGGGTGGAAAGGCCTTCACGCAGGTCCTTCAGTTCACCGCCGAACACATCCAGGGTCGTTTCAGGTTGCGTGGCGAACAGTGAGCGCAGGCAGGTTTCAAAGCTGGACTCCGCGCACTGGCCGGAATGGGCTATTTGCTGGACCAGAGCAGAGGCCTGGAAGACGCCCGCCAGAGCCAGGGTCTGGTCGTGTATCGATCGGCTCATGCGCCGGCTCCTTCCGCCTTGTTGTCAGTTCCTGTGGGCGTCTGCTCACCGTCCCGCCAGGTTTGTTCGATAACGCCGCCACCAAGGCAGACCTCGTCGCGGTAAAACACGACAGACTGACCCGGAGTGACGGCGCGCTGTGCGTCGTCAAAGACAACCCTGAACCCGTTGTCCAGGGCTGTTACCGTGCAGTCCTGGTCCGGTTGGCGGTAGCGCGTCTTGGCTTTGCAGCGGAACTCCGCAGCCGGAGCTTCGCCGGCAATCCAATCCACCGGTCCGCTGATCAGTCCGCGAGAAAACAGCAGGGGGTGATGCTTGCCCTGAACGGCAACCAGTACGTTGCGGGACAGGTCTTTTTCCGCGACGTACCAGGGCTCGTCGCCAAACTCACTCAAGCCACCAATGCCGAGGCCCTGACGCTGGCCAATGGTGTGGTACATCAGGCCCTGATGGCGGCCGATCACCTGGCCATCGGGGGTCTCGATATTTCCGGGCTGCGCGGGAATGTACTGTTTGAGGAAGTCCCGGAATTTGCGTTCCCCGATAAAGCAGATACCGGTGGAGTCTTTCTTGTCGTGGGTGATAAAGCCCTGTTCGGCGGCAATGCGCCGTACTTCCGGTTTTTCAAGCTCGCCCACCGGAAAGAGCGTACGGGCAATACGTTCGCCAGAGACGGCGTGCAGGAAGTAGCTCTGGTCCTTGTTGGGGTCAAGGCCCTTGAGCAGTTCGGCTCCGCCACTGCCGTCGTTCAGAGGGCGCTGGCGGGTGTAGTGGCCGGTGGCAATGTAGTCAGCGCCCAGGGTAATGGCGTAATCGAGAAACGCCCGGAACTTCACTTCCTTGTTGCAGAGGATATCGGGATTCGGGGTCCGGCCAGCCTTGTATTCCGACAGGAAGTGCTCGAATACCCGATCCCAGTATTCCGCCGCAAAGCTGGCGGTGTGCAGCGTAATACCGATGGTTTCCGCCACCGCCTGAGCGTCCGCCAGGTCGGTCATGGCGGTGCAGTATTCGGTGCCGTCATCCTCGTCCCAGTTTTTCATGAACAGGCCTTCCACCTGGTAACCCTGGTCCTTCAGGAGCCAGGCTGCCACGGAAGAGTCTACGCCGCCGGACATGCCGACAATCACTCGGGTATTTTCAGGTGCTTTAGTCATGTCTGGGTCTGTCGGGGTCAAAGGGGCGGATTCTAGCATTTAAGCCAGGTTACGTCTGCGGCTCGACAATGACATCCAGGGGAAAGCGGCGTCCGTTTCGGTAATCTTCTATGCATTGCATGACCAGAGGGCTCCGAAGTTTGTCGGCCTGTGAGCGGATTTCACCGGGTGTTAACCAGTGGGCAGCGATAATGCCGTCGTCCAGCTCATCGGTCACGCGGCCCAGGGCCCTGGCTGAGAAGCAAAACCGGTAGTAGGTAACGCCGTTGGCGGGGGCCTTGTAGGTATAGACGCCAAGAAAGTGTTCAGGGACCACCTCCCAGCCAGTCTCCTCCAGGGTTTCCCGCTGCGCTGCGTCAAGGATCCTTTCGCCTTCCTCTACGTGGCCCGCGGGCTGGTTGAGCACCACCTGACCATGGCTGAGTTCCTCAACCAGCAAAAAACGGCCATGGTCATCTTCAACAATAACGGCAACTGTGGCGTGGGGTGTCCAGGTCATGGGCGGGGTCGCCTCCGGGGTGCGTGTTTGCGGGGTTTCGCCGCCTTCCGCGCCGCGGTTCCAGGCGGGGGCGAAGGCGCATGTACGGATGTTGCCCTGTATTCGCCGGGCGAAAGCCCGTCCAGGGTCCAGTCTCCAATACCATAGCGAACCAATCGTAGGGTAGGGAAGCCGACTGCCGCCGTCATGCGACGGACCTGCCGATTTTTACCTTCGGTGATGGTGATCTTCACCCAGCTCGTGGGGATCGATGCTCTGTAGCGTACTGGCGGGTTTCTGGGCCAGATCTCCGGCGGAGCCATCGTCGTAACTTCGGCTGGGCGAGTCTTACCGTCTTTGAGTTCCACGCCTTCGCGCAGTTTCTTCAGTGCCGTTTCGCTGATCTCGCCTTCAACCTGAACCCAATATGTCTTTGGCATTTTCAGCCGGGGAGAGGCAATTTGATGCTGCAGTTGCCCGTTGTCCGTTAGCAGCAAGAGACCTTCCGAATCATAGTCAAGCCGCCCGGCAGGGTAGACAGCGGGGATCTTGAGCCAGTCGGCAAGGGTGGCGCGGAGGGTGCCATCCGTGCCGCCTTTCTCGTCGGTGAACTGGCAAAGCACCCGGAACGGTTTGTTGAACAGAATCAGCGTTGCCATGGTGGCAAATGAACCTTGATTTAGGGAATCGAATTTGAACAGGCGCATTATGCCAGAAGTAGGGAGAGAGGGGGTTGGGGAGGAGGGCCCGGTCGCCCCATCTGGTTGCGGAACGACCGAACACAGGCTAACTGGCCGGTCATTGTGGGCCGGTGTTATCTGCCTGGGCAGTGGTGGCGTCAGCCGTCAAGCGTTTGCCGCGCGGGGCTGATCCTGGTATCCACTGTCCTGATTCTGTTCCACGTCGTCGTCACTGCCGGACGTTTTCTCAGAAGCGTTCTCTTGGGAACTCTGCTTCTGTGGCTGCTCCTCCGGAACGATGTTGACCGCGTGGATCCCCTTGTCGCTGGGCTTTTTATCGAAGGTGACGGCCTGGCCGGCCTTTAAGGTTTTGTAACCTTCCATTTGCACTGAAGAGAAGTGAGCAAACAGATCGTCACTGCAGCCTTCCTCGATAATGAAGCCATAACCCTTGGCATTGTTAAACCACTTTACTTTGCCTCTTGGCATGATGAACTCCCCTGTTCTTTCACTGTCAGTGTCTTTGTTATTGATGTTATTGCCGAGCGTTTTGCCTTGCACGGATTGCAGCCTGTTATAGGCTTCTTACGCCAATTTACAATATTTTACATTGCTATCGTACTGTTGACCAATATTCGCTCAGAGTCAATAGCAGTTATAGCCGGAATGTATGGTTGAACCGGGGCCGGAGCCTGTATCATGGCGAGATTGATAACCAGCGCACGTCCGGTTACCGGAGGTACCTTGAAAACCGGGCGGCAGACAACCATCTTTAAGCAGAGGCACCGATTTCCGGTAAAGAATCATGCGGACTATCCAGAATTCTCTACTAGTATTAAATCAGGGGGAGGACGAACAGCCAGGACGTCAGGACGATGTCAGTGTTGCTCCCGAGAAGCCCGCCCTCAAGCGCCCCGCGCGCTTCAGGGTTCTGCTTCTGAACGATGACTACACACCCATGGACTTTGTAGTGGATGTGTTGATGAAGTTCTTCGGAATGAACGAAGAAAAGGCGACGCAGGTGATGCTGCTCGTCCATACGCAGGGAAAGGCTGTATGCGGGGTATATACCCGGGACATCGCGGAAACAAAGGCGGCACAGGTGAACCAGTATTCCTCGGAATGCGAACATCCGCTCCTTTGCGAGATTGAACGTGCGGACTGATAGACCTTGGGGTGGCCCATGCTGAGCAAAGATCTTGAAATTACATTGAATGCGGCTTTCAAAAGTGCCCGCGACAAGCGTCATGAATTCATGACCGTCGAGCACCTTTTGCTGGCCTTGCTCGACAACGAATCGGCAGTGGGCGTCCTGAAAGCATGCGGTGCAGACCTGGCCCGGCTTCAGGAAGAACTCGTAGAGTTTGTGGATTCAACCACACCACTGATCCCCAGCAACGACAGCGAGCGGGAAACACAACCCACGCTCGGATTCCAGCGCGTGCTACAACGTGCTGTATTTCACGTACAATCCTCTGGCAAGAAGGAGGTAACCGGTGCCAATGTGCTGGTGGCCATCTTCAGTGAGCAGGAGAGCCAGGCGGTGTATGTGCTCAAGAAACAGAGCATCGCCCGCATTGACGTGGTGAATTTTGTTTCCCATGGCATCTCTCGCGTTCAGGGTGCCGAAGATCAGGAGGGTCACGATCAGGCGTCTCATGATGAAGCCGCAGAAGAAGGCGGTGCATCACGTCCGCTGGAAAGCTACGCAACCAACCTGAATGACCAGGCCCGCCAGGGCCGCATTGACCCGCTGATCGGACGTGAACACGAAGTCGAGCGGGTGGTTCAGATACTGGTTCGCCGTCGCAAGAACAATCCGCTGCTGGTGGGCGAAGCGGGTGTGGGCAAGACAGCGATTGCCGAAGGCCTTGCCAAGCGCATTGTGGATAGCCAGGTGCCGGAGATCATTTCTGACGCGGTGGTCTATTCACTTGATCTCGGTGCCCTGCTGGCTGGCACCAAGTACCGGGGTGATTTCGAGAAGCGGCTGAAGGGGCTGCTTGCAGAATTGAAGAAAGAGAAGCATGCGATTCTGTTCATCGATGAAATCCATACCATCATCGGTGCCGGTTCCGCGTCCGGCGGTGTGATGGATGCCTCCAACCTGCTCAAGCCCATGCTGAGCTCAGGGGAAATCCGGTGCATTGGCTCCACCACCTTCCAGGAATTCCGTGGCATTTTCGAGAAGGACAGCGCGCTGGCTCGCCGCTTCCAGAAGATTGATGTGAACGAACCCAGCGTTGAGGATACCTACCAGATCCTCAAGGGGCTGAAGTCCCATTTCGAGAAGCACCATGACCTGAAGTACACCGATCAGGCACTGCGTGTGGCGGCGGAGCTGTCTGAACGCTACATCACCGATCGCCACCTGCCGGACAAGGCGATTGACGTAATCGACGAAGCCGGTGCCCATCAGCGTCTGCTGGCGGTGGCCAAACGCAAGAAGACAATCGACGTGTCGGAAATCGAGGATGTGGTGGCCAATATCGCCCGCATCCCGCCGAAGAACGTATCCACCAGCGACAAGGACCTGCTGCGCAATCTGGAGCGGGATCTCAAGATGGTGGTCTTCGGGCAGGATCCGGCTATCGAGTCATTGTCCACCGCCATCAAGCTGGCCCGTGCCGGCCTGAAGGCGCCGGAGAAGCCGGAAGGTGCCTTCCTGTTTGCCGGCCCCACGGGTGTGGGCAAGACCGAAGTCACCAAGCAACTGGCCAAGGTGTTGGGTATCGAGCTGGTGCGCTTCGACATGTCCGAGTACATGGAGCGGCATACCGTGTCCAGGTTGATCGGTGCGCCTCCGGGCTATGTCGGGTATGACCAGGGTGGTCTGCTGACGGAATCCGTGAGCAAGCATCCGCATTGTGTGCTGTTGCTGGATGAGATCGAGAAGGCTCATCCGGAGGTCTTTAACCTGCTTCTGCAGGTGATGGATCACGGTACGCTCACGGATAATAACGGTCGTAAGGCGGATTTCCGTCATGTGATCCTGGTGATGACCACCAACGCCGGTGCTGAAAGCATGGCCCGCCGTTCCATTGGCTTCAGCGAGCAGGACCACAGCACGGATGGTATGGAAATCATATCCAAGACCTTTACGCCGGAGTTCCGCAACCGCCTGGATGGCATTATCCAGTTCGGTGATCTCCAGCCGGCCACCATCACCCACGTGGTGGACAAGTTCCTCACGGAATTGCAGGCGCAGTTGGACGAGAAGCACGTGGTGCTCCACGTTGACGACGCCGCGAAGGAATGGCTGGCCGAGAAGGGCTACGATGTCACCATGGGGGCACGCCCGATGGCTCGCCTGATCCAGGACAAGATCAAGCGGCCCCTGGCGGAACAGATCCTGTTCGGCCGGCTGTCGGAGCATGGTGGTGATGTCCACATTCACCTCAAGGATGGTGAACTGGAGTTCGAGTATGAGGACGAACCGGCTGAGGCTGTGTAAGCAGCCCTGAGCGATTCTTCTCCTCCTGGAAAGGCCATGCTGGAAACAGCATGGCCTTTTTTGTCACTGGCCGACCATCAATTGACTCTGTTGAAGGGCCAGCCCTGACATTGTCGTCAATCCAATTGCTCCGCTTCTCTGTCAAATTGTTGTCTGACAGTCAGATTACCTGACGCGTACGCGCCGTGGTCTGTGTTTCCGTGAAACAACAATGATAAGGAGAACCGGGAAATGAAAGCGTTATCCATGCTTTTGCTGGTTGTGCTCGGGCTTTCCGGCTGGAGCAATGCCGGCGCGAGTGAGCGCCGTGAGTTCTGTGTATTTGATGTCGCCGGAGCAAGTGGATTTGTCTACCGTACGTTGCAGGATTACCACCGCAAGGCCGCATTGGCCGGCGTAGGCCTTAACATGCGTCCCTACACCGATGAAGATCAGGCCGTCGCAGATTTAAGAGCCGGGCGTTGCGACATTGTCGCGGTGACCGATATGGGCGCCCGTAAATTCAACGATTTTTCAGGCTCCATCAGTGCCATCGGGGCGATTCCCTATTATGAAGACCTGAAAGTGCTGCTCCATATTCTGGCCAGCCCCAGGGTTGACCGTCATCTTGAGCAGAATGGCTACGAGGTGTTGGGTGTGACGCCGATGGGAGCGGCTTACCTGTTCGTGAACGACCGGGCGATTGACCACGTGGAGGCTCTGGAGGGAAAGCGCATCACGGTGTTCGAGGGGCACCACGATGCCCGTCATATGGTTGAGTATGTTGGCGCGGTGCCGGTTGCGGCGAAAATTTCCGACTTTGCCAGCCTGTTCAATTCCGGCGAGGCTGATATCAGTTATGCGCCGGCGGCTGCCTACGAGGTGCTGGAGATGTTCCGGGGCATGGGCAGCAAAGGTGGTATTGTCGATTATCCGGTAGGGCAGGTAACCGTTCAGTTGATCGCCCGGGCGGATGAGTTCGACGACGCTTTTGTCAGGAAGTCACGGCGGATCATGTCCAGGCTCTACCCGGAGGCCATGCGCATTGTGAGGCAGTACGAACGGTCGATTCCCGAGGAGCGCTGGGTCAAGATTTCACCCGAAGCCGTCCGGGGTTACCAGGAAATGTTGCGCAGCGTGAGGATTGATATGCAGCAGTCCACGGAAGACTCGGGCATGCTGGCTGCGGGTGTGTACCATGACGACATGATGACGATACTGCGGAAGGTGCGGTGTTATACCAATCCAGGCGCGATGGAATGCTCGGCGGACAATCGGGAGTAGCGGCCTGGCATGGAAGGGCCTGAAAATAAAAAGCCCCGATATTCGGGGCTTTCAAGTCTCATACAGCTATCAGCGGGCGCGGTACACGATGCGTCCTTTGCTCAGGTCGTAGGGGGTCAGTTCTACCTTGACCTTGTCGCCTGTCAGAATACGGATATAGTTCTTGCGCATCTTGCCAGAAATGTGAGCGGTCACAATATGGCCGTTTTCGAGTTCAACCCGGAACATGGTGTTTGGAAGCGTATCAACAATAACGCCTTCCATTTCAATAGCATCGGACTTCGCCATTCAGTAAAAACCTCGTAAATTGGCTTGCTGTGATTTTAAATTGCGCAATTCTGCCTGATTTACCGCCATTTGGCAAAATCAGTTCACTTCCATGGTGTGCCATTGCCCGTCCCGAAGCGCTTCGATCGGGCGGAATCGTGTTTTATAGTTCATTTTCCGACATTCTTCGATCCAATACCCCAGATACAGGTGCGGAAGCCCCAGCCGTTTTGCTTCCTCTATCTGCCAAAGCACCGCAAAGGTGCCCAGGCTTCGGCTTTCGTAGGCAGGATCAAATACGGTATAGATGGCGGACAGGCCTTCGTCCAGCATGTCCACGGCGGCCAGGCCCACCAGGTTGTCTCCGTCCATGATTTCGACAAACCAGGAATCGGTGGCGCCTTCCACCAGGAACGACATGAACTGTTCACGGGAGGGTGGGTACATGTCGCCGTCAGAGTGCCGTTGTTCAATGTAATGGGCGTAGAGGCTGTAATACAGTTCCGAAAAGGTTGCCTTGACCATGCGGCAACTAAGATCGGCGTTCTTTTTCATAACCCTGCGTTGGCTGCGGTCAGGCTGGAACTCTTCCACCTTGAGCCTGACAGGAACACAGGCATTGCAGCTTTCGCAGTGGGGGCGATAGTAATGAGAGCCACTTCGACGGAAGCCCAGGGCGGTCAGTTGGCTGTACAGCCGCTTGTCCACATGGGCCCTCGGGTCGACGAACATGGTGGTTGCTTCGCGATCTGGCAGGTAACTGCAGTCGTGGGCCGGCGTGGCAAAAAACACCAGGGTCCTGAGATTGCTCATTCACACCTCCGGGCCGGGCCACTGCCACCGGAAGCCCCAGTCGCTGTGGTCCGGACTACTGTCGACGCATGTCCTGAGTATAGATAAAAATTCGCTGCGTGGGATACTTCGCGCACCCATTCGCAACAGATGGCCGCTTTCCACCTGGCAATCCATAATCTGATAGCCCCAATCCCGGAGTTGATTGGCCAGATGGACCATCAATACTTTCGAGGCGTTGGTTTCCAGTGAAAACATGGACTCACCAAAAAAGCAGCGGCCAATGGCCAGGCCGTACATTCCCCCGGCCAGTTCTCCCTTTGGATTCCATACTTCTATGGAGTGGGCTACCCCCTGTTTGTGAAGCTGGCCATAACTGTCAATCATATCCTGGGTGATCCAGGTGCCTTCGGCACGGGTGTTGGCGCAGAGGCGGATGATGCGGGGGAAAGCCTGGTCGGCGGTGATGGTGAAATAGCCGCGGTTGAGGGTGCGCCGGAGGCTTCTGGAGATGTGGATCTCTTCCGGGAAAAGGACGCATCTGGGGCTGGGGGACCACCAGAGTATGGGCTGGTCGTCGCTGAACCAGGGGAAGATGCCGTTGCGGTAGGCGAGTTTGAGCCGCTCGGTGGATAGGTCACCGCCCAGTGCCAGCAATCCGTCGGGGTCGTCCAGGGCCTGTTCGGCGGGGGGGAACCAGAGTTGGTCGGGGTCTAGCCAGGGTAGTGACGTCATCTCGGTCCGGAGTTAGTACTCGAGTGTTGGTGGAGTCGGCGAGTGGTCACGGATGTTTGAAACACGCTCGAGCACGTCCGTGTGGCGCTTGGGCTCCGCCATCCATGGCTCCGCACAGTTTCAGACATCCGTAACCACTCGCCTTTCAGGCCTCGGAGGTGCCTGCCCTGAACCACTTCCGAATAAGTTTCTCGGTTAAACTCAGTCTTGGTCCAGAAACTTTTCGGCGTCAAGTGCTGCCATGCAGCCGAAGCCTGCAGATGTCACGGCCTGGCGGTAGACGTGGTCGGCTACGTCGCCGGCGGCGAAGACGCCGGGGATGCTGCTCTGAGTGGCCATGCCTTCCAGGCCGGAGCGGATTTTGATGTAGCCGTTTTCCATATCCAGTTGGCCCTGGAACAGGTCGGTGTTGGGTTTGTGGCCGATGGCGATGAAGACGCCGGCCAGGTCCATTTCCTGGGTGGATTCGCCCTTGGTGCTTTTGATGCGCATGCCGGTGACGCCGGTGCCGTCGCCGAGGACTTCGTCCAGGGTGTGATCCCAGATGATGTTGACGTTGCCGTTTTCGGCTTTTTCGAACAGTTTGTCCTGCAGGATTTTTTCAGCACGCAGGCTGTCGCGGCGGTGTACCAGGGTGACTTCGTCGGCGATGTTGGAGAGGTACAGCGCTTCTTCGACGGCGGTGTTGCCGCCGCCGATGACGGCGACTTTCTGTTTTTTGTAGAAGAAACCGTCGCAGGTGGCGCAGGCGGAGACGCCCTGGCCCTTGAATTTTTCTTCCGAGTCCAGGCCCAGGTACATGGCGGAGGCGCCAGTGGCGATGATCAATGCATCGCAGGTGTATTCGCCGCTGTCACCCTTGAGGCGGAAGGGACGGTTACGCAGGTCGGCTTCGTTGATGGTGTCGTAGACCACCTGGGTCTCGAAGCGCTCCGCGTGTTTGAGCATACGTTGCATCAGCTCAGGGCCCTGTACGCCATCGTTGTCGCCCGGCCAGTTGTCCACGTCGGTGGTGGTGGTCAGCTGTCCGCCCACTTCGATACCGGTGATCAGCGTGGGTTTCAGGTTGGCACGGGCGGCATAGACGGCAGCGGTGTAGCCGGCGGGGCCGGAGCCTAGGATGATCAGTCTGGAGTGCTTGGTTTCGCTCATTGTGGTTCTCTCGCTAACGAATCTGGACGTGTTGCGCTGGCCGCGTTTTCACGTAATCGGTACGTTGGTCCGGGGGCTGGCCCGGAGGAAAAGGGCAAAAGGCTAACATGAACAGGATTGGTTTCCAGTTGTTTTGCCCAATTCATTCCATTAAGTGATGCTATCTATTCAATGACAGAGACGGAGGTCAGAAGTTGCCTTACTCTCTCCGCGCTCTTTCCGGACTCGCCCTGTTCCAGGCGGTGTTCGGCGACCGCCGGAAAGACCGCCTGGATGTCGTCCGGTAAGACATGGTGGCGCCCATCCATCAGGGCCCATGCCCGTGCGGCGCGGACCAGGCCGAGACCCGCCCGGGGCGATAGTCCGTACAGCAGGCCGGGCATGCGCCGGCTCTGTTCCAGCAGGCGTTGTACGTAGTCCAGCAGTGCGGGGCTGGTGGACACCCGGTTGACGGCGTCCTGGAGGGTTTGCAGGTTTTCCGAAGAAAGCAGTGATTGCAGTCTGTCGGTCATGACCCGGCGGTCTTCACCTTCCAGCAGTTCCCGTTCGGCGCGCGGGTCGGGGTAGCCCAGCCGTATGCGCATCAGAAACCGGTCAAGCTGGGATTCCGGTAACGGGTAGGTGCCTCCCTGCTCGATGGGGTTCTGTGTGGCGATAACGAAGAACGGGTGGGGCAGGGGGCGGGTTTCGCCTTCGATCGAAACCTGCCGTTCCTCCATGGCTTCCAGCAATGCACTCTGGGTTCTGGGAGACGCGCGGTTGATTTCATCAGCCAGCACAACCTGCGCGAAGATCGGTCCGGGATGGAACACCAGGCTGCCCGCCTGTTTGTCGTACATGGAGAAGCCAAGCACGTCAGCCGGTAACAGATCATTGGTAAACTGGATGCGCTGGTAGGTCAGGCCCATGACCTTGGCCAGTGCGTGGGACAGGGTGGTTTTGCCCATTCCCGGAATGTCTTCAATCAGCAGGTGGCCCTTGGCCAGCAAGCCGCAGAGTGAAAGCCGTACCTGGTGATCCTTGCCCAGCAGTATGCTGTTTAACTCGCGGATAACCGTGTCGGTCAGTTTTTTCATGAAGTGTTTAGTCCCTTACCCGCTTGAGAATGTCACCGTAGGCGTCGATGCGCCGATCCCTGAAATACGGCCAGATGCGACGAATCGATTCACTGCGAGAGCGATTAATGGTGGCGGACAGTAGGGTTTCCGACTTGTCGTCGGCACGGGCCAGGAATTCTCCCTGGGGTCCGCAGATGAAGCTGTTGCCCCAGAAACGAATGCCGTCAGAGTTGCCTGAAGGGTCTGGTTCCGTGCCGACTCGGTTTGGCGCGATGACCGGAAGGTTGTTCGCAACCGCATGGCCGCGTTGAACGGTTACCCAGGCATCCAACTGGCGCGCTTGTTCCTCCGGGTCGTCGGTGACGTCCCAGCCAATGGCCGTGGGATAGATCAATACCTCTGCGCCGGCCAGGGCCATTAGGCGAGCGGCTTCTGGATACCACTGGTCCCAACACACCAGCACACCCAGCCGACCCACGGAGGTGTCAATGGGGGTGAAGCCGTTGCGGCCGTCGTTGAAGCTGGCGTCGCCCGGGGTGAAATAAAACTTTTCGTAGAAGCCGGGATCGTCGGGAATATGCATCTTGCGGTAGAGGCCGGCGATGTTTCCATCCCGCTCAAAAACGACGGCTGTGTTGTGGTAGACGCCGTTCATTCTCCGTTCAAAGATAGACCCGACGAGAACGATGCCAAGTTCCGCCGCCAGAGCGGATAGCCGACGACTGGTCGGGCCGGGAATCGGCTCGGCGAGTTCGAATACCGAGGTGTCTTCGGTCTGGCAAAAGTAGAGCGTGGCGTGCAATTCCTGCAGGACGACGAGCTGGGCGCCGTCCGTAGCCGCCTGGCGGATCAGACGTTCGCTGGTTGCCAGGCTGGTATCCTTGTCAGCGCTGCATTGCTGCTGAATGGCGGCAATGGCCAGATCGGCGGATTGAGGAATCTGAGTCATGCGCCTACAACCCCTGCCGGTATCTGCATGGTGACGCAATGCAGGCTGCCTCCCTGTGTGATCAGTGGTCGACAGTTCACCGGAATCACTTCCCGCTCAGGGAAAACGTTCGACAAGGTGGCGACAGCGTCTTCATCCTGAGGCACCCCGTAAACCGGTACCAGCACGGCGCCGTTGATGACCAGGAAATTGGCATAGGTTGCGGGAAGGCGCTCGCTGTCTTCGTCATGGATGGCATCGGGCCAGGGCAGCGGGGTCAGGCGGTAGGGGTGGCCGTCAGCCTGGTGGAATTGCTGCAGCTCCTCCTCCATGGCCGCCAGGGCGCTGTAGTGCTCGTCGCTGACGTCCGGGCAGGCCACGTAACAGATATGGTCGGGGGCGCAAAAGCGCGCCAGGGTGTCGATATGGCTGTCAGTGTCGTCACCGGCAAGGTAGCCGTGGTTCAGCCAGAGGATGCGCTCGGCGCCCAGTGTTTCCGACAACAGGTGTTCAATACCGGCTCGATCCATGGACGGATTGCGGGAAGGCGTCAACAGGCATTCGCTGGTGGTCAGCAAGGTGCCTTTACCATCGGATTCGATAGAGCCTCCCTCGAGAACGAAGTCGACCGGTATCAGCGGTGTCGTGCCAAAGCTGCCAAAATTCGACAGGTGGCTGTTCAGGGCATTGTCCTTTTCCCAGGGGAATTTTCCGCCCCAGGCATTGAACCTGAAATCCAGTAATTCGTGGCCCTCGCCACGGCTAATGGCTAGGGGGCCGTGGTCGCGTGCCCAGGTATCGTTGGCCGGGGCAGGAACGGCCGCAACGCGGCCGGGCAAACCGTTATCCTGAGCGAACTGATTAAGGTCCCTTTCCAGCTCCTGCAAACGGACAACATGCTCACAGCTGAGTAATACGTGCTGAAAGCGCAAGACGGTCTGCGCGATCTCCATAAACACCGGCTCGACATCGGCAAGGATGTCGCTCCAGTCCGTTCCGGGGTGGGGCCAGGTAAGCATGATGGCACTTTGGGGTGCCCACTCGGCGGGCATCACAGGTCTGGAAGTCAAGTTGTGAACACCTTATCCAAAAGCCGCCATTCTAACGAACGAGCGGGGTTGCGTCAGGATGTGCAGAGGATTTTTTAGCGGCTGGGCTTCAGTACCGCATGGATCACCCGATCGGCTTCAAAGTACACGACAAAATCCGCGTAGTGCCATTGCGATATGGGTGGGTTGCCCACAGGCCCGGAGGTGCGGATCGGGTTGCCCCAGCCGTTGCGAACGCTGGACTGACTCATGCCAGTACGTGGAAGGTTTTCCTGTGCGCCGCGCTCAGCCTGCGACATCACTGGAACCCGAACCTCTTCCGCCACCGCGGTGGCAAGCGGGGCTACCGCCAGTCCTGAGAAGGCTGCGGCGGCGCAAACGGCTTTTATGGTGCGGTTTTTCATCAGTGACTTACTCCCTGGGATCGTCGTATCCGATTGAACGGGGTTGCCTGGAAAATCTGAAAAGTGCCGTGGATGGTACTCGCCAGACATTGATAAAACGTAATATCCACCAAAGACTAACAAAAGTCAGCCCGAATTCGATGATTTGTGGACCGTTTACTCTTTCTGTCGCTGGCGGATCTGCCATCGCATCACGTGGCGGGCGATTTGCTGTCGGTCGCTGTCCTGAATGTCGGTAAATTCCGTATGAACCCTGCCACCGCCGCTTTTGTCAGGTACAACGTCGATGACTCTGGCAGTCGCCACTGGCTGAAACAGCTCCGGTGGCAGCGTCATTCTCAGGGCCAGTTGGTCACCGGCGGAAAAACGGTTGGTGGAGCTGTGGAACGACAGCCCGCCTTCACTGAGTGTGACGTCCTGCCAGTCCCCAGGTTGCAACGGATTTTGCTCAAAGGCCATAATGCGCGCCAACGTATCCAGCTTCCCGTTCAGAGACTTGATCAGCGAGGTCAGCAGGCGGTCACGTTCTGCCAGGTTGGCGAGCTGCGCCCTGACATCCTGGTCCAGGCGTCTGAATTCCGAGCGCAGGCTCTCCATGTGATTGCCGTTAAAGGGGTTTTCCCGATTAGCTTCACCAGGACCCAGCGTTCGGATTTCCAGGCCAATATGGTCACTGATGCGAAAGTAGTCCCTGCGATCAGAAGGATTATTCGCCGGGTTATTGTCGGGTGTCGTTTCAGACATCTGGGCTCCATAACGCGGTATTATTGTTTCCTGATAGCAGTTTAGCAGCTTCCTGACGGTCCGTATCGCCGCAGGATTTTCGACAGACCAGAAGGCAGCGACAGGCTCCTCCCAATGTTCAGACCCTTATCACTGTATGTCGGCTTGCGGTACACCGCGGCCAAACGACGTAATCACTTCATTTCGTTCATTTCCCTGACCTCCATGATTGGCCTGATGCTGGGCGTGGCTGTCCTCATCATCGTGTTGTCGGTGATGAATGGCTTTGACCGTGAGCTCAAGCAGCGGATTCTGGGCATGGTGCCTCACGCTGTGATCCAGGGTAACCCTGATCTTGATGACTGGCAGGAAGTGGACCGGAAAGTAGAGCAACACCCATCGGTGATCGCTGCAGCGCCCTTTATTCAGGGGCAGGGCATGGTCACGGGTGGCGGTGACGTTCGCGGCGTCATGCTCAATGGTGTACTGCCAGAGCAGGAGCGGAGCGTTTCCATCATTGAAAACCATATGATCGAAGGCGGGCTGGACGATCTGAAGTCCGGAGAGTTTGGCATCATTATTGGCCGGCAGATGGCCGCCAGCCTGCGCCTGCAATTGGGTGATCGGGTCACCGTGGTGTTGCCGGAAGCATCGGTAACTCCAGCCGGGGTATTGCCGCGACTGAAGCGATTCACGGTCAAGGGCGTATTCAGCGTCGGGGCGGAACTGGATGGCAACTACACCCTGATTCATATGGATGATGCATCAAAGCTCATACGCACCGACGGCAAAGCCCAGGGCGTGCGCCTTCTGGTGGACGATCTGTTTCAGGCTCCGAAAGTGGCAGAAGAAGTTGCGCGCCAGCTGAGCGGTCGCCACTTCATATCTGACTGGACCCGAACCCATGGCAATCTGTTCCAGGCCATCCGCATGGAGAAGACCATGATCGGCCTGCTGCTGATGTTCATCGTCGCGGTGGCCGCGTTCAACATTGTGTCGACACTGGTGATGGTGGTTACCGACAAGACAGCTGATATCGCTATCCTGCGCACGATGGGCGCAACACCCGGGCGAGTGATGCGGATCTTCATGGTTCAGGGCGCGGTGATTGGCATTACCGGCACCCTGGTGGGCACAGCGCTGGGCATTCTGGGTGCCTACAACATCAGCGGGTTTATTGCCTGGCTGGAGGCCTTTATGGGGCATCAGTTCCTGAGTGCTGACGTCTATTTCATCAGTTATCTGCCGTCCCAGCTGCAATGGCAGGACGTGTGGATCATCAGTGGTGCTGGCCTCGCCATGAGTCTGTTGGCAACGATCTATCCAGCGTGGAGAGCATCCCGCGTCGACCCGGCGGAGGCCCTGCGATATGAGTGATTCAGCAACCATGAACGATGACAGGTCATTGGTGATCAACTGCGAAAAAGTAACCAGAACCTATAACGAAGGGCCGGGAAAGCTGACGATTTTCTCGGACATTTCGCTTCAGGTATCGGCCGGCGAATCGGTAGGCATTGTTGGCAGCAGTGGTGCTGGCAAAACCACGCTGCTAAACCTGCTCGGGGGGCTGGATAAACCTTCTTCGGGTCATATTGATATCTGCGGGCAGGATATTCACCGGATGAGCGAATCCGGCCGGGCGCGTTTTCGCAATCGTCACTTGGGGTTTGTTTACCAGTTCCATCATCTGTTGCCGGAATTTTCGGCCCTGGAAAACGTCATGATGCCGGGTGCGTTGGGTGGCCGTGGCGTTCGCCAGGCCTCGGAACAGGCAACCGCCATTCTCGAACGTGTCGGGTTAGGAGCGCGGCTGGGGCATAAACCCGGAGAACTGTCTGGTGGTGAGCGTCAGCGGGTGGCGATTGCCCGCGCCCTGGTGAACGAGCCCGAGTGCGTCTTGATGGATGAGCCCACTGGCAATCTGGATGAGCAGACCGGGGAAAGCGTCCGCGAGCTTATCGAGTCGCTCAGGGACCAGATTGGCATAGCGTTCGTGTTGGTCACCCACGATATGGCCATGGCCAGGAGCCTGGGGCGGGTGCTTCGGCTGGAGCAGGGTGAACTGTTTCAGGAGCTTTGATGGGCGTCAGCGCCCGGCTTGGACTTGCGGGCGGCCCGGCGGTGGCGTATTCGAAGTAGCTGGCGCTCCCGCCAGTCGCTGCGGACCTTGCGCCGCCACAGGAATTGAATGACCAGATAGGCAAGGCAGGCCGAGCAGGTGGCCACCAGTACCGAGCCCAGGTAGAGAGGGATGCCGATATCCATCAGGCGGCCGCTGAGCCACGACCAAGACAACTGGATCTCGAAGTTCAGTACCGGTCTGTCCAGTATCCAGGCTCCAATCTTGTAATTGAAGTAGAACATCGGTGGCATGGTCACCGGATTGCTGATCCAGACGAGCACTACCGAAAGCGGCAGGTTGGCGTTGAACCAGATGGCGAAGAAGGCAGCGGCAACCATCTGGAACGGCATCGGTATAAATGTCAGGAAAATACCGACCAGGAACGCCCTGGCGACGCTGTGGCGATTGATGTGCCACAAGTTGGGTTCATGAAGGATATCTCCGAGGAAGTGCAGCGACTCGATCGAGCGCACCCGTTCCGGCGTTGGTAGATAGCGTTTCATGAACTTCTTTGGCATTGGGAAGTTCTGCCTGCTCGGGATAATGGTTCCGGGGTATGGCGGCTCCCGGAATTGACCAACTATCAGGAGGACAAGGATTGTCCGGAAGTTTTATGGCCAGGGTCGGCCTCGTGGGCTTCGCCTGCGGCGTTATCTTACTGTATAGCTTGGCGGTCTTGCCACCTTTGCACTGGCTGATTTCCGCGACACCTATCCCGTTTGTCGCGATACTTCTCGCCAGGTCTCCGCTGTTCAGGGCGGTCGCAGTCCTGCTTGCTGGTGGGATTGTTGGCCTGGCCTGGGCGGCGCTGCAAGCGGACGGCCGGCAGCAGTCGGTGCTACCGACGACACTGGAAGGCCTGGAACTGGACGTCTCGGGGTATCTTTGTGATGTCCCATCCGAAGGCAGCTTCGGTAGCGTCCGTTTCGCCTTTTGCGTGACTCAATGGCATCTGCCCGAAGGCGACAGTACCTTTTCCGATGAGGATTTGCCGGATCGGTTGCGACTCGCCTGGTACGGCGATGAGGCCACGACCAGGCCCGGTCATCGGCTGATACTCACGGTTGCGCTCAAGCGCCCCCACGGTGCCGTGAATCCGGAGGGGTTCCGCTACGAATCCTGGCTGTATCGGAAGGGGTTTGGTGCCACCGGCACAGTCCGCGAGCTTTCCCGCTCAGACCACCTTGAGTGCCCGTTTCGTTGCCGGTATCACCGCTGGCGGGGAGAGCTGGTGGACGCTGTCTCGGGCAGGCTGTCTGATGCGCGCCATTTCCCATTAATAACGTCCCTGATGATGGGCTACCGCGGGCATATGCAGCCCGAACACTGGGACGTTCTGAAAGCTACCGGAACCATTCACCTGGTTGCTATTTCGGGTCTGCATCTGGGGTTGATTGCCGCTGGGGCAGGCTTCCTGTGCCGCCGCCTGCTGCTTTGTCTTCCTGAACGTCGAGTATCGCCTGCGGCACTAAGAATCCTGGTTTTCCTTGTGGTCGCCAGTGCGAGCATCGGGTATGCGCTTGTGGCCGGGTTCTCCGTGCCCACCAGGCGGGCGCTTATTATGGTCATCATCGCCGGGTGGGTTCTCGTTGGCGCTCGGCAAACCGGGGTTTTTACGGGGCTGCTGACCGCGCTGGCCCTGGTGTTGTTAAGTGATTCGTTTTCGCCCCTGGACCAGGGGTTCTGGCTGTCTTTCGGCGCCGTGATGGTTCTGGTGTTGCTGTTTGCCCTCCGTGTTGGCAGGACTGGTTGGCTCACGGGGCTATTGCTGGCCCAAGTGGCCGTCTTTGCCGGGCTCTGGCCGATATTATCCACCCTGGGGCAGCCTCAGCCTGTGCTCGGTCTGGTAGCCAACCTGTTTGCCATTCCCTGGGTATCGCTGGTGGTCATGCCGTTATTGGTCGTGGGAGCTTTTGTACTGGTATTGCTCCCCTCTGCGGATGCCCTGGTGATTGGCGTGCTGGATGCCGTTTTTGGGGTTCTGTGGCAGGGGCTTTCCTGGCTCGCGAACGTTGATCTTGTGCTGACGGTGCCCGCCCCATTGCAGGTTGCGGGGTTTTCCTTGGTGGTTCTGATGGCCCTGCTGGCCCCTTTCAACGGGTTTCGGAAGGCGGCTGCCTGTGTCACGTCGTTATGGATTGCCATGATCGTGTTTCGGGGCGAAGGGATGGAGGGGGCGAACGAGACGGTCGCCCACCCTGAAATCTGGGTATGGGATGTCGGCCAGGGGCTATCCGTCCTGCTTCGCGAGCGGGACCGGGTGCTGCTCTACGACACTGGCCCGGCACTGGAGGGAGTCTACTCGTCGGTGGAGTCGGTTCTGATTCCCAATCTGAATGCTCTGGGCGTACGCCGCATTGATACCCTGGTAATCAGCCACGGCGATGGTGATCACGCCGGAGGGCTGCCGTTGCTGTTCGACCGATTCAAAGTCGGGCGGATTGTTACCGGCGAACCCGGGAGAGTTGCCGACAAGTTGCCCGTAGGCGTAAAGGTTGAGCCCTGTTCTGGCCAGGTGGATGTCAAGATGGGCGATCTGGAACTGGAACTCTGGCAAAGCCGGGGCAGGGTTGAGGGTAATGACGCGTCCTGTGTGCTGACAGTATCGTCGGTTGTCCCGCCCGTTGAGGTGGTGTTGCCTGGCGACATAACCCGCCGGGTGGAAGAGGAGTTTATGGCCCGGGCCGACCATTATCGGAATGATACCGACCGCTATCGGGTTGTGCTGGCACCCCACCATGGCAGCAAAACGTCCTCATCGGAACCTTGGGTCGCCTGGATGGCTCCGAATCTCGCCGTAGTCAGTGCTGGCTACCGGCACCGTTTCGGTCATCCCCATGCAGACGTGGTTGAACGGTATCAGTCCGTTGGCAGCGATATCGCCAATACCGCTACCTCCGGCGCGATCAGGCTGGTTCTGGAGCCGGGTGGAGTGATAACCACAAAGGCAAGGGCCGCGACCCCGTTCTGGATTCGTAAACCCGAAACTCCCTGAACAGAGTGTAAAAACCGTGACATTCCGGGTGTGGCCTACACCGGCAGCTATGCTAAAGTAGCGCGGCTTGTAAACAATCAGGGAGACCAAGCGTGTTCGAGCTTTTGAAAGCCGGTGGCATCCTCATGGTGCCGATTCTTGCCTGTTCCATTCTTGCCCTTGCCATCATTCTAGAGCGCTTCTGGACGCTCAGACCGTCCAGGGTAACGCCTCAGCACACCATCAACGAACTGTGGCGGTGGATCAAGAAAAAGGAGCTTAACGGGCGCAAGCTCAAGGCACTGCAGGGGTCGTCTCCCCTGGGGCGGATCCTGGCCGGCGGGTTGATGAATGCCAAACATGGTCGCGAGATCATGAAGGAAAGCATTGAGCACGAGGCGAGTCAGGTCATTCATGAACTGGAACGTTTCCTGAACCCCCTCGGGACCGTTGCGACCATTACGCCTCTCCTGGGCCTGCTCGGGACCGTGATCGGCATGATCAAGGTGTTTGCAGAGATCCAGCTCGCCGGTGTAGGCGATGCCGGTAATCTGGCCGGGGGTATTTCGGAAGCACTGATTACGACGGCTTCGGGCCTGAGCGTGGCCATACCAGCACTGATCTGCCACCGTTACTTTATTCGACGTGTCGATGAGTTGGTTGTCGGCATGGAGCAGGAAGCCATCAAGCTTGTGGAAGTGGTGCATGGCGACCGCGAAATTGACGTGGAAGGAGCCTGAACACTGTGAAGTTCAAGCGTCAGAGAAGTCAGGAAGTCGGGGTAGACCTGACGCCACTGATCGATGTGGTCTTCCTGCTGCTGATATTCTTTATGGTGTCCACCACGTTTACCCGTGAGAGCCACCTCAATATCGAATTGCCGGAAGCCAACGGTGAGAGGTCGGAATCCGAGGCGGAGTTGATTGATGTGGTCATCAACGCCGAGGGCCAGTACATCCTCAACGACCGAACCCTGGTGAATAATCGTCGGGAAACCCTGGAAAGGGCGGTTAGTGAACTGGCACAGGACAACACGTCTCTGCCGTTCATCATCACCGCGGATGCCCGTACCCCTCACGAGTTCGTCGTGCGTGCCATGGATGTGGCGGGTCGTCTTGGTTTTGCCAAACTCAGCATCACCACCGAACGAGAGGCGGAAGGCAGTGAGTGACGCCACGTCGACAGCCGAAGAGTCACACCAGCCGGCATCCAACTGGGGAACCTACAAACGCCTGTTGGCTTACGTAAAGCCTTTCTGGCTGGCGTTCTCGCTCGCCGTGGTTGGCAATATCATCTACGCAGCGGCCTCCACCGGTATGGCTGCGGCGATGGAATACGTCATCACGGCACTGGAAAACCCCACCGACAAGAACCGGATTCTGCTGACGTTGCTGATTGTCGGTGTGTTTGCCTTTCGCGGTGTCGGCACCTTCATGAGCCAGTATTTCATCAGTTACGTTGGGCGGCAGGTTATTAACGCTCTGCGCCAGCAAGTCTTCGACCGTTTGCTGAGCCTGCCGTCCCGCTATTTCGATGAGAACGCTTCCGGCCGTCTGGTTTCGAAGATCACATACAATGTTGAGCAGGTGGCAGATGCCACGACCAACGCCGTGACCATCACCCTCAGGGAAGGGCTTACCATCCTGGGTCTGCTGGGCTTTATGATTTACACCAACTGGAAGTTGACCCTCGTATTCCTGGCCGTGGGGCCGTTGATTGCCCTGGTGGTCAGCTACGCGAGTAAGCGCTTCCGCAAAATCAGCAAACGTATCCAGGGGTCGATGGGCGATATTACCCATGCGGCTTCCGAGTCCATCAGTGGCTATCGGGTGGTCCGTACCTTTGGCGGCGAGCACTATGAGCGCGACCGCTTCCGCAAGGTCAGTGAGAAAAACCTGGAGCAGAGCCTGAAGATGGCTTCCACCCAGGCCATCAGCATCCCGGTTATCCAGGTGCTGGTGGCGATTGCCATCGCGGCACTGGTGTGGACCATGCTGGCGCCGGAGATCCGTGGCGAAATGAGTACCGGCCAGCTTGTGGCCTTCATTACCGCCGCAACAACCATGGCCAAGCCCATTCGCCAGGTAACGTCCGTACATGCCAAGATCCAGCGTGGCGTTGCCGCTGCCCACGACGTCTTCGGAACCATGGACGAGGAACCGGAACACGATCCGGGCACCTACGCGCCGGAACGGGTTAACGGCAACATTGAATTTGAAAGCGTGTCCTTCCGCTATCGTGACCAGTTGGACGACGTTCTCAAGGATATTTCCCTGAACATACCCGCCGGTCAGAGTGTTGCCCTGGTCGGGCGTTCGGGCAGTGGCAAGTCGACACTGGTCAGTCTTTTGCCTCGTTTCTACGAGTACACCGGTGGGGATGTCCGTCTGGACGGCCACTCCCTGAAAGAATTCAGCCTGGAAGCCCTGCGTTCACAGATTGCGCTGGTGACCCAGAACGTGGTTCTTTTCAACGACACCATTGCGGCCAACATTGCCTATGGCGCACTCCGCCACTGCAGTCGCGAGCAAATCACTGATGCAGCGGCCAAGGCCCATGCGCTGGAGTTCATCGAGCGTATGCCGGAAGGTCTGGATACCATGATTGGTGACAACGGCGTGATGCTTTCCGGCGGCCAGCGCCAGCGACTGGCCATTGCAAGGGCCCTGCTGAAAAACGCACCGGTGCTGATCCTGGACGAGGCAACATCGGCCCTCGATACGGAATCGGAACGGCACATACAGGATGCACTGGAAACCGTCATGCAGGGTCGTACAACGTTGGTCATTGCCCACCGGCTATCAACCATTGAAAAGGCGGATCGCATCCTGGTGATGGATGGCGGCAGAATTGTCGAGTCCGGTCGCCATGATGAATTGCTGGCCGAGGGCGGCGCCTACGCCCAGCTCCACCAGATGCAGTTCAGCGAGCAGGCATGACCACGCTGGTGGAACGGGTATGGTACAGCGGTAGGCGCCCCCTGTGGCCGTTGTATCCGCTGGTCTGGCTCTACCGCACCATTTCTGAAAACCGTCGCCGCCGGGCCTGGCAGGCGATGAACGAACGCATTCCGGTTCCCGTGGTGGTGGTGGGCAATATCACCGCCGGGGGCACAGGAAAATCCCCGCTGACGGCCGCTCTCACCAGCCTGCTGAAGGACCAGGGGTGGCAGCCAGTGATCCTGAGCCGTGGCTACGGTGGCAAGTCTGATCGCTATCCGCTGTTGGTCAACGCTGACACCGACGCCAGGATCGCCGGTGACGAGCCGGTAATGCTGGCCGCGCAATCGGGATGCCCGGTTGTGGTGGACCCGGATCGCAGACGGGGTGCCTTATGGGCACTGGAGCAAGGGCTGGGTACCATTCTGGTGTGCGACGACGGGCTCCAGCATTATCGGCTTCCCCGGGATATTGAACTTGCCGTCTTCGATGCGGCCCGTGGTGTCGGCAACGGCGCCCTGATTCCCGTGGGGCCGTTGCGTGAACCTCTGGCGCGGCTCGAATCCGTCGACTTCGTGATCACCAATGGCGGCCATCTCGACGAGCTCGAGCATGAGCGCCAGTTCACCATGACCCTGGCCCCTACTGAGCTGCGCAACCTTGTGACCGGGGAAGTGCTGTCTCCGGAATGCCTGGAAGGCCGGCGCGTGAGGGCAGTGGCAGGGATCGGTAATCCCAGCCGGTTTTTCGATACACTGATGGCGCTGGGGGCTCAGGTCAGGCCTCTTGCCTTGCCGGACCATCATCCTTTTACGCCCGCCGACCTGCACTCCGAAGACGGTGAATGGCTGGTGATGACCGCCAAGGATGCGGTCAAGTGCCGCGGGATCGCCCCTGACAACACCTGGGTCCTGTCTGTCACGGCCAGCCTCCCCGAGGTGTTTTCCGAGGCGTTCGTGGCCCGCGTCAATGACTGCAACCAATCGCTGGATACAATGACATTGTGAGAACCGCACCATGGATAAAAAACTGATGGCCCTGCTGGCCTGTCCGGTATGCAAAGGTGACCTGAAGCTGAACGACGCCAAAACCGAGCTTGTCTGCTATCAGGATGCGATGGCCTTTCCGATTCGCGAGGGGATACCGGTGATGCTCGCCACCGAAGCCCGGACTCTGACGACCGACGAGCGACTCCACAAACGCTGACAGGAAGCCCGTATGTCCTACACCGTCGTTATCCCGGCACGTTATGCCTCTACTCGGCTGCCTGGCAAGCCATTGGCAGACATTGCCGGCAAGCCGATGATTGAGCACGTCTATGAGCGGGCGTGTGAAAGTCAGGCTGGTCGTGTGGTGATCGCCACGGATGACGAACGCATCAAGGCCGCCTGTGCCGCCTTCGGCGCGGAAGTAGTGATGACCTCCGCCAACCACGCCAGTGGTACGGACCGTCTTGAAGAGGTAGCCCGAAAACTGGGGTTTGGTTCGGACAACCGGGTTGTCAACGTTCAGGGTGATGAACCCTTGATCCCACCGGAACTGATTGACCAGGTGGCCGCAAACCTCGAAGCTCACCCTGACGCAGCCATCGCCACCCTCTGCGAGCGGATTCCTGACGCCACCAGTGTGTTCAATCCCAATGTTGTCAAAGTGGTTTTCGATAACCGGGGCATGGCCCACTACTTCAGCCGGGCGCCGATTCCCTGGGCCCGGGATGCGTGGCAGGACGGTGGCGACACCGCCGCGGCGCGGCCGCTACCGGAAGACAGCAATTACTATCGTCACATTGGCATCTACGGCTACCGCGTCAGCCTCCTGCGGAATTTCGTGACTTGGGCGCCAGCCCCGACCGAAGTCACTGAATCCCTGGAACAGCTGCGGGCACTCTACAATGGCGCCCGCATTCACGTCGAAGAAGCGTGCCGGATGCCACCTGCGGGCGTGGATACCGCCGAGGATCTAGAGCGTCTGCGGCAAATCATGATTACCAGACAAAAGGGGGCAGGACACCCATGAAGCCGGAAGTAAACGTACTGTTTGTCTGTCTTGGCAACATCTGCCGTTCGCCCAGCGCAGAAGGTGTCTTTCGCCAGGTGGTTCAGCAGTCCGGGTTCGAAAGTCGCATTGCCATCGATTCCTGCGGAACCGGCGACTGGCATGTGGGTAAGGCCCCGGACGGACGCGCCATGGCCGCTGCCGGCAAGCGCGGAATCGATATCAGTGATCTCCGGGCCCGCCAGTTCCAGGCGCCGGATCTGGACCGGTTCGATTACGTACTGGTGATGGACCGTCAGAATTTCGCGGACGTCAGGGATATCTGGCAGCAACATGGCGGGACCGAGCCGGCATTGTTTCTGGGGTTTGGTCGTTCTGATGAAGAGGAAGTGCCGGACCCATACTACGGTGGCGACCAGGGCTTCGAGCACGTACTTGACCTGATTACCGAGGCCAGTGAAGGTCTTCTTGAGCATATCCGGGAGCGGCTGGTGTGACCCGTTCCGGGGAGATCAGGGAGAACGTGTCCCTGGGGACGATGAACAGTCTTGGTATCGAGGCGAGGGCGCGGTATTTTGTGTCAGTCACCACTGTCGAGGCGCTCCGGAGAGCGCTGGCGTGGGCATCGGAAGCATCGGTTGAGCCGCTCCTGCTCGGAGGTGGCAGCAACCTGGTATTTGCAGGGGATTATCCAGGGCTGGTGATTCGCATCGCCATCGCACGCCGGTGCTGGGAGCAGGTTAGTGGCGACGAGGCGACACTGGTACTGGGCGCTGGTGAAAACTGGCACGAAAGTGTGTTGTACGCGGCTTCCTCCGGCTACAGAGGGATTGAAAACCTTGCGCTGATTCCTGGCACCGTCGGGGCGGCACCGGTTCAGAACATCGGAGCTTATGGCACGGAGTTGCAGGACACCCTGGTGGATATCCGGGCCCTGGATCGGCAGACCGGCAACGAAGTGGTGCTGACCAACAGTCTGTGCCATTTCAGCTATCGTGACAGCGTGTTCAAACACGAACCCGGGCGCTACGTCATCACAGAGGTTCGTCTGAGATTGTCCCGCAGCCGACCATTCTCACTGGATTATCGTGACCTCTGCGACTATTTCGACGGGCAGGACCTGCGCGATCTCACTCCGCTTGATGTCGCCAGTGCCGTGATGGCTGTTCGTCGACGCAAATTGCCTGATCCGGAACAGCTTCCCAATGCCGGCAGCTTCTTCAAGAACCCAGTTGTGCCATTGGCAACCTGGGAGTCATTGAAGGAGCAACACCCAGAGATCGCCGGCTACCCCGGTGATGATAATGCCAAGGTGGCGGCCGCATGGCTGATCGACCAGTGTGGCTGGAAGGGATATCGCAATAGCCGCGTTGGCGTCCATAACCGTCAGGCACTGGTGTTGGTGAACCATTCGAATGGCAGCGGTCAGGACGTGTTGGCATTGGCCAACCGTATCCGGGAGGATGTTGAAGCCCGCTTTGGTATTGCGCTGGAAATGGAACCGGGCGTAATCGGTTCATGCCCATAGGGCAGGCCTGAACCGATTACGCTCGTTGCACGGTGCCTTAAAGGCCGTTAAAGGCCGTTGCGGGGGGAGGCGCTAATCAGGAAGGGGAGTGCCTCAGCGAGTGGAATATCCTGCTTGTCTTCGTCACGGCGGCCCTTGTATTCCAGGGTTTCTGCCGTCAGGCCCCGCTCGGATACCACGAACCGGTGAGGAATGCCGATCAGTTCCATATCCGCGAACTTCACGCCCGGACGTTCGTTCCGGTCATCCAGAAGGACATCAAAACCAGCCTGGCGAAGCTGCTCATAGAGCTTTTCCCCGGCAGCCATGACCGAAGGGGATTTGTGGCCGTTCAGTGTCACGATAGCCACCTCAAACGGAGCAATGGCGTCGGGCCAGATGATGCCCTTGTCGTCATGGTTCTGCTCAATGGACGAGGCGACAATCCGGGAGACACCGATACCGTAGCAGCCCATTTCCAGGATGGCGCTCTTGCCGTTTTCATCCAGTACGGTGGCGTTCATGGCCTTGCTGTATTTATTGCCCAGCTTGAAAATGTGGCCAACTTCAATACCGCGCCGGATTTCCAGGGTGCCCTTGCCGTCTGGGCTGGGATCGCCCTCGACCACATCGCGCAGGTCTTCCACGCGGCTCAGGGCTACATCGCGTTCCCAGTTTACGCCGGTCAGGTGGTGGCCTTCCTTGTTGGCGCCGCAGACAAAGTCCACCATGTGTGCTGCACTGCGATCGACAATGACCGGCACTGGCAGGTTCACGGGGCCGATGGAGCCGGCCTTGCAACCGACAACCTGTTCGATTTCCTCATCGGTGGCCATGGTCAGCGGTTCAGCGACATCGGGCAGGTTTTCCGCCTTGATTTCATTAAGGGTGTGATCCCCCCGAAGAATCAGGGCAATCAGGCCACTGTGGCCTTTGTCGTCTTCTTCGGCCTTGACCAGCAAGGTCTTGGCGCAGCGACTGGCGTCTACGTTCAGGAATGTGGCAACGGCCTCTATGGTCCGTTGCTCTGGTGTGGCCACCTCCGCCATTTCTTCGGAAGGCGATGAGCGGTCTCCGGCAGGCGCAACGGCTTCGGCTTTCTCAATGTTGGCGGCATAGTCGCTGTCGGTGCTGAACACAATGGCGTCTTCACCGGATGAGGCCAGTACATGGAACTCGTGGGACGCGCTTCCGCCGATAGCGCCTGAATCCGCCTCGACGGGGCGGTAATCCAGGCCCAGTCGATCAAAGATGGCGCAGTAGGTGCGATGCATGACCTGATACGTGTCGTTCAATGATTCCGCATTCACATGGAACGAGTAAGCGTCCTTCATGATGAATTCCCGCGCACGCATCACGCCGAACCGGGGACGTCGTTCATCGCGGAACTTGGTCTGGATCTGGTAGAAGTTCGCGGGCAATTCCTTGTAGCTTTTCAGCTCGTTGCGGATCAGATCGGTGATGACCTCCTCGTGGGTGGGCCCGAAGCAGAAGTCGCGACCATGGCGGTCGTTCATCCGCAGTAGTTCACCGCCATACTGTTCCCAGCGCCCGGATTCCTGCCACAGCTCCGCCGGCTGTACCGCGGGCATCAGCACTTCCTGTGCGCCACTCTTGTCCATTTCCTCGCGCACGATGCGTTCAACCTTGCGAAGCACCCTCAATCCCATTGGCAGCCAGGAGTAGAGGCCGGAGGCCAGTTTTCGGATCATTCCTGCCCGGAGCATCATTTGATGGCTGATGATCTCGGCATCGGCAGGCGTTTCTTTTTGGGTGGCAATCAGGTAGCGGCTTGCTCGCATTGTGTTATCCGTAAGCAGTTGAGAAGGGGTTCTTTATTTATCCTGTCGTGCTCGCTATTGTACGGAGCGATTACCACGAGGTACAGATGGACATTGGGAGAGCTGCGAATGACACTGACCGCAACTGAAGTCGAGGCCGTTATCAGGGCCGGTGTGCCTATGGCCGAGGATATCGGATTTACCGTCGACGAAGCGCGGGAAGATGGGTTCGCCCGCACCCGCCTGGTGTTTTCCGAACGCCTGATTCGCCCCGGCGGCACACTGTCTGGCCCGGTGCAGATGGCCCTGGCGGATGCGTCCATGTACGCGGCAGTGATGGCCGCCATTGGTCAGGTTGAGATGGCGGTGACCAGCAACCTGTCGATCAATTTCCTGCATAAGCCGGCACCGGACGACCTGATAGGGGAGGCGAGGGTTCTGCGGATGGGGCGCCGACTTGCTTTTTGCGAGGTGCGGTTGCTATCCGGGCAGGGAAACGAGGAGAAACTGGTCGCCCATGTAACGGGCAGCTATGCTTTACCGTATAACCGCGACTGAAGCAGGAGATATGACCGAAGAAACCGTAGATATCACGCCTCGCCGTCAGCCTGTTCAGGCCAGAAGCCGCGAGCGCGTGAATAGCATTCTCAGCCATGCGGCAGCGATTTTCCACGAGGTGGGTGTCGATGCCACCAGTATGTCTGCCATTGCCCGTCAGTCCGGCATGTCACTCGCCTCCCTCTATCGTTACTTTCCCAACAAGGCGGCCATCGTAAAGGCGATTGCTGAAGGGCATGTTGAGCGCATGGAGACGGCGTTGCGGGAGCGGCTCCAGACTCTGGAGCTGGTGGATGCCGTAGACGTTCTGATTGACCTGTTCTATGAGTTTTATCGGACCGAACCTGCCTATTCCGTGATCTGGAGCGGGGTGGAATCGATGCCCGAATTGCGGGACCTGGATATCCGTGAGCTCTACAGCCATGCCCGCGACCTGGATAACCGCTTGCGGGACGTCTGCCCCCGCATTCCGGAAGACCGTCGGTGGACGGCGAGCCTGATGTTGCCCCGCTCGGCCGGAACCGTTCTCAGGCTTGCGGCGACCCTGCCGGACGATCAGGCCCGTTCGATGGTGAGTGAGCTCAAATGCATGGCCCGGGCCTATCTGGCTGAGCTCATTCGCTAGCGAGTCAGGACAGATACCCCAGAGGCAGGGCCGTGCTGTCAATAACCCGCCTCAGCACAAAGCTGGAATGCACACCACTGACGCCCTGGATGCGGGTGATGCGATTTAGCAGAAAGTGGTGATAATGATCCATGTCGGGCACTACCACCTTGAGCATGTAATCGGCGTCCTGGCCGGTAATCAGGTAGCATTCCTGAACTTCGGGGTATTCACCCACCTGCCGCTCGAACGTGGCAAAGCGTTCGGGGGTGTGCCGGTCCATGCCGATGAGTATGATCGCCGTAAGGGACAGTCCCAGCTTTTTGTGATCAAGGATTGTTACCTGCCGAACTATGATCCCGGCGTCCTCCAGTGCGCGGACCCGTCGCAGGCAAGGGGAGGGTGAAAGACCGACTTTGTCTGCCAGCTCCTGGTTTGTCAGCGAGCCATTCTGTTGCAACTGTTCGAGGATATGACGGTCAATCCTGTCGATTTTAACAAGCGACTTGTCGGAAGTTGACATAAAATTGCACCTTCAGTGAGTATCCTGGAATATTGTGTCTATTCTGGGTTTCTTAAGGGAGAAAAAGCAATCATTTTCCCCGTGTGACGCGTTATCCTGATACACAATCAATGAATTCCCCGTGAGAACAGCAAGGAATCACCCCAATGGCATTTGATCATCGTAAATACGTTGCGTTTACGCCGGTGGCGAAAACCGTTCGTCGCTGGCCTGACAAAGTCATCACCACCGCTCCCCGTTTTTGTGCGGTGGATCTGCGGGATGGCAACCAGGCACTGGTAAAGCCGATGTCGGTAGCGCAGAAGCAGCGGATGTTTGATTTGCTGGTAAAGCTGGGGTTCAAGGAAATCGAGATTGGCTTTCCTGCAGCGAGCCAACCGGATTTTGATTTTTGTCGCAAACTTATTGAAGAAGATCGCATTCCCGATGATGTGCACATTCAGGTGCTGACCCAGGCGCGGCCGGAGCTGATTGAGCGCACCTACGATGCCCTTAAGGGGGCTCGCAAGGCTATCGTACATGTGTACAACTCGACGTCGACGGTTCAGCGGGAGCAGGTCTTCGGCATGGACCGCGAAGGCGTGAAAGATATTGCGGTCAATGGTGCCCGCATCGTCAAGGCCAACGCCGCCAAGTACCCGGAGACCGAATGGACTTTCCAGTATTCGCCGGAGAGCTTTACCGGAACGGAACTGGAATACGCCGCGGACGTGATCGATGCAGTAAACGACGTCTGGCGCCCGGATCAGGGCCAGCCGGTGGTGATCAACCTGCCAGCCACCGTGGAAATGGCGACCCCCAATGTATTTGCCGATCAGATCGAGTGGATCTGCGATCACGTTCGGTATCGCGAGCACATCAGTATCAGCGTCCACACCCACAACGACCGTGGCTGTGCCGTAGCGGCGGCGGAGCTGGCGGTGATGGCCGGCGCTGACCGGGTGGAAGGCACGCTGATGGGCAATGGTGAGCGTACCGGCAACATGGACCTGGTCACCATGGCGATGAATCTTTACTCACAGGGCGTGGATCCGACGCTGGACCTGTCTGGAATGGCTGAGATTACCGATGTGGTTGAAGCCTGTACCGAGATTTCCACCCATCCCCGCCACCCCTATGCCGGTGAGCTTGTGTTTACAGCCTTCTCGGGTAGCCACCAGGATGCCATCCGTAAATGCCTGGCCCGCCGCACCGAAGGCGAAAGCTGGCATGTGGCGTATCTGCCCATCGATCCTCACGACCTCGGTCGCCGTTATGAGGAAGTGGTTCGCATCAACAGCCAGTCTGGCAAAGGTGGTGTGGCTTATGTCCTGGAGCGTGATTACAACATCAGCCTGCCACGGTGGTTGCAGATCGAGTTCAGTAAGCTGGTGCAGCGAGAGGCCGAAACCAACGGCGGAGAGATTGACTCACTGACGATTCATCGGTTGTTCGAAGATCGTTACCTGAAGGTGGCCCAAGCCTGGGAGTTGAGATCCTATGACCTTCACCGGGATGATGAAGGCGTGAATGCCGTTGTGAGTATTGGCGCTGAAAGCGACCCGATCATACTCAAAGGTCATGGCCTCGGAGCGGTCGAGGCAGTGTCAGCGGCGTTGGAGGCGGAATACGGCGTAACCCTGGCGGTAGAAGCCTACGATGAATTTGCATTGGGTGAGGGCACCAACGCCAATGCACTGGCCTGTATCCGTGTGACGGTGGATGGACATCACTGCAGTGCGGCCGCTCTGGCCGAGGATACCACGTCGGCTACCTTGCAGGCGCTGTTTTCAGCGGTTTCCCAGGTGGTCGAAGCTGGTCGTCGGGATGGGGTCACCAATAAGGCGTCGGCGGAAGCGGATGCCTGAAAAAGAAAAAGCCGGCGAATGCCGGCTTTTTCGGATTCCCTGTGCCCGTGAGGGGCATAGGGCGGGGTCGCGTAACCTCAGACTGGGGTTACGTTTTCCGCCTGGGGACCTTTCGGACCCTGAGTCACGGTAAACTGCACCTGTTGACCTTCGGTCAGGGTGCGGAAACCGCTCGCGTTGATTGCACTATAGTGAACGAAAACGTCACTGCCACCGTCCTGGGCGATAAAGCCGAAGCCCTTGGACTCGTTAAACCACTTTACGTGGCCTGTTTTTGTATCTGACATTGATCTTTCCTGTATTTCTGAAATTTTGCCCTCACGGGACCATCGGTATCCAGTCGGAATACCGGCGCTGTAAAAATTCAGAAAGTACTGAGGAAAGGGGCAACGAAGAGCACTGCGGCAGGACGTTGAAACGCATTCACCAAATACCGCTGTATTTTCACAGCAATTTCAGTATAGACCGAGATGGGAGGGCGTCAACGCTTTTTTTAGCACTTTATTTAAGTTTTTTAATCCGCAAAAACAACAAGTTGTCATAAAATCGTCACCAAACGGATGCACCGTTGTGGCGCAGATTCCGATTGGTGACAGCGTCTCGTGGTCAGCTTTTGAACTGCTCGCTGATTTCTTCCAGTATGGCGGGGTCGTCAATCGTGCTTGGCACTGCGTAGTCCTCACCATCGGCGATTTGTCGGATTACCCGGCGCAGGATCTTGCCGGACCGGGTTTTGGGGAGTCGTTCCACGACCAGCGCCTTGCGGAAGCAGGCAATAGCGCCGATTTTTTCGCGCACCATCTCAACCAGCTCTTCTTCAAGTTCGTCGTGGTCGATGGTTGCGCCGTCCTTGATCAGTACGAGCCCCACGGGCACCTGGCCTCTCATGTCGTCGTGAGCACCGACCACGCAGCATTCCGCGATGGCCGGGTGGGCCGCCACCACTTCCTCCATCTCTCCGGTGGACAACCGGTGGCCCGCGACGTTGATAACGTCGTCCGTTCTCCCCATCACGAACACATAGCCGTCTTCATCAACAAATCCTCCATCACCGGAACTGTAGAAACCTTCGATGGGGGCAAGATAAGTGTTACGGAATCGGGCGTCGTCACCCCAGACCGTGGACATGCAGCCCGGAGGCAATGGCAGCTTAACGGCAATCTGGCCCTGTTCGCCGGCGGGCACCTGATGGCCCTCCATGTCCACCACCTGAACGTTGAATCCGGGGGACGGAAGCGTGGCGGAGCCGGGTTTCGTCGTCATCATCTCGATGCCCACCGGGTTGCAGCAGATTGCCCAGCCGGTTTCGGTTTGCCACCAATGGTCCAGTATTGGCAGGCGGGTATGTTCCTTCAGCCATTCGTAGGTGGGTGGGTCCAGTCGTTCGCCGGCCAGGAAGAGGCGCTTCAGGGAACTGATGTCGTAGCGGGACAGCTGATCAGCCTCAGGGTCTTCCTTGCGGACCGCCCGGAAGGCGGTCGGTGCCGTGAACAGCAGATTCACGCCGTGGTCCTGGACCACGCGCCAGAAGGCGCCGGCATCCGGAGTTTTGACCGGCTTGCCCTCGTAAAGGATGGTGGTGCAGCCTGCAAACAAGGGGGCATAGACGATATAGCTGTGCCCGACCACCCAGCCAACGTCCGATGCGGCCCAGTAGACATCTCCCGGGCTGGCGTCGTAAACCAGGTGCATGCTGTAGCGAAGAGCGACGGCATGGCCGCCGTTGTCGCGCACAACGCCCTTGGGTTTACCGGTGGTTCCGGACGTGTAGAGGATATAAAGCGGGTCGGTGGCCCTGACAGGCACCGGGTCTACCGCCCGGGCCCGGCTAACCATTTCACCCCAGTCGAAATCGCGACCTTCCTGAAGCGTGGCCTGAGCCTGCGGGCGCTGAAACACAATGCAACACTCGGGCTTGTGGTCCGCCTGATCGATGGCTTTGTCCACCAAGGGCTTGTATTCGATGACCTTGCTGACTTCGATGCCGCAGGAGGCTGTGATGACGGCCTTGGGCTTGGCATCATCGATGCGCACCGCCAGTTCATTGGATGCGAAACCGCCAAAGACCAGGGAATGAATGGCGCCAATCCGGGCGCATCCCAGCATGGCAATGACGGCTTCCGGAATCATGGGCATGTAGAGAATCACCCGGTCACCCTTGGTGATGCCTCTGTCCTGGAGGGCACCGGCGAAGGTTGCCACCTCACGGGTGAGCTCATTGTAGGTGTATGAGCGGGTGGTGCCGGTGACCGGAGAATCGTAAATCAGGGCTTTCTGTTCGCCGCGCCCGGCCCGGATGTTGGCATCCAGTGCTATGTCGGAGGTGTTAAGGACGCCATCGGGAAACCACTCCCCATGTCCGTTATCGGTGGGCTGCCAGATGGTTTTCGGGGGCTCCATCCAGTCAATGGCAGACGCTTTCTCGCGCCAGAAGGCGTCAGGCTGGTCGATTGATTGCCTGAACTCGGAGTGGTAGTCCATAACATCCACCTCGCATCACTGTTGTTGTTGTGTTTTGTAATACCCACAACTTTAGGCGCTTTGAGGTATAGGACTACTAGACCATAGGCTAAGTTTCTGTCTTTTTGAAAGTTATTGGTTTCCTGAATTGACCGCGGTCACGTTCGCTTCAACGTGGCCGCTGGCAACACGGGCGGTGATCCTGTCGCCGGGCGCGAGTTCACTGGCCTGGCGAACTATATCCCCGTTTTCCTGCTGGACGATGGCGTACCCCCGCCCCAGCGTCGCCAGCGGGCTGACCACATTCAGTGTTTGAGCCAGATGCTCAAGGCGCTCCTGGCGTTGGACGACGGACTGGCGAGCCAAGCGGGTCAGTCGTTCGGACAGCTGGCTGACGCTCCTGCGGTTGTCGTCGAGCCGTTTTGCGGGAGACTGCATTCTCAGGCGCTGGCCAAGGTGCTCAGCGCGTACCTTTTCCCGCTCCATGCGTTGACGCATGGCCTTGCCCAGCCGCAGGTCGAGGTCGTCCATGCGCTGGGCTTTTTCCATCAGTTCACGCCGGGGATCCCTGAGCCTGGCGGAAAGATGCGCCAGCTGAGTCCCCATGCGTTTGAGGGCTCGGCTGGCGGCGCCGGCGAGTCGATGTTCCCGTTCCTTGAGCTGTCGCAGCCAGTCCTGCTGATCGGGTGATATTTTTTCCGCAGCGGCGGACGGTGTGGGTGCCCGCAGGTCGGCGACAAAGTCGGCAATGGTTACGTCCACTTCGTGGCCAACCGCACTGACCGTTGGCAGGGGGCATGCTGCTATGGCGCGGGCGACGGCTTCCTCGTTGAAACACCAAAGATCTTCCAGTGAGCCACCACCGCGACCAATAATCAGCACATCGGCGAGTCCGTGTCGGGCTGCCCGGTCAATGGCACGGACAATGTCAGCTGTTGCTGCCTGCCCCTGGACAGCGGTGGGGTAAAGGGTGACGGGAATGGCCGGGCATCGTCTGGCAAGTACGGTCAGGATATCGTGAATGGCGGCGCCGGTGGGCGATGTCACAACCCCAATGTGGCGAGGGGTTGATGGCAGCGGTTTTTTGCGGGCTGCATCGAACAGACCCTCCATCTGCAGCTTGCGTTTGAGCTCCTCATAGGCCTGCTGCAACGCGCCGAGTCCCGCTGGCTCGACATGCTCGACAATGATCTGGAAATCGCCCCGGTTCTCGTAAAGCGTTACCTTGCCGCGGATGCGAACCTGCTCGCCTTCCTTCGGAATTTCTTTCACCCGCTGGTTGAAGCCCCGGAACATGGCGCAGCGGATCTGGCATTTGCGATCTTTCAGGGAAAAATACCAATGGCCAGAAGAGGGGCGGGAGAATCCGGACAATTCACCCTCAACCCAAACCTGCATGAAGCTGGCTTCCAGCAGGTGGCGGGCCTGGTGATTGAGCTCGCTGACACTCAGTGCTCGGGGCCGGGAATCCTGGAAACCGCTGTCCAAAGGGGGTGCTCCTTCGTTTCTGTGGGGTTGCTGTATACGCAAAAGCCGAAAATTGGAGAGTAAAAATAGCGAAAATTCAAAAAGATGCAACCCAATAGGTAGTCAGCCCCGGTTTACTGTCAACCAAGGCCCATTTATAATAGGTCGATTAAGAATTTTGTACTGCCACAGCCTGCGGGGTGTGGTGTCAGAATTCTCCAATCTAGCATGTTCAAAAGGCGGATCCCAATGCTGCGAATTGCCGAAGAAGCCCTCACCTTTGACGATGTACTGCTCGTTCCAGGACGCTCAGAGGTTCTTCCTCACCAGGTCAGCCTGCAAACCCAGCTGACCAAAGGTATCACCCTGAATATTCCGCTGGTATCAGCGGCTATGGATACCGTGACCGAAGCTGATCTGGCCATTTCCATGGCTCAGGAAGGTGGCATCGGCATCATGCACAAGAGCATGTCTGTTGAGCAGCAGGCCGCGGCCGTCCGCAAGGTCAAGAAGTTCGAAAGTGGCGTCGTTAAGGATCCTATCACGGTGACGCCGGACACTACGGTTCGCGAACTCGTGGACATCACCATGGCCAACAACATTTCGGGGCTGCCGGTGGTGGACGGTGTCGATCTCGTTGGTATCGTCACCGGTCGTGATATTCGCTTTGAAAGCCGCCTGGACACGCCTGTCTCGGAAATCATGACCGCCAAGGACAAGTTGGTGACGGTGAAAGAGGGTGCCAACCTGGACGACGTGAAAGAGCTGTTGCATCGTCACCGCATTGAAAAAGTCCTGGTCGTGAATGACGACTTTGAATTGCGCGGGCTGATTACCGTCAAGGATATCCAGAAGGCGAAGGACTATCCGCTCGCTTGCAAGGACGAGCAGGGCCGTCTTCGAGCTGGCGCTGCCGTTGGCACCGGTGCAGATACAGATGCACGTGTAGCCGCGCTGGTTGAGGCCGGAGTTGACGTGATCGTAGTGGATACGGCCCATGGCCATTCCAAGGGCGTGCTCGACCGGGTTCGCTGGATTAAAGAACATTTCCCGGAAGTTCAGGTGATCGGCGGCAACATTGCTACGTCTGATGCCGCAATCGATCTGGCCGACGCTGGTGCAGACGCGGTCAAGGTAGGTATCGGTCCCGGTTCCATCTGCACGACCCGTATTGTGGCCGGCATTGGCGTGCCACAGATCACAGCAGTGTCCAATGTGGCCGCCGCCTTGAAAGACCGTGGTGTGCCCGTGATCGCGGATGGTGGCGTTCGCTTCTCTGGCGATATTTCCAAGGCCATTGCAGCCGGAGCCTACAGTGTCATGATCGGCAGCCTGCTGGCCGGTACTGACGAAGCCCCGGGCGAGGTTGAGCTGTATCAGGGCCGTAGCTATAAAGCCTACCGCGGCATGGGTTCCATTGGAGCCATGGGGCAGGGGTCCAGTGACCGTTACTTCCAGGACGCCAGTAAAGGCATTGAGAAGCTGGTGCCGGAAGGCATTGAAGGCCGCGTTGCCTGCAAGGGCCCGATGCGGAACATTGTGCACCAGTTGATGGGCGGCCTGCGGGCTTCCATGGGTTATACCGGCAGTGCCACCATGGAAGAAATGCGCACCAAGCCTGAGTTCGTCCGCATCACCAATGCGGGCATGCGTGAGAGTCACGTCCACGACGTGACCATCACCAAAGAAGCCCCTAACTACCGTATCGGCTGACCACTGTCGATTCGGGCGCGGCTCACCCAGTGAGCCGCGTTTTTTCTTTCTGCTCCGAGGATTTCATGGCCCATAACATCCACGACCACCGTATTCTGATTCTCGATTTCGGTTCCCAGTACACCCAGCTCATCGCGCGCCGCGTTCGGGAAATTGGGGTCTATTGTGAGATCAAGGCCTTTGATATTACCGATGAGGAACTGAAAGAGTTCAATCCCAAAGGTATCATTCTCGCGGGCGGCCCCGAGTCCGTGACTCAACTGGGTGGCCCTCGTGCGCCGGAAGGCCTGTTCGAAAAAGGGATTCCGGTTCTGGGCATTTGTTATGGCATGCAGACCATGGCCGAGCAGCTGGGCGGTCGTGTTGCCAGTTCCGAGAAGCGGGAATTTGGCTATGCCCAGGTCAAAGTGCGGGCCAAGGGGCCTTTGCTGAAAGATATTACAGACCATCTCACGGCAACCGGCGAATCTTTGCTGGACGTGTGGATGAGCCATGGCGACAAGGTTGTGGTGATGCCGGAGGGCTTCGAACTGCTGGCATCAACGGAGAGTGCGCCGATTTCGGCCATGCAGGATACGTCGCGTAACCTCTACGGCGTCCAGTTCCACCCGGAAGTGACCCATACCCTGCAGGGCAAGCGCATCCTGGAGCACTTCATTCTCAACATCTGCCAGTGCGAGGCTCTGTGGACGCCAGCCAAGATTGTTGACGATGCGGTGGAACAGATCCGTAACCAGGTGGGCAGTGGCAAGGTGCTTCTGGGTCTGTCTGGTGGTGTGGATTCTTCCGTTACCGCTGCGCTGCTTCACAAAGCCATCGGCGACCAGTTGACCTGTGTGTTCGTGGACAACGGCCTGTTACGCCTGAACGAAGGCGATCAGGTGATGGATATGTTCGCCAGCAACATGGGTGTGAAGGTTATTCGCGTTGATGCCGAAGACCTGTTCCTGTCCAAGCTCAAGGGTGTTGATGATCCTGAGCAGAAGCGCAAGATCATTGGCAACACCTTCATTGATGTGTTCGACGAAGAAGCCGCCAACATCCGCGATGTGAACTGGCTGGCCCAAGGCACCATCTACCCGGATGTCATTGAATCCGCAGCCTCCAAGACCGGTAAAGCCCATGTTATTAAATCCCACCATAATGTGGGTGGTCTGCCGGAAACCATGAAAATGAAGCTGGTGGAGCCGCTGCGGGAACTGTTCAAGGACGAGGTTCGCCGTATTGGCCTGGAGCTTGGACTGCCTTACGACATGGTGTATCGCCACCCATTCCCCGGGCCCGGCCTGGGCGTGCGGATTCTGGGTGAAGTGAAGAAGGAATACGCCGAAATCCTCCGTCGGGCTGATGCTATTTTCCTGGAAGAGTTGCACCGTGCTGACTTTTACCACAAAACCAGCCAGGCATTTGCGGTCTTCCTGCCCGTCAAATCGGTTGGAGTGGTAGGTGATGCCCGACGCTATGAATACGTGGTGGCATTGCGCGCAGTGGAAACCATCGATTTCATGACCGCCCGTTGGGCACACCTGCCGTACGATCTGCTGGAAACGGTATCCAATCGCATCATCAATGAAATTGAAGGTGTCTCCCGGGTAACCTACGACGTTTCCTCCAAGCCGCCGGCAACCATCGAGTGGGAGTGACCGGTATGCTGGTCGGGTTGGTCAGTTAATTCTGACCAACCCGACCTGATTGGTGCTGCTTTGATGGATTAGCAGGTTTTCTTCTTCAGTCACCCAAACATTGCGAATGATCCCAACTCCCGAGGGAATGGCCCAGCTTTGAAAGGTCTCGGCTTTCGGGTCGAATCTGACGATTGCATCAGGTCGCATGCCCGATTCGTTGTACCAGATAATGTCGTCGATGACGGCCAATGCGTAAGGATGAGAGTCCGTGCCGCTGGGGGAATCCCATTCGGTGATTGCGCCGGTATCCGGGTTCAGTCGGCCGATTTTTCCCCTCGTTGAATTGACGTACCAAACGTTGCCTTGGCTATCCAGGTCAAGTCGACGTACTCGGGTTCGTTTATCCGGCAGGTTGTAATAACGAACCTCCATAGTGTTCGGGTTCATGGCGCCAATCTTGTTCGTGCCAATCTAGGCAATCCAAACGGTGCCGTTGGAATCTACCTTGATTCCATAGGGCCTGGCTTCAGTGTTAACTTCCTTCAATACACCGGTTTCAGGATCCAGTCGGCCCAGCATGGCCGCGTGCTGAGCCGTGAAATACAGGTTGCCGTTGGGATGAAACACGGCAGAGTGAGGGTCTTTGGCCTGCGTTTCATATTCAGTGATATTGCCGGTGTCCGGATTCAGCTTCCCGATAGTGGCGTTGCTGTTTCCGGTGTACCAGATGTTGCCATCCTCATCAGGGACAATGGAGTGTGGCCGGGCTGATGGCGGTAAATTGTATTCTTTCATTTCGCCAGTATTCGGGTTCAGTTTTCCAACCAGGCTCGCCCACATACCTGTCCACCAGATAGAGCCGTCTGGTGCTTCAATCGGGTCCCGAGTGCGTTGCCCAAGGGTAGGTGTTGTCCATTCAGTAATCTCAATGTCGACATTTCCCGGAACCAGAGTTGGTCGCCTGCCGGGGTCTTCCGGAAAGTGTTGGGCCAGATAATTGGCGACCCTGGTGGCCTGCTCATCTTGCAGGTCAATCATGGTGGAGAAAACCCGTCGCCACTCTTCAGGTGAGCTGTAACCAGCTGAGCGTTTGATGGTGGAGACGCCATGGCAGGCTGTGCAGGCGTTCTCGACCAATGCTTTGCCGGCACCTTCGGGTAGTGAAGATTGCGAATTGTTTTGCGCAAGGGAGGCTTGCGTGGTGCCGAGTAGAACGACGACTGCAGCTGTCAGGGATGCAGGTAGGCTCATGAGAACGACTCCTGTCATTCGGGAAGACCTTTATTGTAATCGTACGTCACGATGCTGTGGACATTGTGAGGTAATGAAAGTTCCGGGTTGGCGTGCTTTTACTCTAAACTGAATGCCAGGCAATGATGAAATCTGCTGAATAGACGCGAATTCAGGTATTCGCGCACTCGTTTCCAACTTTGGTAATATGTCGCCTGGTTGATGATGGTACAAATTATGCCGCCTCAGATATTGTTGCTGCACCCTTTAATCATCCCTCAATAAATCTTTTGTTTTAATAGGTTGCATACCCCGTTTTGTCGAGCGCTGACGTGACGAACAGAGGGGTGTGACCGGGCAGGCATTATGGCTGGCACTGATGATGATTATTCCTGGATGAAGCGTGCGCTGCAGCTGGCCCGTCAGGCCGGAGCCGCTGGTGAGGTGCCAGTTGGTGCAGTGGTCGTGCTGGATGGACGGGAAATCGGAGCTGGCTATAATGCACCGATCAGTGGATGCGACCCCACCGCTCATGCTGAAATACGCGCCCTGCGGGACGCGGCAAGACGTGCGGGCAATTACCGGTTGCCGGGTGCCACGCTTTACGTCACCCTTGAGCCGTGCACTATGTGTGTGGGCGCCATTGTGCACAGCCGCATCAGTCGTTTGGTGTACGGTGCGGCGGAACCGAAGGCGGGTGCCGTGGTGTCGGCTCGGCAAACACTGAACGAGCCACATCTCAACTGGCGTGTTGAGTCTGTCGGAGGTGTTCTGGTGGATCAGTGCAGCCATGTTATCAGCGAATTCTTCACGCGTCGGCGGGCCGACATCCGCCGCCGGAGGCAACTGTTTTCAGGGAAGGAGTGACGATCGATCATGAAAGTTCTGGTAACCGGCGGAGCCGGGTATATAGGTAGTCATGTCGTAAGGCAACTGGGCGAAGCCGGACACGACATTGTTGTTTTCGATAACCTGTCCACCGGATACCGTTGGGCGGTCACCTGTGGTGAGCTTGTGATCGGAGACCTCTCCGATGAACAGGCCATTGCGGACCTTTTCAGCCAGCACCGCTTTGAAGCCGTGCTGCATTTCGCCGCCAATATCGTGGTGCCGGAATCGGTCGAGAACCCCCTCAAGTACTACAGCAACAATACCCGTAACACGCTGAATTTGCTGAAGGCAGTAGAAGAACACCAGGTACCTTACATGGTGTTTTCGTCGACGGCTGCCGTTTATGGCATGCCAGAGGAAACCGTACTGACGGAAGATCTTCCGCTGGCGCCGATCAATCCCTATGGCGCCTCAAAGATGATGAGCGAGCGGATGATCATGGATCTGGCTGCCGCGTCATCCCTCAATTACGTGATCCTGCGTTACTTCAACGTAGCTGGGGCCAATCCGGACGGTTTGCTGGGTCAGGCAACGCCTGAAGCTACGCACCTGATCAAGGTTGCGTGTGAGTGTGTGACGGGCAAGCGCGATGGCATGAGCGTGTTTGGCACCGACTACGACACCCGTGACGGTACCTGCATCCGCGACTACATCCACGTGGAAGACCTGGCCAAGGCTCATGTGATGGCGTTGGAGTATATGGCCGGTGGAGGTGAGTCACGGGTGCTGAACTGTGGCTACGGGCGTGGGTTTACCGTCCGCGAAGTTATTGATGTGGTCAAGCGCCAGTCAGGCAACGACTTTCCGGTGCAGGAAACCGGCCGTCGGGCAGGGGACCCAGCCGCGCTGATGGCTGACAACTCGCGAATCAAAAAGGTACTGGGCTGGCAGCCGGATTACGACGACCTGGATACCATCGTCGGCACAGCCCTGGCCTGGGAGAGGATCTGGCAGGATAAGCAGGGCTGAGAGGCCGCACATCGAATACCAACCATAAATTGCAGACATCAGGGTTTTAAAGGATGAAAATTACTATTTTTGGCACAGGTTACGTTGGTCTTGTCACGGGTGCCTGTCTGGCCGATGTGGGTCATCACGTTCTGTGTATGGATGTGGATCAGGGCAAGATTGATAAGCTTAGGAACGGCCATATACCGATTTATGAGCCTGGCCTCGAGTCCATCGTAAAGCATACGGTTGAAGCAGGCCGCCTGGCGTTCACCACCGATACTCAAGAAGCCGTGGCCCATGGTTCTCTGCAGTTCATCGCAGTGGGTACACCGCCTGATGAAGACGGTTCCGCCGATCTGCAGTATGTGACCGCCGTGGCGCGCTCCATTGGCCAGTATATGGATGACTACAAGGTGGTGGTGGACAAGTCCACCGTGCCGGTTGGTACTGGCGACAGGGTTAAGGCTGCGGTGCGCTCCGAGCTGGACAAACGCGGGCTGGAGCTGGACTTCGATGTCGTGTCCAACCCTGAGTTTCTTAAGGAAGGCGCGGCCATCACCGATTTCATGAAGCCCGACCGCATCATCGTTGGCACCGACAGTGAGCGGGCCAAAGAGTTGCTGCATGAGGTCTACTACCCGTTCAATCGTAGCCACGACCGCATGATTTTCATGGACATCCGGTCTGCGGAACTGACCAAGTACGCAGCCAACTCCATGCTGGCCACCAAGATCAGTTTCATGAATGAAATAGCCAACCTGGCGGAGCGTTTGGGGGCCGATATAGAAAATGTGCGTCGTGGCATTGGTTCCGACCCCCGCATCGGCTACCACTTTATTTACCCCGGTTGCGGTTACGGCGGCTCCTGTTTCCCGAAAGATGTCCAGGCATTGACCCGCACAGCCAGGGATTGTGACTACGACTCCCGCCTGTTGAACGCCGTGGAAGCCGTGAACAATGCCCAGAAGCACGTGTTGTTCGACAAGATCAGTCATTACTTCGGTGGCAACCTGAAGGGCAAGGTCGTCGCGATCTGGGGGTTGGCATTCAAGCCCAACACCGACGATATGCGTGAAGCATCGTCCCGAGCCCTGATGCAGGACCTCTGGAAGGCCGGAGCGAGCGTGCAGGCCTTTGACCCGGAAGCCATGGAAGAGACCCAGCGTATCTTTGGCGATCAGCCAGGGTTAACCCTGTGCGGCACCAAGGAGCAGGCGCTGAAAGGGGCCGATGTGCTGGCCATCTGTACCGAGTGGAAGGAGTTCCGCTCTCCGGATTTCGAAGCCATAGCCGCAAACCTGAAGGAGCCTGTCGTGTTTGACGGGCGCAACCTGTACGAACCTGAAATGCTTGAGCGCCACGGTATGATCTACTACGCCATTGGCCGTGGCCGGAACCAGTTCCACGGAGGTTAATATGAGTGGGGCGGAGTCGCCGTTTGTTCTGCACGAGCGTCTGGAAGCTGACACAGTCAGCCTCGGACAGAGCAAGCTGTGTGAAATTCGGCTGATGAACGACAGCAACTGGCCCTGGATCCTTCTGGTACCAAGGGTTGGCAGTGTGCGGGAGATCTATCAGCTGGCTCCGGAGCAACAGCGGCAGCTGCTGGCGGAATCGTCCCTTCTTGGGGAGGGCATGATGGAATTGTTCGGTGGGGATAAGCTCAATGTTGCGGCGTTGGGTAACATGGTGCCGCAACTTCACCTTCATCATATCGTGCGTTTTGACGGCGACTCTGCCTGGCCGGGCCCGGTCTGGGGCAAACTTCCGCCGAAGCCCTACAGTGTCAGCGATCTGGCCAGAATAAGCGAACAACTGAAGCCGTTGCTGGGTCGGCTCTCGCAAATAGTGGCGTAGCAATCTCTTCCGGCAAAGCCGGGTAGCTTAGCGTTTGTGCCGGGCGATGGTGCGTGATCCAACGAGGATCATCCTGAGCTCGGTTTTCAGTTTGTCCTTCAAGGCTTCCTTTTCCGGTGGTGTTGCGTCAAGCGCCTCGGCGCCTTGGTTAAACACCAGTGTCACCATGGCGTCTGCCACCAGTTTGGAGTCGGATAGGGGGCGATTCTCTTCATCCGCGATGCGCGCCAGATCTGCAGCCAGTTCGGTCACAAAGTGGTCGATTTCAGCTTTGATGGCGGTGCGGAAGGGTTTTGATACCCCGGTGCTTTCCCTCAGCATCAGACGAAACAGATTGGAGTTGTTGCCAAGATACTCCATGAAGGTGTCCACCGAGGTGCTGATGGCGCTGCCGTTTCGTGCAATTCGCTTGCGTGCCTGGCGCATGAGTTGTCGCAGGGCGACACCGCCTTCGTCCACCAGGGCAAGCCCCAGCTCGTCGAGCTCGGAAAAGTGCCGGTAGAACGATGTCGGCGCAATGCCAGCTTCCCTTGCCACTTCCCGCAGGCTCAGGCTGCCAAAGCCCCGGTCCGCACTGAGCTGAGCAAGGGCGGCGTCCATCAGGGCACGGCGAGTGCGGAGTTTCTGTTCGGCTCGGGCTGACAAGGGCGGCTCCATAGGGCGGTAAATCGGCCCATTCTAGCGGCCAAATGTTTTACCGTCACCCACGGTGATGGAAGCCTGATTTTCCCGTTCATTGTGTTTATAATGGGCCGCTTTTGCAGTAGGGTCCGCCAGAACCATTTTTGCAAACTTTTACGCACACATCAGATACAACGGGAACCGGTATGCGCAGTCATTATTGCGGTGGAATCAACGAATCTCACATCGATCAGGAAGTTACTCTTTGCGGTTGGGTTCATCGTCGCCGCGATCACGGTGGGGTGATCTTTCTGGACCTTCGCGATCGGGACGGTATTTCCCAGGTCGTGTTCGATCCGGATACCCCAGAGAGCTTCAATCTGGCGGAGAAGGTCCGCAGTGAATTCGTTATTCAGGTGACCGGCCGTGTGCGCCGTCGTCCCGCTGGTACCGAAAACGCCAACATGCCGACGGGGCAGGTTGAGCTGCTGGGTAAGCAGTTATCCATCCTGAATGCCGCTGCAACGCCTCCGTTCCCGCTGGATGAGCATGTGGATGTCGGTGAAGACGTTCGCCTGAAGTATCGCTTTGTGGACCTGCGTCGCCCGGAAATGCTGAACCGACTGCGTTTCCGTTCCAGGGTGACCAGCTATATTCGCAACTTTCTGGATAGCAACGGCTTTATGGATGTGGAGACGCCTATCCTGACCCGCGCCACTCCGGAAGGCGCACGTGACTACCTGGTGCCAAGCCGCACCCATGAAGGCTCCTTCTTTGCACTTCCCCAGTCCCCGCAGCTTTTCAAGCAATTGCTGATGGTGTCCGGTGTGGATCGCTATTACCAGATCGCCAAGTGTTTCCGCGACGAAGACCTGCGTGCCGACCGTCAGCCGGAATTTACGCAGATTGACATCGAGGCCTCGTTCATCGATGAGGAGACCTTGATGACCCTGAACGAGAACATGATTCGTTCGCTGTTCAAGGATGTTCTGGAAGTGGATCTGCCTGAATTCCCGCGCATGCCGTACGCCGAGGCAATGCAGCGTTATGGCAGCGACAAGCCGGACCTGCGTATCCCGCTTGAGCTGGTTGACGTGGGTGATCTGGTTGCGGGCGTTGACTTCAAGGTGTTTGCCGGTCCGGCTAATGACCCCAAGGGCCGCGTAGCAGCACTACGTGTTCCGAAGGGCAGCGAGCTGACCCGAAAACAGATCGACGACTACACCAAGTACGTGGGTATTTACGGTGCCAAGGGGCTGGCCTACATCAAGGTCAATGATACGTCCAAGGGCGTTGAAGGCCTGCAGTCGCCGATCATCAAATTCCTGGGTGACGATGTTGCGCAGGCTGTCATCGAGCGCTCCGGTGCGGAAGATGGCGATATCGTGTTCTTCGGCGCCGATAAGATCAACGTGGTCAACGAAGCCTTGGGCGCGCTTCGCATCAAGGTCGGCCACGACCTGAACATGCTGACGTCCGAGTGGGCGCCGATGTGGGTGGTGGACTTCCCGATGTTCGAGGAAACATCTGACGGAAGCCTGACTGCGATTCACCATCCGTTCACGGCGCCATCCTGTTCTGGTGACGAGCTGGAAGCGTCACCGGCGACGGCATTGTCCCGCGCCTACGACATGGTGCTCAATGGCACCGAGCTCGGTGGCGGTTCCATCCGTATTCACGACGAAAAAATGCAGGAAAGCGTGTTCCGTACCCTGGGTATTGAGCACGAAGAAGCACGAGCCAAGTTCGGGTTCCTGCTGGATGCGCTGAAATACGGTTGCCCTCCCCATGGTGGCCTGGCGTTTGGTCTGGACCGGTTGATCATGCTGATGACAGGCGCCAGTTCTATCCGTGATGTGATTGCGTTCCCGAAAACCCAGAGCGCCACCTGTCTGATGACACAGGCTCCCGGAGAAGTGGACGACAAGCAGTTGCGTGAGCTTCATATCCGCCGCCGCAAGCCCGTGGCCAAGGCCGGCGAAAGTAAGGAAGACACCCAGGCAGGCGAGTAACGCAATGCCGGAGCACACCCTCGTGTGCTCCGCGACTGAACGGAGTTGATTATGGCTGGACACAGTAAATGGGCCAACATCAAGCACCGTAAAGCGGCTCAGGACGCCAAACGCGGTAAGATTTTCACCAAGATCATTCGCGAGTTGACGGTGGCGGCCCGTCAGGGCGGGGGAAACCCGGATGACAATCCGCGATTGCGGGGCGTCATCGACAAGGCCCTGACCGCCAACATGAAGAAGGACACCATCGAGCGCGCCGTTGAGCGGGGTGCCGGGGATGGTGACGACAGCAATTACGAGGAACTGACCTACGAAGGGTACGGTCCCGGTGGCGTTGCTATCTTTGTGGAAGTCATGACGGATAACCGCAACCGCACTGTGGCCGACATTCGTCACGCCCTGAACAAGATGGGCGGCAACCTCGGCACTGACGGTTCGGTAGCGTATCTGTTCAGTAAGCAGGGTATTATCAGCTACAGTCCGGAGATGGACGAAGACCGGCTGATGGAAGCGGCCCTGGTTGCCGGTGCCGAGGATCTGGCAACGCTCGGCGACGGCTCTTTCGAGATAGTCACCGTGCCAGATCAGTTCCTCGACGTTAAACAGTCCCTGGTGGAGTCCGGCCTGATACCCGATAACGCAGAAGTCACTATGGTGCCCTCAACCACTGTAGAGCTGGATGAGGAGGGCGCAGAGCCCATCCTCAAGCTGATCGATATGCTGGAAGACCTGGACGATGTGCAGAATGTCTATCACAACGCCGATATACCGGCGGACGTGATGGAGGCACTCCATCAATAAGGGCGCAACGTGTCGATAATCATGGGGGTGGACCCAGGGTCACGCATTACCGGTTACGGCATTGTCCGGGCCGAGGGCCGGGTGATCGAATATATTGACAGTGGATGCATCCGGGTCGGCGAGAAGCCCATGGCGGAGCGCCTGCAAACCATCTTCCATAGTCTGGCAACGCTCATTGGCGAATACCGCCCCGAAGAATTCGCCATCGAGCAGGTATTCATGGCCCGTAACCCGGATTCAGCGCTGAAGTTGGGGCAGGCCAGGGGAGCGGCGATTGTAGCGGCCGCCAACAGCGGTTTGCCGGTTCACGAGTATTCCGCCCGCCAGGTCAAGCAGGCGGTGGTGGGTAAAGGCGGCGCTGACAAGTCCCAGGTCCAGCATATGGTCCAGGTGTTGCTGGCGCTGTCCCGCAAGCCGCAGGCCGACGCCGCAGACGCCCTGGCGATTGCGCTGTGCCACGCCCACATGAGCCAGAGCGTTGCCCGGCTGGCGTCCGGAGGTGGCGGGAAAGTGCGAAGTGGCCGGGTCCGAAGACAATAACCAGACTCATTGAAGTCCAGGGAGAAACCCGTTGATTGGTCGTATCCGAGGCATCCTGATTGAAAAATCCCCCGCCCAGGCATTGGTGGAATGCGCCGGCCTGGGGTATGAAGTCGATATTCCCTACACCACCTTCTTTAACCTTCCTGAAACCGGCGACGAGCTGGTTCTTCACACCCACTTTGTTGTTCGCGAGGACGCCCAGAGCCTCTACGGCTTCTCTTCACGGCTGGATCGGGACCTGTTCCGGTTGCTGATCAAGGTTAATGGTGTTGGTCCCAAGCTTGCCGCGGGGATTCTGTCGGGGCTGGATGCGAATCAGTTTATCCGCTGCGTTGAGGCTCGCGATGCCAATGCCCTGGTTAAGCTTCCCGGTGTTGGCAAGAAAACCGCCGAACGCCTGCTTATTGAAATGACAGATCGTATAGGGCAACTTGAAGGGCAGTTCACGCCAGCGTCGCCAAATGCGACGGTTATCTCCGGCTCAGCCAACGCGGGCATTGCCGCAGGTCATGACCCCAGGGAAGAGGCGGAAGCCGCACTGATTGCTCTGGGTTACAAGCCACAGGAGGCGTCCAAGGCGATCAGCAAGGTTGCGGAGGAGGGCATGTCGAGCCAGGAATTGATTCGGTTGGCGCTACGGGCAATGATTCCTGCCAGCTAATGGGCTGATTAAAAGAGTGTCATTAATCGCATCCTGGCCCCATATGTGTAGAGAGCGTAACGTGACAGCAAAAGCGCCGTTTGTACAATTGGGGCATAATGAACCCGATACGAGTGTACAGGCATGTTGTTGATTTCCTCTGAGCGGGTAGTTCAATGATTGAATCGGATCGCCTGATTACAGCCCAGGCCGGACAATACGAGGAAGTGCAGGATCGAGCGATCCGTCCCGGTGTGCTTGCGGACTATGTGGGTCAGCCGGCTGTGCGGGAGCAGATGGAAATCTTCATTTCCGCCGCGCGAGGTCGCCAGGAGGCATTGGATCATGTGCTGATCTTTGGTCCGCCGGGGCTAGGCAAGACCACGCTCGCCAACATCATTGCCAATGAAATGGGTGTGTCCATTAAGACCACATCCGGCCCGGTGTTGGAAAAAGCCGGTGATCTGGCCGCCATGCTGACCAACCTCGAAGAGGGTGATGTCCTCTTCATTGATGAAATTCATCGTCTCAGCGCCGCCGTGGAAGAAGTGCTCTACCCGGCGATGGAAGACTACCAACTGGATATCATGATTGGAGAGGGCCCGGCGGCCCGCTCCATCAAACTGGACCTGCCCCCCTTTACCCTGGTGGGTGCCACGACACGCGCCGGGCTTCTGACGTCGCCGCTGCGGGATCGTTTCGGCATCGTCCAGCGCCTTGAGTTCTATAACACCAAGGATCTGACGGATATTATTCTCCGTTCCGCGCGATTGTCATCGGTCGCTATCGACAACGGCGGTGCTTACGAAATTGCCCGTCGTTCCCGGGGAACACCCCGTATTGCCAATCGCCTGCTACGCAGAGTGCGTGACTTTGCTGAGGTAAAAGCGGATGGCAGCATTAGTGAGTCCATTGCGGACCAGGCACTGAACATGCTGAAAGTGGACGCCCAGGGGTTTGATCACATGGACCGGCGCCTGCTTTTGGCGATGATTGAAAAGTTTGATGGTGGCCCGGTCGGTGTCGAAAGTCTGGCAGCGGCGATCAGTGAAGAACGAGGCACTATCGAAGACGTTCTTGAGCCGTTCCTGATTCAGCAGGGTTTCATGGTACGTACGCCCCGTGGGCGTATGGTGACGTCCAATGCCTACCAGCATTTTGGTGTCGTGCCATCCGGTCCGGAACGGGAGGACCTGTTTGACTGAGCGTTATGATTCATCGGTCGGGTTGGCGGTTCGCGTGTACATCGAGGATACCGACGCCGGCGGTATCGTATACCACGCGAAGTACCTGCACTATATGGAGCGTGCCCGTACGGAGTGGGTTCGTCACAAGGGTGTCGGGCTTCGCGCCGGCCTGGCGGATAACATCAGTTACGTTGTCCAGCGCCTGTCGATTCACTACGGTGCTCCGGCCAGGCTCGACGATGAGTTGCGAGTGACCGCGGAGCCAGTGGCGTTTGGCCGTGTATGGATGGATTTTCGTCAACGGGTTGTTCGCCGCTCCGATGACAAGGTACTGGCCTCGGCGGATGTGCGTGTGGCCTGTATCGCACTGGATTCCGGCCGGCCAAGACGCCTTCCGGTAAACATGCTGGAGTTGCTGGAAAGCAGCCTGAAAACCAATTCACAAGTGGAATAATCCAGGAGTAAAAGGTGGAGTCAGAAGTTTCTGTTTGGTATCTCATCGCCAACGCCGGCGTGCTGGTTCAGCTGGTTATGCTGTTGCTTGCCCTGGCGTCCATTATCTCCTGGGCACTGATCTTCCAGCGCCTGAAGGTGTTCCGCAAGGCCAAGCAGGCCCAGTATGCGTTCGAGGAACGGTTCTGGTCCGGAATGGACCTGGGTCAGCTCTACCGGGAAGTGAACAGTAATCCGACGCCGTTCTCCGGTATGGAATCGTTATTCCGCGCCGGTTTCAAGGAATTTTCCCGTCTGCGCCAGCAAAGCCGGGATGCCGATGCCGTCATGGAAGGCACCCAGCGTGCGATGCGAGTGGCGTTTTCCCGTGAGCAGGAGCGGTTGGAGATGCACTTGCCGTTTCTTGCAACCGTCGGCTCCACCAGCCCCTATGTCGGTCTGTTTGGCACGGTCTGGGGCATCATGAATTCATTTCGGGGACTGGCTCAGGTTCAGCAGGCGACCCTCGCCACGGTAGCCCCCGGTATTTCCGAGGCATTGATAGCAACGGCAATGGGCCTGTTTGCGGCCATCCCCGCCGTGATTGCCTATAACCGTTTCTCCGCTATTTCCGATGCGCTGCTGAAGAACTATGAAACCTTTGCCGATGAGTTTTCGAGCATCCTCCATCGCCGTGTGCATAACAGCGAGCAGTCAGCCGCATGAGGAAGGCAGCCAGTAACGGACAGCCAGTCGGGAGAGCAGAAACATGAAAGGCATGGGAATGATGCCGGCGAGAAGTCGCAAGCCGATGTCTGAAATCAACGTCGTACCCTACATCGACGTCATGCTGGTGCTGCTGATCATCTTTATGGTGACGGCGCCGATGCTGACGCAAGGCGTAAAAGTGGATCTGCCGGAAACCACATCGCAGCCGATCCAGTCCGACAAGAACGTGGAATCTATCGTGGTGTCCGTCGACAGCAATGGTGCGTATTTCATGGATATCGGGGATGAAAGCAGTGACCCGATGTCACTCGCGGACATTCGCGACCGGATCGCCAAAATCCTGTCCCAGCGTACGGACCGCGAAGTGCTTGTTCGGGGTGATGAGCATGTTGAGTACGGTACCGTTGTTCGACTGATGGCTCAGTTACAGGCCGCAGGGGCGTCTAATGTCGGATTGATCACCGAAGCGCCATCCATTGATGAGTAGGTACAGAGCAGGCAGGTTTTTGTGAGAGGTCATGAGCGTGATGTAACCAACACGGGCCAGCCGCCCTGGAAGTCGCCCGTGGCTCTGTCAATCCTGCTGCATGGGTTGATCCTGGGCGTGGCCTTGGCCGGATGGACGTGGACCAATCCCTCGGAGGATCCGCCGCCGCCCAGTATTTCTGCGCGCCTGATCACTCCGAACGAGCCCGAACCCAGTCCGGTGACGGAACCGGTTGATGAACCGGATCGTGATGAAGAACGCAGGCAGGAGGAAGAGCGGAAGCGTAAGGAAGAAGCCGAACGTCGAAAGGCCGAAGAGGAACGCGAACGGGAAGAGGCTCGCCGCATCCAGCAGGAGAAAGAGCGCAAGCAGGAACAGCAGCGCCAGGAAGAGGCGGCGAAGCGCGAACGTGAACAGCAGCGCAAAGCGGAAGAGGCTGCCCGCCAGAAGGCTGCTGCTGAAGCCAAGGAGCGTGAACGTCAAAAGGCCGAGGAAGAAAAGCGTCGCCAAGAAGAGGCTGCCCGGAAGGCCGCCGAGGAAAAACGCCGTGCGGAGGAGCAGCGCCGCAAGGAAGAAGCTGAGCGCAAGGCGAGGGAAGAGCGAGAGCGCCAGGAAGCTGAACGCAAACGCAAGGAGCGTGAGCGGCGTCTGAAAGAACAGCAACTGGAAGCCCTGGCGGAAGAAGCCCAGCAGGAACGCGAGGCGGAGGAGCGCCGTAAGAGGGAGGCGGCCGCGGCCAAGGCGCGCGAAGCGCAGATGCTGACGGAAAGCCAGAAATATCAGGCGCTGATTCGTGAACGATTGAGCCAGGCCTGGTATCCGCCATCATCGGCAACCGAGGAGATGACTGCGCGGCTTCAGATCACTTTGCTACCGACTGGTGAACTTGCCTCGGTAAAGCTTGTCTCCACCAGTGGTAACACGGCATTCGACAATTCGGCGCTGGGCGCGGTTAAGTCGTTGAATCGTTATCCGATTCCCGATGATCGGGACACGTTTGAAAAGTATTTTCGCCAGTTTACGATTGAGTTCAATCCTCGGCGGTTGAGATAAGGACAATGGGAAATCAAATGACGAACCGGAGTACTAAAGGCACAACCCCAACCGGCATGGTAATGACATGGTTGCTGATGCTGGCGGTGATGATAGGGAGCAGTCCGGCGGCCCACGCAGAGCTGTTGATCCGAATCACGGAGGGTGCGGATTCGGCCATCCCGGTCGCCGTGGTCCCATTCGCTGAATCCGGCACCATGCCGTCCGGCGATAAGATCAGCAGTATCATCCGCGACGACCTCACCATGAGCGGTGAATTCAAGCCACTGCCACCAGAGAAAATGCTCAGCCTGCCGTCAAAGGGTGATGAGGTCTATTTTCGCGACTGGCGACTTCTGGGGCAGCGTTACGTTCTGGTCGGTCAGTTGACACGTACCGGCGACAAGATTGAAGCCCGGTATGAGTTGTACGATGTGAACCGCGAGGAGCGGATCCTTGGGGCAACGGCGTCCTCATCGGTGAACAGCACACGGAGCCTTGCCCACCACATCAGTGACAAGGTCTATGAGGCTATCACCGGGGTGCCGGGCGCATTTTCTACCAAGCTGGCCTACGTCACGCTTCAGCGATCCGGTGGCAAAGCCCTGTATCGGCTGCAGGTCAGTGACGTGGATGGCAAAAGGGCCAAGGTCAGGCTGGAAAGCGATGAACCCATTTTGTCACCAGCCTGGTCGCCCGACGGTAAGAGGCTTGCCTATGTGTCGTTTGAAACTGGCAAGCCCGCGATTTACAGCCATGAGCTTTCATCGGGCAACCGCACGCGGATCGCGGACTTCCGGGGTTTGAATTCAGCGCCCGCATGGGGCCCGGATGGTCGGTCGTTGCTTATGACCCTGTCGAAGGACGGCAATGCCGAAGTCTACAAGATGGATATTCAGAGTCGCTCGCTCAAGCGGCTGACCAATCACTGGTCTATTGATACTGAGCCCACCTGGGATCATACGGGTGAAGGTTTCTTCTTTACGTCTGATCGTTCCGGGGGGCCGCAGATCTACCACAAGTCCAGTGAGAGTGCGGAACCCCGCAGGATTACCTTCGGTAGCCGCTACAATGCCCGCCCGCGGCCAGACAACGACGGCAAGTACGTCTACTATGTGCATCAGAGAGACAAGGCGTTTCATATAGCACGGACTAACTTGCAGACGGAGGAAGAAACGATTCTCACTCGAACTGAGTCCGATGAGTCGCCCAGTGTTTCGCCCAATGGCCGGATGTTGATCTATGCAACCAAGCAGGGCGGCGACAGTGTACTAACTGTAATTGCCGCGGATGGCGGAGCGGCCTATAGTCTGCCGGCCTCGGAGGGTGATGTGCGTGAACCGGCATGGTCACCGATCGTCAAGTAAACCGGAACTCCGAACAGAACAGGTTCGTTTGCATTAACGTACAACAGACTCTCAAAAAGGAAGGAAGTGATTATGAACGTATCAGCTCACCACAAATTATTCGCCATGGTAATGTCTCTTGGTCTGATCGCCGGTTGCAGCAGCACCGGTGAGACCACTGAAGACGGTGCGTACGGTTCCGATGTCTCTGCTGTCGACCAGGAAGGTGGCAGCACTGTTTATGGCGGCGATGATGACGGCGGTGTGTCTTCATCCGAGATGAGCGAAGAGCAGCGTCGTGAAGCGGAAGCTCGTGCTGCGCGGGCGGAAGAAGCCGCCATGCGCGAAATCACCACCTTCTACTTTGATTTTGATACCTCCGAAATCAAAACCGAAGCCCGCGATGTGCTGGTGGCCCACGCCCGGTTCCTGCAAGCCAATCCGGGGCAGAATGTCCGTATTGAAGGGCATGCTGATGAGCGCGGCACCAAAGAATACAACCTCGCATTGGGCGAGCGTCGTGCCAACGCCATCGAGCGTTTCCTGATCGTGAACGGTGCTTCCCGCGGCCAGACGGAAACCATCAGCTACGGTGAAGAAAAGCCGGCAGTGATGGGTTCCAGTGAGAGCGCGTGGGCCCAGAACCGTCGCGTTGAACTCGTTTTCCAGTAACAGGCGAACCCCATGAGACATCTGCTCATGGCGACAGTGATGCTCCCGCTTGCCTTCGGGCATGCGGGCGGCGCGCTGGCGCAATCCGTTTCTCCAGCGTTCCAGGACAATGCGTCCGAGGCAGAACGCAAGGCTGGCAACAGTCAGGCCAATGCGGAACTGTTCTACATGATTCAGCAACTGCAGGGCGAGGTTCGTCGATTGCAGGGGCGGGTCGAAGAGCAGCGCAACCTCATTGATCGGCTTACCAAGCAGTCACGGGACCGCTACATTGACCTTGACCAGCGAATTCTGAAACTCTCTGAAAAGGTCTCGGAAGCACCAGCGACGAGCTCAGCGAGCTCAGAGGGTGCGGCCGATTCGGCTGAGGCAGCAGGAGATTCGGGGGTGAAAACCAGAATCTACCGGCAGCCTTCCGACAAGGAGCGAACGGAATACCAGAAAATCCAGACTCTGATCCATCAGGAAAAGAACTACGACCAGGCGATCAATGGGTTGTACGACTTCATTGATGAGTATGAGGAAGGGGACCTGACGGTCAACGCCTATTATTGGCTGGGCGAAGTGTACCTCGTTGAGGAACAGCTCGAACAGGCGCGGCAGGCGTTCACCATCGTTGCAACCCGTTATGGGGATCATCGCAAGGCGCCGGACGCTGTTTACAAGCTTGGTGTGACCCTGGACCGGCTAGGCGATAAGGAGCAGGCTCGCGGGCGTATGGAAACCGTGGTCCGCGACTATCCGAATACCAGCGCTGCTGAGTTGGCCAAGAAGTACCTCGACTCCAGTAACGGCTGATCGTGCTTGCCACGAAGAATGTTGAGAAACCTGGGAATTAGGGGTTGATCGGCGCTGAAAAATCATTACTATATGCGCCTCGTTT